>NZ_JMCG01000002.1:0-600000 GCF_000764325.1 Vibrio navarrensis | reverse complement strand
AACGGGTAGTGCAATAGACTGCTGGTGACATTTTTTAGCTCAACTCGATTGCGGGCGGCCACTTTTTCATCCACCCAACCGTGCTGATAAATCCAAGAGCGCGCGGTGAGTGGGTAGTACAGGGGCCAATTGCTGGTGAACTGGCTCACTTCGTTGTCATACAAGGCATTCTTGTAAGCATGGATTGCTTGGCTACTTACGAGCAGTGCAAACCACACCGCCACCATCGCATATTTGCTTTTCCGTGGCGCTAAACGGCCTGTTAGCCGGAGAGTCACGGCTAAGCCGATCAGCAGTACGGCGATTTCGGAGATAAAAAGTGCCCAACTGAGCCACGAGATATGAAACACTTCGCTGCCACTGTCGACAAACATACGCACCAGCAAGCCATTAATGTGAAACTTGTAGTGCTGAAAGACGGTAATGTCCACTTGCAAAAGGATTAACAAGAGGGCTGCGAGCAGCACTACGCCACCCCTAAACCAATGAGTTGGCAACCAAGTCAATGGCAGAGCTAAAAGCACAAGCAAAAAGGCCAACAAACCCAGCCAGCCGAGTTGAGTGGCGATCAGATAGAACACTTGCAAAGTGCTGAACGTTTGCTGTGCATCGGTTGGGAGCAAAAATGGATAGCAAGCCAGAGCCAGAAACAGGCTAAAGCAGACAAAAAAAGCGACTAGCCAAGCGCTGTTGTCAGACAGTTTACGCAGCATACGAAATGGCCCTCTGCAAGATTGGAAAGCGGAAGAGTATAAAATAGTGTTTTTTAATATGGAATAGTTGTGGGGTATGTCACGCTTTGTATCACTGTGTCAGTGATATTTTACAGTCCACTTGGACAGCTAAAGAAATTTGTATGGAATGCGTTATAACCATTTAGTAAATCAGTGAGTTACAGCGGTGCTTGATTTTGCAGGCATATGTTAAGCTTAGGCACAGTCACGCTTACTGCTCGGAAGCCTTATTTTGTTTACTGTTTATCACTCCAATCAGGTTGATGTTCTTAAATCTCTGTTGGTGGAACTGATCCGCCGAGAGCCGCTGCAAAACCCGTTCACGCAAGAGCGTATCTTGGTTCAAAGCCCCGGCATGTCGCAGTGGCTAAAAATTGAGCTGGCCAAAGAGTTTGGTGTAGCGGCGAATATTGAGTTTCCGCTGCCGGCAACGTTTATCTGGGAGATGTTTACCAAGGTGCTGCCGGACGTGCCCAAGCGCAGCGCATTTAACAAAGAAGCCATGACTTGGAAACTGATGCAATTGCTACCGAGTATGCTAGGGCAAGCGGCGTTCGAACCATTAGCACGTTATTTACAGCAAGATGAGGACCATAGTCGGCTCTACCAGCTGGCCGAGAAAATCGCCGATATTTTCGATGGTTACTTGGTCTATCGTCCCGAGTGGATCGCCAAGTGGGAGGCAGGGCAAGCGGTAGAGGAAATTGCGGATGAGCACCCTTGGCAAGCGCCGCTTTGGCAGGCGCTTTATCAGCACACCTTGGCGTTAGGGCAATCGCCCTACCATCGTGCCAACCTCTATCAAGACTTTATTCACGCTCTGCAAGCGTCATCGGCAACTTTTGAACAACTGCCCGAACGGCTGTTTGTGTTTGGTATTTCGTCGCTGCCGCCGCGCTATCTCGATGCGCTTAAAGCGCTTGGAGAGCATATCGATGTGCATCTGATGTTCACCAACCCTTGTCGTTACTACTGGGGAGACGTGCGCGATCGCAAGTTTCTCGCTCGCTTGGCGGCCAAGCATCGTCAGCATCTAGTGTGGCAACAAGACCATTCACAAGCGCTGGGTGAAAATGGGCAGTTGAAAGGCTCGATTGAAGATAATCTTGCCGATGAACTGCATAGCCAAATGGTTGGTAACAGTTTGCTCGCCTCGATGGGCAAATTGGGGCGCGATAACCTGTATCTGCTCTCGCAGCTCGAATCCCATGAGATTGAAGCGTTTGTTGAGGTGGAACGCGATACTCTGCTGCATCAGTTGCAAGCGGACATTCTTAATTTAGAAGAGCACCAAGACGACCATCAACTCGACCATAGCGGGCACAAACAGGTGGTTTCACTGGGTGATCAGTCATTGTCACTGCATGTTTGCCACAGCCCTATGCGGGAAGTGGAAGTGCTGCACGACCGTTTGCTAGCGATGTTTGACGCTGATCCCAGTCTAAAACCGCGCGACATTATCGTCATGGTAGCCGACATCAACGCCTACAGCCCGGCTATTCAGGCGGTGTTTGGTAACGCGCCGGGCGAGCGTTTCATTCCGTATTCGATTTCAGACCGCAGCGCCGCGCAGGAAAGCCCGATTTTGAGCGCTTTTCTACAGTTGCTGAACTTACCTCAAGCGCGCTGTTTAGCCTCAGAACTGCTCGAACTTCTGGAAACGCCGGCGATTTTGCGCCGTTTCGCACTCAGTGATGAGGATTTTCTGCAAGCCAAGCAGTGGGTCGAAGCGTCCGGCATTCGCTGGGGGCTGGATGAGCGCACGGGCGGCGAGTTCGAACTGCCGCAAACCGAGCAAAATACCTGGCAGTTTGGCATTCGTCGCATGTTGCTCGGTTATGCCATGGCCGACACAGCGGGCTTATTTCAATCGCGTAGCGGTCTGATTGCACCTTACAACGAGGTGCAAGGAATGGGTGCTGAGCTGGCAGGAAAACTGAGCCATTTTATTCAAAAAATTAGCGAATATCGCAGCAAATTAGCGCAAAACCTCCAAGTGGATGGCTGGCGTGACGCTTTGAATGCCTTGCTGGATGATTTCTTTCAGGTCGATCTGGATGGAGAAATGGCGCTTAAGTCGATTCGTGACACTTTAACGCAACTGAAAGAGCAGTTGAGCGATGCCGCATTTAGCGCGGACTTGTCGCCGGCGGTGGTGAGTGAATACTTGCACAACAAACTGTCGGGCACGCGGGTCAGCCAACGTTTTCTCGCCGGACAAGTCAACTTTTGTACTCTTATGCCGATGCGTTCTATCCCGTTTCGCACCGTTTGTTTGCTCGGCATGAACGATGGCGTTTATCCGCGCACGGTGCCGCCGGAAGGCTTTGATCTGATGAACGGCCGCGCTCGGCCGGGCGATCGCTCACGCCGCGATGACGACCGTTATCTGTTCCTCGAAGCCTTGCTCTCTGCGCAGCAGACACTGTACATCAGCTATGTGGGGCGCTCGGTGCAAGATAACAGCGAGCGGGTGCCTTCGGTGCTGGTCTCTGAACTGCTGGAATATTGCCAGCAAAACTACTGTTTGGCGGGCGATGAAGCGCTGGCGGTGGATGCTTCCGGTGAGCGTTTGGTGCGCAGCTTACAAACTCATCATCCTTTGGTGCCGTTCAGCCCTAGCGCGTTTCAAGGTAAGATGAGCAGCTACGCCAAAGAGTGGATCCCGGCCGCGCAGTTGCAAAGCCAAACTTCACTCAATCAAAGCCGCGGCGCATTTTTACGTGCATTGGATGACTATTGGTTGGGGATAAATTTTCCTTACGAGCTGGATCTGGTTGAGCTACAACGTTTCTGGCGCTTGCCGGTCCAGTATTTTTTCAATCGCCGCTTAAAAGTCCTGTTTGAACCGCCGCTTCCGGTGATGGAAGATGATGAGCCTTTTACTCTCGACGGACTCAGCAGCTTTCAATTGCGTGATGAGCTCCTTGACCGCTTGCTTGAAGCGAGTGTGGCTCAGCAAGATCCACAAGCGGTGATTGAACAGTTTTTACAACAGCAGCGAGCTTGCGGCCATTTGCCCGTTGGAGCTTTTGGTGAAATCGAGTTTGCCGCTAACCGTGCTCAAGCAGAAGCGCTGGTGGACAAATTGACCTTTCTCGCAGTGCGCGAACAGGAAGACATCGAGATCGATTTGAGCTTTGATCTGCTGGGCGAAGGCAAGCCGATCCGCTTAACGGGCTGGTTAACGCGTCACTATCAATGTGGCTTGATACGTTACCGCAGTGGCCGGATCCGCGCACAGGATTATTTGGCTGGCTGGATAGATCACCTAGCGATGTCCGCCAGTGGTTTGGCTCAGCCGACACACCTGATTGGTTACGATCGCAAAGAGGGCGTGCAGCATCTTATCTACCCAGCGCAGGATCAACCAGAGCAAGCCAAAGCCTTGCTTGCCGAGCTGGTGCGTCTGTTTGTCGAAGGGATGAATCGCCCCTTAGCCTATTTCCCGCACACCGCCTTGGCGGCGATTGAAGCTGGCTTTAACCGCGGCCAGTGGGTTGATGACCAAGAAAAAGCCCACAAAAAAATGGCCGATACCTTTAACGATGGCTTTTTAGGCGCGGGTGAGGGCAGTGATGTCTATATTGCGCGCATCTGGCCGCAGTGGAACGAAACGCTGGCGCATGAAGTTCGTCTGCTCAGTAGTTTAGTGTTGCAAGGAGCAAGGCTCAGTGTGGTTGACGGCGAGGATGCGTCTTGACAGTACGGGTGATGATGAAAAGTGCAAGAGTAGAGTGGCCGCCAGAAAATCATTATTGGTGTAGGGCGTTCGCTGTACGGCCACGAGGTCAGAGGGACCACGATTCGATGGAGAATACCGTTAACAGTACGGCAGAGCTCATGAAGCGCATACTAACCAGAGCAGTGCAGAGGTTCCGTGAGTGAGATCTCACAACATCCTAATATTTATACACTTTGCATTTATTCATAGAATTTTTGATGTTTGATCACAGTTCGATTAGCAGATAATCCGGAGATATTACGCCGATGACTGACAAGCCTGTCGCCATTCCTTTGCACACCATGCAGTTTCCCTTGCATGGCGCGCGCTTGATTGAAGCGTCTGCCGGAACGGGCAAAACCTTCACCATCGCGGGCCTCTATTTGCGCTTGCTGCTCGGTCACGGCAGTGACGATACCCGCCACCGCGTGCCGTTAACCGTCGATCAAATTCTGGTGGTGACTTTTACCGAAGCGGCCACGGCCGAACTGCGTGATCGCATCCGCGCGCGCATTCATGCCGCAAGATTGGCGTTTGCCCGTGGGCAAAGTGATGATGCGGTGATCAAGCCGCTGTTGGCCGAGATTGATGATCATCGTCAGGCCGCGCAGATCTTGTTGCAAGCAGAACGGCAAATGGACGAGGCCGCGGTGTATACCATTCACGGTTTTTGTCAGCGCATGTTGTCGCAAAACGCGTTTGAGTCTGGTAGTCGTTTCAACAATGAGTTCGTTACCGATGAAAGTCAGCTCAAAGCGCAGGTGGTCGCCGATTACTGGCGACGCAATTTCTATCCTTTACCGCAGGCTTTGGCCGCGGAAGTGCGCCAATTGTGGAGCTCGCCAGCGGCACTGCTCGCCGAGATTGGCCGCTACTTAACGGGCGCGCCGCTCAAACTGACAGTAGCGCCGATGACTGGCAGCTTGGCCGAATTGCATCAAGCCAATCTAGAAAAAATCGCCGATTTAAAAGCGCGTTGGCGCGCGGTGCAAGACGACCTCATGCCTTTGATTTCGGCGTCCGATGTCAATAAACGCAGTTACAGCAAAAAATCGCTGCCTGAATGGCTTGCCACCGTCAATCAGTGGGCAGCGAGTGAAACCAGCAGCTACGATTTTCCGGACAAGTTGGTCAAGTTCTCACAAACCGAACTGGCAGAGAAAACGCCGCAGGGCGTAGTGCCCGAGCATGAGATTTTTCTCGCTATTGATGCCTTTCTTGCTCAGCCGATCAGTTTAAAAGCGCCGCTGCTGGCTCATGCGATTGCGCAGTGCCGCACTTGGCTGGCGAAAGCCAAAATGCAGAAGCAGTGGCTCTCTTTTGATGACTTGCTCACCCAGCTATCCGCAGCAATCGATAATGATGAGCAAGATTTGCTCGGCAGCCGAATTCGCACCCTCTATCCGGTGGCGATGATTGACGAGTTTCAGGACACCGACCCGCTGCAATACAGCATTTTCAGCCGTATCTATCTCAACCATCCCGAGTGCGGTCTGTTTATGATTGGCGATCCTAAGCAGGCCATTTACGGCTTTCGTGGTGCAGACATCTTCACCTACATCAAAGCGCGTAATCAAGTGAGTGCTCACTATACGCTTGGTACCAACTGGCGATCGAGTGCCGAGATGGTGCAGGCGGTTAATCAGGTGTTCCAACGGCCGGATAGCCCGTTTATCTACGATCAAGACATTCCCTTTCTGCCCGTTAGCGCCAGCCCGGGGGCGGAGCATCGCTTTTGGATCATGGGTGGTCAAAAGCAACCTGCGCTCACTTACTGGTTACAAGAGGCGCAGCAAGGCCCGGTTAGCAAGGGCGAGTACCAGCAAGTGATGGCCGCGTCGAGCGCGAGTCAAATTCAGCAAGTGCTCAGCCAGTCGCAACAAGGCCATGCTTGGCTGCAGCGCGGAGAGGAGCGAAAAGCCATTTTGCCGGGCAACATTGCGGTGCTGGTCAGAACGGGGAGTGAAGGACGTTTGATCAAAAAAGCATTGGCAGAGCAGGGCATCGCCAGTGTCTATCTCTCCAATCGTGACAGCGTTTTTCTTAGCCCGGTTGCGCAGGACATCCAGCGTCTTTTGCAAGCGGTGTTAACCCCAGACAACGATCGCGCGCTGCGCGCTTCGCTGGCGTCTGAGCTGTTTGCTTTAGACGCCGCCACGCTTGATGCGCTGAACAATGACGAGTTGGCTTGGGATACGGCGTTGAATGAATTTCGCGAGTACCGTCGCCTGTGGCAGCAGCGTGGCGTGCTGCCTATGCTGCGTTCGGTGATGGCTAAGCGCCACGTCGCAGAGCGCTTACTCGGTGAAGAGAACGGTGAGCGAGTACTAACTGACCTGATGCACATTGGTGAGCTGTTGCAGCAAGCCAGTGGTGAGCTCGACAGTGACCATGGTTTGCTGCGCTGGTTGGCGCAGGCGATTAGCGATGCACAAATGGGCATGGGCGGCAGTGACGAGCAGATCCAGCGCTTGGAATCAGAACGGAATTTGGTGCAGATCGTCACCATCCACAAATCGAAAGGGCTGGAATACGATCTGGTGTTTCTGCCGTTTGTTTTTGCTGCCCGAGAGGCGAATGAAGCGAAATATTACGACGCGCACAGTGACACTACGGTGTTGGATATCACCCGCCACGAAGCGGCGTTAAAGCAGGCAGACAAAGAGCGCTTGGCCGAAGATTTGCGCCTGATCTATGTGGCGCTGACCCGCGCCGTGTATGGCTGTTTCATCGGTAGCGCGCCGCTGCGCAATGGTCGCTCGACCAAAGAGCCGACAGGGGTACATCAAAGTGCCATGGGCTATCTGTTGCAAAATGGTCAACAGGGCGGTATTGCCGATCTCACCGCGGCGCTGTTGCAGCAAAAAACGGCGCTGGCGTGCATCGAAGTTTGCGCGCCGTTGCCGCTGCCGGAGGAAAAATTTCAGCCCAGTGCGCAGCCCGTTGGTGCGCTTGCGGCGCGAGAGCTGCACACGCCGATTGATCGTCTGTGGCGCATGACCAGTTATTCTGCCTTGGTCAAACAAGGATCGCAGCACAGTGAGTACGATGCCAGTTTGGAACTCGGCGGCTTTGATATCGACTCGTCGGCGGAGCGAGATGAGAGCGCGGTGCTGGAAGTGGAGAAAAACATTTTTAATTTCCCTCGCGGCGCCCGTCCGGGCACGTTTTTGCATGCCCTGTTTGAAGAGGTGGAATTTACCGAGCCAGCCACATCAGAGCACAATACCCAAGTCATCTCAGAGCTGATGGCGCAAGAGCAGATTGATAGTGATTGGTTACCCGTACTGCAACGCTTAATTGATACTGTGCTGGAGACGCCGCTGGATGGCAAAGCGCTGCGCCTGCGAGACAAAGCGCCTAGTCAGCGTTTGGTCGAGATGGAGTTCTTTCTCCCCATCGAAGTGCTGAGCGCCGCCGCGCTCAATCGTGTTTGCCAGCGGCACGATCCGCTCTCTGCCCAAGCTGGCGACCTCGGTTTTCAAACGGTGCAAGGCATGCTCAAAGGCTTTATTGACTTAGTGTTTGAACACAAAGGACGCTATTACGTACTCGACTGGAAATCCAACCACTTAGGCGATGCGACGCACTTTTATCACGGCGAAGCGCTCAAAGGGGCGATGGTCGATCACCGTTATGATTTGCAATACCAGATTTATGCCTTGGCGCTGCACCGCTTTTTACGTAGCCGAGTAGCGGATTACGATTACCAGCGTCACTTTGGAGGTGTCTACTACCTGTTTCTGCGTGGCATGGATGGCAAAAGTGGCAGCGGCATCTTTTCGGCGCGCCCTTCGCTGGCGTTTTTACAACAAATGGATCGTCTGCTGGATGGTCAGGAGCCGCAAGAGCCAGCCAGCAGTCAACCTGGTCAGATGGAGTTACTATGAGCGCCCATTCCGCGATGCATTTTTTGCCATTACTTGCCGACCTTGCCAAGCAAGGCAGTCTGCGCCAGCTTGATTACCAGTTCGCCCGTTTGATTGCCTCGCAAAGTGACGATGAGGAACTGGCGCTGTTAGCGGCGCTGGCCAGCGCGGAAGTGGGGCGTGGTCATATCTGTTTGCCATTAATCGATTCACACGGGCAGGGCCTTGATATCGCGACGCGCTTGGGTTTATACGGTGAGGCGGCGCAAGCGCTGAATACTCAGTTGGCGTCGATTGATTGGGCCGAAAAGCTCAAAGCATCGCCAATTGTCGGCGAGAGCCATGAGGCTTTACCGCTGATCTTTGATGGGCAGCGACTCTATTTACAACGCTACTGGCACTATGAAGTGATGGTTGCGGCCAAGCTCAACCAGCTCAGTAGCGCGGTAAGTTTAGACGCTGAAGAGATGAAAAAACTGGCCAATTTGCTCGATCACTTGTTTGCGCGTGATTATCGCTTTTTGCTTGAGGCGCTGCTGCGTGGCCGCAACGAAAGTACGGACTCGGCAGGCCTGCGCCAACAGTTGGTGTGCGACCATCTGGATGTGGTGAATGCAAGTCAGCTTGACTGGGCGGCGATTGAGCGCGTAGTCGCGGCAGCGACTAAGGTCGATGAGCTCAGCGCCTTGGATAGTTTGGTGGCGCAAAGTGTCTGCCTCAACTGGCAAAAAGTGGCGGCTGCGGTGGCGTTAACGCGTCGTTTTACAGTGATTTCCGGCGGGCCGGGGACGGGTAAAACCACCACAGTATGTAAACTTTTGGCGGCCCTGATTGAGCAAGCTGGCGGTTACGATCTCACCATCAAACTGGTGGCTCCGACCGGAAAAGCGGCCGCTCGCCTGACGGAGTCGATCGGCAAAGCGGTATCGGCTCTGCCTGTCTCCCCTGAATTGAAAAACAAAATTCCGACCGAATCGTCAACCTTACACCGCTTACTGGGCGCGATTCCCGGCAGCGCCGAATTTCGTCATCACAGTAAAAACCCGCTACATCTGGATGTGTTGGTGATTGATGAAGCGTCCATGGTGGATTTATCCATGATGTACAAAGTGATCGATGCCTTGCCCAAGCAGGCTAGAGTGATTTTGCTTGGCGATAAAGATCAGCTCGCCTCGGTGGAAGCGGGCGCAGTGCTGGGAGATATTTGCTCCTTTTCTCACACCGGTTACAGCCCGGAGCAAGCGAGCGCGTTGGTGCGTTTGACTGGCTTTGCCAGCTTAACTTCGCTGGGGCGCAGCAAAGTGTCGATTGCAGACAGCTTATGCATGTTGCAAAAAAGCTTTCGCTTTGATGCCCGTTCAGGGATTGGTCAGTTGGCGCGGGCAGTTAACGCGGGGGATGCGCACGCGGTGGATCAAGTGTGGCAGCGAGAGATGAGTGACATTACCCACTGGGATCTCAATGCGCAGAACTACCATCAGATGATACAAACGCTGGTTAGCGAATATGGCCGCTATCTCGCACGCCTGCAAGAGACTCAGCTCAGCCCGGTGACGGGGGAGAGCGAAAGCAGTGCCGAAAAGGCTAAAGTAGTCTTGGCGCTGTTCAATCAATGCCGCTTATTGTGTGCGCTGCGTGAGGGCGATTTTGGTGTCAGCGGGCTTAACCAACGGATTGAAAAAGCACTTGCGGCGCGCAAGTTGATCCGCACTCAAGACGAACTTTGGTACCACGGTCGCCCTGTGATGGTGACGCGTAACGACCATGCGCTGGGCTTGTACAATGGCGATATTGGCATTTGTATGCGTGATGAGAGTGAGGGCGAAGCGCGCTTGAAAGTCTTTTTTGAACTGCCTGACGGTAGCATGAAAGCGATCTTACCGAGCCGTGTCCCCGAACATGAAACGGCCTATGCCATGACCATTCATAAATCGCAGGGCAGTGAATTTGACTTCACACTGATGGTGCTGCCAGCAGAGTTTAGCCCGATCCTGACACGGGAGCTGATTTACACCGGTATTACTCGAGCAAAGAAAAAACTGGCGCTATATGCCGACGGCCAAGTGCTCAAGCGAGCGATTCGTGTCCGCACTCAGCGGGCGAGTGGCTTGGTGGAGCGCTTGCAAGGATAGGCCGTTGTCACCGTGTATCGCACAGATGCAACAAGGCCGGGATAACCCCGGCCTTGTAAAACTGTTTAAGCATGAAACGCTTTAGTGAAAGTGATGCTGCGAATTCGGTATTGCTGTTGGTAGTTCATGATGAACTCTTTTAACGCGGCGTTCACTGGGAAAACACAGTGAACATCCAGACCTTCTAGAAACTGGTTATCTGCCATATCCCAGAAGCTTTGCAACGAATTACAAATAACGGTTTTCATATTAGTGCTCTTTATTGCTTAGCCGTGGCCTACTGACGGCGGTTAAGTAATCAATCGAGCATTCCGTGCAATGGTGTATTTCCGATGTCCTTGGTTCAGGTGGTATTCCTGAATGGCGCGCATTATAAAGCAGTGCGCTGATTAAAAAAAGAACAAAATGTGAGCAAAAATAATGTAAAGCATTGCATATCGGATTTCACGCTTTTGCCAGTAGGAAGCTCTACAAATGCAGCGCTAAGATCTTAGAACGGCGCTGATAGTTGTAGAGGTTTTTCTTCGCCATCGGCAGAGAATCAACGCCAATCTCATAAAAACCTTGTTCTCTAAACCAGTGCACGCTGTGGGTGGTCAGAACAAAGATCTGCTGAATGCCGATTGGTTTTGATTTATGTTTCATGTGGTTAAGTAACATCAAGCCACGGTTGCCATCGCGATAATCGGGATGAATCGCCACGCAAGCCATTTCCGCCATTTTCTCTTCAATATAAGGATAAAGTGCCGCGCAGCCGATGATCAGGCCATCTTTCTCTATGATGGTAAAACGTTCGACCTCTTGCTCTAACTGCTCGCGCGAGCGTCTCACCAAGATGCCTTGCTCTTCCAGCGGGCGAATCAGATCCAAAATGCCACCGATATCGTCAATATCTGCCTGACGAACCTGCTCAGAGCTGGCCATCACCACTTGTGTACCGATGCCGTCAAACGAGAACAGTTCTTGGATCAATGCACCATCTATCTTGTAACTGATCAGGTGGCTGCGGGGGACTCCCGCACGACACGCGGCCACCGCTCCTTTGAGAAAGCGCAATGTACCTGAGCTAAAATCACTGCTGAGATCGACATCTTGCGACAGCTTTTTGATCACCGCGTCCGCTTCACTTGGGAACAGCTCAGCAACCGCATTGCCGTTCTCATCGATCACTCCTTGCTCGGAACAAAAGCCGATCAGCTTATCGGCATTGAGGCGAATCGCGACCTGAGTGGCGACCTCTTCCGATAGCAAGTTAAAACATTCGCCTGTCACCGAGCTGGCAATCGGACCAAGCAGCACAATTGATCCTTGACTGAGTGAGCCATTGATCGCTTCGGTATCGATACGACGGATACGCCCGCTGTGGCAGTAATCGACGCCATCATCCACGCCAAGCGGCTGGGCGATGACAAAGTTGCCGCTCACCACATTCAGTTGAGTGCCCGCCATGGGCGTGTTGTTGAGGCTCATTGACAGGCTGGCGGTTATCGCCAGTTGCAGTTGTCCTGCTGCCTGCATAACTACCGAAATGGTGTTTTCATCAGTCACGCGAATGTTTTTATGATACGGTGTTTGGCACGCTTGCTTCTCCAGTAAGTGATTGATTTGTGGTCTGGCACCATAAACCAGAACAATCTTCACGCCGAGACTGTGCATTAATGCTATATCATTAATTATGTTGCCAAAGTTCTTATCTTCAATCGCTTCCCCACTGAGCAAAATCACCATGGTTTTGCCACGGTGAGCGTTGACATAAGGAGTAGACTGTCTAAAACCTTTTACGAGAGCGGTGCTGCGAATTTTCACAATTGGATTTCCTTGTGATTTTTTATGCACAAATTCTGTCTTTTTATTTTTATTTTAGCAAGGTGTTTTTTTTGTTGAGATAGCAACTATTGATCTGCGTGATTGTTCAGCACGACCAGAGGTGTAATATAGCCGGGTTCTATTAATGAAAGATAACAAGATGCCGCCGACTGTTAAGAAGAATCAAACCGACTTAGATACCGCAATGGAGATGGATGCGAAAAAGCGTAAGCAGCGCAAAATTGTGGAGCGAGTCCTGATGGGGATAGCCCTGATAGGAACGGTGGTGGTGCTGTTTTTGTATGGTGATTTGATTTCGCGCGCGATTAATCCACCGCTGCCGAAAAGCCTGATTTATGGCAAGTGGGTGGAACAAGATGTGCCCCATTATGACCGTGAAGTGTTTGAGCTCAGTGCGGAAGGGGTGACGTCAAACGGCTCGGTGGTGGCGACCAGTTTCGAGTTCGATGGTAAATACTTTTCCTACCAAACCGGGGGAAAAGAGCGCCGCTTTCGTATTTTAGGTCAGCAGCAATACGTTGAGATGAAGCTGGATTCCAACGATCACTACTTGCCTATCTTCCGCTTAGAAGGGCGGCAAAATCTCTCTTTACGTTAGTTGCCAATCCTATCGGGTCAGATTTGTGTCAGTCTCACAGTCGGTTACGCCTTTTCCATTGCGCTTGTGGCGTGAGTTTGCCATCCTTCACTTCACCTTGATTGATGGATGATAACGTGTGCTAAAACCTTCCTTTCCTCTGTTTGCTTCTTTACTTCTGTTTGGCTGTGCGCAGCCAACCGATCGGGCTCAGCAGTATCTTGATGGCGAGTTCGCCGATCCGCTCAATAAAGTCGAGCAAGTCAACTCAAGCAAACCGCGCGATTTTACCGAATTTGCCCGCCAGTCTGAGGCGGTAGTGAGCAACTCTCCATCGCTGGCGGCGCTCTATCAACCACTGTACGAAAAACTCAATGAATGGGTGTTGCAAAGCGGCGAGCCGAGTGAGCTGAGCGCGTTTGGCATTCAAACCGCACAGCTCGGCGGTGGAGATAAGCAAGGCAATGTATTGTTTACTGGCTATTTTTCTCCGGTGATGGAGCTTCGCCATCAGCCTGATGAGCGTTTTCGCTATCCCGTTTACCGCAAACCGGAGTGTAGTGAAGATTGTCCGACCCGCGCGCAAATTTATGCTGGTGCGCTGCAAGGACAAGGATTGGAGCTTGGTTACGCAGAGAACTTGATCGATCCGTTTATCATGGAAGTGCAAGGCAGCGGCTTTGTTCATTTTGGTGACGACGATACGCTGGAATATTTCGCTTATGCCGGGAAAAACAACAAAGCGTACGTCAGCATTGGTAAGGTGTTGATTGAACGCGGCGAAGTGGCACGAGAAAAAATGTCGCTCAAGGCGATCAAAGATTGGGTACTGCGTAACGATGAAGCCAGCGTGCGAGAACTGCTCGAACAGAACCCTTCTTTTGTCTTTTTTGCGCCGCGCGCCGCAGCGCCTGTGACGGGAACGGCTGGGATCCCTCTGCTGCCGATGGCTTCGGTTGCCGGCGATCGTTCCATTTTCCCGATGGGCACGCCGATTTTGGCTGAAGTACCGCTGCTCAACACTGATGGCACTTGGAGTGGGGCTCATCAATTGCGCCTGCTGATCGTGCTCGATACGGGCGGGGCGGTGAAACAAAACCACCTTGACCTCTATCATGGCATGGGGCCGCGAGCGGGAACGGAAGCGGGCCACTACAAACATTTTGGCCGAGTATGGAAATTGGGTTTGGAAGGCACGCCAACGCAAGCCCCTTGGGCAATGCCACCGGAAAAGCTACAATAGCTTTTCCTCATCTGGACATTTCCTCTTAGAGTGCGTATAAATCGCACTCTTTGTTTTTCTGGCGAGCTTTGGAACTTAGATTATGCGCGAACTCGATACCCCAGCCTCTGATAGCTACAACCAACGATTTGGTGGCACGCGTCGTTTGTATGGCAACAGTGAAGTAGAGATACTTCGCGCCGCGCACGTGTGCGTGATTGGTATTGGCGGAGTCGGCTCTTGGGCGGTCGAAGCGTTAGCGCGAACGGGGATTGGCGAGCTGACGCTGATCGATATGGATGATGTATGTGTAACCAACATTAACCGCCAAATTCATGCGATGAGCGGTACCATCGGGCAGAGTAAAATCGAAGTGATGGCTGAGCGGGTCAAGCTGATCAACCCAGAGTGCAAAGTGAACCTGATTGACGATTTCATTACGCCCGACAATCAGCACCAGTATCTCAGCAAATCGTTCGATTACGTGCTGGATGCGATTGACAGTGTCAAAGCCAAAGCGTCGCTGCTGGCATACTGTCGCAGCAACAAAATCAAAGTGATCACCATTGGCGGTGCGGGTGGACAAGTGGATCCGACCCAAATCCAAGTGGCGGATTTGACCAAGACGATTCAAGATCCGCTGGCGAAAAAGATCAAAGATACTTTGCGTCGCCATCATAACTTCCCGAAAAATCCGGCGCGTAAGTTTGGCATAGACTGCGTGTTTTCCACCGAGCAGTTGAAATATCCGCAAGCGGATGGGTCTGTTTGCGCGGTGAAATCGAGCGCTGAAGGACCAAAACGGATGGACTGTGCCAGTGGTTTTGGCGCGGCGACGGTGGTCACGGCCTCGTTTGCTTTTGTCGCCGTGGCGCGCATCGTGGAAAAGTTAATCCAAAAGCACAAACAGTAATTTTGTCTCAATGTCCCTGCAATATTAGGAGCCTCACCATGTCTGATTTTCCCGCTTCCCCTTTTGGTCATGAGATCAACAGCGATGAGATTGTGTCGGTGATGCAAGGTTTCTCTGGTTGGGAAGATCGCTATCGTCAGGTGATTTTGTGGGGCAAACAGCTGCCAGTGATGTCTGAAGCGCTAAAATCGGCGCAAATCACGGTGGCTGGCTGCGAAAGCCAAGTTTGGCTCTTGAGCCAGCAGCGGGATGGACGTTGGTACTTCTGCGCCGATTCAGACGCACGCATTGTGCGTGGCTTGATTGCGCTGGTGATGGCCGCTTTTGACGGCAAGAGCGCCGAGCAGATTTTGGCCTTTGATATTGATGACTACTTTGCCAAACTGGGTTTGATTGCTCACCTTAGCCCGTCGCGTGGCAACGGGCTAAAAGCGATTGTGGAGCAGATCAAACAGCAAGTTCAAGCCGACTAGACAACTCCTCGACAAAGGAGAGACTCGCTACCTAGCACCTAGCACCTAGCACCTAGTCCCTCCCTCTTCCTCACAACAACTCGAGTGCTTTTTTCACCGCATTGATGAAACGCTCAACATCATCCATGGTGTTGTAAATCGCAAACGACACCCGCACAGTGCCCGAGACGCCCAGCGCGTCCATCAAAGGATGGGCGCAGTGGTGGCCTGCACGCACCGCAATGCCTTGCTGGTCGAGCAAAGTGGCGATGTCTTGATGGTGTACGCCGTCGACGACAAAAGTTAGTACCGACGCATTCGCTTGGTAACCGAGCACACGAATATCATCGATGTTGACCAGCGCTTGATACGCCGCGGATTGCAACTGATGCAAATGCGCTTCGACCTCTTGGCGCTCAAAGCCCTGATACCACTCAATCGCTTTCGCTAGGGCAAGTGCCCCCGCGACGTTGGGCGTGCCTGCCTCAAATTTGCCCGGCAAAGCGGAAAACGTCGTTTTGTCAAACGACACCCTCTCTACCATTTTCCCGCCGCCATGCCAGGGTGGCATCGCTTCCAGTAGGGCGAGCTTGCCATACAAAACGCCAATACCTGCGGGGGCGTAAAGTTTATGCCCTGAAAAAACGTAAAAGTCGGCGTTTAATTCGGCGACTTTTACGGGTTCGTGCACTATGCCTTGCGCACCGTCGACCACCACAACGGCCCCCACTTGGTGGGTAAGTGCGATGATCGATTCAATCGGTTGACGGCTAGCGGTGACGTTAGTGATTTGCGCCACGGCAACGATTTTACATCGGTTGCTTAAACGCTGCGAAAAGGCGGCCATGTCCCATTGGCAATCTTGAGTCATGGGGATTTTCACCACTTTTGCCCCCGTTTGCTCGGCGACCATTTGCCACGGGACGATATTGGCGTGATGCTCCATCTCACCAACCAAAATCTCATCACCGGGTTGCAAAGTGCTGCGCGCATAGGTCTGGGCGATCAAATTGAGCGCTTCGGTGGCGCCGCGTGTCCAGATGATCTCTTGGTCAATTTGCGCGCCGATAAACTGAGCGACGCTATGCCTTGCCTGCTCAAACTGGCTGGTGGCCTCGGCGGTTAAACTGTGGCTACCGCGATGCACATTGGCATTGTGTCGGCTGTAGTAGTGGCTGATGGCATCAATCACACATTGAGGTTTTTGCGTTGTAGCTGCGCTGTCCAGATAGACCAGCGGTGAGCCATGGACGCTTTGTTGCAGCGCGGGAAATTGCGCGCGTACCGAATCGACGTCAAACATCACTCTTCACCCAGCTTGTGGTAGTTCAGTACTGGAACCGTCACCATCGGCTCAGCGACTTGGCGAGCATGTTGTTTGCCGGAAAGCAGAATGATGATTTCCATAGCAAATTCCAACGCAGTCCCGGGCCCTTGGCTGGTGAGCAGATTGTGGTTGACATCGTAAGTCACCCGTTTGGCGCGCCAGTTATCTTGTGGGATGTGCGCGCGAAAGTTGGGGTGACAGGTCATGAGCGCCTTGGGGTATAGATTGTGGTGCTGCAATACCAGTGCAGGCGCGGCGCAAATTGCTGCCAGCAGTTTGCCTTCGTACATATGCTGTTTGATCATCTCTAGCAACAGTGGACTGTCGCGAAACGCCTCAGCACCTGCAACGCCGCCAGAAAGGATAATTACGTCAAAGGGTTCATCGGCGACGTCGACCAAACGGCATTGAGCCCCCAAAATCACGCCGCGCGACGCTGTGATCGTGAGGTTGCCCTCAAAGTCGGCGCTGGCGACCGTCACCTCATACCCGGCGCGCACCATCATATCAATGGCGGTGACCGCTTCCATCTCTTCGGTTCCCGGTGCAATCGGCACCAAAATTCGTTTTGTCATGATGTTGTCCAGCTCTGTTCTATCTGTTTGATTTGTTCAAACAGTTTTTGATTGTGAGGCGTTTCAATGTGATGTTTGGCAGCGCAGCGCAGTAAGTAACCGTTAATAAAGTCAATTTCGCTTTTGCGCTGGTAATAGATATCTTGCTGCATGGAGGAGTAATTTTCTGCGGTTGCCTCTACTACCTGCATGACGCTGCGCAGCAGATGCGCGTGATCGCTCGCTATTCCTTCCCGTTGCATGACGGCAGCAAGCTCTGCACTGACTTCACTTAGCATAGGCGCAAAACGAGCGTCTGCCAGTTGACCGTTTTTGCATTGATGAATGGCGGTGAGTGGGTTGATGGCGCAATTGATTGCCAGTTTGGTCCACAGGGCGTGCTCAATATGTTCATTCCAGTGCGCGGCGGGCAGGGCGTGGTCAAACACGTCCGCGAGAAAAGCGCACTGCTTACCAAGCGCATTCACTCCGCCAAGTTGGGTAGTGCCTAAGCCGGTGTGCAAAACCTGCTGGCGCGAAGGCTTGTAAGCCCCATGTGTGGTGGTGGCGACGACCAGAGGATTATCCGGTAGCAAAGCCGCTACCTGTTCAGCCGTGCCCATGCCGTTATGCATTAGCATAATTATAGTGTCGCTTGAAAGGGAATCGACCAGCGGTGCTAAAGCCTCTGCAACCTGCCAAGCTTTAACGGTGACAAGCAACAGATCCGCTTGTTCTATCTCCAGACGCGATTGATTGGCAAAAGAGTATAAGGGGCCTTGAGCCAACTGCAGTGAGAGTGTCGGAGCATTCTCTCTTGCCCACAGTGCCACTTGGTGGCCAGCTTGCTGTAATTTGAGCGCCCAAAGTGAGCCAACGGCGCCCGGGCCTAAAATGACAATGTTCACCAAATCATCTTCATCAAAAAGGATTTGCTGCAAGGATAATGAGGGAATTGGCGAAAGCAAATAAAAATGGCGCTCGAAAGCGCCATTTTTGCATTACAACTAAGTTCAATTAGAATTTGTAAGTTACAGCTAAGTAGTGGCTCACGCCTGTTGACTCTAGCTGTAAGCCACCGCCAATGTCTTGGCCGTCTTTCACGCCGTAAACGTCTTTGTATGCTTTTAGGCCGTAACCTACAGCATAGCGATCTGAGTGCCAGTAGAAACCGTTAAACATTGCACCGCCGCTGCTAGCAGAAGAGTACTCTTCTTTCATGCCAAATTGGTAGTCAATGTAACCTTGGTAAGAGATAAATGAGCCGTTTTCAAAGAAGTAGAAAGGTTTAAACCAGTTGGTTGAGATTTGGAAACCGTTCCAATCTTTTTTATTACCATCGTAAGTGCTGTATAGGTTTAGACCGATTTTACCCAACCAAGGCACATTAACATCAGAACCTAGACCGATTTTTTGGTTGTTCACACCACCGTTGTTACCACCCCATTCCATTAGAGATGCAATGTATAGCTCTTGAACTGGACCGAAAGAGAGATCTTTACCAGTCACCGCATCTAGAGACATACGTGGTGCAAACTTCATGAACATCTTGTCAGGAGCGCCGTTCTTGATTGACTTATCTTGGTTATCTTTAGTGGCAATATTGAATACATCAACATAGCCATATAGGTCGAAGATACCTGAGCGGCCACCAAATTCCATTTCTAGGTAGTCGTGTGTGTTGTCGTCAGCACCTTTAACTCGAGGCATCTCATCAATTGAGTACATGTAGTTGAACTGCATCCACTTGTAATCGTTTTTGTGGATATCGCCGTCAGAGTAATCTGCCGCCATAACTGGAGCTGAAGTGGCCACTAGAAGGCTAAGAGCTAGAAGTGATTTACGCATAGGGGAACTCTCTATATTTGTAACGGTGTTAAGACACACTGTTCGTGTGCTTGTGTTCTCTGATTTGCGCGCATCATAGCGATTTAAATCTCAAATAAAAGTGATGTGAGTGCAATTTTTCTCCAATTTGGGTGATCTTGATCTCCTTTTTAAGCGAAAGTCGGGAACTTTTATAAAACTATCAATCTGGATGCATGCGGGGTTTTGTTGAAAGCGAGAGAGAGGTAGGGTTGTTAATAAATTGCCTTCATTGTGATCTAGGTAAAGGTTTGCGCGTAGAAAGCTGCAGAAGTTTTAAGCGGGGTGACTATGACGCAACTAATGCTTTTTCCTCTCAGTTCAACCGTGTTGCCTAGCGGAAAAATGAAACTGAGGATTTTTGAGCCAAGATATAAACGCATGGTGAAAACCTGCTGTGAGCATAATTTGACCTTCGGCATGTGTTTAGTCGATAGGAGTGCTGGGCGAAGTACCTTATCCCAGTGTGGTACAGAGGTGAAAATCATCGATTTTGATGTCTTGCCGGATGGCCTGCTCGGGATTACCGTGCAGGGCGTGCAGCGTTTTACTATCGAGCAAATTGCACTCGAAGAAGATGGTTTGCGTTTGGCGACCGTGCAGCCTCTGTCACCTTGGCCGCAAACCGAGCTACCAGAGCAAGAGAGCTACCTTGGTAAACAGCTTGAGCAAGTCTACGCGCAGTTTCCTCAGTTGGGCGAGTTGTACCCGCAAAGGCTCTACGCTGATGCAAACTGGGTGACGCAACGTTGGCTGGAAATCTTACCACTCAGCGTGCAACAATTTGAACAATTTGCCGGACATGTCGATTGCTCTAATGGACTAAACTTTCTGAGCCAAGTGGTGGAAGATGACAGTGCACGCGTCAAGCACTGAGCAAAGCCTATTCAAGCGAGAAAAATTTGCGTGATGGCACTGATCCACATGCTGGACAATGACGTATATCCCCAAAGCGAGCATAACGCCTTCAGAAAGGACTGGCTATGTTGAATGAAAATCCTCAAGCGATGACCCGGCAAGATTGGTCAGCGTATATGGACAGAGTGAAAGAGAAAGATCGGCAAGCTTTTGCGGTGATCTTCAATTTTTACGCGCCAAAATTACGTCATTTCGCTTACAAACATGTGGGTAATGAGCAAGTTGCTTTGGAGTTAGTGCAAGAAACCATGATGACTGTGTGGCATAAAGCACATCTGTTTGATGGCAGTAAAAGTGCGCTCTCTACTTGGGTTTACACCATAATTCGCAACCTTTGTTTCGATTTACTGCGCAAACAGAAAGGCAAAGATTTGCACATTCACGCCGACGATATTTGGCCGAGCGATTACTACCCACTTGACTTGGTGGATTGTTACAGCCCAGAACAAGATCTGCTCAAAGAGCAGGTGATCAAATTTCTTCAGTGTCTACCCAAGGCACAGCGCGAGGTGCTGCAAGCGGTGTACATCGAGGATTTACCACAACAGCAAGTGGCAGAGATGTTCGATATTCCTCTGGGGACGGTCAAGTCACGTTTAAGACTCGCGGTAGAGAAGTTAAGACACAGCATGCAGGCGGATAAGTTATGAGTTTTCACCCCGATATTACCATGTTGCAGGCGTATGCCTGTGGAGAAGTTGACGCGGTCACAGGGTTGATGGTCGCTACCCATTTGGAAACCTGCCCTGAGTGTCAGAACGCCGTGGCGCACATGGAAAGTGCACAGGCGCAAAATGTGTTTGACCCAAGCTCTGAACCACTGGCTGAGATCGATTTTGCTGACATGTTGGAGCAAGTGCTGGACAGTCAGATTCGCTCCGATGCTCGCGAAGTTTATGATCGCCGATTTGTTACAGTCAAAAACCGTCGCTTCATCTTGCCGCAGACGCTGAGCCGCTACGCGGACTTAGTGGCCGACTGGCGAAGCTACGGTGGTAAGGTCTACAGCGCACCAATTGATTTTGGCGAAGAGGCGCGAGTCAATCTGATGTATATCTCTGAAGGGGTGCAGATCCCGCAGCACACACACAAAGGTTTGGAAGCAACCTTAGTGCTGCACGGCAGTTTTAGTGATGAAGATGGTGAATACCAAGCCGGAGATTTCTTGCTGCGCGATGCTTCGGTCAAGCATAGTCCAAGAACCAAAGCGGATGCCGATTGCTTATGTTTGACGGTGCTTACCGAGCCGATGGTGTTTACTCAAGGCGTGGCGCGTATCTTCAATATGTTCGGACGTGGCATGTATCCTTAAAAGGCACAAGGCTTGCAAACTCTGCAAGCCTTTCTCTAATCTTATCTCTCGTTTTTACCCATCGCTGTTTCTGTGCTCAGCTATTGCGTCTTCAACTCGCTATCTGTTTCAGCCTCTACTTGTTCGTTTTGTGCCGCTTTATTTAACACATCGTTAAAGTAGTGCCGCAGCGAGTAGAGCATTAATAAGCTCGGGATCACCATCACCGCCGTGACAATAAAGAACATCGACCAATTGTCCAGATAATCCACCAGCTCGCCACTAAACGATGCCAGCGTTGTGCGGCCAAAGTTACCCAGCGATGCCAATAGTGCGTACTGAGAAGCCGAAAAAGCTTGCCCCGTGACGACGGTGAGGAAAGAGACAAAGGCGACGGTTGAAAACGCAGATGTAAAGTTATCGACCACGAGAGTGGCTAAAAAGAGCTGCTCATTTGGCCCGACTTGCGCTATCCAAGCGAACATCAGGTTGCTTGCGGCCATTGCCGTGCCGCCAACCATTAATCCTTTCACAATGCCAAAGCGAACATTCACCATACTGCCAATCAGGGTGAAAAACATGGTGATTCCCCAACCGAGCAGCTTAGAGTAGTAGCCGATTTGCTCATTGCTAAAGCCAATCTCCTTGTAAAAGGTGATCGACATGCGGCCAAGAAAGGCTTCGCCAATTTTGAACAGAAAAACAAACAAAAGCAGTGTGATGGCGACGCGCGTACCGTTGCGTTTAAAGAAGTCAATAAAAGGTTCCAGTACCGTCACACTTAGCCAAGCGACCCATTTCGAGCCGACGATATCACTGTGACGCTTTTGCGCGGCGGCTTGCAGTTTGTCACGGTGGGTGATGGGCTCACCCACCAGCAAGGTAAACAGCATAAGTAAAGCGACAATGGCCGCCATGCCGTAGTAAACGCCGTTCCAGCCTATGGTGTCTGCATTCACAAAAGCCAAGTAGCCCGGCAGTGAATACCCTGTCCACCAACCAATCACCGCCATGGCAGACGCTTGCGGCAGCTTTGAGGTGTTGGATTTGGGAAAGGTATCGATACGAAAGGCGTCAATCGCCACATCTTGCGTGGCGGAAGCGATAGCAATAGCGAGCGCTAATGCGGATGTTAAAGCGAGATTGTCAGCCGGATTGACCCCTGCAATTAGCAAAGTAGCCAGCAAAACAACAATCTGACAAAGGAAAATCCAGCTGCGTCTTTGGCCCAAACGCGCGTGCAATAATGGAATTTTGACCCGGTCTACCAATGGTGCCCAGAGAAAGTTGATCGCATACACGGCAAACACACTGCCAAAATAACCAATGGCAGCTCGAGTGAGCCCGGCATCTTTCAACCAGCCTGACATGTTTGAGCCAATCAGAACCCAAGGAAAGCCGCTTGAGCAGCCGAGCATAAATACCCACAGCAAGCGTCTGTCTAGGTAGCTTTGTAAGGTTTCACGCCAAGAAATGGCAGGGGAAGAAGACATAACCTATCCCGAAAAAATAGAACGCGCCCCTTTTGTTAAGGGGCGGGTCACTATGGAAGTAAAGTGGCTTTGGTGATGATAATCGGCTCGACCGGAATGTCGCGCATCCGGCCTTGGCTCTTAGTTGGCTTAGTGGCCATCTCTTGCACCACGCTAAAGCCGTCGGTTACTTTGCCAAACACCGCATAACCCGGAGGCTGCACATCGTAGTTGAGAAAATCATTGTCATTGAGATTAATGAAAAACTGCCGTGTGGCTGAATGCGGGTCCTGAGTGCGTGCCATGGCAATGGTCGCTGTGTCGTTTCTTAAGCCGTTATTGGCTTCGTTTTTGATTGCATCGTAGGTCGGCAGGCGATTCATTTTCTCGTCAAAGCCACCGCCTTGTGCCATAAAGCCGGGGATCACACGGTGAAATTATGAACCGATGTAGCTGCCATCATTGACATACTTAAGAAAGTTGGCAACGGTGTTGGGTGCTTTTTCTTCATCCAACTCCATGGTGATCGTACCGAGCGTGGTTTCAAACGCCACTTTAGGGCCTGCGTATGCCAGAGAGCTGAGCAAAGCCATTGTCGCGAGAATGAATTTCATGGTCGGTTTAAGCATTAGAAACGTTCCTGCATGTATGATTGCAGTTCTTTATCGTTGGCGATTTCAGACATGACCAAATTGAGTACATCATTGAGTACGGTTTCGATCTCTTCATCCGAAGCGCTCAAAGTGCCAGTGCGTTGTGCGGTGCCGTTGTAGGTTTTTTCCAACTTACCACGCGGCGTCTCTGCGGTAACCACCAATACGACTTTGGCATCCATCTCATTTTGCATCACGCTGTGGCGCACATTGACCAGAGCTTCACGTACCTCTAAGTTGATCAAGTTATTACTGTTGAGATCCACTTTATAGCCTTGTGAAGAGAACTGCTGCTCCAGCAGGTTTTCCAGTAGAATGCGCATATTTTGTTTGGCATGCAGTGGCAGAATATTGGAACGACCACTATCGAGCAGGGCTACGTATTGTGCGGCGCGCAGATCTTTACTTGTTAGAGTGTAAGTTTTGCCTTGTACAAGTGGATTGGTGCTTAAGGTCGCTTGCGGACTCAGATTGAGTTGTTCCTGCTGAGGAGTCGAACAAGCTGAAAGCAGGGCGATAGAAGCGGCGATAACCAGTTTTCTCATGGTGTATTCCTTTGTTAGCAACGGTGGCTTATAACCTAACATTAAAATCAATAATAGAGCGGATTAAAACTAGCAGCTTATTTAGTTGCCTGTAAAATCACAAACTTACTATTTTCAGCGATGAGCTTTACACTCTTCTCACCGTAAAGGCGTCGTAGTTTGGCATCGTACCCTAAATGGCGATTGCCGATCACCAAAAGTTTCCCCTCTTTTACCAGCACCCGTTTTGCATCACAAAACATCTGCCAAGCAATATGGTCAGTGACGGTTTGTTGCTGATGAAATGGCGGGTTACACAAGATCAGATCAGCGCTTTGCGGAGAAAACCCTTCCAAGCAGTTGTTGGCAATAAATTCCACCTCGGCCGCGTGCTCCGTATTGTGTTCAATGTTGAGTTTTGCACTGGCCAACGCCATAAAACTTTCATCCACCAAGGTGATTTTAGCCTGTGGGTTGAGCCGCGCAGCTTTGACCGACAACACCCCGTTGCCGCAGCCTAAGTCAATGATGTGTTTGAGTTTCTCATCGCTTGGAATATGCTCCAGCATAAAGCGAGCGCCTAAGTCTAAACTTTCACCAGAATAGACATTTGGCAGGTTTTGCAGCGTCATGTGATGCTCTGGCACATCCCAACTGACGATCGCAGCAGGTGAGTCTGGTTGTGAACAGTTGGCGTGACAAAAGACAAGGCGATGTTTTTTCCACGCCAGTGAGGTCGTAGTGGTACCGAGATGTTTTTCAAACAGCTTGAGCGTGGAAGTGTGAATGTCTCTGGCCTTGTTGACCGCAATGACGGGCACATTGCTTGGGAGGGTTTGGCGAAGTTGGCTGAGTTGCCACACCAGATGGCGATTGCTTTTGGACAATTGCATCACCACCACGTGGGTGTCATTGGGTATGGCGTCCATTGACGTCAGGATAGTGACATTATGGCATTGATTCAATTGCAAATTGTGCACTGCTCCTTGATGAGAAATATAGGAATCGCTCATCAAGGTCACTTTATGTTTGGCTGAGAACCAGCAGGAAAGCGCCCCAAAATGGTCGTTCAACACCAGAATGTTCTGCCGCGGATTTAAGTCGAGCGCTTCGATATGATTGATCAGATACTCATCTCCGGCGTCCCACGCTTGCAGTGTTTCATTGGCTAATTTTGGATATCTGAAGAGGGTGAGGTTTCTGTCGTGAAGAGAAAGATCGGTTTTCATAAAATGGTGCGTGTCATATTGAGTTCTAACAATATTCTCGCAGATGGCTGACAAACAAGATAGGCGGAGCCTACAAAAAAACACAACGGATCTTCTTCTGTAGCGGTTGATGTTGATAGAATGTTCAGTCCTATTCTATTCATCAGATCAATGTCGGTGAAATAGGGTATATACTTGTAGGGTTCGTGAGCATAGGGGATGAAATATGATCCAAGAAGTCATAGAAACGAAGCTGCACAATACGTTTGAGCCAGATTATCTGAGCGTCGTGAACGAAAGTTACATGCACAACGTACCACCAGGCTCAGAAAGTCACTTCAAAGTCATTGTGGTGAGTAATAAGTTTGAAGGGCAGAGACTGCTTGCCCGTCATCGTCAAGTGAATCAAGCATTGGCCGATGAGCTGAATAATCATATCCATGCGTTGGCGATTCACACCTACACTGAAAAAGAGTGGCGATTAGAACGCGGCGGCGCACCAGACAGCCCAATGTGTATGGGCGGCAGCCGTGTTTAAAATCGGACGTTGTACCAAGGGCGGTTTGTTTGATGATTGAGGGAAAGATGGTGTAAGCCATCTTTTTTTATGTACATCAATAGTTCGCTTTCTTAGCGATACTGATTAAAAAATGTATTAACAGCGTTTCAACAAATGAGTGTAACAAATGATAGGTCGATATCGATAGTTTCTGCCTATGCCTGAAGTTTGCAATCCGGTTACCATTTGTGCGACGTGTCAAAGTTATGAACAATAGTTAGCCTATATCTCTCAATTCATTCGAAATAAAACGGCTAATGCGTTTATTGGTCATGGCATCAAGTTCGCAAAAGGTGCTAAAATATCGCACCTGATAAATCTCTCCAATTTCATGTGAAGAGATTTTTAAAAGGATGTTGCGATTTTGGCGTTTAAAACGACGTCAAAACCGGACACAAATGTCGTGTCTAAAAGTTACGCAATCAAAAGAATCTTTTTCCCGATAAAAGTAGTGCAAGTGCGTATGATTACAATAAAAAAGGGTTTGGACCTTCCTATCGCAGGAGCTCCTACCCAGGTGATTAATGATGGCAAAGCCATCAAAAAAGTCGCCTTGCTTGGCGAAGAGTACGTTGGCATGCGTCCTACGATGCATGTACGCGTAGGTGATGAAGTGAAGAAAGCCCAAATTCTTTTTGAAGACAAAAAGAACCCAGGCGTGAAATTTACTTCTCCAGTGAGTGGTAAAGTTATCGAAGTCAATCGTGGCGCGAAACGTGTCCTTCAATCTGTTGTGGTTGAAGTGGCAGGTGACGAGCAGATTACTTTCGATAAGTTTGAAGCTAGCCAACTGGCAGGTCTTGATCGCGCAGCGATCAAAACTCAACTGGTTGAGTCTGGACTTTGGACTGCTCTGCGTACTCGTCCGTTCAGTAAGGTTCCGGCAATCGAGTCTTCAACGAAGGCAATTTTCGTTACGGCAATGGATACCAATCCTTTGGCAGCGAAACCTGAGTTGATTATCAATGAACAAGCTGAAGCTTTCGTTGCTGGATTGGATGTGCTTTCCGCTTTGACTGAAGGCAAGGTTTACGTGTGTAAATCTGGCTCTAGCCTGCCACGCAGCGCGCAGTCTAATGTCGAAGAGCATGTATTTGATGGCCCGCATCCAGCTGGTCTAGCTGGCACCCACATGCATTTCCTTTACCCTGTAAATGCACAACACGTGGCTTGGAGCATTAACTATCAGGACGTTATCGCTTTCGGTAAACTGTTCCTGACTGGTGAACTGTATGCAGAGCGCGTCATTTCTCTGGCTGGTCCGGTTGTCAACAATCCTCGCTTGGTTCGTACCGTTATCGGTGCAAGCCTAGATGAAGTGACCGATAACGAGATCATGCCTGGTGAAGTGCGTGTCATCTCTGGCTCAGTACTTTCTGGCGTTCATGCAACGGGTCCTCACGCTTATCTGGGTCGTTACCACCTGCAGGTTTCTGTTCTGCGTGAAGGTCGTGACAAAGAGTTCCTTGGTTGGGCAATGCCTGGCAAGAACAAGTTCTCTGTTACCCGTTCATTCCTTGGTCACCTATTCAAAGGTCAGTTGTTCAATATGACAACTTCGACTAACGGTAGTGATCGTTCAATGGTACCGATTGGCAACTACGAAAAAGTACTGCCGCTCGACATGGAGCCCACGCTGTTGCTTCGTGATCTTTGTGCCGGTGATTCTGACAGTGCGCAAAGCCTAGGTGCTTTGGAGCTGGATGAAGAAGATCTCGCACTATGTACCTTTGTATGTCCAGGCAAATACGAGTACGGTCAGCTACTGCGTGAATGCCTCGACAAGATTGAGAAGGAAGGGTAATTTTCATGGGCCTCAAAAAGTTTCTTGAAGATATCGAGCATCACTTTGAGCCGGGTGGTAAACATGAAAAATGGTTTGCCCTGTATGAAGCTGTCGCAACAGTTTTCTACACACCGGGTCTGGTGACGAAAAAAAGCTCACACGTTCGTGATAGCGTTGACCTAAAACGTATCATGATCATGGTTTGGCTAGCCGTGTTCCCAGCGATGTTCTGGGGGATGTACAACGCGGGTGGTCAAGCAATTGCCGCGCTCAATCATATGTACGCTGGCGATCAACTTGCCGCAATCATTGCTGGCAACTGGCATTACTGGTTGACAGAAATGTTCGGTGGCACACTGGCCGCTGATGCAGGTTGGGGCAGCAAAATGCTGTTGGGTGCGACTTACTTCCTACCTATCTACGCGACGGTATTCATCGTTGGTGGCTTCTGGGAAGTGCTGTTCTGTATGGTGCGTAAACACGAAGTAAACGAAGGTTTCTTTGTGACTTCTATCTTGTTCGCACTGATTGTTCCGCCAACGCTTCCACTATGGCAAGCTGCACTGGGTATTACCTTCGGTGTGGTTGTTGCGAAAGAAGTCTTCGGTGGTACGGGTCGTAACTTCCTGAACCCAGCTCTCGCGGGCCGTGCATTCCTATTCTTCGCCTACCCAGCGCAAATCTCGGGTGACTTAGTTTGGACTGCTGCGGACGGTTTCTCTGGTGCAACTGCTCTGAGCCAATGGGCGCAAGGCGGTAACGGTGCGCTAGTTAATGCCGCAACTGGTCAAGCGATCACTTGGATGGATGCCTTCATTGGTAACATTCCTGGTTCAATCGGTGAAGTATCGACTCTGGCTCTAGCGATCGGCGCTGCGTTTATCGTTTACATGGGTATCGCTTCATGGCGCATCATCGCAGGTGTGATGATCGGTATGATTGCTCTGTCTACCTTGTTCAATGTGATTGGTTCAGACAGCAATGCGATGTTCAACATGCCTTGGCACTGGCATTTAGTTTTAGGTGGTTTTGCATTCGGTATGTTCTTCATGGCGACAGATCCAGTATCAGCTTCGTTTACCAACAATGCGAAATGGGCCTATGGCATTCTTATTGGCATCATGTGTGTGCTGATTCGTGTGGTCAACCCTGCATATCCAGAAGGCATGATGCTAGCGATTCTGTTCGCTAACCTCTTTGCCCCTCTGTTCGACCACATCGTTGTGGAGAAAAACATCAAGCGGAGACTAGCACGCTATGGCAAGTAATAACGATAGCATTAAAAAGACGCTGTTTGTTGTTATCGCGTTGAGCCTAGTGTGCTCAATCATCGTATCGGCAGCGGCGGTTGGCTTGCGTAGCAAGCAAAAAGCAAACGCAGTCCTAGATAAACAAAGTAAGATTGTCGAAGTAGCTGGCATTACAGAAAAAGGTTCTGTCCCTGAACTGTTTGCCAAATACATCGAACCACGTTTGGTTGATTTTAAATCTGGCGACTTTGTTGAAGGTGACGCATCCACATTTGACCAACGTAAAGCAGCGAAAGATCCTGCGGAATCGATCAAGCTATCAGCCGATCAGGATGCCGCAAAAATCCTTCGTCGTGCAAATACAGGTATTGTTTATCTTGTAAAAGATGGCGACCAAGTATCTAAAGTGATCATTCCGGTTCACGGTAACGGTCTGTGGTCAATGATGTACGCGTTTGTTGCAGTGGAAACTGACGGCAATACCGTATCTGGTATCACTTATTACCAACAAGGTGAGACTCCGGGATTGGGCGGCGAAGTAGAAAACCCTTCTTGGCGTGCGCAATGGGTTGGTAAGAAACTGTTTGATGAAAACCACCAGCCAGCGATCAAAATCGTCAAAGGTGGCGCTCCTGCAGGTTCTGAGCATGGTGTTGACGCTCTCTCAGGCGCAACATTGACCAGTAACGGCGTTCAACACACATTCGACTTCTGGTTAGGTGACATGGGCTTTGGTCCGTTCCTAGCTAAAGTTCGTGACGGAGGTCTGAACTAATGTCTAGCGCAAAAGAGCTGAAAAAGAGCGTGCTAGCGCCAGTATTGGACAACAACCCAATCGCGCTACAAGTTCTTGGTGTTTGTTCTGCACTTGCAGTGACCACCAAACTAGAAACGGCGTTTGTAATGACGTTGGCAGTAATGTTCGTTACTGCACTGTCTAACTTCTTCGTTTCCCTGATCCGTAACCACATTCCGAACAGCGTGCGTATCATCGTGCAGATGGCGATCATCGCATCTTTGGTTATCGTGGTTGACCAAATCCTGAAAGCGTACCTGTACGATATCTCGAAACAGCTGTCTGTATTCGTAGGTCTGATCATTACGAACTGTATCGTAATGGGCCGTGCAGAAGCGTTTGCGATGAAGTCTGCACCAATCCCATCGTTTATCGACGGTATTGGTAATGGTCTAGGTTATGGCTTCGTTTTGATCACCGTTGGTTTCTTCCGCGAGCTTTTAGGCTCAGGCAAACTGTTCGGTATGGAAGTGATGCCACTGATCAGCAATGGTGGTTGGTATCAACCAAACGGCCTAATGTTGCTGGCACCTTCAGCGTTCTTCCTGATCGGCTTCATGATTTGGGCGATTCGTACGTTCAAGCCTGAACAAGTAGAAGCGAAGGAGTAAGGTCGTCATGGAACATTATATTAGTTTGCTGGTTAAATCGATTTTCATCGAGAACATGGCACTGTCTTTCTTCCTTGGTATGTGTACCTTCTTGGCTGTATCGAAGAAAGTGAAGACATCGTTTGGTCTGGGTGTTGCGGTTGTGGTGGTTCTGACCATTTCCGTACCGGTTAACAACTTGGTGTACAACCTAGTGCTGAAGCCAGATGCATTGGCTCCGGGAGTGGATTTAAGCTTCCTGAACTTTATTACCTTTATCGGTGTAATTGCGGCACTGGTACAGATTCTGGAAATGATCCTCGATCGCTTCTTCCCGCCTCTGTACAACGCGCTGGGCATCTTCCTACCGCTGATCACAGTAAACTGTGCGATCTTCGGTGGTGTATCTTTCATGGTACAACGTGACTACAACTTTGCTGAATCTGTCGTGTACGGTTTCGGTTCTGGTGTGGGCTGGATGCTAGCTATCGTCGCTCTTGCAGGTATCCGTGAGAAAATGAAGTACTCTGACGTACCTCCTGGTCTGCGTGGTTTGGGTATTACCTTCATCACCGCGGGCTTGATGGCGCTAGGCTTCATGTCTTTCTCTGGTGTTCAACTGTAAGTCGGGTAAACCGCAACAATAAAGGAATAGTCAATGGACATTATTCTTGGTGTAGTGATGTTTACTCTGATTGTTCTAGCTCTAGTGCTGGTGATTCTGTTCGCCAAGTCTAAGCTGGTACCAACAGGTGACATTACAATCTCTATCAATGGCGATCCTGCAAAAGCGATCGTAACGCAACCAGGCGGTAAACTGCTGAGTGCGCTGGCTGGTGCTGGTGTGTTCGTTTCGTCTGCTTGTGGTGGTGGTGGCTCATGTGGTCAGTGCCGCGTAAAAATCAAATCTGGCGGTGGTGACATTCTGCCTACCGAGCTTGACCACATTACTAAAGGTGAAGCACGTGAAGGTGAGCGTCTGGCTTGTCAGGTAGCCGTGAAGAACGATCTGGATCTGGAACTGCCAGAAGAGATCTTCGGCGTTAAGAAATGGGAATGTACGGTTATCTCTAATGATAACAAAGCGACATTCATCAAAGAGCTTAAGCTGCAGATCCCTGATGGTGAGTCTGTGCCATTCCGTGCGGGTGGTTACATCCAGATTGAAGCGCCTGCTCATCATATCAAATACTCAGATTTTGATGTGCCGGAGAAGTTCCGTGGTGATTGGGACAAATTCAACCTGTTCCGCTATGAGTCTAAAGTGGATGAGCCAATCATTCGTGCATACTCAATGGCGAACTATCCGGAAGAATTTGGCATCATCATGCTGAACGTACGTATCGCAACGCCACCACCAAACAATCCAAACGTACCACCGGGTCAGATGTCTTCTTACATCTGGTCGCTAAAAGCGGGTGATAAGTGTACGATTTCCGGTCCATTTGGTGAGTTCTTCGCCAAAGATACCGATGCAGAAATGGTCTTCATTGGTGGTGGTGCAGGTATGGCACCAATGCGTTCACACATTTTCGACCAGCTAAAACGTCTGCAGTCTAAACGTAAGATGTCTTTCTGGTATGGTGCGCGTTCTAAGCGTGAAATGTTCTACGTAGAAGATTTTGATGGCCTAGCGGCGGAAAACGAAAACTTCGTGTGGCACTGTGCGCTGTCTGATCCGCAACCAGAAGATAACTGGGATGGTTACACTGGCTTCATCCACAACGTACTGTACGAAAACTATCTGCGCGATCACGATGCGCCAGAAGATTGTGAATACTACATGTGTGGTCCACCAATGATGAACGCTGCTGTTATCGGCATGCTGAAAGATCTTGGTGTTGAAGACGAAAACATCCTACTGGATGACTTCGGTGGTTAATTCCGCTAAGTGACTGAAACTATGGCTGGCCCTTGTGGGTCAGCCATTCTTTTTTCTTATTAAATGATTTTGACGCAACAGAGTTGATATAGAAAATGGAGGTCAAATATTGCACCTATTTTCTATATCCATTCCACAATAGGAGTTAAACAAGTGAAAAAGTGGCTTGTTGCATTTGCTTCTCTATTGATTCTCGCTGGTTGTGAAAAGCCTGCAGAACAAGTTCATCTTAGCGGCCCAACCATGGGCACCACGTATAATATAAAATACATCGTTCAACCCGACATCCCGAGCGCAGAAGCGATCCAAACCGAAGTGGATCGCTTGTTGGAAGAAGTTAACGATCAGATGTCGACTTATCGCAAAGATTCAGAGCTGAGCCGTTTTAACCAATACCAAGGTTCAGAGCCGTTTACTGTTTCTGAGCAAACCGCAACGGTAGTGAAAGAAGCCATTCGTCTTAATCAGTTGACCGAAGGTGCGTTGGATGTCACGGTTGGGCCGTTGGTCAATCTGTGGGGATTTGGCCCAGAAGCACGCCCAGAAGTGGTGCCGAGCGATGCGGAACTCGCCGAACGTAAAGCTAACACTGGCATTCATCATCTGAGTGTTGATGGCAATAAACTGAGTAAAGACCTGCCGCATCTGTATGTGGATCTTTCGACCATTGCTAAAGGTTGGGGGGTGGATGTGGTGGCCGATTACATTCAGTCGCAAGGCATTAACAACTACATGGTTGAAGTGGGCGGGGAGATTCGCCTAAAAGGCGTCAACCGTGAGGGTATTCCTTGGCGCATTGCTGTCGAGAAACCTTCTGTTGAAGAACGTGTGATTCAAGAAATTATTGAGCCGGGTGACATGGCGATTGCCACTTCTGGTGATTATCGTAACTACTTTGAGCGTGATGGGGTCCGTTATTCACATATTATTGACCCGACGACCGGTAAACCAATTGCCAATAAAGTGGTATCGGTGACGGTGCTGGATAAGTCGTCCATGACCGCCGATGGCTTAGCGACGGGGCTGATGGTGCTTGGCGATATCAAAGGAATGGAAGTAGCCAACCAAAACAACATCCCCGTACTGATGATTGTAAAAACGGATGACGGTTTTAAAGAGCTGGTTTCTAAAGCCTACCAACCATTTGTGAAAAAATGACAGGATTGAGTTTAAGCGTATGAGTACATTTCTAATTACCTTTGCGGTGTTTGTCGCGGTGATCGCCGCGATGGCTGTGGGTTATATCTTCCAGAAAAAAGTGGTGAAAGGAAGCTGTGGCGGTTTGGGCGCGGTTGGGATTGAGAAAGTCTGCAACTGCCCAGAACCGTGTGATGCGCGTAAAAAGCGTGAAGCACGAGAAGCGGCCCGGGCACAAAAACTCTCAGAGTGGGAAAAAGACCGCATAGCATAACCTTGTCATTACTCAACCCAGCTTCGGCTGGGTTGTTTTTTCGTTGCAGGGGTATGTGCTGGCACTTGGTTCTATACTTAGGAAATTGGACTTGAAAACCGTTGTGATGTCAGGAGGTACTATGCAACTTCATCAACACGGCATGGCTGATCTGTTTGAACAGTTAGGGCTTGGCAGTTCACCTAGGGAGATAGATGAGTTTATCGATGCTCACCGCCATCCACGCGACACCACACCACTGCACCAGGCCAGTTTTTGGACCCAAGCTCAAGCGAGTTTTCTGCGTGAAGCGATTGAAGAAGATGCCGATTGGGCGGAGTTAGTCGACCAGTTAGACGTGATGCTGCGCAAATAATGTTAGCCCATGGCGTGACATCAGCGACGTCTTGCTTTGCAAAATCGATCACCGTTATTATACTGTGTTTTTAAACAGTATTGTCTGGGCGCAAAATGTCAGAACGCGTGAGAAAAATCATTCACGTTGATATGGATTGTTTCTATGCCGCAGTAGAAATGCGTGACAATCCCGATTATCGTGGCCGCCCTTTGGCGGTCGGTGGACATGAAAAGCAGCGAGGGGTACTCAGTACCTGTAATTACGAGGCGCGTAAATTTGGCGTGCGCAGTGCTATGCCAACCGCGCAAGCACTCAAGCTTTGCCCATCATTACTGGTGGTGCCGGGAAGGATGCAGGTGTATGTCCAGGTCTCGCGGCACATCAGGGAAATCTTCTCCCGCTATACCGACCTTATCGAACCGCTTTCGTTGGATGAAGCGTACCTAGACGTCAGCGACTCAACCCAATGTCATGGTTCTGCCACGTTAATCGCACAAGCGATTCGGCGTGATATCTGGCAGGAACTGCAACTGACAGCATCAGCCGGAGTCGCGCCAATTAAGTTTCTGGCTAAAGTGGCTTCGGATATGAACAAACCCAACGGACAATTTGTGATTCCGCCAGAGAAAGTGCAGGAGGTGGTGGATAAACTGCCGCTGGAAAAGATCCCTGGGGTTGGCAAAGTGAGCCTAGAAAAACTCCATCAAGCAGGTCTCTATCGTTGTGAAGACATTAAAAACAGTGATTATCGCGAGCTGCTACGCCACTTTGGCCGTTTAGGGGGATCGTTGTGGAAACGCAGTCACGGCATTGATGAACGCGAAGTGGTGGTTGAACGTGAACGAAAATCCGTTGGCGTTGAGCGCACTTTTAGTCAGAACATTTCCAGTTATCAAGAGTGCTGGCAAGTGATTGAAGAAAAGCTCTATCCCGAGTTGGAAAAGCGTTTGCAAAAAGCCAACCCAGACAAAGCGATTATCAAGCAAGGGATCAAAATGAAATTTGCCGACTTCCAACTCACCACCATTGAACATGTGCACAGTGAGCTGGATTTGGCCTATTTTCGTCAGTTGCTACAAGATGTTCTGCAACGGCAAAAAGGGCGCGAGATTCGCCTGCTTGGATTGAGCGTGATGCTAAAACCGCAAGAACAAACGCGGCAACTTAGCTTTTTCTAAGCTGCTCTACTTGTTGGTAAACCTTGCTGTATGGCACGCTCTCAAGCTTGGCGAAACCCGTCAGCTTCTTGGCTTTCAGTTTGGTCAGCAATGGCGTATTGATGCCACAGAGAAAACGAGTGATCAACTCCGCGCTCAATGGCGTTGCACTTTGCGCTTGTAACTCATCGATCCAACCCTGCGCCTTGTCGTTTGGAAAAGTTTGCTCCATTTCAAGCGGCAGATGCGCCACTTGACCTCGGCACACCGAACAGTGTCCGCAGTGCTTTGGCGCTTGGCTGTCGGCAAAATAGCTGGCAAGGGTGTAGCTTAGGCAGGAATCTGCTTGGAAAAAGTCGAGCATCTGATGTATGCGAGCGACATCACTCCGCTCTTTCTCTTTGAACAGTTGATACAAGCGCTCAGCTAGCGTGCTGAGTGGCTCTTGAAACGGAAACACCCGATAGACATCGGTCATCTGTTTGCTTTCCAGTTCGATCCAACCTTGCTGATGAAAATACTCTAAGGCGGCCACGATGCGCTGCCTTTCGGCGCGGTAGGTGAGCCAAAGTGCTTCGAAATCGGTTTGACACCATACTCTGGATTGTGCAGAGCAGTGGAAAATGGCCTCCACAAACTGGCGTCTTTCACCGGAAAAGCGCTGCAAAATCGCATTGGCGCTGTCGATAAATTTGAAACGATAATCAGCAAAATAAGCAAACTGCGCTTCGATTTGCCCAGCCAGTTCGAGATAAACCAACAGCGTTTTTAGCGGCAGTTGACGGATATTAGCCTCATTTGCCAACCTATTTAGCATCACTTCCCATCGCTCACCCGCATTGGCAATTTGCCTCAGAACGTGTTCAATGTCGGCCAGCTCTGGGGTATCGCCGTAGACAAAGTTTTCCAGCACGCTCAAGCCATTTTGATTGGCGAGCAGAATGCACTGAGACGCCTTTCCATCACGTCCGGCACGGCCAATTTCTTGCGCATAATTTTCAATCGATTTGGGCAAGTCAAAGTGGATTACGCGGCGAATATCGGCTTTATCGACGCCCATGCCAAAGGCGATGGTAGCGACAATGCAATCGAGTTCGCCTTGCATAAACTGCCTCTGAATGGCGTCACGCACGCTGTGTTCGAGCCCTGCGTGGTAAGCCGCCACTTTCACACCCGCAGTTTGTAGCATTTGAGCGACAACTTCAGCCGTGTGCTGCAAAGTAACGTATACAATGGTTGGCGCATGAGGGTCTTGCGCCAGCAAACTTAACAAGGCCTCGCCTTTATTCTCCTCGCGACAAGGCGAGACACAGAGATCCAAGTTGGGGCGATAAAAGCCAGTAATCGTGACATGCTGTGGCGCGATGGCGAATTTATCCTGCATATCCTTGACCACTGCTTGAGTAGCCGTTGCGGTAAGCAGCAGCACTTGGGGAATGTTCAATGCGCGTTGGTATTGAGGCAGTTTGAGATAATCTGGGCGAAAATTGTGGCCCCATTCCGAGATACAGTGCGCCTCATCGACCACCATGAGCGAGATCGCCACTTCTGAGATAAATTGACGAAAGCGTTCGTTCTTCAGCCGCTCAACCGAGATCATCAACACCTTTATTTGCCCCTGTTTAACGGCGTTCATCACCGCCTGAGTCTCTTCTTTGGCTTGACCCGATTCAATCGCCGCAGCGGCAATGCCTTTGCTGTGGAGAAAGGCGAGTTGATCTTTCATCAAAGCAATCAGTGGGGAAACGACCAAAGTTAAGTGAGGTAGGCACAGGGCCGGAAGCTGATAGCAGAGTGACTTGCCAGAACCTGTGGGGAATATGGCCGCGGCCGAGTGTCCCGACAGTACGTTGTCTATCACGCTTTGTTGTCCGTGGCGCAAACGGTCAAAGCCAAATACTGATTTGAGTGTTGCTTCGAGGTTCATCTCGCTCATGTTCCATTCTCTCCAGTTACGTTCTTGATTATCATAACCGGAAAGCCAGCAAATCTCATGGTGTAGAAGAAGGACAATAGTATGAATCAAGGGGAGAAATCCGTCAGTTTACGGCCTTGATGTGTACGATAAGTTGTGACAATTTACTGACAAAATACCTATTACGAGCTGTTATAGTTTGGCGAAAATCGTTAAGGAAGCGTAATGAAAAAGCTAGCTGTTTTAATCTCCATGCTGACCACGTTCTCGGTTTCTGCGACGCAGTGCCGTGTTGATATAAAAAATGAGATCCGTCTTGATGGCGAAGCGGTGGAAATTCATCAACAAAATGGCGACAAAGCTCGTGTCGATAGCCAAAACAACCTCTATATTCACGGGGAAAAGATCGAACTCAGCCAAGATCAACAAGCCGCTATCGAATCTTATCGTGAAAACCTCAACGCCTATCTGCCAAAAGCAAAGCAATTAGCTGCCGATGGATTAGCGTTTGCCAATGATGTGATTGATGACGTCGCAGCCAGTTTGGACGCGCCTGGCGCTTTTGATAACGTCAAACAGGCGGTGGGCAAGTTCTTTGCCGAGGTTGAATCGCGTTATTACCAAGAGGGTGAATTGGTTCTGCCGGCGGAAAGTTTCTCTTCGATGACCCAATCTTGGCGAGAGGATTTTCAGCGCGCTCAAGAGATTTTCAATAAAGAGTTGTTTGCCAGCGCCTTTGAGGCTCTTTCGAGCAAAATGAAAGGCGAGGGTGGTTTTAACCTCTCAGCGCTCTCTGACAGCATGGCCGAGCTGAAGAAAAAGGTCGAAGAGAAGATAAAAGCGCATAGCAAAGAGGTGGAAAAGCAGACACAAGATTTCTGTGACTCACTGGATGACATGGCGGCGCAAGAGCAAGAGATACTGAAAAAAATCCCAGAACTGAAGAACTATCAAGTCTTTACTATTTAAAGCCAAGATTGGCTTAGCGAAGAAGCCACCATGAGAGCGCCACAGAGCGCTCTTTCTTTATTCTGCTGTACTGTTATTTTTACAAAGCGAATTGCTGCTTATTTTTCTATTTGCCGAAGATTTAACCAGCTGTGAATGGTTTGGCCGAAGAGCTTCTGATATTGTACTTGTTAACTAGTTCATGAGTGCAATTTTGATCGTATGTCACAGCAAACATCTTCTCAACCGCGGGAGCTTTTTGGCTCTCGTCTTGGTTTTATTCTTGCCGCCGCTGGTGCAGCGGTTGGTCTTGGCAATATCTGGGGCTTTCCTACACAAGCCGCGTCAAATGGTGGCGGTGCTTTCCTTTTAGTCTATTTAGTGATGATTTTGATCGTCGCTTTCCCGATGCTGGTGGTGGAGATGGCGATTGGTCGGCATGGTCAGGCCAACCCGGTCGACAGTATGCGTGCACTTACCAATCATCCTGTAGGTAAGAAAGTCGGTGGGCTGGTTGGTTGGATTGGTCTTAGCGTGCCCAGTGCCGTACTGGCGTTTTATTCCATCGTCGGTGGTTGGATCATCTGTTTTATGCTGGGAGCCATCACCGATCTGCTCAGTCTCGACGCAGCCAGTACGTGGTTTAAAGGCTTTAGCGTTGAGCGTAACCTGTTTGGTACCTTGGTTTTCTACGTATTGACGATTTTGATCGTGCAAGGTGGTGTTAAACAAGGGATCGAAAAGTGGTCAACCCGCTTGATGCCAGCGCTCTTTGTGCTGTTCGCTGTGCTGTTTATCTATATCATGACGCAAAAAGGCGCGATGGAAGGGTTAAAACACTATCTCGTGCCCGATTTCAGCAAAGTATGGGATAGAAAACTGCTCCTTGCGGCAATGGGGCAAGGCTTCTTCTCGCTTACCATCGGTGGCTGTTCGATGCTGATCTACGGCTCCTACCTGAGTAAGAAAGAGAACCTACCAAAAATGGCGATGAACGTTACCTTAGTCGACACCGCCGTGGCTTTTATCGCTGGCTTAGTTGTGTTGCCCGCGATGTTTGTCGCAATGCAAAAAGGGGTGCAAATTTATGCGGAAGATGGATCGCTACTTAGCTCAGATACGCTAGTGTTTACCGTGCTGCCACTGATGTTTGATAGCTTGGGGCTTCTCGGTCAGATATTTGCCGTGATATTTTTCTTGCTGCTGACGATTGCCGCCCTCACTTCTTCAATCTCCATGCTGGAGTGCCCTGTGGCGCTTGTAGGCGAACGTTTTAATACCAAACGCAGCACCACGAGCTGGGTCTTGGGGGGGCTAATTGCCCTGTTCAGTGTGGTAATTGTGTACAACTTCGGTGCGCTGTTTGGGCTGGTGGCAACCGTCGCGACACAATATCTGCAACCAACGGCCGCTCTGCTGTTCTGCTTGTTTGGTGGTTGGGTGTGGAGTCGTCACAGCAAAATCAAAGAGCTTGAACAGGGCAACCCTGAGTTCACTTTGGGTTGGTTTGGTAAAGTTTGGCCTTCGTATGTGAAGTTCGTTTGCCCGGTGCTGGTGGCAACGGTGATTTGGGCTTCCTTTGGTTAACGCCAGAGAGCAGTAGATAAAAAAGCTTGATGCGGTGGCATCAAGCTTTTTAATTAATCGAACCTCGAACCTCGAACCTCGAACCTCGAACCTATCGAACCTCGAACCTCGAACCTATCGAAACTGCCCAGCATCGGGCAAAAACTCAAAACCCGCGGTGGCCAATTTGGCTTCTAATGCTGCACGATCAATATCGAAATAACGCACGAGTTTATCGAGGTCACCGGCAAAATCGTCACGTAGCTTCATGTTGACGATGCTCATCAACATGATCGGATCCATGGATGCAAAGTTTGCCAAGTTCATCAGTCAGTCCTCAAAGTCTGAAATGAGTAAGTTGGCGGCGGCAAAAGCAGCTTTCTCACGTGTTTCTTTAGGTAGTGATTCATCTGCCGCAATATCATTCAGCGCTTTGACTGCACACGAGATTGCCTGTGGAATGTACCCTTGGTCACCACTACCAATTTGAGCATAAAGCTCACGAACTAACTCACAACAGCCGTATACTTGCATGGCGTTTTCCTTGAACTTAAACAAATGATAACTGCTCTCAAATATACACAGTGTGGTTTTGAAACTCAAAGCTCAGAGTTGTTTTGGCGCAAGTTAATGATCACCCTGAGCAAAGATTCATCAACGCAATTGCAGTTCAAGTTGTTCGATGACTTCAGGAGCCAGCTGTAGCTGCTTAGCCAGTTCTTGCAAATACGCTTTTTCCATAAAGCTTTGTTCGTCTGCGATGATCAGCGAGGCAAGGTAAATTTCACTTGCTTGCTGTGGTGATGTCGCCAACTTGGCAATGTCGGTTGGGTCGAGTGGTTTTTGCAGCTCTTGTTGAACGAGTTGTCGCACCTGTTCATCGGCGTTCATCTCACTGAGTGCTTGCTCAATCTGCGCCATTTCCTGCTGGTCAATATGACCATCTGCTTTGGCCATCGCAATCATCGCTTTGATGATCAGCAACGAGTGATGGTTGTTTTGTGGGTCGTAAGCTTCCGTCACGCCAGTGTTTGGTTGAGTTCCTTGCCAGTCGTTGTAAACCTTATAAGCCAACGCGCCTAAGGCCGCGGCGCCACCAATTTTGAGCGCATTCTTGCCAAGCTTCTTGGCCATCTTTGCGCTTTTTTTCGAACCCATCAGCATGCCGATGAGGCCGCCACCCAATGCGCCTGCACCGAGTGTTTTGAGTTGGCTAGCGTTGGTGTTGTTTTTGAGGTTTTGGGTTTGTTTGTTCAATGCCTCTGAACCTTGTTTTAAAAGATCAGAGTTGAGGGCTTGATTGAGAAGGCTTTTTAGATCCATGTCGACTCTCCTAACTAAACATGAAGCAAGCATAAAGAGGGGAATCTGAACCAAAGATTAATAGAAAAGGGATTGGTCTTGACCAATCCCCTTTAACTGTTGTTATAAAAGAGCTCGGGTTATTTCAGTTGCGCTTTGATGTGCTCAACGATATCCGCCATCGCGACAGGTGTTTTTTCACCAGAACGACGGTTCTTGTACTCAAAGTGACCTTCGTCCATGCTACGGTCGCCAATCACGATAGTGTGAGGGATGCCGATCAGTTCCATATCAGAGAACATTACGCCTGGGCGCTCTTTACGATCATCAAACAGCACTTCGATGCCCGCTGCGGTCAGTTCTGCATACAGTTTTTCTGCCGCTTCTTGAACGCGCTCAGATTTATGCATGTTCATTGGCACGATAGCCACTTGGAACGGAGCAATCGCATCAGGCCAGATGATGCCGTACTTATCGTTGTTTTGTTCAATTGCGGCTGCCACTACACGTGAAACACCGATACCGTAGCAACCCATCTCTAGGATGACGTTTTTGCCGTTTGAATCGAGAACGCCACAGTTCATCGCTTCCGAGTACACATTGCCTAGTTGGAAGATGTGACCCACTTCGATACCACGTTTCAGCATCAATGTGCCTTTGCCGCATGGACTTGGATCGCCTTCCACCACGTTACGTAGGTCAGCAACTTGGCCAAGCTCCACATCACGACCCCAGTTGATACCGAAGTAGTGTTTGCCGTCGATGTTGGCACCAGCGCCGAAATCGCTCATGACAGCAACCGAGCGGTCAACGATAAATGGTAACTTAAGGCCAACAGGGCCCAGAGAACCTGCACCAGCACCAATGAGTTCGCGCATCTCTTCTTCTGTTGCCATCTCTAAAGGCGTTGCAACTTCAGCAAGGTTTTCTGCTTTGATTTCGTTGAGTTCGTGGTCGCCACGGATGATCAGCGCCACGATAGGTGCATCAATGGCGTCCGACGCTTTAACGAATAGCGTCTTAACGGTTTTCTCGATTGCGATACCGTGCTGTTCAACCAGTTCAGCGATGGTTTTCGCGTTTGGCGTATCTACCAGTGTCATCTCTTGCGTTGGCGCTGCACGCTCAACCGCAGGAGCAACGGCTTCTGCTTTCTCGATGTTAGCGGCGTAATCTGATTCAGTCGAGAAGGCGATGAGGTCTTCACCACTTTCAGCCAGTACGTGGAACTCTTGAGAGCCGTTACCACCGATCGCACCTGAGTCTGCGAGTACTGGACGGTACTCAAGGCCCATGCGGTCGAATGCTTTACAGTAAGCATCGTGCATCGCTTGGTAAGATTTTTCTAAGCCAGCTTTGTCGATATCGAAGCTGTACGCATCCATCATGCAGAATTCACGTGCACGCATCACACCAAAACGAGGGCGACGCTCGTCACGGAATTTGGTCTGGATCTGGTACAGGTTGAGGGGAAGCTGCTTGTACGAGCTCACTTCGTTGCGAACCAACGCGGTAATCACTTCTTCTGCGGTCGGGCTTAGAACAAATGGACGAACGTGGCGGTCAGTAAAGCGAAGCAGTTCCGGGCCCATCTTTTCAGAGCGGCCTGTCTCTTCCCATAGTTCAAACGGCTGTACAACGGGCATCAAGGTTTCGATTGCACCTGCATTGTCGATCTCTTGACGAACGATGTTTTCGACTTTACGCAGTACACGCAGACCGGTAGGCAGCCAAGTATATAGACCTGAAGCCAGCTTACGGATCATACCTGCACGTAGCATGAGCTGGTGGCTCACTACTTCTGCGTCGTTTGGAGTCTCCTTCAGAGTTGAAAGAAGATATTTACTGGTACGCATTCTATGGTATCCGTTTCATCATGTTTAAAAGCCCCTCAGCAAAGAGGGAGTAAAATTAAGCCGTCTATGATATCAGCCATTACTCAATGTCAAAAGCGTTCAATAGAGGTAACCGTCACTAACTTGTCGGTTACGATAAATTTCACGTTCAAATCGAACAAATTTACCGCGTATTGCTTCTCATCGGCGCGACTTTTCTTATAAGCCGGGCGCGGATCTTGCGCTAACACCTGAGCGATAACCTCACGCTCGTGTGCGCCAGTGGCTCTCTTTTGCAGCGCCTGTTCGGCCTGATTGCTAAATTGCACCAAAGCCTGTTCGGGCGCTTGTTCTGCGTACCCACCTTGTGCCTCGGGAATGGAATCGGAGTAGGGGATGTAGGGTTTGATATCGATAATCGGCGTGCCATCAACCAGATCGACACTCCCCAACTCAAGATAGATCTGCTCACCCTGTTTGCTCACGCCTTTAAGCTCGACGGCTGACATACCGATGCCATTGGGGCGAAACGTTGAGCGCGAAGCAAACACGCCAACCCGCTCATTGCCCCCTAAACGCGGTGGACGCACGGTTGGCTTCCAGCCAGCATCAAGGTTTTGATCAAACAGAAACAGCAGCCAAAGGTGTGAGAACTGTTCTATCCCTCTGACCGCTTCTGGGCTATTGGTTGCGCCACTCAGCTTGACTCTGGCACTGGCAGCAGGCACCAACCTTGGCTGACGAGGGACGGCAAATTTTTCTTTATACGGACTTTGGATAATACCGATGGGTTCGATGGCGTACATAGCGTTTGTGGAGGCTGAATAAAGAATGCAGCAAAGCTACCACACTTTTTTACTTGCAACTCTTTTTGATAATAACTATCATTTGTTATGTTATATTGTAACACTTAATTGCGAAGGAAATTAAATGAAACCGGGAATCCATCCTCTATACCGCCAAGTGGTGTTTCATGACACCAGCGTCGATAAATATTTCTTGATCGGATCAACATTGCAAACCGATCGCACCATTGAGTGGGAAGATGGCCAGACATACCCTTATTTCACCATTGAGGTGTCATCGGAATCGCATCCGTTTTACACCGGCAAACAGCGTGTGGTGCAAAAAGAGGGGCGAGTGGCGAATTTCAACCGCCGTTTTGGCCAATTTAACAAAGAAACGGAGCAGTAACATGAAAGTATTATCGTCGCTAAAAAGTGCCAAAAGCCGCCACCCTGATTGCCAAATCGTCAAACGTAGAGGGCGCTTGTATGTGATTTGCAAATCCAATCCTCGTTTTAAAGCGGTACAAAAGTAGGCGAAGTATCAAATGGTTAGTTGTAAACAGATATCGTATGCAGTAATGATTTTCTCTTGATTATAATTCTGGTAAATATTTGTTTTATAGATGATGTGACCATTTATGAATCAGAATATGGTCATAAATACGGCTATTTTGCAATAATTTGTAACATTTGTAATTTTTATTTCCCTCCTTGCTCAAGTACCCTGCGCCAGCTTTTGACATTTCTGTCACATTTGCTCAGGAAAAACTACAAGGAGGGAACAGATGAGTTCATCTGCTTCAATAAATCAATCTTCACCAAAGAAGTCGCTGTTTACGCGTTTTCTTGATTCGGTGGAATATTTGGGGAACTTGTTACCCCATCCCATCACTCTATTTGCCCTTTTCTGTTTGGCGATCTTAATTTCATCTGGCATTGCTGGCTATTTCGAGGTGTCTGTCGCCGACCCTCGCCCTGAAGGTGCGAAAGGTCGTGCCGCCGATGGCATGATCCACGTGGTCAGCCTGCTCAATGCGGATGGTCTGGAACTGATCGTCACCAATCTGGTGAAAAACTTTGTTGGCTTTGCGCCGCTAGGGACGGTTCTGGTGGCGATGCTGGGCGTGGCGATTGCCGAATATTCGGGTTTATTGTCTGCGGCAATGCGTGGTCTGGTTATGGGCGCATCAAAGCGCATGGTGACGGTCACGGTGGTATTCGCGGGCATCATCTCCAACACGGCTTCTGAGCTTGGCTACGTGGTGTTGATCCCACTGGCTGCGATGTTATTCCATTCGCTTGGTCGCCATCCATTGGCCGGCCTTGCTGCGGCATTTGCCGGTGTGTCGGGTGGTTACTCGGCAAACCTGTTGATTGGTACGGTGGATCCACTGCTGTCGGGCATTACCGAAACTGCGGCACAAATGATTGATCCGAGCTACACCGTTGGCCCGGAAGTCAACTGGTACTTCATGTTTGTCTCAACGTTTGTGATTGCAGGTTTGGGCGCGTTTGTGACGGAGAAAATTGTCGAGCCAAAACTGGGCAAATACAACGATGAAGAAGCCTCAGAAGATCTTAGCCAAGACAAAATGGGCTCATTGACCGCGCTGGAAAAAAAAGCCCTCAAGCTTGCTGGTCTGGCAACGCTGCTGGTCTCGGCACTTTTGGCCTGGACCGTAGTTCCTGCCGACGGCATTCTGCGCTCTGATGCGGGCACGATTGCCGGCTCCCCATTTTTGAAAAGCATCGTCGCGTTCATTTTCGTCTTCTTCGCCGTACCGGGATTTGTCTACGGTAAAGTGGTCGGCACGATGAAAAGCGACCGTGATGTGATCAATGCGATGTCTAAATCGATGTCGTCGATGGGTATGTACATCGTACTGGTGTTCTTTGCGGCGCAGTTTGTTGCCTTCTTTAAATGGACTAACTTTGGTCAAGTATTTGCCGTTGCAGGCGCTGAATTCCTGCAAGAGATCGGCTTAACCGGTCCAATGCTGTTTTTTGCCTTCATCTTGATGTGTGGTTTTATCAACCTGATGATTGGCTCAGCCTCTGCACAGTGGGCCGTGACTGCACCCATTTTTGTACCTATGCTGATGCTGGTGGGTTATGCGCCAGAAGTGATTCAGGCCGCTTACCGTATCGGTGACTCGACCACGAACATCATCACGCCAATGATGAGCTACTTTGGCTTGATCCTTGCTGTTGCCACCCGCTACATGAAAAACCTTGGCATCGGTACCTTGATTGCGGTAATGCTGCCGTACTCCTTGGTGTTCATTGTTGGTTGGAGCTTGCTCTTCTACGTGTGGGTGTTCGTCTTTGGCCTGCCAGTTGGTCCGGGCGCAGCGACGTACTACACGCCTTAACGTACTGAATAAAAGAAAAAGCCTGCAATTTCGCAGGCTTTTTTCGATTCTCATCGAAGCAGCGCTTCGTATTGATTCAGCGCTTGGCCAAAATTCTGTCGAGATGATTAGCAAACTCGCGTCGTTCGGTTTGCGACAATGCCGCAGGTCCACCCGTTTGGATACCGCTTGAGCGCATAGTGTCCATAAAATCGCGGATATTGAGCCGCGCCTTGATGGTGTCTTTGGTGTAGAGCTCGCCTCTGGAACTTAGTGCCAGCGCGCCTTTACTGATCACCTCATCGGCCAGTGGGATGTCTGACGTAATCACCAAATCACCCGCTTCGGTGCGTTTGACTATCTCATTGTCAGCAATATCAAACCCGGATGGCACTTGAATGGAGTGGATATTTTGCCTTTTGGGCACAGGCACCACATGATTGGCGATAAAGGTGCACTCAACGCCGGTGCGCTCTGCGGCGCGGACAATGGTCTCACGAATCACTTTCGGACAGGCGTCCGCATCAACCCACAGTTTCATGCGCTTGTCTCCGCGTTGAGCTTTGCCTCTAAAGAGGCAAGACGCGAGACCAGTTCGGCCACGGTTTTTTCCAATTGGGCAATACGTTCGGCTTGGTCGGTTTCTGTTTGAGGCGCTGCCACTTCCACTTTGGGTACGCGCTGAGCACTCTTCCAACTTTTGATTGCGGCGATTAAGGCAGGCATCGGCACTGACGTGTTCATGCGTGCTCGCACTAGGGCGACGGTAGGCTCTTTGCCTTGTTGTTGCAACTGCTCCAGCACTGCTTGCAACTGTTCGGTAACGTCTTGAGTTAACATAATCGGTCTCTAATAACGATATATCCCTCATCATACGTTGAGGTTTGGCGTTTGGCGAATGGCAATTTCGGTAATTGCTTGTAAGAGATATCTCACACGCTTTGTAAGAAAAAGCTAATTCAGCGTACGTCATTCCATGAGTATTCTATGGTAACTTATTGATAATAAAAGGTTGTAAATGAAATGTAATGGATGTCATGGTGTTTTTTCTTAGTTAAACGATTGCTCCGATAGGGAAAAAAGGTAAATTAGACCCTGTCGGAAGGATGCTGACACGGAACAGGAAACGCCAAGGATTTGGTTATCGTCAGGAAGACGATTTGGTTGCTCAGGAAGAGGAATCAAGCAAGGAGCGCAGGACATTGTACGGACGCAATCACTAATAGGATGTTAGTGAGCAAGGAATGGCAATGGACCCCTCTAAGGATTGAGGTAAGGACCGCTTCAGGATGAAGCAAGGGACACCGCTCAGGGAACAAGTGATGCGCGCTAACGAGGAATGTTAGCAGTCGGGAAGACTCAGGACACCGCTAGGACGGCGACGTAAGGAATAGCTGAAGGATTCAGCCACTATTATGGATGATGCAGGGAGCATTATTAGTAGCCGGACTGCTGCGAGTAAGACTATAGCCCCGATACTCTGTATCGGGGCTTTTCTTATACTCAGCCCTTCGAACCTAGCCAGCGCTGCTGGCATCTTATAAAAATTCACAAACAACGTCTAAAAAACAATCTGGATCAATAACCTATTGTGCAAGTTGGTTTAATTTCGGCTTCTCTCTTTTGACACTCACGGCCGCTTAGTGTGCCGATGTCAAGGCTATCAAGGATACGATGTGACCATAGTAACCAGAAGAACGCTGCTTCTTCCTTACAATGATTCATTAAAGCTCGAGTTTGTTATGCTCAACTGCTGTGCGAAGAATCGCGCTGAGTTGGGCGGGCCTTATACGGTCGCGAACGCGAAACTGATGTTTGATAAAGTGCTCAATGATCCCAACATTCATGCCATGGCGGTCTTGGATAACTACAATCGTGAATACATGGGACATGTGTATATCAGCGACTGTGATTCGCAGCCAACGCTTGGGTTTCTATTTGACAAAGCCTATTGGAGCCAAGGGATTGCGACGGAAACCTTGAAAGCGTTTCTGCCCAAGGCGGTGTACGATTTGCAGCTCGATCAAGTCACCGCTTGGGTTAAACCGAGCAACAAGGCGGCAATCGCGCTGCTGAGTAAACTTGGTTTTTATCGCCAGCCACAAAGCGGCCAGCGAGAAGAAGCATGGCAGATGCTGTTTACATCCGATGTGGTGGCAGGAAAAAGTTCAGCGGCCTAAAACCGCTCATGATGAGATGACCTTGATAACAATCATCGCCAAGCGCTGAAAATTCAAAGTGATAGACTGTATGCCAACGCCAGACACCGTCTGGCGTTTTCAGTTTATGCGCGCCAAAAGCCACACTGATGAGCTGTAAATCCAGTTGTTCGCACTTGCGCACAATGGCGGATTTTGCCAGCTCCGACTGTTGCCGTTGCTGCCAAAACAGAAAGCAAAAGAACGCTAAGCCGAGAATGGCGAAAAGATCACCCATCATTTAACGTTATCCTTTCGTCGCCTGTTGCAGCTTGCGCAGTGCAGAGGAGAGCTCTTCACTTGGACTTGCGTGCAATAGTGGCAATAGCACCATGCGAAGTTCCGGTAACATCACCAGATCAGCAAATAGCTGGTTGAACAGAACCTGATTTCCTGTTTGTGCCAAACGGGTTAAAAAGCGCTCTGCCGTTTGGCTATCGCTGAGCCAGTGCCAAGCACGACCAGCAATGCCAATTAACACTTCTTGGTGGCTTAATCGGGCACTGGATAAAATGGTCTCCAACAGCGGTTTTATCTCTGAGGGTTTCGCTCCTGCGAGGGCGCGGGCGTAAGCGGAAATCAGAAATAGATCTGGGTTGGGCTGCGAAAGGGCCGATTGGGTCAGGTCAATTAAACGAGCCGCCAGCTTGTCGGGTAGCTCAGTGTGTTCCAAAGCACCTAACAAGGCGTACAGTGGCTGACTGGGCAGATGAGCGAGCGCTTTTCGCACCAGTACGCCATTTTGCTCACGATCCAGCCGGGCGCAGAGATCGGTGATTCCTTGCAAACCCACCGTTTGCCAATTATCCCAGCCCAATGAGCCAGCGAAATAAGCCTGTGCATGTTCATAGTATTGGCTGGCGGGTAGATCGAGTTGGGCGCGAAGCTTGCTATGAAATACCGCCATTTTGTCGTCTGCCGGTTTGAAGGTGTAGGGGTTATTCGCTAGTTTTTGCTGCTGCTCTTCTGACATCTCTTGCGATAAGCGAGTGCCCATCGCCTCAATGATGTATTTGATGAAGTTGCCGATGTCTGCTTGTTTGAGCAAGCCGCGCTCATCGAGTTCAAACTTTAAAAACCACACCCACGGTTGTTTTTGTTCGTTCCAGTAGGCAATGGCTAAATGCGCTTTTCTCTGCAGCGGGTAAGGGTAGGCCGCCGCGCCTTGCTCTATTTGCGCGAAATCGTGATTGGTGATGGTTTTGATTCGGCGTCCCAAATCAAAGACGGTGTACTCGCAGTGGCTGTTTTTCAGCAACTGGGTAAGGGTATGAATGGTATCCATTAACACTGATGTCCTAACTTTCTTTCCCCATTAGATGGTATCATTCGCGGCTAATTCAAGGTGAGGATGGAAAGATTAATGACCAGTCGCACACTTTTACCCTCTTTATTGGTTGAGTTGCAGGCGGAACTGAAAACCGCCGCACTGTGGCAAGAACGCATGCCGCCCACCAAGGCATTGCAAAGTGTTGAACCTTTTTCGCTGGATACCTTGGCCCCAGAGCAGTGGTTACAGTGGATTTTTATCCCGCGTATGCAGGCGCTGCTCGAGGCACAAAGCGCGACGCCAACGGGATTTGCTATCACTCCTTATTTTGAGCAGGTGTGGCAAGCGCAGCCAGAGCACAATCGAGTGATTGCCGTACTAAGAAAAATTGATGAGGTAAGCCGTTAATGTTGGAGATTATTTATCAGGACGAGCACTTTGTGGCGGTTAACAAGCCCGCAGGCATGTTGGTGCATCGTAGTTGGCTGGATAAGCATGAGACGCAATTTGTCATGCAGACACTGCGTGATCAACTGGGTCAGCATGTGTTCCCGCTGCATCGTCTTGATCGTCCAACATCGGGGGTATTGATGTTTGCTTTGTCTTCTGAGGTGGCCTCGCAGGCGATGCCAATGTTTGCCGGACAAGCCATGGAGAAAACTTACCATGCGATTGTGCGCGGTTGGATTGAGGAAGGGGGCGAGCTTGATTACCCACTCAAAGTCGAGCTGGACAAAATTGCTGATAAGTTTGCCTCTCAAGAAAAAGAAGCGCAGGAAGCGATTACTCACTATCAGCCGCTGTGCCGTGTTGAGGTGCCTTATTCGACCGGAAAATTTCCCACTACGCGTTATTGCTTGATGGCATTAAAACCGAAAACAGGGCGCAAGCATCAACTGAGACGCCATATGGCGCACTTGCGTCATCCGATCGTCGGTGACACTACCCACGGTGATGGTAAGCACAACAAGCTGTTTCGCGAGGAATTTGCAGCGCCAAGGTTGTTATTGCACGCTTCAGAGCTGCGTTTTGTCCATCCGTTTACTCAGCAAGTGGTGGTGATTCGCGCGGGCGTTGACGCGGTGTGGAAGCAGTTATTTATTCGATTTGCATGGGATTTAGCTGTGCTTAGCTAGGCTCGGTGAGTCAAACAAGGGTTGAACAGTCAACCCTTGTTAGTAGCGGGTTACTTTAACTTCTCTAAGTCGGCTTCAATTTCAGCAATCTTGCTTGATACGACTTTTTCTAAGTGTTTGAGGTCGGTTAAGATTTTCTGCTTAATGTCGCTTTCGCTCTGCTTCGGCGGCTTGGTGATGCGATTTAACTCGTCAATCACCAACGTCAAATTACGGTTAATCTCCGTCACCTCTTTATATTGGTGACTGCCGCTATCCACTAGCACATTTTTTATCTGGCGCGGGTACTTAAACTTAACGCTCTTGGCGAACAGTTCCCCTTTTTGCTTGTGAAAATAGATCTTGAGTACGTCTTTGTGAGCTTCTTGACGCAGTGAGTAACGTTCAATTTGGTTTGGATCGTGAATACCTAATCCGGTGAGGTGTGGATACATAGGCGACCTCTGTTGATGTATGACTGACAAGCTTCAATGTAGCAGCCAGTGCATAGAGTAGATAGCTGATATCTCACCAAATTGTTTAACTTGTGGACAAGATCGCGCTCGCTTGAGGATGGACGCTTCCCACCGTGTATGCGACGGGAATCGTATGATTGCAACTGTTTAAGGTGCGAGCTCGGCAATATTTTGCACCAGTTTCTCGCGCAGCAATTGCTCCTGCTCTTCGTTCAGTCGACCACCCAAATCGCCGGTAAGAATAAATAAGTCTTCCGCTCGCTCGCCAATGGTGGTGATTTTCGCCCCGTGCAGATTAAAGCCCATGTCGGCAAAGGTCGCGCCAACCACAGCCAGTAACCCGGGAGTATCGAGTGCCACCAGTTCCATCAAGGTGCGTTTTTTACTCTTGGTCGGTAGAAAATCGACTTTGGTTTTGACTTTAAAATGTTGCAACTTGTGCGGTATGCGGCGGGTTTTGATCTTGGTCGGCCGTCCGTCAGTCAGTACATGCGTGAGATGTTTGACCACGGCTTTGTGGCGGGTTTCATCGACCGCCTCGCCGTTTTGATCCAGTACCATAAAAGTATCAAGTACATAGCCATCTTTGCTGCTCATGATTTGCGCGTCATGCACGTTGAAGTTGCGTCTATCCAACTCCGCCACCACAGTGGCAAACAGGGCGTGCTGATCTTTGGTATACACAAATACTTCCGTGCCGCCGCGGGTGGCTTTTTTACTCATCAGCACCAAGGGTTGCTCGGGGTCTTGCATACGTAAAATATGCTCGCAATGCCAAGCGATCTGCTGATGGGTGTGGCGTAAAAAGTAGTCCGCTTTGAAACGTTGCCACAGCACCTCGATTTCACGCGCATTGAAGCCTTCTTTGCGCAGCAAGGCCGAAGCGAGTTGTTGATTGTGACGAATACGCTCGCGCACATCGACGGGATTTTCCAATCCACGACGTAAAGCTCTTTGGGTGGAGTAAAACAGTTCGGCAAGCAGAGTACGCTTCCAACTGTTCCAAAGCTCAGGGTTGGTGGCGCAGATATCCGCGACCGTTAGGCACACCAAGTATTCCAAGCGTTCCTCATCGCGAACCTGTTTGGCGAATTCGGTGATCACGTCTGGGTCATAAATGTCACGACGCTGCGCGGTGACGGACATCAGTAGGTGATTACGTACTAACCAAGCGACCAATTTGGCCTCTGGTTTGGATAAGCCGTGTTCAATACAAAACTCGTAGGATTCGGTTTCACCAATTTCAGAGTGATCGCCACCGCGCCCTTTACCGATGTCGTGGAAAATTGCAGCGAGAATCAATAGCTCTTTTTTCTGTAGTCTCGGATAGATTTCACAGCAGATCGGGTGCTTTTCGTGATTTTTGGCGTAACCGAAGGTATTGATATGGTTAAGCAGGCGAATGCTGTGTTCATCCACGGTGTAAACGTGGAACAGGTCAAACTGCATCTGCCCGACGATCTGGCTCCACTGTGGTAAATAAGCGGCAAGCACGCCGAGTTTGTGCATTAAACTAAAGGCACGGTGCAGCGCGTTGGGGTGGCGCACCAGTTCCATGAACTTCTCTCTTGCTTCGGGCAGGGTATGGAGAAACTTGTTCAGGCGGCGTCTGGCGGTGCGCAGTTGGCGTAAGGTCGGAGGGCTGACACTATCAATGGTGGAGTCGTTGGCGATGTGCAAGAACATGTCGAGAATGGTTTCTGGACGGGCTTGGAACAAGGCTGGCTTACGCGCTTCAATCAAGCGTCCGCGGCGCTGAAAGTCTTCATCAATAATGATGGCAGGTTCTGTCTCGCCACCATTGATGATCGCTTGATCAAACAGTTTGAGCAGCATTTTATTGAGTTCAGCGACACGACGCAGCGTGCGGTAGAACTCTTTCATCATCATTTCTACGCCGCGATTGCCTTCGCCGTGAAAACCTAAATGTTCGGCTACTTGCGCCTGATGCGCAAATGTCAGGCGGTTGTCGTAACGTCTTAACTCAATGTGCAGGGCAAAGCGCACACGCCAGAGAAAGTCTTGGCACTCCACCAGTTCACGATATTCCGCATCGGTGAGAAAACCATAGCGGCTCATCTCAAGCAAAGAGGTGGCACCAAAATGGCGGCGCGCAACCCAACTGAGGGTATGAATATCACGTAGCCCGCCTGGGGTGGATTTGATGTCGGGTTCGAGATTGTAGGTGGTATCGTGGTAGCGGGCATGTCGCTCACGCTGTTCTTGGATTTTCGCTTGGTAAAAGGTTTCGCTCGGCCAGAAAGAGTCCGACAGGACGACCTTTTTCAACGCTTGAAAGGTGTTTTCACACCCACAAATTAGGCGTGCCTCTTGGAGGTTAGTGGCCACGGTGAGGTCTTCTCGGCCAACATTGGCACACTCTACAACCGTGCGCACTGCATGGCCCACTTCCAAGCGCAAGTCCCACAGCAGGGTGATGAACTCGCTCACTTTGCTTTCAAGTTCGCGAGGAAGCTTATGTTGGGACAGCACCAGAATATCGATATCCGATAAGGGATGGAGTTCGCCTCGTCCATATCCGCCAACGGCCACCAAAGCGATGTTGTGAATATTGGCAAAACCGTAGTAGCGCCACAAACGAGTCAGAAGAAGATCCATGTATTCCGCTCTGGCGAGGACCAGATCGGTGACCGAATGGTGGTTAAGAAAGGCGTGCTTTTGCGCTTCGGCAAACTGCTCGAGCTGGTTTTTTAAATCCGGCACCACCAGTTGTTCGTCACTGAAGGCTAAAGGAGAGTGAAAAGGCATACTGTGCTGTCCATGCAATCATAATCTGCAGGAGACTGTAACAGAGTTGCGGACGATAAAAAATATCCCCGCGAGGCGGGGATATTGAGAGATCAGACGTTTTTCATCAAACGTGGAATGGTTTCTTCGCTGCGTAAAGTGAGCACTTCACAGCCTTCTTTGGTCACTACAATGGTGTGTTCCCATTGCGCCGAATTTTTGCCATCGCCAGTGTAGACTGTCCAGTCGTCTTGTGCATCGACAGTACAACCAAACTTTCCTGCGTTAATCATAGGTTCAATAGTGAAACACATCCCTTCTTTGAGCACGCGGCGGTCACTGTTGCGATAGTGCACGACTTGAGGCTCTTCGTGGAACTCATCGCCAATGCCGTGACCACAGAAATCTTTGACAATAGAGAACTTGTTACGTGGATTGTTCTTGTTGTTGTCTTTAATGTATTTCTCAATCGCCGTGCCGATATCGCCAACCGTTGCGCCTGGTTTCACTTGACGCATTCCCACGTACAGCGCTTCTTGAGCAACCATACATAAACGTTTGTTGGCTGGTGAAACCTCACCGACTAGGAACATTTTCGATGTATCACCGTGGAAACCTTGTGGTCGAACAGAGAGATCCGCCTTTTCATCGTCAGGAACGATGACGGTAATATCGACGTTGAGGATGTCCCCGTTTTTTAGCACAGCAGGCTTTAACTGACCGTTACTGCCAATCTCATCTTTGCTGGCTGGAATACCGTGACAAACGATGTGATTGATGGAGGTACAAATGGATTTAGGAAAACCGTGGTAGTTCAAAGGGGCTGAATACGCGCCTTTTTCTGTCGCATAGTCGTGGCAAATCTGATTGAGCTCATCGGTGGTCACGCCCTCTTTAATATGAGGTTCGATCATTTCCAAAATTTCAGCGGCCAGCGCACCTGCAAGTCGCATGCGCTCAATCTGTTGTGCGGTTTTGATTTTAATTGACATTGGCTTTCTCTACTTAAATTTGCGAGCACGGTTATGTGCCGATGGCGTATTCTATCAGGAACAAATGAGAATGTGTATTTGTTGAACTGATGCATGAGAGGTTGATAAAGCCCTGCAGGATTTGCACCATGGAGTTCAGCTCTAGGGGTTGGCCAATTTTTTTTTTGCCATAGAGAGGCAAAATATGGTATAAAGCGCGCCGGAAATGAAGTCTGTTCTCTTCGAATTTGCGATTTACGTTCGGCGAAGCGGGTTTTTTCCACTAAACTTTTTTTATTAAATCACACACATTCCGACACATGTTCCGGGGTGCCCGCCATAAAGGTTAGGGTCGGATGCATGGGGGATGTGGAGGCCTAACCCCATAGAGGATTTTAAAATGGCAACTGTATCAATGCGCGACATGCTGAAAGCGGGTGTTCACTTCGGTCACCAAACTCGTTACTGGAACCCAAAAATGAAGCCATTCATTTTCGGCGCACGTAACCGCGTTCACATCATCAACCTAGAAAAAACGGTACCAATGTTCAACGAAGCACTAGCTGAGCTAGTAAAAGTTGGCGAGAAGAAAGGTAAAGTTCTTTTCGTAGGTACTAAACGCGCTGCATCTGAAGCTGTTAAAGAAGCTGCTATCGCTAGCAACCAGTACTACGTAAACAACCGTTGGTTGGGTGGTATGCTGACTAACTACAAAACTGTACGTCAGTCAATCAAGCGTCTGAAAGAGCTAGAAGTTCAATCAACTGATGGTACTTTCGACAAGCTAACTAAGAAAGAAGCTCTAATGCGCACTCGTGAAATGGAGAAGCTTGAGAAATCTCTTGGTGGTATCAAAGATATGGGCGGTCTACCAGACGCTTTATTCGTAATCGACGCTGATCACGAGCACATCGCAATCAAAGAAGCGAACAACCTGGGTATTCCAGTATACGCAGTAGTAGATACTAACTCTAGCCCAGACGGCGTTGACTACATCATCCCAGGCAACGACGACGCAATCCGTGCAGTTCAACTATACCTGAACGCAGCGGCAACTTCTCTTACTGAAGGCCGTAACAAAGACGTAGCAGCAGTAGCTGAAAAAGACGGTTTTGTAGAAGCTGAATAATAGCGGCTCTGTGTCACACTTGGCCTGTTTGCAACCTGTTTGTAGCACAGGCTAAGTTATAGTTAGCATCAGGGGCCGAAAAGTAGGCCCCTGATTTTTACCGTATCCAGAATTAACTGAGGAATAGAGAATGGCTGTTACTGCTGCTCTAGTAAAAGAACTGCGCGAACGTACTGGCGCAGGTATGATGGAATGTAAGAAGGCGCTTGTTGAGACTGACGGCGACATCGAACTAGCGATTGAAAACATGCGCAAATCTGGCGCTGCAAAAGCGGCTAAAAAAGCGGGCAACGTTGCAGCTGAAGGCGCAATCTTCATCAAAGACGAAAACGGTGTTGCAGTACTTCTTGAAGTTAACTGTCAAACTGACTTCGTTGCTAAAGATGGTAACTTCACTGCATTCGCAGACAAAGTTGCAGTTGAAGCGCTGGCATCTAAAGCGTCTATCGAAGAGCTACAAGCTAAATTCGAAGAAGAGCGTGTTGCTCTAGTTGCTAAGATCGGTGAAAACATCAACATCCGTCGCGTTCAGTACGCTCAAGGTACTGCAATTGCTTCTTACCGTCACGGCGAGAAAATCGGTGTTGTTGTTGCTGGTGAAGGCGACGCAGAAACTCTGAAACACATCGCAATGCACGTAGCAGCATCTCGTCCTGAGTACGTAAATCCAGAAGACGTACCAGCAGACGTAGTAGCGAAAGAGCGTGAAGTTCAAGTTGAAATCGCGATGAACGAAGGCAAGCCTAAAGAAATCGCTGAGAAGATGGTTGAAGGCCGCATGAAGAAATTCACTGGCGAAGTTTCACTAACTGGTCAGCCTTTCGTTATGGAACCAAAGAAAACTGTTGCTGAGATCCTAAAAGAGCGCGGCGCATCAGTTTCTACTTTCGTTCGTCTAGAAGTGGGTGAAGGCATCGAGAAAGCTGAAGGCCTAAGCTTCGCTGAAGAAGTAGCACTGGCTCAGAAAGGTTAATCCTTAGAGATTTGTGCAAAGATTAGACCGTGGCCATGGCTGCGGTCTTTTTACGAATAAACGGCCTATTTATTAGCCGTCATGAATTGGGATTGCTCACTGCCGATGTAAAGTCACAGTGGCCAAGCGAAAAATGAAATTGGTGTGCTAGACACTCAATCTCAACCCATGACTGTTAATCGACAACTCTCTTTTGGAAGGTAAACTCCATGACTACGAACCCAAAACCAGCGTATCAACGTATTCTGTTAAAACTGAGTGGTGAAGCTCTGCAAGGCTCTGAAGGTTTCGGTATTGATCCTGCAGTTTTGGATCGTATGGCGCAGGAAGTCAAAGAACTGGTTGAACTGGGTGTGCAAGTCGGCGTGGTGATCGGTGGCGGCAACCTATTCCGTGGTGCTGGCCTTGCTGAAGCGGGCATGAACCGCGTTGTGGGCGATCACATGGGTATGCTGGCAACGGTCATGAATGGCCTAGCGATGCGTGATGCACTGCACCGTGCGTACGTAAATGCACGAGTGATGTCTGCCATCCCACTGAAAGGGGTATGTGATGACTATAATTGGGCAGACGCGATTCGCGAACTGCGTCAAGGCCGCGTGGTGATTTTCTCTGCGGGTACGGGCAACCCATTCTTCACGACCGACTCTGCCGCGTGTTTGCGTGGTATCGAAATTGAGGCCGATGTGGTTCTCAAAGCAACGAAAGTGGATGGCGTATTCAGCGCAGACCCGGTAGCCAATCCAGACGCAGAGCTGTATGATAAACTGGCTTACGCCGATGTTCTTGATAAAGAACTAAAAGTGATGGATTTAGCCGCATTTACTCTGGCTCGCGATCACAAAATGCCTATCCGTGTATTTAATATGAATAAGCCAGGCGCTCTACGTCGCGTGGTGATGGGTGAAGCAGAAGGTACGCTGATTAGCTAGTAAACCTGAGTTGGCGTCATTCGTGTGTCGGATGGCGTTTCGCTTTACTGAACCCTTGTAAGCTTTCTTCAGGAAAGATGACATTTTTTAAGGTGAAACCGTGATTAACGAAATCAAAAAAGACGCGCAAGAGCGCATGGAAAAAAGTGTTGAAGCGCTGAAAAATACTTTGTCTAAAGTTCGTACGGGTCGTGCGCATCCAAGCCTACTTTCTGGCATTTCTGTCGATTATTACGGTGCTCCGACACCACTTAACCAAGTGGCTAACGTAGTTGCTGAAGACGCTCGTACTCTGGCGATCACTGTTTTTGATAGAGAACTGACGCAGAAAGTCGAAAAAGCGATCATGATGTCTGATCTGGGTCTAAACCCAATGTCAGCTGGCACCATCATCCGCGTTCCACTGCCACCGCTAACAGAAGAGCGCCGTCGTGACTTGGTTAAAATCGTTCGCGGTGAAGCGGAAGGTGGCCGTGTTGCGGTACGTAATATTCGTCGTGATGCCAACGGCGATCTGAAAGCGCTACTAAAAGATAAAGAGATCTCTGAAGATGAAGAGCGTAAAGCACAAGACGAGATTCAAAAGCTGACCGATGCCGCAGTGAAGAAGATCGATGATGTTCTTGCTGCTAAAGAAAAAGAGTTAATGGAAGTCTAATACTTTCGTTTACATCACTGTTGGAAAACGCTGTGCTCGCAGCACAGCGTTTTTTTGTGTTACCCTGTCCAACTGATGGAACTCGACTAATTCTCTATGCAAAATTCTCAACTCTTCGTGGAATCTCTTCCAAAGCATATTGCCATCATCATGGACGGTAATGGCCGCTGGGCCAAGTCCAAAGGTCAACCACGCGTTTTTGGTCATAAAAAAGGCGTTAGTGCAGTACGTAAAACCATCGCAGCGGCCTCTAAACTCAATATTCAAGCCATCACACTTTTTGCGTTCAGTAGTGAAAACTGGCGTCGTCCCGAAGACGAAGTCGGCTTACTGATGGAGCTTTTTATCACTGTGCTCTCCAGTGAAATAAAAAAGCTACATAAGAATAACTTACGTTTACGCATCATCGGCGATACCAGTCGCTTTAGCGAACGACTACAAAAGAAAATTGCCGAGGCGGAGACACTCACCGCAGGCAACACTGGGATGATGATTAATGTTGCCGCGAATTATGGCGGGAAGTGGGATATCGTTCAGGCGGTGCAAAAACTCGCACAACAGGTCGAGCAAGGAAAGCTCGCTGCCAGCGATATCGATGAGGACAAGATTGCTCAGCATCTGACGATGGCCGATTTACCGGATGTCGATCTTCTGATTCGCACCAGTGGTGAATGCCGCATCAGCAACTTTATGCTTTGGCAAATGGCCTACGCAGAAATGTACTTTACGCCGGTCTATTGGCCGGATTTCGGTGAAGATAGCCTCGTGGAGGCGATCACTTGGTTTGTCAATCGTGAGCGACGTTTTGGTTTCACTGGCGAACAAATCAAAGCCCTGATGAGTACACAATAAGGATCATTCAGTTTGAAACAAAGAATAATAACCGCACTCATTCTTGCACCTTTGGTCATTTTAGGGATTTTTCAGTTATCTCTGCCGTTATTTATCGTCGCGTTAACCTTAGTGCTACTCGCTGGTTTTTGGGAGTGGACACAATTTGTCGATGCAGGCTCTCGTGTGAAAGCAATGATCCCAGCAGTCATTGCCACCGTGGCAAGTTTTTTTCTCATCTCTCCCGAATCGGTCAGTCTTAACCATATTGGTTGGCCGCATCTGCTGATACTGAGTGCGGGCACAACATGGTGGCTCTATGCCAGTGTGCTTGCGATTACTTACCCCAAGTCGACACAAACATGGCAAGGCAGTAAGCCATTGCGCCATCTGTTTGGCTTTCTCACTCTGATCCCTTTTTTGTGGAGCGTGATCATTTTGCGCGCGAGTGAGATAGATACTTCTCCGTACCATGGTGCTAAGTTAGTGATGTTTGTCTGCTTGTTGGTCTGGGCTGCAGACAGCGGTGCCTACTTTGCTGGTAAAAGTATGGGTAAGCGTAAAATGGCGCCCAATGTGAGCCCTAACAAAACGATTGAGGGTTTAGTTGGTGGCATCATTACCGCGATCGTGGTCGGCTGGATTTTTTCCAAACTGTTTGACATCCACTTTGCCAGCCCGGTGCACATGATTCTGATTACCTTTGCCACAGTGGTGATTTCCGTACTGGGTGATTTGGTGGAAAGTATGTTTAAGCGCGAGTCTGGAATCAAAGACAGCAGCAATATGATCCCAGGTCATGGTGGAATTTTGGATCGCATTGACAGCTTAACAGCAGCGTTTCCTATCTTCGCCCTTCTTTATCTCTTGTTCTGATTTTTAAGGGGGAGATGAGGCATTTCCCCTTTGCTTCTTTATTCGGTCAACAGTTATGCAAAAGCTAACGATTCTTGGTGCAACAGGCTCAATTGGAGCCAGCACACTAAAAGTGGTGGAACAAAACCCAGAACACTTTGCTGTGGTCGCTCTAGCTGCGGGTTCCAATGTGGAAAAAATGCAGCAGCTTTGCGAAAAATGGCAACCACAGTATGCAGTAATGGCTTCGGCGGAAGCGGCGCAGCGTTTACAGCGCTTACTGGTCAGTTCGTCGCCTCAGACCCAGGTTTTAGCAGGGGAAGAAGCGATGTGTTACGTGGCATCGCTTGATGAAGTCGACTGCGCGATGGCTGCGATTGTCGGAGCTGCTGGTTTGTTGCCAACGATGGCTGCCGTTCAAGCGGGTAAGCGCATTCTGCTGGCCAATAAAGAAGCGCTGGTGATGTCTGGGCAACTCTTTATCGATGAAGTCGCTAAATCAGGCGCACAATTGCTACCAGTCGACAGTGAACACAATGCGATCTTTCAGTGTTTGCCACAGGCAGTGCAAACCAATTTGGGCCGCTGCGATCTCGCTATGCACGGCATTAACCACATTCTGCTCACGGGTTCTGGCGGCCCATTTCGTTATACCGATGTCGCAGCGTTAGAAAGCGTGACCCCTGAGCAGGCGATTGCACACCCTAACTGGTCTATGGGACGAAAAATTTCGGTCGATTCCGCCACCATGATGAACAAAGGGTTGGAATACATCGAGGCCAAATGGCTGTTTAATGCCAGCAAAGAGCAGCTTAAAGTGATCATTCACCCCCAATCAGTGATTCACTCCATGGTGCAGTACATCGATGGTTCGGTACTGGCGCAGATGGGAGAACCTGACATGGTGACCCCAATCGCGTTGACGCTATCCTATCCCGAGCGTATCCCCACTAATGTGAAACCACTGGATTTTAGCCAAGTTGGCGAGCTAACGTTCATTCAGCCCGATTTTGCCCGTTATCCTTGCCTCGAATTGGCGATGGATGCGTGCTACCTCGGCCAGCAGGCGACCACGGCGCTCAATGCCGCCAACGAAATCACTGTGCAAGCCTTCTTAGAGCATCAACTTAAATTTACAGACATTGCTCGTATTAACGAGCGAGTACTCAACCGCATTTGCCAACAGAGTTCAGCGCATCATGTGGATAACTTGGAAAGCTTGCTTGAGCTGGATAAAATAGCCAGAGCCTTTGCCGTTGAAGCCATTAGAGAGTGTGTACGATGACGGATATTGTATGGAATTTAGCCTCTTTTATTGTTGCCCTGGGCATTTTGGTGGCAGTGCATGAATTTGGCCATTTTTGGGTGGCACGTCGCTGTGGCGTGAAGGTGGAGAAGTTCTCCATTGGTTTTGGCAAATCAATTTGGAGTAAGACGGGCCAAGATGGCACCGAGTACAGTATTGCCATTATTCCACTCGGTGGCTATGTCAAAATGCTCGATGGCCGAGTCGATGAGATTGAGGAGGCAGAGAAACAGTTTGCGTTTGATCGCAAGCCGTTGTGGAAACGCGCAGCGATTGTCTCCGCTGGCCCAATCTTTAATTTCCTGTTTGCTATTTTTGCCTATTGGCTGGTTTTTTTGATTGGTGTACCCGCGGTTAAGCCGGTGATTGGTCAGGTAACCAGCAGTTCTATTGTCGCTCAGGCAGGAATTGAGCCAGGCATGGAACTTAAAGCGGTTTCCGGTATCAAAACACCCGATTGGGAATCAGTTAACATGCAGTTAATCTCTCATATTGGCGATTCCAGTATGACATTGACGGTGTCGCCAGCCGACGAGGTTGGCTTTGAGCGAACCCTTGTCGTCGATATCCGCAACTGGGAATTTGACCCAGAAAACGAGTCGGCGATGCAATCTCTTGGCTTTAGGCCTTACACCCCAGAGATAATGACCCGGTTGGCGAATGTATCTCAAGGGAGTGCGGGTGAGCGAGCAGGGCTACAAATCGGTGATAAGTTTATCTCGATAAATGGCCAAGCGATCACGGCTTGGGAACAAGTGGTGAATTGGGTGCGCAGCAATCCTGGCCAAACCCTTGAGGTTGAAGTGGAGCGCAATGGCACCACGCTACATCTCACCATCACGCCGGATATCCGAGAGATCAAAAGTGGTGAATCGATCGGTTTTGCAGGGATTGCTCCTGAAGTCGCACAATGGCCAGAAAGTTATCGCTTCGATTTGCAATTTGGTGTATTCGAGTCTTTCGGCAAAGCCGTAGAGAAAACGGGGCAGGTGATTGACTTGACGGTCAGTATGCTGAAAAAGCTGATCACGGGTGATGTGGGGCTGAATAATCTGAGTGGGCCGATTTCCATCGCTAAAGGCGCTGGAGCAACCGCCGATTACGGTTTGGTCTATTTTCTCGGCTTTTTGGCGCTGATCAGTGTCAACTTGGGCATTATTAACTTGGTGCCACTGCCGATGTTGGACGGTGGACACCTGCTGTTTTTCGCCATTGAAGCCGTCATCCGTCGTCCTGTTCCTGAAAAAGTGCAGGAAATGGGGTACCGTATCGGTGCGGCGGTGATTTTTTCGCTCATGGCGTTAGCCTTATTTAACGATTTTACGCGTCTGTGATGGTTCAGAGACAAAGAGCAGTAGCAAGGAACAATTAGAACAATTATGGCGATCAAGCAAATTCTGTTCGCAACATTATTGGCCACCAGCGTATCCGCGAACGGCGCCCAAAACTTTGTTGTACAAGACATTAAAATTGAAGGTTTACAACGTGTTGCACTGGGTGCGGCACTGCTGAAAATGCCAGTCCGTGTGGGTGACACGCTAGAACAGCAAGACGTCGCCGGCATCATTCGTGCGCTTTACGCTTCCGGCAACTTTGAGGATGTGAAAGTGCTGCGTGATGGCAATGTACTGGTTGTGCAAGTGAAAGAACGCCCAACTATTGCCAGCATCTCTTTTTCTGGCAACAAAGCGATCAAAGAAGAGCAACTTAAGCAAAACCTTGATGCGTCTGGCATTCGTGCTGGTGAAGCGCTCGATCGCACCACGTTAAGTAACATCGAAAAAGGGCTGGAGGATTTTTACTATAGCGTAGGTAAATACAACGCTTCGGTAAAAGCAGTCGTCACGCCCCTGCCTCGCAATCGCGCAGATCTGAAGTTTGTCTTCAGTGAAGGTGTGTCCGCCAAAATTCAGCAGATCAATTTTATCGGCAACGAAGTGTTTTCTGATGAAACCCTGTTGTCGCGTTTCAACTTGAACGTGGATGTGCCTTGGTGGAATTTCCTCGCTGACGAGAAGTACCAAAAGCAGGTGCTTGCAGGCGATATTGAAGCGCTGAGAACTTATTACTTGGATCGGGGTTATCTCAAGTTTGCCGTCGATTCCACCCAAGTTTCTATCTCTCCCGATAAAAAAGGCGTGTACATTACGTTGGGCCTTAAAGAAGGTGAGCCTTACTCAGTGAAAGAGGTGAACTTTCGTGGTGAACTGATCGGTAAAGAAGATGAGTTCAAAGCGCTAGTGCCATTTGAGTCGGGTGAAACCTACAACGGTTCTATGGTCACCACACTAGAAGAAAACATCAAACGCGTTTTAGGTGAAGCGGGCTACGCTTACCCGAAAGTCAGCACCATTCCTGAGTTCGATGACGAAAACAAGCAAGTCTCGCTGGTCATCCATGTTGAAGCGGGTAATCGAATCTATGTGCGTGACATTCGTTTTACCGGTAACAACTCGACACGTGACGAAGTGCTGCGACGCGAAATGCGCCAGATGGAAGGCAGCTGGCTCAACTCCAAAGCGATTGAAACGGGTAAGAGCCGATTGAACCGTCTTGGTTTCTTTGAAACCGTGGACGTGCAAACTGTGCGTGTTCCTGGCAGTGACGATCAGGTGGATTTGGTTTACAACGTCAAAGAGGCCAACTCAGGAAGCGTCAACTTTGGGGTGGGCTTTGGTACGGAATCTGGCGTCAGTTTCCAAGTCGGTCTACAGCAAGACAACTTCCTTGGTTCCGGTAATCGCGTTGGCATCAGTGCGATGACCAACAAGTACCAAAAGAATATCAGCTTAGATTATCGCGACCCTTACTGGAACCTAGATGGTGTCAGCTTAGGCGGGAAGGTTTTTTACAACGAATTTGAAGCGTCTGAAGCGGGTATCGTTGACTATACCAACCAAAGTTACGGTGCCAACTTAACTTGGGGCTTCCCATTTGATGAGCTCAACCGTTTCGAACTTGGTGTGGGCTATACCCATAACAAGATCGGTAACTTGTCGCCTTACCTGCAAGTTGAGCAGTTCCTGCAAGCGCAAGAGTCGAATATTGATTCGAGTGGAGCACTCAATACCAACGATTTTGACATTACACTGTCGTGGACGCGCAATAACCTCAACCGTACCTACTTCCCAACGGCGGGGAACCATCAGCGCGCGTTTTACAAAGTGACCGTTCCGGGCTCTGACGTGCAGTACTTTAAGATGCAGTACGACGTGAGACAGTATGTTCCATTGACCAAAAAGCACGAGTTTAGCCTGCTACTGCGTGGACGTTTAGGTTATGGTAACGGCTATGGCAAAACTGATGGCAACGACAACCTGTTCCCGTTTTATGAGAACTACTACGCAGGCGGCTTTACTACCTTGCGCGGTTTCGGCTCAAACTCGGCGGGGCCGAAAGCAGTCTATCGTGATTACAGCGGCTCAAATAACGGCTCTGATACCGCAACCGACGACTCGGTCGGCGGCAACGCCATTGCACTGGCGAGCATTGAGCTGATTGTCCCTACGCCATTTGCCTCGGACGAAGCACGCAGCCAAGTTCGTACTAGCCTGTTCTTTGATATGGCGAGTGTGTGGGATACCGAGTTTGATTACCGCAGTTCAGGTGCGGATTACGGTAACCAGTATTACTACGACTACTCAGATCCGACTCAGTACCGTTCATCCTATGGTGTGGCGTTGCAATGGATGTCACCGATGGGACCACTGGTCTTCTCCTTGGCTAAACCCGTTAAAATTTACGAAGGTGACGACGAAGAATTCTTCACTTTCACAATCGGCAGAACCTTCTAAACAGAGGATATAATTTTGAAAAACATGATCAAAGCGGCTGGAGTTAGCCTTCTACTTCTGAGTTCTTCTATGTTTGCCAATGCGGCACAAGCAGCACAAAAGGTTGGTTACATCAATACCGCTCAGGTATTTCAAGCTTTGCCGCAGCGTGAAGTCGTACTACAGAAATTACAGGAAGAGTTCAAAGATAAAGCGGCTGAGCTACAAGCGATCCAAGCGGAAGCAAAGATTAAAATTGAAAAATTGAAACGTGACGGTGAACTGCTTGGCCAAGAGGAAGTGGAAAAACTGCGCATTGAAATTGGCCAGCTCGACAGCAAATACAAAATCAAAGCACAGGCTTTAGAGCAGGCAAGCGCTCGCCGTGAAGCGGAAGAGAAGCAAAAGCTATTTAAAGTGATTCAGGATGCGGTGAAAGCCGTGGCTGAAAAAGAAGGCTATGATTTAGTGATTGATACCACAGCGCTTCAATATGGTAACCCTGAGTACAACATCTCAGAGAAAGTGATTAAAGCAATCAAATAGTAATCCTTATGATGACACTGACATTAGCTGAATTAGTAGCAATAACCGGGGGAGAGTTACACGGCGATGCAACGGCAACCGTATCGCAGGTAGCTCCAATGGATAAGGCGCAAGAAGGGGACGTGACCTTTCTGTCGAATCCGAAATATGCCAAACACTTAGCTGACTGCCGTGCCACGGTGGTCATGGTTAAAGCCGATCAACTCATGCATTGCAGTGGCAATGCGCTGGTGGTGAATGACCCTTACGTCGCTTTTGCAAAAGTGGCACAAGCATTAGACACCACACCAAAACCCGCGGAGGGCATCGCGCCGTCTGCGGTGATCGCGGCGGATGCTAATCTCGGGCAAAACGTTGCCGTTGGGGCCAACGCTGTGATTGAAAGCGGGGTTGAACTTGGCGATAACGTCATTATTGGTGCAGGCTGTTTTGTTGGCAAAAATGCCAAGTTAGGCAACAACACGAAGCTTTGGGCTAATGTCACTATTTATCATCAAGTACAAATCGGTACAGACTGCCTGATTCAATCGGGAGCGGTGATTGGCTCGGATGGTTTTGGCTATGCCAATGATAAGGGTGAGTGGATCAAAATTCCTCAGCTTGGCACTGTTCGCATTGGCAACCGGGTGGAGATCGGCGCTTGTACCACCATAGATCGCGGTGCGCTCGACGATACTGTGATTGAAGATAACGTCATCCTAGACAACCAGTTGCAAATCGCGCACAACGTGCACATCGGATATGGTACCGTAATGCCCGGTGGTACAATCGTCGCCGGCAGTACTAAGATTGGTAAGTACTGTGCTATTGGTGGCGCTTCCGTGATCAATGGGCATATTTCCATCGCCGACGGTGTCACCATTACTGGCATGGGCATGGTGATGCGCAGTATTGATGAAAAAGGCATGTACTCGTCTGGTATCCCGCTTCAAACCAACAAAGAGTGGCGTAAAACCGCCGCTCGTGTTCATCGCATTGATGAGATGAACAAACGTTTGAAAGCGGTTGAAAAGTGCCTTGGCGAGCAAGAGAAAGCAGAATAATTAAGTGATTTCTCTGTAAAGACTCGCGAACTGCGAGTCTTTTTCTTCTATAATGGCGCGCTATATATACAGTATTGATATAGGAATAAGACTTTGACTACTGAAAAGAGAACGATGAATATCACTGAAATTCAGGAGCTTTTACCTCATCGCTACCCATTCTTGATGATTGACCGTGTTATCGACTTCCAAGAAGAAAAATATCTTCACGCTATCAAGAACGTTTCGGTAAACGAACCTCAGTTTACAGGTCATTTTCCTCAACTTCCGGTTTTTCCAGGCGTGTTGATTCTGGAAGCCATGGCTCAGGCAACTGGCCTGCTGGCCTTTAAATCATTTGGCGCTCCGGCTGAAAATGAGCTTTACTACTTTGCTAGTGTAGATGGCGCCAAGTTCCGCAAGCCTGTTCTGCCAGGTGATCAACTGATCATTGAAGTGGAGTTCTTAAAAGAGCGTCGTGGTATTGCGGCTTTTACGGGTGTAGCGAAAGTCGACGGCGACGTGGTTTGCTCCGCAGAACTGAAGTGCGCGCGCAGAGAGTTTTAATATGATTGATGCAACGGCACAAATCCACCCAACCGCAGTGATCGAGGCTGGCGCTGTCATTGGCGCGAACGTCAAAATAGGTCCATTTTGCTACGTAGACAGTAAAGTGGAAATTGGTGAGGGCACTGAACTGCTCTCTCATGTGGTTGTGAAAGGCCCAACCAAAATTGGCAAAGACAACCGCATTTTTCAGTTTGCTTCGATTGGTGAAGCTTGCCAAGATCTCAAATACGCAGGTGAAGATACTCAACTGATTATCGGTGATCGCAACACCATCCGTGAAAGCGTGACCATGCATCGTGGCACGGTGCAGGACAAAGGCATCACCATTGTCGGCAGTGACAACCTGTTTATGATTAACGCCCACGTGGCGCACGATTGTGTGATTGGCGACCGTTGTATCTTCGCCAACAACGCGACGCTGGCTGGCCACGTTAAAATCGGCAATCAAGCCATCATCGGCGGTATGTCAGCGATTCACCAGTTCTGCCATATCGGCGATCACTGTATGCTGGGCGGTGGCTCTATTGTGGTACAGGATGTGCCACCATATGTGATGGCGCAAGGCAACCACTGTGCACCTTTCGGTATTAACGTTGAAGGGCTTAAGCGCCGTGGTTTCGAGAAGAAAGAGATCTTGGCGATTCGCCGTGCATACAAAGCGCTTTACCGCAGTGGTTTAACGCTCGAAGCGGCCAAAGAAGAGATCGCCAAAGATGTAGAGGAATTTCCAGCGGTGGCTCTGTTCCTTGATTTCTTGGAAAAGTCGCAGCGTGGCATTATTCGCTAATCACGCTTTGCTGCAATAATGATTAAAAGATCGCCGTCTGAGATGGCGGTCTTTTTGCGTTTTTAGCGTTCGATAAAAAGAAGGTGAGCAAACATGCTAAACAAGCCACTACGAATTGGTATCGTTGCGGGCGAACTGTCAGGAGATACCTTAGGTGAAGGCTTTATTCAAGCAGTGAAAGCGCGCTACCCGGATGCCGAGTTTGTCGGCATCGGCGGACCAAAAATGATCGCGCAAGGCTGTCAGTCACTATTCGACATGGAAGAGTTGGCGGTTATGGGCTTGGTGGAGGTTCTTGGCCGATTGCCACGTCTGCTCAAAGTGAAAGCTGAGCTAGTTCGCTACTTCACGCAAAATCCACCAGATGTGTTTGTTGGCATTGACGCGCCTGATTTTAACTTGAGCTTAGAGCTTGATCTCAAAAATGCAGGCATCAAAACTGTGCACTATGTCAGCCCATCCGTCTGGGCATGGCGTCAAAAACGCATCTTCAAGATAGAGGCTGCGACCAACCTAGTTCTTGCTTTTCTACCGTTTGAAAAGGCGTTTTACGACAAGTTCGATGTGCCTTGTGAGTTTATCGGCCACACCTTGGCGGATGCCATTCCTTTGCAATCTGAGCCAGCGGCAGCCAGAGCATTGCTTGGCCTTGAACAAGAGAAAAAGTGGCTGGCGGTACTTCCCGGCAGCCGTGGCAGTGAGCTGAAAATGTTAGCGCCGACCTTTATCGAAACCTGTAAATTGCTGCATCAGCAATATCCTGATCTCGGTTTTGTGGTGGCGCTCGTCAATCAAAAACGCCGCCAGCAGTTTGAGCAAGCATGGCAGCAATATGCGCCGGAGCTGGAGTTCAAGTTAGTCGATGACACCGCGCGCAATGTTATTACCGCCGCGGATGCCGTGATGTTGGCTTCGGGGACCGTTGCACTCGAATGCATGTTACTCAAACGGCCAATGGTGGTGGGTTACCGCGTGAACGCATTGACGGCCTTTTTAGCTAAACGTCTACTGAAAACGGAATATGTCTCACTGCCGAATATTTTAGCTGGTGAAGAGCTAGTCAAAGAATATTTGCAAGATGACTGTACGCCGCAAAATCTGTGTGCGGAAGTCTCGCGCTTACTTGAAGGCAACAACCAATCGATGCTGAACAAGTTTACCGAAATGCACCATTGGATTCGCAAAGACGCGGATCAGCAAGCCGCCAACGCGGTATTGAACCTGATTGAAAATAGAGATTAAACATGGCGGTTAAAGCGAAAACAACCAAGGCGAAAGTAGAATTTCCACCGTTCGAATACCCAGCAGGTTACCAGTTTGTGGCGGGCGTTGACGAAGTGGGCCGTGGCCCATTAGTGGGGGATGTCGTCACTGCGGCGGTTATCCTAGACCCGAACAATCCGATTGCAGGGCTCAACGATTCGAAAAAACTGAGTGAAAAAAAACGCTTAGCCTTGTTTCCTGAGATCAAAGAGAAAGCACTCGCTTGGGCGGTGGGCCGTTGTACGCCGGAAGAAATTGACCAGCTCAATATCTTGCAAGCCACTATGGTGGCGATGCAGCGTGCGGTTGCTGGCTTAGCCGTGACGCCCGATTTGGTGCTGATTGACGGCAACCGCTGTCCTTCTCTTGCCATGGATAGCCAGGCCGTCGTCAAAGGCGATTTGCGTGTCGCTGAAATCAGCGCCGCATCGATCATCGCCAAAGTGGTACGCGACCAAGAAATGGAGGCGCTCGATAAGCTTCATCCTGAATTTGGTTTCGCCCAACACAAGGGCTATCCAACCGCTGCCCATTTTGCGGCCATCGAGCAGCACGGCGTGATTGCACAGCATCGAAAAAGTTTTGCCCCCGTTAGAAAAGCGCTCGAAAAGAAGCAGTGAAGAGGGCTGCTGGGTGGTAAACTCGCGCTCCGATAGTAGAATTAACCTGAAAATTAGTACAAACGGTATCGATTGATGTCAGATCCCAAATTTATCCATCTTCGCATTCACAGTGACTTTTCGATGGTGGACGGTATTAACAAAGTGCCGCCTTTGGTGAAGAAAGTAGCGGAACTTGGTATGCCAGCCATGGCGCTCACCGATTTCACCAACCTCTGCGGTTTGGTGAAATTCTATGGAGCTGCACATGGTAACGGCGTCAAACCGATCATTGGCGCAGATTTCAAAATGCAGTCCGACGAATTTGGCGAAGAGTTGACCTGCCTCACTGTGTTGGCGACCGATAACATAGGCTACAACAATCTTACCTTATTGATCTCAAAGGCCTATTTACGCGGCCACGTGCAGCATCAACCCGTGATTGACAAAGCTTGGCTAGCGGAGCTTTCGACTGGATTGATTGTGCTGTCTGGGGCGCGTAATGGCGAAATTGGTAAAGCGCTGCTCAAAGGCAACAGTGCCTTAGTCGACAGTTGCGTGGCGTTTTATCAGCAGCATTTTCCGGATCGCTTTTATCTAGAGCTAGTGCGCACCGGACGTAGCGACGAAGAAACGTATCTACATTTTGCGGTTGAACTGGCAGAACAAACCGATCTGCCCGTGGTTGCCACCAACGAAGTGGTGTTTATCAGCGAAGATCTGTTTGATGCGCACGAAATTCGTGTGGCCATTCACGATGGCTACACGTTAGAGGACCCGCGTCGTCCGAAAAATTACAGTCCGCAGCAATACTTGCGCAGCGAAGAAGAGATGTGCGAGCTGTTTGCTGATATCCCAGAAGCGTTGGAGAACAGCGTCGAAATCGCGAAACGCTGCAACGTGACCGTTCGCCTCGGTGAATATTTCCTACCCGCTTTCCCAACCGATGGCATGGCGGAAACCGACTACTTAGTGATGAAGTCCCGCGAAGGATTGGAAGAGCGTTTAGAGTTCCTGTTCCCCGATCCAGAAGTGCGCGCCCAGCGCCGACCTGAGTATGACGAACGTCTGCAAGTCGAGCTGGACGTGATCAACCAAATGGGTTTTCCCGGCTACTTCTTGATCGTGATGGAGTTCATCCAGTGGTCAAAAGACAATGCGATTCCCGTCGGTCCTGGTCGTGGTTCGGGTGCCGGCTCTTTGGTCGCTTACGCGCTGAAAATCACCGATCTGGATCCGCTTGAATACGATCTGCTGTTTGAACGTTTCCTCAACCCAGAGCGGGTATCCATGCCCGATTTCGACGTCGACTTTTGTATGGATAAGCGCGATCAAGTCATTGATCACGTTGCCGAAATGTATGGCCGTGATGCGGTATCGCAGATCATCACCTTCGGTACTATGGCGGCAAAGGCGGTAATCCGTGACGTTGGTCGTGTTCTTGGTCATCCATTTGGTTTCGTCGATCGTATTTCAAAACTGGTGCCGCCCGATCCGGGCATGACGCTAGAAAAAGCATTTAAAGCCGAACCAGCGCTGCCTGAGCTGTATGAAGCCGATGAGGAAGTGAAAGAACTCATCGACATGTGCCGCATTTTGGAAGGTTGTACGCGTAACGCCGGTAAACACGCCGGTGGTGTGGTCATTTCTCCGACCACAATTACCGACTTTGCGCCGATCTATGCGGATGCGGAAGGGCACTTCCCCGTTACTCAGTTTGATAAGAACGACGTCGAAACGGCGGGGCTGGTTAAGTTTGACTTCTTGGGGCTGCGAACTCTCACCATTATTGACTGGGCGTTAGGGTTGATTAACCCGCGCTTGGAGAAAGAAGGCAAACCGCCCGTCCGAATTGAATCCATCCCTCTGGAAGATCCGGCGTCGTTTCGCTTATTGCAAAACTCAGAGACCACCGCTGTATTCCAGCTCGAATCGCGCGGGATGAAAGAGCTGATCAAGCGACTTCAGCCCGACTGTTTTGAAGACATCATCGCATTGGTGGCCTTGTTTCGTCCGGGGCCGTTGCAATCGGGCATGGTGGATAACTTTATCGACCGTAAACATGGCCGAGAAGCGATCTCTTACCCAGATGAAAAGTGGCAACACGAATCACTAAAAGAGATCCTCGACCCGACGTACGGCATCATTCTCTACCAAGAGCAGGTTATGCAAATCGCTCAGGTCTTATCGGGTTATACCCTAGGCGGTGCAGACATGCTACGCCGGGCGATGGGTAAGAAAAAGCCGGAAGAGATGGCCAAGCAGCGTGCCACTTTTGAAGCTGGTGCGGTGAAAAACGGTGTTGACGGCGAGTTGGCGATGAAAATCTTTGACTTGGTGGAAAAGTTCGCCGGGTATGGATTTAACAAATCGCACTCAGCCGCCTATGCGCTGGTTTCTTACCAAACCTTGTGGTTGAAAACCCACTATCCTGCCGAATTCATGGCCGCGGTAATGACGGCCGATATGGATAACACCGAAAAAGTAGTAGGCTTGGTCGACGAATGTTTCCGCATGAAACTGACCGTCTTGCCGCCAGACATCAACTCAGGGCTCTACCGCTTCAACGTGGATGAAAACGGTGCGATTGTTTACGGCATCGGGGCCATCAAAGGGGTGGGTGAAGGACCGATTGACGCTATCTTAGAAGCGCGCAATAAAGGTGGTCACTTTAAAGATCTATTTGATTTCTGCGCGCGTATTGACCTTAAAAAAGTTAACAAGCGGGTGATTGAAAAGCTGATTTACGCAGGTGCGCTAGACAGGCTAGGCCCGCATCGCGCGGCGATGATGGCCTCGCTGGATGACGCGGTCAAAGCGGCGAGCCAGTACCACCAAGCGGAGGCGTTTGGTCAGGCGGACATGTTTGGCGTGTTGACGGATGCGCCTGAAGAGGTCGAACACAAGTACATTCAGGTTGAACCTTGGCCGGAAAAAGTGTGGCTGGAAGGCGAACGTGAAACGTTAGGCCTTTATCTGACTGGGCATCCGGTGAATGCTTATCTGTCGGAACTTAATAAGTACACCAGTTGTCGATTAAAAGACGCGACGCCGACTCGGCGCGATCAATCGTTGACTTTAGCCGGGCTGGTGATCGCCGCGCGAGTGATGACCACCAAGCGCGGTACGCGCATCGGTATCATGACCTTAGATGATCGCAGTGGTCGCATGGAAGTGATGTTGTTCTCAGATGCACTTGAACGGTATGCAGAACTGCTGGAAAAAGATAGAATTCTGGTGGTTTCCGGACAGGTCAGCTTTGATGACTTCAATGGTGGCCTTAAAATGACGGCTCGCGAAGTCATGGACCTCGGTTCGGCGCGGGAAAAATACGCCCGAGGCGTGTCCGTTTCTGTCACTGCATCACAGATTGATGACCAGTTTTTTGCGCGCTTTAGTCGGATCTTAGAGCCACATAAAGCCGGAACGGTTCCTGTCAATGTATACTACCAGCGTGCCGACGCCAGAGCGCGGTTAACATTGGGCACGGAATGGCGAGTAACGCCTAGTGATACATTACTTGATGACTTAAAGATGTTACTTGGTAAAGACCAGGTAGAACTCGAATTTAACTAAATTTGGCGTAATATGCCGAATCAACAAGGATTCATAGATGAGCCTGAACTTTCTAGAATTTGAAAAGCCGATTGCTGAACTAGAAGCAAAAATCCAAGCCCTGCGTGATGTCTCGCGTCACGGAGGCGACTCAGCCATTGACCTTGGTAAAGAGATTGAGCAGCTTGAGAAGAAAAGCTTAGAGCTGAAAAAGAAAACCTTCGCCGATTTAGGGGCTTGGGAAACAGCACAATTGGCACGTCATCCACTGCGTCCCTATACGCTGGATTACGTTAAGCACGTTTTTGAAGAGTTTGACGAGTTGGCGGGCGACCGTGCTTACGCTGATGACAAAGCTATCGTGGCGGGTATGGCACGCCTAGAAGGTCGCCCGGTGATGATCATCGGTCATCAAAAAGGTCGTGAAACCAAAGAGAAAGTGAAACGTAACTTTGGTATGCCAAAACCAGAAGGCTATCGTAAAGCGCTGCGTTTAATGAAAATGGCAGAACGCTTCAATATGCCAATCATCACCTTTATCGATACCGCAGGGGCTTACCCAGGTGTTGGTGCTGAAGAGCGCGGTCAATCAGAAGCGATTGCCACCAACCTTAAAGAGATGGCAGGCCTAACGGTTCCGGTTATTTGTAACGTGGTGGGTGAAGGTGGCTCTGGCGGCGCGCTGGCGATTGGTGTCGGTGACTATGTCAACATGCTGCAATACTCAACTTATTCGGTTATTTCACCAGAAGGCTGTGCGTCGATTTTGTGGCGCGATTCTGATAAAGCGCCACAAGCTGCTGAAGCGATGGGCCTAACTGCGCCACGTTTGAAAGAACTTGAACTGATTGATGAGATCATCGAGGAACCTCTGGGCGGTGCGCATCGCGATCACGTGCAGATGGCCGCGAACATGAAAGCTACTTTGCTTCGCCAGTTGGCTGAACTTGAGCAGTTTGATAAAGACGTGTTGCTAGAGCGTCGTTACGCGCGTCTGATGAACTACGGTTACTGCTAATTTAACCACTATCTTATACAATCAAGGGCTGAACATTCTCGTTCAGCCCTTTTTATTTTTGTCCACGAGAAGAATGCATGGAGTCTATCTATCACCGTTTCACAAACGTCATTGCAGATCATTTGCTGCCAGCCTCGCGCCTAGTTGTCGCTTTTAGTGGTGGTGTCGACTCAAGGATCTTGCTTGAGTGCGCTGCACGTTTCGCTTTCGAGCAGCAAAGGCAATGTGTTGTGGTGCATGTCCATCATGGTTTAAGCGACAATGCCGACCTGTGGAGCCAGCGCTGTGTCGAATGGTGTCAGGAGAAACAGCTCTCGTGTGTGGTGGAGAAAGTGCAACTTGAACTGATGGTAGGCGACAGCGTAGAAGAGCGAGCCAGACAGGCGCGTTATCAGGCGCTCGCTAAGCATCTTGAGCCGGGCGACCTGCTTCTTACGGGGCAGCATGCCGATGATCAAGTCGAAACCTTTCTCCTTGCCCTCAAGCGCGGCAGCGGTCCGAAAGGGCTTTCAGCGATGGCCCAATGTACGCCGTTTGCGCAAGGATTTCTGCTCCGCCCCTTGCTGTCGGTCGCACGCTCGGAGATTGAGCTTGCCGCTAGGCAGCTGAGTTTAGAATGGGTCGAAGACGAAAGTAACCTAGATACGCGCTACGATCGCAATTTTCTGCGCCAAGAGGTGCTGCCGAAAATTACGCAGCGTTGGCCCGGTTTCTCTGGCGCAGTGCAGCGCAGCGCGCATCTGTGTGCCGAGCAAGAAAGTTTGTTAGATGAGCTTTTATCGCCCGTTTTAGAGAGCGCTTTACAAGCGGATCACAGCCTAGCGTTAGCGGTGCTTTGCCAACAAAGCGAGCAAGCGCGACTTCGTTTGTTGCGTATGTGGTTGGCTTCGCTCGGTCAGCCGATGCCAAGCCGTCACAACTTGCAGATTCTCTGGCAGCAAGTTGCGCTTGCTAAGGCCGATGCCAATCCGATCTTGCAGCTCGGGCAAGGACAGGTGCGCCGATTCAATCAGCGTCTCTATTTTGTGGCGCAGAGTCGCGATATCAGCCAGTGGCGCGCTGAGATTAAACTGAGCCAATCCTTGGCTTTGCCAGATCATCTTGGCGTTTTAACCTTAGAGTCTACTCCCGGCGAAGGCCGCTTGGCACTTCCTCCTGCTGGCGAAAAGCTCTATGTGACTTTTGATCCGGAGGGATTAAGCGCCCATCCAGCAGAGCGTGGACATCGGCGCAAAATGAAGAAACTGTTTCAAGAATACCAAGTGCCGAGCTGGCTACGACGCCGCACGCCGATACTTATGTGTGCGGATAAAGTGGTTGCGGTTGCCGGGTTGTTTGTTGACCGTGAATTTATTGGTCAGGATTGTGAGCTCTTTTGGCGCAAGTAATCCAAATTCATGTAAAAATCGCAAGGATATAAGTTTTGGGCGCCGTCTGGTTAGATCGTCGGTGGTATTGCCCATAAACCTTGACCAATACAGATAAAAAGGAAAAGCAATGAAGAAAGTCGCAATCGGTCTGGCTCTTGGATTGGGCCTGATGAGTGGAAGTGTAATGGCAGGTGATATCGCTGCAGGGCAAGCTAAATCGGCCATTTGCGCGGCGTGTCATGGCGCGGATGGGATAGCGGTGATTCCAGGGTACCCGCACCTGAAAGGTCAGAATGAGCAGTATCTGGTCTCGTCGATTAAAGCCTACAAAAACAAAGAGCGTACAGGTGGTTTGGCCGTGGTCATGCAAGCGCAGGCTGCGATGCTCAGTGATGCCGATATTGCTAACGTTGCCGCTTACTACGCCAGCTTGAAGTAGTGATTGCAAAAACCAATACTCATCGCCAGAGCTTATGCTCTGGCTTTGTTATTAAGCCAAAGGAAACGTGGTTTTCTGATTGAATGTTGCTGATTGCTCATGAATAATAAGCAAATCAATGAAAGTTTAAGGGATGAACATGAAAAAGATTGAAGCGATTATCAAGCCATTTAAGCTCGATGATGTCCGTGAAGCGTTGGCGGAAGTTGGCATTACTGGTATGACGGTGTCTGAAGTTAAAGGTTTTGGTCGTCAGAAAGGCCACACTGAGCTTTATCGCGGCGCAGAGTACATGGTGGACTTTTTGCCGAAGGTGAAGCTGGAAATCGTGGTGAATGAGGACGTCGCGGATAAATGCGTCGAGACCATTATTGAAACCGCGCAAACGGGCAAGATCGGCGATGGTAAGATTTTCGTCACTAACGTCGAGCGGGTAGTACGTATCCGTACTGGCGAAGAAGACGAAGACGCAATCTGATTCAAAGCAACATAAGGAGCCGTCTGGCTCCTTTTCTTTTTGTCCAACACTAAGCTGCGTGATTGCAATGAAAAAACGTTCCCTGCTCCTGTATCCTACTTTTTTGGTTGTTGCGGGCTATTTTGCCTTTCACACTATCTTCACCATTCCCGAACAGCCAGAGATGGTCACCATCGCTGATGGGGCAATTAATTTGCAATTAGATTGTCTGCAAAGCCACAGCAGGCAGAGTATTGACCAGCAGGGTGAACTGACACTGTTGGTGTGGAATATTTACAAACAAAACCGCCGCAATTGGAACACAGCATTGAGCGAGTACGCTGATGGGGCGCAACTGGTACTACTGCAGGAAGCGAGCTTAGATGATCCCCTCAAACGTTGGCTCGCTTCTGAAGGTTGGCATGCACAACAAGTGAATGCGTTTAAGGCGTTTAACAAAAGTGCGGGGGTTTTGACTTTAGCCAAGCACAAACCGGTTTTAGCGTGCGGTTACACCCAGTTAGAACCTTGGTTACGTCTTCCCAAATCGGCACTCTATTCCGAATACCCACTCTCCAATGGCAGCACGCTGGCGGTGGCCAATATTCATGCGGTGAATTTTACCTTGGGCGTGCAAGCCTACCAGCAGCAAATTGATGCCTTAGTTAACGCGCTGACCAAGCATCAAGGCCCAGTGATTCTGGCGGGCGATTTTAATAGCTGGAATGAGGAGCGCTGGAGCACATTGCAGGATATCGTTGAGAAATTAGCGCTGCAAGAAGTGGTCTTTCAGCCTGATTTACGCACCCGTTTTATCACTGGCCGAGTGTTGGACCATGTTTTCTATCGAGGACTCACGCTAGAGAAAGCGAAAGCGCCCAAAACGGACGCTTCCGATCATAATCCTTTATTGGTGAGCTTTAAAATATCAGCACAGACAGCGCCCAAATAAAGTAATAACCCAGCCAAGGTAGGGCAGAGATCACCAGAGCTTGCCCGCGTTCAAACTCGGTCCAGGTCAGCACGGCCGCATAACCCAGCACAATGTACCAGGGCAGAAGCAAAGGCAATCCGCCCGCAAACGATGACCATTCGCTGGTCAGTGGTAATTTGATCAAACCATTTAAGCTGTTTAAGTCAGCCGCGTAGCTGACTACTTGGCCATGTTTGAGTAGCAAACTGGCGTAACTGGCGAGATCGCCAATCAAGGCAGGAAAGGTAATGACAGAGGCTGCGGCAAACCACTTCCAAAAACCATGCTGATGTTGACTCGGTTTGGTGGCTAAAGTGAACCAAAAAGCTAAGAACAAAATTGTCAGCGTTCGACTAAGAATGTCACTGATGATCTCACTGGCCATCAACGTATTGGGATCGTCGAGGAATTTTATCTGTTCTGGATTGATCTGCTCAAATTGTGGCGAAAGTACCGAAGTCAACCATTGAAAATCCACGTTAGAGAAATAAGCCCCCCAAAATAGAAAAGGGCTAAGAATCAGCAGAACATAGGGCAGCCATCCCCAAGCGCCTCGTTGATAGAGTGCTAAAAAGCACGCTGTCGGCGAGCGGAAGATGTCAAAGAGCATGACAAAAGGGTTACTGGATGGATTCATACACTTACCTTAGTAACATCAACATAAAGTTTAAGTTTTTGACCTGGTTTCAGGTATTTTTGATTTTGCAGAGCATTCCATTTAACAATATCGGTGCTCTTTACTTTGAATCGGCTGGCGATCGCGCTGATGGTGTCACCAGCCCGAACTTGATAAAAAACCGTGCGGATCACCGCGCCTTCACTGCTGTCTTTCCAGATCACCAGCTCTTGCCCAACGCGCAGTGTGTCTCTTGGCCCCATTCCGTTCCATTTCGCCAAGGCTTGATGGGAGACTTTGTTTGCTTTGGCAATGCTCCACAAGCTATCCCCATTTTGCACCACATGAGTCAGCTTGTACTTACCACGCGCCGTGGCTTGGGTTTTCGCCAAGCGGTTTTGCGCTGAGAGAGTGTAAGCGCTGACGTCTTTGGTTGACGTTGGGATCATCAAGTACTGACCGACGCGAATGGTATTGCCAGTTAACGTATTCGCGGTGCGAATCACGTCGCTGGTGGTGTTGTATTTACTTGCCAGCTCGCTCAGAGTATCGCCTGAGCGCACTTTATAACGCACCAATTTCAATCCTTTACCGCGATTTTCTTCCACCTTGGCGAGAAAGTGCTCACTTTTGTCGATGGGAATCAGCAGTTGAAACGGACCATCAGGGGCGGTTGACCACTGATTGTAGGCTGGGTTGTAACTCTGTAACTCTTTGACTGGCATGCCCGCGTATTGCGCAGCAATCGCCAGATCGAGCTGTTCTCCCGGATCGACCAATTGCAGCACTGGCTGATTGGCGATGGGCGGAATTTCTATACCATACTTCTCTTGATTGGCGACAATGTCAGCCAATGCGAGTAGTTTCGGCACATAGCCACTGGTCTCTTTAGGCAGATCGAGCGAGAAAAAATCGGTTGGCTTACCCAGCTTGAGATTTTTACGAATCGCACTGGAGACTCGACCGCCACCGCTGTTGTAAGCCGCGATCGCATGATTCCAGTTGCCATCAAAACGATTGTTGAGGTAAGTGAGGTAGTCCAATGCGGCGTCGGTTGCCGCCGCGACATCACGTCGGCCGTCATACCAGAAGTTTTGCTCAAGGCCATACATCTCTGCGGTGCCGGGCACAAACTGCCACAAGCCAGCCGCGCTGCCATGCGAGTAGGCGAAAGCGTCAAACGAGCTTTCCACCACGGGCAGAAGGGCCAGCTCCAGCGGCAGTCCACGCTGCTCAATTTTCTCAGTGATGAGGTAAAGGAATGGTTTGGCACGCTCTGAGACGGTTTTGAGATGATTTGGATGATTGAGATACCAAGTTCGATAGTAATCGACTTTTTTATGCTGCGGTACTTCCAGCGTCAGTTGCATGGCGATGCGCTGCCAGATATCTGCTTGGGTTTGCGGTGTGACAATCGGTTGCTCGACCTGAGTGTCGTTTTTCACCTTGCCGCTTTGGCCGGGAGGATTGTCCGTTGCCACGGAAGTGTGTTGCTCCGCATCCGGGCTATTGGTTTCAGGTGTTGAACTGATATTGCTATCTGGCTGCGTGATCTGACAGCCCGCCAATAAGAGTGCCAACACCCAACTGTACTTTAAACGCATGGGTCCAGCCTGTTAACTTTTGGGCTGCTGATAATACTTGCCTCCTTAGTCAGGAGACAAGCAGCAAAAGGTTAAAATTCGTTCTTCCACTCACGCAAAGCAGTAAAAATCGAAACTGGATCGCTATTTTGTGCCCGGCTCGCGACGGAATTGATCACGCTGGGCTGCTGATAGCGCAAAAATGGGTTGACCATTTTTTCGCGTTTTAGCGTTGTAGGCAGGGTGGGCGCGTTTTGTGCTCGCAGACGATTGACTTCATCACGATACTGCTGCAACTCAAGATTATCTGGCTCCACGGCTAAGGCAAAGGCCAGATTGCTGGCGGTGTATTCATGCGCGCAATAGATTTTCGTCTCATCAGGCAGAGCTTGCAGCTTGCTAAGAGAGTCAAACATTTGCTGTGGCGTGCCTTCAAAAATGCGCCCGCAGCCAGCCGAGAACAGCACGTCACCGCAAAACAGTTTGCCATCGCCGACATAACCAATGTGGCCGAGGGTATGACCGGGCAAGGTGATGACGTGGAAGCGCTCACCAAACAATTCGATCTGATCGCCCTCATCCACGGGGTGAGTCAGGGTTGGGATCGGCTCATGCTGCGGCCCGACGACATTCACGTTGGGATAGGCTCTGACGAGGTCGGGCACGCCGCCAATGTGATCATTGTGATGGTGGGTAATAAGGATGGCCTCTAACGTGAAGCCGTGTTGCTTGAGGTAGTGAAGCACTGGAGTGGCGTCGCCCGGATCGACCACAGCACACCCAAGTTCACTATTGTGAATCAGCCAGATGTAATTGTCGTTAAATGCGGGTATGCTTTTGATCTCTAACATGATTGATTCTCCGCTCGCTCTAATATAGGTCAGGTGGTTAATGAAGCCAGCATTAAGCAGTAAAAAACTCCCGCATCCATATACTTGGGACGGAATGAACAACGGACAATGGGTCCGTGAGTCGATTCAGACCCGGCTTGATGAGTGGTGTCCGAAGCTGTTCGGCTACCATCTGCTGAAATTGGGCGGCTTGAGCTGCGAATTAACCAGCGCAGTATGTAACATTCAACACCAAGTTAATCTCGATATCCAGAACCCATTGCATAATGTGATTGCAGATGGTTACGAATTGCCCTTTTTAGAGAAAAGCTTCGATGTGGTTATCTTGGCTCATCAACTCGATTACGCCAATGATCCGCACCGTTTGTTGCGAGAAGTTGACCGCGTGATGATGGATGATGGCTATCTGATTATCAGCGGCTTTAACCCGCTCAGCTTGACTGGCATCGCCAGTTTAATGCCATGGCGCCGCCGCACTCTGCCCTGGAGCGGACGCATGTTCACCCCCAACCGGATTAAAGACTGGCTCAGTGTGCTCAACTACCAAGTGGTCCATTGTGATCGTTATGCGCTGTTTCCTATGAAAAAATACCAAACGATGTGGACTTGGCTGGAAAACGGTTTAGGTGATTGGGCCAACCCGGCAGGCAGCCTCTACTTTATTGTGGCAAGAAAACGCACCTATCCGCTCAAGCCAATTAAACCCCATTGGCAGTTGAAACGTCGTTTGTCGCCGCTTGGGGTAATGAATCGTGAACAGGACGCCTTACGAGAACGTCATCCGCCGGCGAGTTCGTCTTAAGGTTGATAGCCAGTATCGTCTTCGGTAGGATTTTCGGCGGCGCTACGGGCGAGCTCGTCACACATCTCATTTTCTCTATGGCCCGCGTGACCTTTCACCCAATGCCACTCTACTTGGTGGCGCTGGGTCTCTTTATCGAGCGCTTGCCAAAGATCGGCGTTTTTGACCGGCTTTTTGTCAGCGGTTTTCCAGCCGCGTTTTTTCCAGTTGTGGATCCATTGGGTAATGCCTTGGCGAACATATTGGCTGTCTGTAGTGAGAATCACATGGCATGGCTCTTTCAGTGCTTGCAGAGCGACAATCGATGCCATCATCTCCATGCGGTTGTTGGTGGTGAGGTGAAAACCCTTTGCTAAGGTTTTTTCCGTCTGTTTGTAGCGTAAAACCACACCATAACCGCCTGGGCCCGGGTTGCCGAGACACGAGCCATCTGTGAAAATCTCAACTTGTTTAGTCATGTTTTGATACTATTAGCGAAAGCATTTTTTAAAGCAGAATTCTGCATAGTCTGACACACATATCATTATGAATACCAGTAACAATTCTGATCACCACCGTATCGTTGTGCTCGATACGGAAACCACAGGTATGAACCGAGAAGGTGGCCCGCACTATCTCGGGCATCGGATTATCGAGATCGGTGCGGTTGAGATCATCAACCGCAAACTGACCGGTAAGCACTTTCATGTCTACCTAAAACCGGACCGAGAAATTCAGCCAGAAGCGATTGAAGTGCATGGTATTACCGATGAGTTTTTGCTCGATAAACCGGAATATCGTCAGGTGCACGAGGAGTTTTTGCAGTTTATTCAAGGCGCAGAGCTCGTTGCCCACAACGCCCCCTTCGACGTTGGCTTCATGGACTATGAATTTGGCCTGTTGAATGCGGCGATAGGTAAAACCACCGATTTCTGCCAAGTGACCGATACGCTGGCGATGGCGAAGAAGATCTTCCCCGGCAAGCGCAACAACCTCGACGTGCTTTGTGAGCGCTATGGTATCGATAACTCGCATCGTACATTGCACGGCGCTTTGCTCGATGCGGAGATCCTCGCTGACGTCTATCTGTTGATGACGGGTGGGCAAACCAGTCTGGAATTTAACGCTAATAAACAAGAAGGTGGCGTTGAAGGGATTCGCCGCATTGAAGGGCGAAAATCCCTTAAGGTTTTACGCGCAACGGCCGATGAACTAGATGCGCATCAAAGCCGATTAGATATCGTAGAAAAAAGCGGAACTTGCCTCTGGCGTCAATAGGAGAATCTATGTTGAGGACATTATCAGTCGTTGTCATGTTTTTATTCAGTTGTGTGAGTCAGGCGGCGACAGAATCGACCATGTCCTTACTGGATAACCGTTTTCGTGTTGACCCGACTATCGACCAGATCACTTTTCTTATCTATCGTGAAAATCCGTCTCAGCCCGTGGTGTTGGTTCGCCCCGATGGGCGCAAATATTACGCGTGGAAAACCTACGACAACGTGCGTTGGTATCAAGAGCCCGCGATGGATATCGTTTCGATTGAGAATCCGATGCCCGGGCCGTGGCAAGCGGTGGGCAAAGTAACGCCGAAGAACAATATCCGCTTAATTTCCCATCTCACTTTAAGCACGGATCCGTTCCCTAATCGGCTCTATCGTGGTGAAGTGATTAAGTTTACCGCCCGTTTAGCATCAGATGGACAGCCTTTGGTGCTGCGTGATTTTCTCGACCGGGTGAACTTGCGTGTCACCTTGACTAAATACGTTGAAAATGAACAGGAATTGGTGAAAGAAGCGCGCCCGGTGCCAGTGGTACTCGGCGATTTTAGCGATGATGGGCAAGGTTTGGATGAAAGGCCCGGTGATGGCGTGTTTACCGTGCGATTGCCGATTGAAGTGGAACCGGGTAAGTACCGCGCACGAATCACCTCGGGCAATGGGGTGTTTTTGCGCGCTAAAGAGCAAAATGTGCTGGTTTATCCGAGCCCGGTGTCGACGACTTTTATTCAATCTCGCCGTGAAGGACAGCCGCACCGCTTTGTTGTCTCGGGTGAGCAGGGAATGGTCGCGCCGGGATCTCTTGCGGTGCATATTGAGCAAACTGCGCCGGATTCTTTTGTTAATTATGTACAAGGTCAGGCGCAGAAAGAGGCGCTGAAAGCGGAGATGAGCTTAGACAGCACCCATCAAATCGGCATTTACTCTTGGAAAGGTGACGTGTACGCCACCGATGCGGCTACTCAGCGCCCGCTTGTCTTTCCTATTGCAGAGCAAACCTTTAGCGTGGTTAAGGAAGTCGATATTGAAGCGGCTCGTAAAGCCAAAGAGGCGGAACTCGCCGAGCAGCGCCGTATTGAAGGAGAGCAACGCATGTTGGCGCAACGCGCAGAAGATCGTAAACAAGGTTTAATTATGATCGCGGTGGGTAACTTGGTGGTGATTATTCTTGGTCTGATCGGTTGGTTTGTCTGGAGCAAGATCCGCGCGAAGCGCCAAGCGATTCCAGAAATGCAGTTGGAAGTACCGAAGAAATAGTGGGTTTGAAACAAAGAAACAGTGGGTTGGAAACTTGCGACAAAGGCTTTAAACCCTCTTGTCAGAGAAGGGACTGAGCATACGATCTAACAAAAAAAGCGGGAGCCGATGGCTCCCGCTTGGTTTTTATGCAGTGAAGGTTAAGCGACGTTATCCATCACTTTACTTGCTTGGCTCGCGGCAAGATGCTCGGGAGCAAAGTCATCCACGTTGATGGTGTAGAGGCGATGTTGCTCGGCTTCTTTAAGTAGCTCGGCATCTTCGACACTGATGATCTTACGTTCCAGACCAATTTGTGCCACTTCATCCAAACGCATGAACGGGCGACGCTCACCGATCTCTTTGCACACTTTGTCAAATACCGGCTCCGCTTGCAAAATCACAGACAGTGCCAGCTCAATCTTACCAGCTGCGTTGTGCTCAGTCGGTTGCAGGTATTGATTGCGACCAATACGGCTGCGCGTTGCACATGGTGTTTGCAGAATGCGCGCCACTTGGCTGTCAATTTTGTCGCTTGGCGCTTTACGTACACGACCAAATGGCATGATCAACACGCGTAATGCTTTGCCAATCACCTTGTTCGGGAAGTTCGCCAAGAACTCATCGATGGCCACTTCGGCCTGTTTTAAGCTGTCTTGCAGACCCCAATGAACCAGCGCCAGATCTTCGGCTGGGCGACCATCTTGCTCAAAGCGTTTTAGCGTTGCTGAGCTTAAGTAAAGCTGGCTTAGGATATCGCCCAAACGCGCAGATAAGCGCTCACGACGTTTCAGTGAACCACCGAGAACCGCCATCGAGATATCTGAGAGCAGCGCCATGTTGGCACTGTAACGGTTCAACTGCTGGTAGTAACGCTTGGTCACATCTTTGGTTGGCGTGCTAGAGCCGTAGCCGTCGGTTAAACCAAACCAAATACTGCGCACTAGGTTACTCATGGTAAAGCTCACGTGACCAGCCAGCGCTGCGTCAAATTGCTCAACCGCATCCGATTTATCCGAATAGGCGGCTTCCATTTCTTGCAGAACATAAGGATGGCAGCGAATCGCCCCTTGACCATAAATGATCATCGAACGAGTCAGGATGTTCGCCCCTTCCACGGTCACTGCAATCGGTGCGCCTTGGTAGCCACGAGCCAAGAAGTTGGATGGGCCTAAGCAGATGCCTTTACCACCGACGATGTCCATCGCATCAATAATGCTGCGCTGACCACGATGGGTACAGTGGTACTTGACGATGGCCGAGATCACCGACGGTTTCTCACCCAGATCAATACCTGCCACGGTTAAGTTGCTCGCTGCGTCCATCACGTAGGCGTTACCGCCAAGACGTGCCAGTGCCTCTTCAACCCCTTCTAATTGACCAATCGGTTGTTTGAACTGACGGCGAATGCGAGAGTAGGCCCCCGTCGCCAGCGCCGCGGATTTGATGCCGCCTGTTGAGTTCGATGGCAAGGTGATACCACGGCCAACCGACAGACACTCAACCAGCATACGCCAGCCTTGGCCAGCCATTTTTTGTCCGCCAATGATGAAATCAATTGGCACAAAAATGTCTTTACCGCGGGTAGGGCCATTTTGGAACGGCACGTTGAGTGGGAAGTGGCGATTGCCAATTTCCACGCCTTTGATGTGCGTTGGGATCAAGGCACAGGTAATACCGAGATCTTCTTTATCGCCTAGCAGGCCCTCTGGGTCGCGCAGCTTAAACGCCAAACCGAGTACTGTCGCCACTGGCGCGAGGGTAATGTAGCGTTTGTTCCAAGTCAGGCGCATCCCAAGGACTTCTTTGCCTTCCCATTTGCCTTTGCAAACTACGCCATAATCTGGGATTGAGCCCGCGTCTGAGCCCGCTTCTGGACTTGTCAGAGCAAAACAGGGGATCTCTTTACCTTCCGCTAAGCGCGGCAGGTAGTAGTTCTTCTGCTCTTCTGTCCCGTAATGTTGCAGCAGTTCACCTGGGCCAAGAGAGTTTGGTACGCCGACGGTTGAAGAAAGAACGCCGGAAACGCCAGTCAGTTTTTGTAACACCAATGACTGCGCATAAGCAGAAAACTCCAGACCACCGTATTTCTTCTTGATGATCATGGCGAAGAATTTGTGATCTTTCAGGTATTGCCATACTTCCGGTGGTAAATCTGCCAGCTCGTGGGTCACTTGGTAATCGCTGACCATCGCACACACTTCGTTGACAGGGCCGTCAAGAAACGCTTGTTCTTCAGCCGACAGTTTCGGCGCAGGAATGGCGTGTAATTTTTCCCATTCTGGCTTGCCTTTGAACAGCTCCGCTTCCCACCAAACTGTACCGGCATCGAGCGCTTCTTTTTCGGTTTGCGACATCGCAGGCAATACCTGCTTGAACAGCTTCAGTGCCTTAGCACTGATGAGCGACTGACGCAGTGAGGGCACAGCAAGTGCAGCCAAAAGCAGAAAATAGCACAGCCAACCAACCGAACTGGCGTAGTCAGCAACGGTGAGCGCCAGCATAGTTAAGGTCAGCAGAGTAACGGATTTGGTTAGAGACAGACGGTGATAGAGCGTAAAGCCAAGCACCGCGGTCATCGCCAGTATAGAGAGCAAGATGTCCATATGTGTGTTCCTTATCAGACTGTTTGATTTATGGTACGTCTGTGGGTTGGTAAGAGGTCGAACCAGTTGGCTTAAGTGTAATCAAATTATTAAAGAAATGTAAAACCAAATTCTGAGCAAAAAGTGATCTTAGTAGAGCTAAAATTCTAAATTTGAGATTCCAATGGTGATTTCGACATCAGATCGCCTCAAAGCGCTTTACAAATCGCCGAAATCTCGCCCTCTGGTGTCGACACAATTTCCTGTTTGTGGGTAAACTCAGCCTATCTACGAGCAGGGGAGCAACGCGGCCCTGCCAACGTGAGCGCATTGCGTGACATGACAACAAAAAAAGAGAACATCTTATGTACCAAGATCTGATTAGAAATGAGTTGACGGAAGCGGCTGAAGTTCTGAACAAGTTCCTCAGCGACGAGCACAATCTTGCCCAAATTGAAGCGGCAGCAAAAATGATTGCTGATTCATTCAAACAAGATGGCAAAGTTCTCTCTTGTGGTAATGGTGGTTCCCATTGTGATGCAATGCACTTTGCCGAAGAGCTAACCGGTCGTTACCGTGAAAACCGCCCGGGTTACGCTGGCATTGCTATCTCTGATCCGAGCCACTTGTCTTGTGTCAGCAATGATTTTGGTTACGAATACGTCTTCTCACGTTACGTTGAAGCGGTTGGTCGTAAAGGTGATGTGTTGTTTGGTCTGTCTACTTCAGGCAACTCTGGCAACATTCTTAAAGCGATTGAAGCGGCAAAAGCGAAAGGGATGAAAACCATCGCGCTCACCGGTAAAGATGGCGGCAAAATGGCAGGTCTGGCAGACGTTGAGATCCGTGTCCCACACTTTGGTTACGCCGATCGCATTCAGGAAGTACATATCAAGATCATCCACATCATCATTCAATTGATCGAAAAAGAGATGGAATAACAGAGGCTTTGCCTCTTCTTTGCAGGGAGTTGTTTTAGCATGTGCGAATTGCTCGGTATGAGCGCGAATGTCCCCACTGACATCTGTTTCAGTTTTACGGGATTGATGCAACGTGGCGGGAAAACTGGGCCACATCGCGATGGTTGGGGGATTACCTTTTATGAAGGAAAGGGCTTTCGCACCTTTAAAGATCCCAAACCGAGCTGTGAGTCCAAAATCGCTGAACTGGTGCAAAGTTATCCGATCAAAAGCTGTTCGGTGATAAGCCATATTCGTCAAGCTAACCGTGGCGGTGTTTCGCTGGAAAATACCCACCCATTTACCCGTGAGCTTTGGGGACGTTACTGGACATTTGCCCACAACGGTCAACTGAGTGATTACCACACGCTTGATTCTGGTCGACATCGCCCTGTTGGACAAACCGACAGTGAAAAAGCATTTTGTTGGCTGCTCAACCAGTTAGAGCGACGCTATCCTGAAACTCCACAAGATATGGAAAGTGTTTTCACCTATTTGGCCTCATGCTGCGAAGTGCTAAAGGAAAAAGGGGTGTTTAACATGCTGATGAGCGATGGGGAATATGTGATGACCTATTGCACCAATCATCTGTACTGGATCACGCGTCGCGCCCCGTTTGGCAAAGCCGCTTTACTGGATGAAGATGTGGAGATCAACTTCCAAGAAGAGACCACCCCTAACGATATTGTTTCGGTGATTGCTACTCAGCCTTTGACGGGCAATGAAGCATGGCAACGAATGAAGCCCGGTGAATATGGCCTGTTTCACTTTGGTGAACGGATTATCACCAATGCGCCACAACTCAAAGATGTGCCGTTTGCTGCGCCAAAGCCCAGTTGCCAAGCGCCGACAGAACCACTGGAATAATCAAGATAAAAAGGTTGCGCAAAGCAACCTTTTTTCTTTCCAATGAATCACTTGCACTATTCGTCCGCTGCGTAGCCCGATGCGCCAAGCAGCAAGCCATCGAGATAGGCCGCTCCATTTTTCATTACCAAGCGTTCGTCAGCCAGCCATTTGACTACCAAAGGGTAAATATTGTGTTCCTGAGTTTGCACGCGTGCGGCGAGCGTCGCGGCATCGTCATCCGTAAACACCGGAACTTTGGCTTGTAAAATGACAGGGCCGCCATCGAGTTCTTCTGTCACAAAGTGCACGCTGGCTCCGTGTTCACTATCCCCTGCGTCAATGGCGCGTTGGTGAGTGTGTAAGCCGGGGTATTTCGGCAATAACGACGGATGAATATTGATCATTTTGCCTAAATAGTGGCGCACAAACTCGCCACTAAGAATTCGCATGTAGCCGGCGAGGGCGATGATATCTGGCTGATAAGTGTCGATTTTCTCCATCAACACTTGGTCGAAATCCGCTCGATTAGCAAAAGGTTTCGGATCAACAAAATGGGTCGCCACATCAAATTGCCGCGCGCGTTCAAGGCCGTAAGCCTCTGCTTTGTTAGAAAACACCGCGCGAACTTGGGCGTTAGTGATGGAAGATTGGCAGGCTTCAAGGATCGCCTGAAGGTTGCTACCGCTACCGGAGATAAGTACCACGATATTTTTCATCTGGGTGTCAATGTCCTGGTGAGTCTGTTTATTGCGCTAAAGAGTGGCAGAATACCTAACTCTTTCAGGGTTTTTAGTGGCGTAAATAGCAGAATGAGGACATAAGTCCTCATTCTGTTTGTTTGCCGTCGGCTGAAGGATCAGTGAATCTCAACCTGCTCTTCGCCGCTTTCCGCTTTCGCGATCGCGCCGATAACCCAAGCGTTTTCACCTTCCTCTTGCAGCAGTTTCACTGCGGCTTGTGCTTGCGCTTGTGGGAGAGCGATAATCAGGCCAACACCACAGTTGAATGTGCGATACATTTCGTGTGTGTCTACGTTGCCTTTCTCTTGTAGCCATTGGAAGATCACTGGCCATTGCCAGCTCTTGCCATCAATCACCGCTTTGGTGCCTTCAGGCAGCACGCGTGGAATGTTTTCCCAGAAACCACCACCAGTGATGTGCGAAATTGCATGAATGTCGTGTTCAGCAATCAGTTTTAGACCTGACTTAATATAGATTTTCGTGGGTTCCAGCAGGTGCTCGCCAATGGTACGTCCTGCCAGTTCTTCGTTCTTGTCTGCGCCAGACACTTCAAGAATTTTACGGATAAGCGAATAGCCGTTTGAGTGTGGGCCACTTGAACCGACGGCGATCAACGCATCGCCAACCGCCACTTTACTGCCATCAATGATCTCTTCTTTTTCGACCACGCCAACGCAGAAACCGGCGACATCATAGTCTTCGCCTTCATACATTCCTGGCATTTCCGCGGTTTCACCACCGATCAGAGCGCAGCCCGCCTGTACGCAACCATCCGCAATGCCAGAAACCACGGCCGCAGCGGTATCTACGTCCAGCTTGCCTGTCGCGTAGTAATCAAGGAAAAACAGAGGTTCAGCGCCTTGCACAATCAGATCGTTGACGCACATCGCGACTAAGTCGATGCCGATGGTGTCGTGTTTGTTCATATCCAGAGCGAGACGCAGTTTGGTTCCTACACCGTCGGTGCCCGACACCAAAACTGGCTGCTTGTATTTAGTTGGCAGTTCGCACAGTGCGCCGAATCCACCAAGGCCGCCCATGACTTCAGGACGACGTGTGCGCTTAACCGCACCTTTAATACGTTCGACTAGGGCGTTGCCTGCATCGATGTCTACACCAGCATCTTTATAGCTCAGAGAAGAGTTATTACCACTCACGGGGAAGTCCTCGTTTTAAGTTGGATATGAAAACGGCGCTATTCTACCAGTGCTCGAATATAAAGAGCAAACGTTTGCGCGAGTTTTTTTCTTGCGCTTTGTGACGAGAAATTCGTGACGAAATCGTTTATAATCGGTCAGTTTGTTTAAAATTTATCTATATTGCCGGAGATAGACATGAAAGTTGTTGAAGTAAAACATCCTCTTGTAAAACATAAGATTGGTTTGATGAGAGAAGGTGATATCAGCACTAAGCGTTTTCGCGAATTGGCAACGGAAGTTGGCAGTCTTTTAACCTACGAAGCCACTTCCGATTTTGAAACGGAAAAAGTGACTATTGAAGGTTGGAATGGCCCAGTTGCTGTCGATCAAATCAAGGGTAAAAAGGTCACGGTTGTGCCAATTTTACGTGCGGGTTTGGGAATGATGGATGGCGTTTTGGAGCACATGCCAAGCGCACGTATCAGTGTTGTGGGTATCTACCGCGATGAAGAGACACTTGAGCCAATCCCATATTTCAACAAGCTTGCTTCTAATATGGAAGAGCGCATCGCTTTGGTGGTCGATCCTATGTTGGCGACTGGCGGCTCGATGATCGCAACCATCGACCTTTTGAAAGAGAAAGGGTGTCAGCAGATTAAAGTGCTGGTTCTTGTCGCGGCTCCTGAAGGGATCGCCGCACTGGAAAAATCACATCCAGATGTTGAACTGTATTGTGCGGCAATCGACGAAAAATTGAATGACAAAGGCTACATTGTCCCAGGTCTGGGTGATGCGGGTGACAAAATCTTTGGTACCAAATAAGCCAAAGTAAAACTCGATTGCAAATAAAAACGCCTGGCAGCAATGTCAGGCGTTTTTATTTATACGAGATGAAAGTAGAACTTAGCTTTTCGCTTCGACTTCCTCTTCCATTTGCGCGTTATCCACCACGTGATTCTCGCCCAGGTCTTGTGGCAGGATCAGGTTGAGTGCGATGGCAACGATGCCACAGAGGCTAACGCCTTGTAGGCTGAACTCACCAATACCAAAGGCCATGCCACCAATACCGAACACCAGTGTGACGGCAACAATCACTAGGTTGCGTGACTTGTGCAGGTCAACATGATTTTTGATCAGCGTGTTGAGACCGACAGTCGCAATTGAGCCAAACAGCAAGATCATGATGCCGCCCATCACAGGTACGGGGATGGTTAGTAGGAGCGCACCGAGTTTACCAACCAGAGCGAGGACGATGGCGGTGATTGCAGCCCAAGTCATGATGACCGGATTAAACGCTTTGGTCAGCATAACCGCGCCTGTCACTTCACTGTAGGTGGTATTTGGCGGTGCACCGACCATAGAAGCGGCGATGGTTGCAATTCCGTCACCGGCAATCGTGCGGTGTAGACCGGGTTTTTTCAGGTAATTTTTGCCCGTCACGTTGGAGATCGCCAACATATCACCGACGTGTTCTACGGCGGGAGCGATAGCCACTGGGATCATGAACAGAATCGCGTTGATGTTGAACTCTGGCGTGGTGAAGTTTGGCATAGCGAGCCACGCTGCTTGAGCGACGGGCGTGAAATCAACCACGCCAAAACCTAAGCTGACCGCGTAGCCTGCGGCGATGCCACCACAGATAGGCAGAAGCTTCAGGAAACCTTTGGCAAACACGCTCATGGCGATGGTCACCAGCAGAGAAATGGAAGAGATCCACAGCGCGGCATTGCCATCGACCAGTTGTACTGCGCCATCGCCGGTTTTACCGAGAGCCATATTAACGGCAACGGGTGCCAGGCCGAGACCGATAACAATGATCACCGGACCTACCACCACAGGTGGCAGCAGTTTGTGAATGAACTCCACGCCACGGATCTTGATAAAAGCGCCAAGAATGATGTAAACAAATCCCGCCGCCATCAGGCCACCCATGGTTGCCCCGATCCCCCAAGCTTGGATACCGAACATGATGGGAGCGATAAAAGCGAAAGAAGAAGCAAGGAAAATAGGCACGCTTTGGCGGGTGATCAGTTGGAATAGTAATGTGCCGACACCTGCACCAAACAGAGCGACGTTCGGGTCAAGTCCAGTCAGCAAAGGCACAAGCACCAAGGCACCAAAGGCGACAAACAACATTTGCGCGCCCTGTATCGCGTTTTTCATAAAGGTTCCCTATTAACAAATATGCAGATAAATTCGCGGGATTCTATCACTTTGCAAACGATTGCTAACTAGTTTTGATCAATTTTTTCCAATAATGGTGCTGTTTGCTGAGATCTTATGCAACCGTGTGGCGATTTTTCATTAAACAAAGAAATAGAGCCTATCTCTGCGGTTTTCTTGCTCATGGTTTGATAGTTGCTTATCATCTTACTTCCCACGCAGTAAGTTAGGAAAAGTATGCGCTATTTAGCTTTATTGATGATCGGCTGGTTGGCTTTGCCGGTCTACGCGTTGACCCAGGTTGATATTTATCGTGCTGAAGTGGCTATTGATGCTGAAAAAAGCAATGGTGAAGAGCTGGCTCGTCAGCAAGCGATGCAGCAAGTGATTGTTAGGGCGTCGGGCTCGGTCGATTCGGTGAACAACCCGGTGGTGAGCAAGGCGCTGCAAGCAAGCGCACGTTATATCTCCCAGCTTAGCTACGGCAAGCTTGGTGAGCAGACGTCAGTGAAGCTGCTCTTTAATAGCGCGCAGATCCGTGCCTTACTGACCCAGGCGCAATTGCCTTTTTGGTCGGAAAATCGCAATAACTTGTTGGTTTGGTTGGTGGAAGAGCAAAATTATGACCGCGCGATCGTCTGGGAGCATTCCGGTGGTAGTGTCGTTGATGGGCTAAAATCTGCGGCTCGTGAGCGTGGTTTGCCACTCACTATGCCGATCGGTGATTTTGATGATATTACTGGCATTGCTATTTCAGATTTGTGGGGCGGCTTTGTGCAACCCATCAGTCGTGCCAGTCAACGCTATCCGGTTGATGGCGTGTTGGTGATTCGCGCGCAAGGCAATCAGTTACGCTGGAGCTTATACGATCAACCGCCAGAAGTGATGGAAACGGCAAACCAAGTGCCGATGACAGGTTCAGCAAACGGTGAGGATGCGAGTGCAACTCTAATCAATACCATTGCGGACTTTTATGCCAAGCGCAGTGCTGTGCTGGTATCTGGTGAATCCTCGCAATCAGTTGTGGTGAAATTTCTCAATATCAATAATGCCATCGACTTCTTTAGTTTAGAGAAAGCATTAACGGCGTTCAATTCTGTGGCAAGCCTCGACATTCTTAAAATCAAAGGCAATGAGCTGACTCTGCGTGTTCACTTGCTCGCCTCGCAAGCGGCATTTGAAAAAGAAGCGGAACAGTTGCCGCATGTGGTGAAGTTTGACGACCCGCTATCGAGCCCGGTAGAGGAAGAGACATTGGACTCAGATCCGGCAGCCCTTTCTCCTGAAGAGGGCGCGGCTCCGTCAACGCAAATCCCCCTGCCAGCACAAGATATCAGCGTTACGGAAACCGTTGCTGAGCCTCTATCCAATGGCGATCCCTTAGTGTATGAGTGGCAAGGCCGCTCTTAGAATCCCAATGCGATATTTTGGATTAAAAAAACGCCAACTTAGTTGGCGTTTTTGCATTGAAGCTAAACAGTAAGAAAAACTACTGCTTACCCATTTTCTCGTTGCCAAACTTGGCTTTCTCTTCTTTTTCGATCTGCGACAGTTTTTGCAGTTTCAACCCCAGTTCTTGGCCGCGCGTGCGGGCATACAGGATATTTCCCGCAAAGCCAAGTGCGGTGAGCAGCAGTTCAACCAAAGCCAGCCACCTTTCACCTCCATCCACATACAAGATGGTCAACGCATGCAGAAAGTAGAGCATTAACACAAAGTTAGCCCAAGCGTGCGTGTAAGGTTTCCCCGCAATAATGCCGGGAAGGGGCAACAGTAAAGGGATACACCAAGCGATCGCTAACGCCGTGCTGCTCAAATGTGGATGAGGAGAAAGAGCCAGTTGCCACAGGGCGACCCACGCCAGCAACGCCAAATTGCCAAACAGCGCCAAATAGCGAAAGCGACGCGTCTTGGCGCCCATAGAGAATGAGGACATTTACGACTCCTTTTGCTTACTGGCGATCTGTGCCAGACGTTTTCCTAGTTGCTGTGCCAGTTGGCTCTCTTCTGTAGTCAAGGTGGCTTCGTGGCCGACACTGCTCGCACCATAAGGTGTTCCGCCAGAGCGAGTTTGGTGCAACAGTGGTTCAGAGTAGGGAATGCCCAAGATCAACATGCCGTGATGCAAAAGGGGTGTCATCATGCTCTGTAACGTGGTTTCCTGCCCACCATGCATGGTGGAGGAAGAGGTAAACACGCAGGCAGGCTTGTCTATCAGATCGCCATTGAGCCATAAGTGGCTGGTTTGGTCCCAAAAATGTTTCAGTGGGGCAGCCATATTGCCAAACCACACCGGACTACCCATCGCCAGCCCGTCACACTGTTTCAACTCGTCCAGAGTAACCACAGGATCGCTCGCTTGCTGTGAGCTAGCGGTCAGTTCTGCTACGGTGCGCAAAGTCACTTCACATCCGTTTACGGAGGCAGCGCCACGGGCGATTTGTCGCGCCAACAGTTTGGTTTTACCGTGGCGGCTGTAATAGAGAATGAGAATATGCGTACTCATTGGCAGTTATAGAATCTCCAACACCGCTTCAGGCGGGCGACCGATGCGCGCTTGGCCATTTGCAACCACCACTGGGCGTTCGAAGAGCGCAGGGTGCTTCGCCATGGCGGCGAACAGTTGTTCATCACTGGCTTCGGCCAATTGCAGCTCTTTGTAGAGATCGTCTTTGGTGCGCATCATGTCCCGTACGGAGTCAAGGCCAAGTTGTGCGAAAAGAGTTTGTAACTGCTCGATGTCCAAAGGCGTTTGCAGATATTTCACCACTTCGGGAGTTACCCCGTTTTGCTCAAGTAGTTCTAGCGTTTGGCGGCTCTTTGAGCAGCGAGGATTATGATAGATAACGACTGACATGACATTCTCCATTTCATTATTGTAAGGCGAGGAAGCGATCGCGCTGCACCATCAGTTGATCAATGCGCGCATCATACCTCGCTTGTTCTAAGCTACCCAAAGTGGCCAGTTGGCTGGCTTGGGTGTAGTACTGAATTGCTTTGTTCCAGTTGGCTTGCAGCGCCAAGATCTCTGCTCGTGCCGCCAAATCTTCACCGCTGTTACCTTGACTGATATTGGCGCGCGAAAGCAAATGCCATCCATTGGTATCTTCAGGATTATCATGGGTGTAGCGCTGAAGTAGACGAACGGCTTCGGCGGTTTTTTCCGCTTCAAGCAACGCGTTGGCGTAGTTTATCGTCAGCACCGGGTTGTTGGGAATGCGTTCGAGCGCACTTTTAAGCATAGTTGCCGCTTTCGGTGCTTGTTTCTGCTCGATGTAGAGGTCTGCAAGCGCGTCCAAATAAAAGACGTTGTTGGGATCGGCTGCGCTTAACTTGAGTAAAATCTCTTGCGCTTCGGTAAGCTCTTTTTTGTCGAGATGGATCAAAGCTCTTCCATATTCAAACGCGGCTTTGAGCGCAGGATCGGCTTTTTTTTGTGTACGAGCAAACCAGTCCATTGCCGCGTCGGAATCAATACCTGCGTAGCGCGCGACGATGCGTGCCCGAGCCAAATGGTAATCCAACGACGGCATCTCGCGCAGCGGAGGATAGCTTTGTGCTCTGGCTCGGCTGTCGGTGATGCGATCTTCTGGTAGTGGGTGCGTCAGAAGCATAGGCGGAGGTGTGCTGGCGTAGCGATACTCATCGGCCAGACGAGAGAAAAATCGCGGCATCGCTTGGGCATCATAGCCCGCTTTGGCTAGGGTGTTGATACCAAAACGGTCCGCCTCTTTCTCATTGCTGCGGGTGTAGTTGATTTGGCTTTGCATTGATCCCGCTGTGGTGGCGGTGATGGCTGCAATTCCAGCTTCTGGCGCGGCGATCGCCAATAATAAAGCCCCAGCCAAGGCCGCCAACGTCGCGGGGGAACGTCGAGCTTGTTCTTCCATACTGCGCGCAAGATGCCTCTGAGTGACATGGGCAATTTCATGGGCAATCACAGAGGCCAGTTCGCTTTCGGTACGAGCATGCAAAAACAACCCGGAATGCAGTGCCACATAGCCGCCGAAGAAAGCGAATGCGTTGATATTGCGATCACGAATCATAAAAAAGCGGAATGGGGTTTTGACGTCATTGGCATTGGCTACCAAGCGATGGCCGAGCGTGTCGATGTATTGATTGAGGAGCGGATCGTTAATGATCGGCTGACTGCTGCGCAGCATGCGCATATAAGCATCACCATAAATGAGTTCTTGGTCAATCGACAAAGTGGCACCGGCGGCAGTGCCGATGTCTGGTAAGTTCAATGTATTGGCAAAAAGTGGTGCCGGGGTCACCAGACTCATGGTGATAGAGAGGCTTAGCAAGCTGCGAGCGCGTTTTAACATAGTAATCATTGAGTCTCCATATGGCTGCAACATTAAGACCCGCGGGCATAAAATTGGTTTCGTAAATAATCAGTAAAGAAAGCACAAACGAAGTGCCAAAACACCGGAGTAAACTTGGAGAAAAGCTGGCACCGGCAAAAAAACGCTTTACAATAACACGCCTATGATAAGCAACGGACAAAATAATGGAACCCACACAATTGGATCTCCGAGCGCATCGTTGCCCAATGGCCTTGTTGTTGGCTAAGCGCCACAGTGCAGAGTTAGTTAAAGGAAGTCAATCAGTTATTCTGATTTCAGATCAAAGTTCCCTGCAAGATATTGTCAGATATTTGCAAGCCCAGCGCTTTGAGGTTGAAACTCAGGTAAAGTCCGACTTTTATCTCCTACGTATTTTCAAAAAGGATGTGTCGTCAAATGTTTGAAATGATAAGCCGCTGGTATAAGCGACGTTTTTCAGATCCTCATGCTGCCAGCTTAGTCGCCATTTTGCTGTTCGGTTTCATCACCATCTACTTTTTTGGTCATCTCATTGCTCCGCTGTTGGTCGCCATCGTGCTTGCGTATTTGCTTGAATGGCCAGTAGCACAAATGCGTCGTCTCGGTGTGCCTCGTACCATCGCGGTCGTGACGGTGATCCTGCTGTTCATCGGCATCATGCTGGTGGCGTTGTTTGGCCTGATTCCGACTATCTGGACGCAGGTCGGCAACTTGATCAATGACATTCCTAGTATGTACACCGGTTTGCAAAAGTTCATCGCTACCTTGCCAGAGCGTTACCCGGAGTTGGCCAATTTACAGATTGTTGAGTCGATTGCCACCAACGCGAAGAACAAAGTGTTAGGTATGGGGGAAAGCGTGGTCAAAGGCTCGCTGGCCTCTTTGATCAGCATAGCGACGCTTGCGGTGTATCTGATCTTGGTGCCGTTATTGGTATTTTTCCTGCTCAAAGATAAAGATGAAATGATGAGCATGGCCAGCGGGTTGTTGCCGAAGAACCGCCGTTTGGCCAACAAAGTGTGGCATGAGATGAACGAGCAGATCTCCAACTACATTCGTGGCAAAGTGCTGGAGATTTTGATTGTCGGTGGCGTCAGTTACGTCACTTTTGCGGTGCTTAACCTGAGATACTCGGCGCTGCTTGCTGTCGCGGTCGGCCTTTCGGTACTCATCCCGTATATCGGCGCCGCGGCTGTCACCGTGCCTGTTGCGATTGTGGCACTCTTTCAGTGGGGGATCTCTAGTGAGTTTTACACTTTGCTGATTGCCTACGGCATTATTCAAGCGCTGGATGGTAACGTATTGGTGCCTGTACTATTTTCTGAAGCGGTGAACCTGCATCCGGTGGCGATTATTGTTGCCGTGTTGGTGTTTGGCGGGCTTTGGGGATTTTGGGGCGTCTTTTTTGCTATTCCGCTGGCGACATTAGTCAAAGCGGTGTGGAAAGCGTTGCCAAGCCAAGAAGGGCAAGAAGTCGCGGAATAAAATTAAGCCCGGTGAATGTCCGGGCTTACTCTTTCTAGTTTGCAATACCTTGATGCTAGCCTTGTGCGTTAAGGTAGTTGAGAACCACTTGGTGGTGATCCTTGGTTTTGAACTTGTCAAACACCTGCTCGATAACCCCTTGCTCGTTGATTAAGAAACTGATGCGGTGCAAACCGTCGTAAGTTTTTCCCATGAATTTCTTCAATCCCCATACGCCAAACTGTTCAGCGACTTGGTGGTCCTCATCCGACAGGAGCGTGAAGTTGAGGTTGTCGCGCTCAATAAATTTTCCGAGACGTTTCACCGGATCGGTGCTGACACCCAAAACCACCACATTGTGCGCGTCAAGTTCAGCCTTTACATCTCTTAGCCCCTGCGCCTGTACGGTGCAGCCGGGTGTCATGGCTTTGGGATAAAAGTAAAACAGGACTTTCTTGCCTTTGAAATCGGCCAAAGAGACAGTATTTCCATTTTGGTCGAGCAAAGAGAAGGCGGGAGCTGGCATGCCTGCTGTCAGCGTATTCATGATCGGGCTTCCTTTTTATAGTGTGTTTTTAATGAAGTTGAGTGAACCTTGTACGCTGAGCTTGGTACAAAGATCATTAAAGTCTTCTTGTAGTTGCATTAAGTTGCATTCGCTGTTGACCGACGCAGTAATCGCAATGTGGAACTGATCTTTCTCCAACTGCACCAGAGATTTGTCAATGGTTTGAGCACTGAGCATCGACAACCCAATTTGTTTGTCAGCAAAAAACTGGGTGAACTGTTCGGTGAGGCCGACGCGATCATCTGACTCGATAAACACCTCCAGCGTGTAGCAATTACTCAAGGGGTTGTGCGGCGAGGTGCGTTTCATGATGGTAATGAGATCTTGCTCCTGACCGAGTAACGGCAGGGTGGTTTCGACTCTGGCAATGCCGTTACTGCTGCCAGAGAGCAGCATGATCAAGGTGAACTCATTGCCAAACATGGCAATACGGCTGTCAATGATATTGCACCCTGCCTGAGTGACCAAATGCACGACTTGGTTGCAAATCCCCGGTCTGTCGGTACCCATGGCAGTAATTACCAGATGTTGAGTCATAGCGTTGCTCTTATTGTTCGTTTTCATTTTTCGCAGGATGGTAGCATATCCATTTGTACAAAATGTCGAGTAAGTTCGTTTTTTTATGCAAACGAAAAATATCGACCACTCTTCACCAAGCGCTGACAAGAGGCCCATCTCAAGTAACTATAGTCGAGCGCGAGAGCCTTTTCCCCCAAGGGAAAGTCACAGAAAGCCATATCAATTCAAATATTCATCCACTTGTACTCAGGAAGCGAGTTTGCGCTCTTGTTTTTTTCAATCGCCTTACAGTACCATGCATGAAGAATCAAATGAGGGAGAAAGACATGTTATCAGGAAGTATCGTTGCGTTACTCACGCCGTTCAAGCCAGATGGCGAAGTAGATTTTGATGGTCTACAAAAGTTAGTTGAATATCATATTGCGGCTGGCACAAACGGTATCGTGGCTGTGGGGACCACAGGTGAGTCTTCTACCTTGACGGTGGAAGAGCACGTTAAAGTAGTTAACAAAACGGTCGAATTCGTCAATGGTCGAATCCCTGTTATTGCTGGTACGGGTGCCAATGCCACCCATGAATCGGTCACATTCAGCCGTTTGCTGAATGATTCAGGCATCGATGCCTGCCTAAGCGTCACTCCTTATTACAACAAACCGACTCAAGAAGGTTTGTATCTGCACTACAAAGCCATTGCTGAAGTCAGCACGGTACCACAAATTCTGTATAATGTGCCGGGCCGCACGGCGGTTGACCTTTTGCCAGAAACCGTGGCGCGTTTGGCTGAGATCGATAACATCATTGCGCTTAAAGATGCGACTGGCGATTTAAAACGAGTTGCTCTTCACCGTGAACTTTGTGGCGAAGATTTTATCTTACTCAGTGGTGACGACGCGACTGGGCTGGATTTTGTTAAGCTCGGTGGTCAAGGGGTGATTTCTGTAACCAACAATATTGCGGCGAAAGACATGGCCGACATGTTCCGTTTAGCAAGAGAAGGTCGCTTTGAAGAAGCGGAAATCATCAACCAACGTTTAATGCCACTGCACAAAAACCTGTTTGTCGAATCAAGCCCAATTCCAGTCAAATGGGCCGCGCAACAGCTTGGCTTAATTGAGTGTGGTCACCTTCGTTTACCGCTGACTGAATTGTCAGAAAAAGCGCAGCCAATTGTTGCCAAAGCAATGACCGACGCTGGTATTTTCTAAGATAGATGTAGTAACGCCGGAGCATTCTCCGGCGCTTTAGGAGTTTCAATGAAGTTTTCTCGTCAGTTAGTGCTTAGCTCGCTGGCTGTTTTAGTGCTCACTGCTTGTTCAAGTAGTCCAACTCAACGTCGTCAAGCCAAAGACGATTTTACCTATCTGGAAACCGCTGATTTACAAACGTGGAATCTCCCCGAAGGCGCGACGGCGCAGTTTTATCCCAATTTTGATATACCACAGGGTAATTTTAGCGGCGGGATAGGCCAAGAGGTCGACATTCGTCCACCACAGCAGATTTTGGAATTGATCCCAGGCGCGCGCTATGAACGCAACCAAGGTGAGATCACGCTATGGCTGATCAAACAAGAAGAAGCGGAAGAGGTTTGGCAAACGGTGCTAAACATGCTGGCGGAGCGTCAAATCCCTATCGAGACCAGCTCAGAGACGCATGTTGAAACGGGGTGGCTGGTTTGGAAATCGGAAGATGAAGAGACCGATATCGGCAGCCGTTACTCAGTTGACCGTTTTGAAGCCAACAATCGTTACGGTTTTCGCATTAGCTTGATTGATTGGCGGGAAGGTACGCAAATAAAACCGGTCACCTTAACCAATAAAGAGCGCTACAACGTCTTTATGACCAACCTCGTCACCTCGCAATATGATCAAAACAAGCGGGACGAAGCACAGCGTAAAGCGCAAGAGTTGGTCAAGCAGATCCCCATTACCATGGGCAGCGATCGCAGCGGATTCCCAGTGATTATCGCGCGCACGCCATACAATGTGTTATGGCAGCGTTTGCCAACGATTTTACCGCGTATCGGTTTTAATATCGAAGAGCGCAACCAGTCTCAAGGGACGCTAAAAGCCAAGTACGCGTCACCTGATGATGAGTTTTGGAATGAGATTGGCGTGAAACCGATGGAGCTTAAATCCGGAACCTACACGTTTTTGTTTGGGGATTTGGGTAACCGAACCTCCATTAACGTGACCAACTCTGCGGGTAAGCCCGTGGAAGAGGAACTACTAAAATCCCTCGCACCAGTATTGGCCGCCGTGGCTAAGCAAGAGTAGCCGCCATAGTAAAAGCGCTTATTGATTTAAGATTGAAAGCCGCGTGTCGAAAGACATTCGGCTTTTTTACTTTTGCGATTGCTGACAAATGGCTGTCACAGTGTGTTAGCAATAGGATCGATACGGTGATGAAAGACAAAAGTGTGATGTAGCCTAGTTTGCAATTCCGCTCATAAAGGCAATTTTGTGTAGAATTAAAACTCAGACCAAATTGCCACAAGAGCACCGACTTCGCCATGCCTAGCAAATTCTCGCAGTTAGTTCAGCGCTTTACCCGCGTTGCAAAACCTATCCGTTATACCATTTATCTGCTCTTCGCTTATGTTTTGTATGCGCTGAGTTTGGGCGTCATCCTACCAGCGGTGATAGAGAATAAAGCGCCGCCGATGCTGGCTCAGCAGCTAGGTCGTGAAGTGAAACTCAACCAAGTTGCTATCAACCCATTTTTATTGCGGGTGCGTGTTGACGGTTTTGCCTTGCAAGAAGCCGATGGCGTGCAAGCGTTCAGTCAGTTTGAACGCTTAGAGCTGCAATTGAGTTTTTGGCGCAGCCTATTCACGCTGACGCCGACGCTAGAATACGTCACGCTCTCGGGCCCTCAAGTGCGCATACAGCGTCTGCAACAAGATAACCAAGTGCGCTTTAACTTCAGTGACATCTTGGACACTTTGGCTCAGCAAACGCAGCAAGTTCAACCACCATCGCCGCAAAGCACAGAATCCTCCCTTCCCGCGTTACGTATTGAAAAAATAGAAATCGCCAGTGGGCAATTCCATTTTCAAGACCAGTTAACCGGGGCGCAATTGAACTATCAAGGGCTCAACTTGCATTTGCAGCAGTTTGACACTCAATCGATGCATCTTGTGCCAGCGGACAATTCGCCGAAGCCGACCAAGGAAACGCAGGCCAATCAGTACGCTTTTGCTATTCAGGGAGCAGATAAGAGTGAGTTGCAACTCAGTGGCCAGTTTCAATTGCAACCTTTGTTCGTCGAAGGGACGGTTAAGCTGCAAGGGTTAACGTTGCCACCATTTTGGCCATTTGCCAAAGATCAGATGGATGCGGCGGTCACCGATGGCGTGGTTAACTTTTCTGCCCACTATCTGGCGCAACAAGCAGAGGGAGATTTTCTTTTTGCAGTGAGTGATGGGCAATTTCAGTTGAGCGACCTCACGGTCAGCGCCGAGCAGCAGGCTAAAATCACGTTGCCTCGTTTGGCCGTGCAGGATATCCGGCTCAGTAGCCAAACGAAGGATATTGATATTGCTGCGATTGAGCTACAAGGGCTTTGGCTTGACGCCGAGTTCTCCGATCAAGGGCTCGATCTGCAACGTTTGTTTCGCTTAAAGAATCAGCCCGCCGCCAAGGTAGAAGCCACCGCTGTCGAAGACAACAGCGATGCTGATAGTGCGTGGTTGGTTCGACTTGAGCAATTCTCATTAAGTGAAACAGACCTCAATCTCAAGGAACAAGCGCAAAGCTCAGGAGTATTCTGGCGTGTTTATCCGCTGTCGCTTGTTGCTGGACCAGTAAGCAGCGACCTCAGTGCTGCGGTTGATTACGAGTTGTCACTGGGGCTGAGTTCTAGTACGGCAGCGCCGCCACAAACGGCGCGCGGTGAGGTGACCACCCGAGGCAGTCTCGATGCGAAAGCGCTGAGCGTACAAGGGGAGATGGCAATTGATGGGCTCGATCTCACTCAATTGCAACCGTATCTGACGCCATATGTGAATATCGATTTCTCGCAAGGAAAATTGTCCAGCCAAGGGCGTTATCAGGCAGATGCAAACGGACAAGCAAGTTATCAAGGCACATTGTCGATCGATCAGCTGCTGCTTAAAGATGGCATGCACCATCAGCCGTTGGTGAAATGGCAGAAGATGGCGATAGATTCGCTCCATTTCGATGCGCAAAAGCATGCGTTGGACATTCAGACCATCCATTTTAACGCGCCTTACGCCAAAGTAATGATTGCGCAAGATAAGCAGACCAACATTGGTCATTTGCTGGTCCAGCAGAGCGATACGCAAGAAGAAACGGCCATTAGTGTGCAGAGCGATGAAGCCTCTGTGGCGTCCAAACCGCTGGCTATCGACATTCAAGCCATCACCATTACCAATGGGGCCGCCTATTTTGCTGATGAGTCGCTGACGCCAAATTTTGCATCTGGTATTGAAGCTTTACAAGGCAGTGTGCGTCATCTCTCTTCGACGCCCGGCACCAAAGCGCAGGTCGATATTAGCGGAAAAATCGATAGATATGCGCCAGTGACACTCAAGGGGGAAATCAACCCTTTGATTGAAAAGCCTTATTTGGATCTTGATTTACTGTTCAAAAGCGTTGAACTAACCTCGGTGAACCCCTATTCGGGCACTTATGCGGGCTATTACATCGACAAGGGACAACTGACGCTGGCACTCAATTATCAATTGCAAGAGGACCAATTGCTCGGGAACAATCATTTGGTGATTGATCAACTGCAACTGGGTAAACCCAGCGAGTCGGATCTTGCGACCAGTCTGCCGATCAGTTTGGCGATTGCGTTGTTGCAAGACAAAGACGGAGTCATCGATCTGGGCTTGCAAGTGTCTGGCGATGTCAACGACCCAGACTTCAGTGTGGGCGGTATTATTTTGCAAGCGATCAGCAATGTGATTGTCAAAGCCGTCAGTGCGCCGTTTTCACTGCTAGCGGACTTGGTTGGCGCCGATGAGGAGCTCAATCTCATTGCCTTTGACTCTGGTTCATCGACGCTAAATGCGAAGGAGCAAGAGCGGCTCAGTACGCTCGCCCAGGCCTTGTCATCGCGTCCCAAACTAAAAATTAGCGTGGCCGCTTCAGTGGCACTCGCGCAAGACAGTAAAGCGCTAGCCGAGCAGCAGTTGCAGCAGACGTTATTGCAAAAAAGTGGCTTAGAGACGCTGCCGAGCGATTTTAGTGCCAGTCGACTCTCTGACTCTAAGCCCCTGTCTCAAGCGGCAATGGCTCTGGCTGAAACTCAGTTATCCTTGGATATCGATCAAGAACGTAGCAAAGTCGCCGCGCAGTTGGCTGAAAAAGCGGGTGAGGGGGCGGTGTTAGCGGAACAAGTGGAAACCACTCTCATGATCGGTCTTTATAATCAGCTGCTAAATTCCATAGAGATCAGCAAAAATCAATTGAGCAATCTGGCTGAAGCACGCGCTAAAGCCGTCAAAGCGTTTTTGGTGGATGAGGCTCAATTGGCACCAGAAAGGGTTTTTCTGCTCGACAGTAAAACGCAACTGCGCAGCGAAGAGAGTGCGGTAGAACTCTCAGTCAGCGCAGACTAACGCTTCGCCTTCGTGAAAGCACAGCCACTGGCCTTACGGCTAAGGTCAGTGGTTGCGTTTCTCGTCATCAAGCTGGTGAGCTTTTTTGTCCAGCTCGTTGAGTTTGTCTAAGTCACTTTTATCGCGCTGTTTGTCGATCTGACCTATTTTCATTTTGGCCGTGTACTTGAGCGCCGCAATATTGCCGATGATAACGCTTAGCACAATAAAACTGATGACCCAAGGATTGGTTAAAATCTCTTTCATGTCGCCTCCGGCGGACAAATATTGGCGATAAATTGATTGTAGATGAGCGTCAGGTTTTCCAGAACACACGCCACTCCATCAATTGGATGCGCGTTTAATTGTCGCTGCAAATCGTTGATGGAGAACTGGGCTAAACAGCATGTGGCCGTTGCAATATGGCTGATGTGCCAAGGCTCGCTGGCCACGCCGCCCCGATCTCGCCGGTAGGGCAGGAAAAAGCCATAGTGAGAGACGTTTTGGCTGAGCCAGTGCGAAAACTCTCGTTGGTGGCCACGAGTATATTCCCAAGGTTCAAGCTGTAATGAAACGCCGTCTGGCAGCCGATCACGGGCATAGACATCAAAATCGCAGCCCCAGTGATGACGGCTGGCACCTGGCAGAGCAGACCAGCGCAGAATGGCCAGCATTTTCTCCTGCTCACTCAAAGAGGCTTTGTCCAGAGGCTGCGAATTTTGGTCTAAGATCGCCTTTGGACCGGAAAACTTGCCGTTCCAAATGGATTTTTGCCGAGCAAAATCGCGAAAGCCACTGGCAATTTCCATCTGAAAACCCGCACACTGAGCCGCTTGCACCAAAGTTTGCAGATCGCGCTCGACTTGAGGATGAAGCAAAATGGATTGGGTGCCCACTTGTGCGTCGATCAAGTGAGTATCTACATAACCGGTGAGCTGCTCAGGTGTCATCATGCCAATAGATGCTCCAGCGTTTTCTGGTACATGTCGGTCAGCTTTTCCAGATCATCGATTTTGACGCACTCATTGACTTTATGAATGGTCGCATTCACAGGACCAAGCTCTACCACTTGTCCACCCATGCGGGCGATAAAGCGTCCGTCTGAGGTGCCACCTGTGGTCAATAGTGCAGGCTTGGTTTGATTAACCTCATCCACAGCGGCAACCACGGCGTCTAGCAACGCGCCAGTGTCGGTTAAAAACGGGTCGCCATTGAATGTCCATTTCAGTTCATAGTTCAGATCGTAGCGGTTGAGGGTCGAGGTGACACGCTCGACGATGGTGTCATTATTCAGCTCGGTGCTAAAACGCAGGTTGAACTGGACATGAAACTCGCCCGGAATCACGTTAGATGCGCCGGTGCCTGCTTGGAGGTTAGGGATCTGGAAGCTGGTCGGCGGGAAGAACTCGTTGCCTTGGTCCCACTCGGTGGTGGCCAACTCGTGAATCGCCAGCAATGATTTGTGGACTGGGTTGTCAGCAAGATGCGGGTAAGCGACATGACCTTGCGTGCCTTTGACGGTAAGATCGCCAGTAATGGAACCACGACGGCCGTTTTTCACCACATCACCGACGATGGCGGTGCTTGAGGGCTCACCGACAATACACATATCAATGTTTTCATCGCGTGCCATCAAGGTTTCCACCACGCGCACCGTACCGTTGATAAACGGCCCTTCTTCATCAGAGGTGATGAGAAAACCGATCGAACCTTTGTGGTCTGGGTGCTGCGCAATAAAACGTTCGGTCGCGACCACCATGGCGGCCAGAGAGCCTTTCATATCGGCCGCGCCACGGCCGTATAAGTAGCCGTCTTTTTCTGTTGGCTCAAAGGGAGGAGTGTGCCATTGATCCAACTTGCCCGCCGGAACCACGTCGGTGTGGCCAGCAAAAGCAAACAGCGGCGCTTCACTGCCACGACGTGCCCAGAAATTGGTGGTGTCTTCAAACACCATTCTTTCGATTTCAAAGCCAAGCGCTTGCAATCGCTCGATCATCACGTCTTGGCAACCTGCATCTTCAGGTGTAACGGATTGACGGCTAATGAGGTCTTTGGTTAAAGCCAGTACGGGACTGTCTGTCATCCTTGATAATCCTTAATCAGTGAAAAATTTGCTGATATTGTTCGGCTTTAAAGCCGATATGTAATTGGTTGTCAACACGCAGAATAGGACGTTTGATCATCGCTGGCTGTTCGACGAGCAGGGCAATTGCACTTGCTTCCGTGAGGCTCTCTTTTTGCTCAGCGTTGAGTTGACGGAACGTGGTGCCGCGTTTGTTCAGTACTTGTTCCCAACCGAGCTGCTGACAAAATTCTGCGACCATCTCTGAGCTGATGCCCTGCTTGCGAAAATCGTGAAATGCATAGCTAAGGTTTGCCTCGTCCAGCCACTTTTTCGCTTTTTTTTATCGTGTCACAATTGGGGATGCCATACATGGTGATGGTCATGAGTTCTTCCTTCGAGCTGAATTATTATTTTGACTCTGCATCCTACCAAGAAGCCGTAGAACACTCAAAACTTGCGCAAGAATATTTTGTTGCTGAAAAAAAATCGTACTTTCTTGAGTGTGAATGGAAGGTTATTGATCCGCCTCAACAAAAGGCCGAGGAAAAAAGAAATAATGAATCAGCACAAATTTAGGAGGTGTCAATGGAATTGAGTCCTGTTTTTGCAAGGCGATTATATCTCGCCTTGTTGGTGGAGAACCTAGAAAGGCCAAATGTGCCTAAGTTGATCGAGCAAACGGGTTGGCCTCGTCGTACGATTCAAGATGTACTGAAGGCACTGCCGGGGATCGGCATTGAGCTGATGTTTGTTCAAGATGGGCGACGTCACAATGATGGCTATTATCAACTCTCTGATTGGGGGCCGTTTGATAGTCAGTGGGTGATGGAGCGTGAGAAAGACATCGCCACTAGCCTTGGATTTCGTGCTTAAGCCAGCGTTTGCTGGCTTTTTTCTTGTTCGCCATCTCGCTTTAATCTTTACGGCTCTCTTGCGCGTCGCAGTAATAAGCTGTGCCAAGCAGGCTTACAGAAGTAATGAAATTTTGCGTGGTGATAACATAAATGGTGTTGGCACCGAGCCGGTGAGCATTATTTTTTAGCTGATTGACGGCGCCTTGGATCAAGACGTCGTTAGCAAAAAACAGGTAGCTGTACCAATGACCTTCACTGCCAGTCACAGTCCCAAGATAGTGACAGCTATCGGGATTAAACTGTCCATCAAGGCGGATTTCTAAGCTTTCAGACTCAGTCGTTGCTTTATTGAGTGGTGTGCTACATGCGCTTAATAGGCCTAAACTGGCTAAGGCGACTACTGAACGTTTTAACATCTTAATTTCCTATCCAGAGATAAACGGCAAAACCAAGCCAACTGAGAGCGAGCAGTACCCAAGGCAGCTTTTGCGTTGTTGGCTGAGGAGTATCAACCATCTCAACGTTGTCTTCTAGCGCTAAATTGGTGTGGCTGTCACTTTTGAGCCTGAGCTGTTTTTTTCTCGCTTTGTCTGCTTGGCGATGGCGCTCTTTCTGCTGCTTTTTATACAGAGCGATACCTTTTTCGATGCCTTGGGCGATGAGTTTGGTTTGCTCTTTGGTCTGGCCTGGCTTTTGCGTGGCTCGGGCTATCTTGAGCGCTTCTTGTTGCGACTCGGGGGAGGGCGTTAGGGTATTTCTTTTCATCTTTGTCTAAATCATGTCAATTCCTTAAGGCAGTCTAACCTTCTCGGGTTACTAATTGAATCTTTTGCGTTAAAGTGTCGGCTGTTTCATTGATTTAGTACTTTGCTTTGCGATACTCATTCGACCATTACGACAGCCACGGATACCTGAAAGCGCCACTGATGCTCTGGTTAGGCTGGTTTTTTCTAGTCCGTGCCTGGGTAGTGTTTGCGGTGGCAGGTGTTAGCCGAGAAAGCGGAACACGCATTTTGCAATGGGTGTATCCGGATAACCACACCCTCTACCTTGGGCTGCTGATCGGCATTCCCAGTGTCGGTTTAATGTGGGTGATGGGGTTGAGGAAACCGGATCGCCACTGGGTGGACAAAATTACTCAGAAAGGACGAGCGGCGACGCTGGTACTTATCGCCGTGCAACTGCTGCAAACGCTCTATCACGTCTATTTAGAGCATGGCCAGTTTAACTGGGCCAACGCATTAACTTTGCTACTACTGCTGTGGTTTGGCATTTATCTTTTGAACAGTAAATGGGTCAAAGATTGTTTTAGTGTGCCCAAAATGCCAAACCAGGGCGAAAATCACTGATAATCATCAAAATATCTATCGCTATTTCGCTCTACACTGGGGCAAAAAAGAGGAGTTTATCATGTCACTTGCTCAATCCGCGATCTTGCCAGAAGCTGGGCCTTTTGCCCTGTACACCTTACTGAAAGTGAATCGCAATGCCGCTAAGGTGCTGGCTGAACTGCAATCTTTACCGCAAAAGGTGGAAACGCTCAACCAATCGCAACCCGGCGCCAATCTCACCGTATCGATCGCCTTCAGTAAAGCGTTTTGGCAACAGCTGGACGTCTCAATGCCGGAAGAGCTTATCGATTTTCCTCAGCTTGGCGCAGGTGACATTGTGGCGCCGTCAACCGAGGTTGATGTTCTGCTGCATTTTCATTCACAGCGCCATGACTTGCACTTCTATTTACTCAGAACATTACTGACAGAAATGGCCGACGACGTGACGGTCGTTGATGAAACATACGCTTATCGTTACCTCGACGCGCGTGATATGACCATGTTTATTGATGGCACCGAGAATCCGAAAGATGAACAACGTGCGCAAGTCGCTCTAGTGCCTGACGGCGAGTTCGCTGGTGGCAGTTATGTGATGGTGCAACGTTTTGAACACAACCTGCCCGCTTGGGATCGTCTCAATATTGCGGCGCAGGAGAAAGTGGTTGGCCGAACGAAGCCCGATTCGATAGAGCTGGATAATGTCCCGGCTGCTTCTCATGTTGGCCGTGTGGACATCAAAGAAGAAGGCAAAGGCTTGAAGATTGTGCGTCATAGCTTGCCTTACGGCAGTGTGACTGGCGCTCATGGCCTGCTGTTTATTGCTTACTGCCACACGCTACATAACTTTAAAGTGATGCTAGAGAGCATGTACGGTGTGACCGATGGAAAAACCGACCAGTTGCTGCGCTTTACCAAAGCGGTCACTGGTGCTTACTTCTTTGCTCCTTCGCTTCCGATGCTAAGTGAACTGTCAGTAAAATAAGCGCAAACCTCAAACTGCATCGCGGGGAGCATCAGCTCCCCATTTTTTATCCATTTTTTGCTCAAGATGTCGATGGATTGGTCGATAGGAAGCTAATCCCTCAATCCGTCTGTGAGAGCTCATGGCCATTACCGTCAATACCAACGTCTCTGCTCTGGTAGCACAAAGGCATCTGAGTAGCGCAAGTGAAATGCTCAATCAATCTTTGGAGCGACTGTCGTCAGGCTCTCGTATTAATAGTGCCAAGGATGATGCCGCTGGCTTACAAATCTCCAATCGCTTGCGCGCGCAAATGAATGGCTTGGATATGGCGGTGCGTAATGCCAACGATGGTATCTCTATCATGCAGACTGCCGAAGGAGCGATGAATGAGACCACCAATATTTTGCAGCGAATGCGTGATCTCTCACTGCAATCCTCTAACGGTTCCAACAGCCATGCTGAGCGCATTGCTTTACAAGAAGAGATGTCTGCTCTGAATGATGAGCTGAATCGTATTGCCGAAACCACCTCTTTTGGTGGACGAAAGCTGCTTAATGGTACTTTTGGTTCTTCATCCTTTCAGATTGGCGCGGATTCGGGCGAGGCGGTTCAGGTTCAACTGAACAACATGCGCAGCGACGTGGCGCAGATGGGCGGTTTTAAATATGTCGCCAACTTAGCCGCGGATGGGGACTGGAAAGTGGCTCCAGGGCAAAGCGATTTCAATATCAGCTACGTGAACGCTTATGGGGAAACGGAAAGTATCGATATTGAGGCCAAAGCGGGCGATAACATCGAAGAGCTCGCTACGTACATCAATGGCCAAACGGAGCATGTTTCTGCCTCGGTCAATGAACATGGCCAACTGCAGCTTTACATGGCTTACTCGCAGATTGACCCCATTCTTGGTCAGCCGATATTTTCCGGAGGGCTGGCGGATAGCCTGCAAATGGTCGCTGGCGGGAGTCAAATGGTTGACGAGTTGGACATCACTACCGTGGGTGGGGCGCAAAGCGCAGTCGCGGCACTCGACACGGCACTGAAATACGTGGACAGTAGCCGTGCCCAGCTTGGGGCTTACCAAAACCGCTTTGGTCACGCGATCAACAATCTCGACAATATCAACGAGAACTTAGCTGCATCCAATAGCCGAATCAAGGATACGGATTACGCCAAAGAGACCACACAGATGGTCAAGCAGCAGATCTTGCAGCAAGTGAGCGCTTCTATTTTGGCACAGGCTAAAAACGGTCCCAACTTAGCGCTCACCTTGCTGGGATAACCATGTAAGAGCATGGCTAAAGAAAAAATAACCGCTTTTATCGACGGAAAAAAATAAACCTTTAGCCCTTTTTTGAACTTTTTTATCACTTTTACCCTTTTCATCACGTATTCCTCGCTAAAGAATCTTTTTTCAAAAAAATCGTCTTTTTTTGCTAAAGGATTTTCCAACTGAGCCGTTAATAAAAGTAACTTTGAGAGAACTACTTGGTTTTCCGAGACGTCGGAAACCGTAACATCGGAAAATCAATTGGAGAATTCATCATGGCAGTGAATGTAAATACCAACGTAGCAGCAATGACTGCACAACGTTACCTAAACGGCGCAAACAGCGCACAACAAACGTCGATGGAACGTCTGTCTTCAGGTTTCAAAATCAACAGCGCGAAAGATGACGCAGCGGGTCTGCAAATCTCGAACCGCTTGAACGTACAAAGTCGTGGTTTGGATGTGGCGGTGCGTAACGCCAACGATGGTATCTCCATCGCGCAAACCGCCGAAGGTGCGATGAACGAAACCACCAACATCCTGCAACGTATGCGTGACTTGTCTTTGCAATCGGCTAACGGCTCAAACTCCAAAGCAGAGCGTGTGGCGATTCAAGAAGAAGTGACTGCGCTTAACGACGAGCTGAACCGTATTGCAGAAACCACATCATTTGGTGGTAACAAACTGCTTAACGGCACCTACGGTACCAAATCGATGCAGATTGGTGCGGACAACGGTGAAGCGGTGATGCTGTCACTCAAAGACATGCGCTCAGACAACAAGATGATGGGCGGCATCAGCTACCAAGCAGAAGAAGGGAAAGACAAAAACTGGACCGTTTCTGCCGGTGACAACGACCTGACTATCTCACTGACCGATACATTTGGTAACGAGCAAGAGATCAACATCAACGCCAAAGCGGGTGATGACATCGAAGAGCTGGCCACCTACATCAACGGTCAAACCGACCTGCTGAAAGCCTCTGTCGGTGAAGGCGGCAAACTGCAAATCTTCGCCGGTACCAACAAAGTGCAAGGCGAGCTCTCTTTCTCGGGCAGCCTAGCGGGTGAGCTTGGCATTGGTGAGGGCAAAGAAGTAACGGTAGACACCATTGACGTGACCAGCGTGCAAGGTGCGCAAGAGTCGGTAGCGATTCTCGATGCGGCGCTGAAATACGTGGACAGCCACCGTGCAGAGCTGGGTGCGTTCCAGAACCGTTTCAACCACGCAATCAGCAACTTGGACAACATCAATGAGAACGTGAACGCGTCGAAGAGCCGTATCAAAGATACCGACTTCGCGAAAGAGACGACTCAATTGACCAAAACACAAATTCTGTCGCAAGCATCCAGTTCGATTCTTGCTCAGGCGAAACAAGCGCCAAACTCAGCGCTTAGCCTACTGGGTTAATTTTAACCCTACAGAAAACTCATTGGCTCGTGGTGAGAGATGAGCGAGTAAAGCCTGACTTCGGTCAGGCTTTTTATTGCTTCTTAGCCAAGTCAGAGTATTGACGAAGCGACAGTGAACGCCGCATAAATCAACTTGAGATCACACTTTCGTCCGTTGGATGAGAAAATAGCGAAAAAAACTAAAATTCTCCTAAAGGTATTCTTAGCGCCGCCGTTACAGGACTGAGAGAAATGAGATGTGCCAGAGTGAGGTGAGAGACACGATGGTACATCAACTAAAGCCTAAGGAGATCAATTATGGCTATTAACGTAAACACCAACGTGTCAGCGATGACCGCACAGCGTTACCTAAATCAGGCTGCTGAAGGTCAACAAAAATCAATGGAGCGCTTGTCCTCGGGCTATAAAATCAATAGTGCGAAAGACGATGCCGCTGGCCTACAAATTTCTAACCGTTTGAACGCGCAAAGTCGTGGTCTGGATATGGCAGTGAAAAATGCGAACGACGGCATTTCAATTGCTCAGACCGCTGAAGGTGCGATGACGGAAAGTACCAACATCCTACAACGTATGCGTGACCTTGCGCTGCAATCGTCTAACGGTTCTAACTCTAAAGCAGAACGTGTGGCGATTCAGGAAGAAGTGACCGCGCTGAACAAAGAACTGAACCGTATCGCTGAAACCACCTCATTTGGTGGTAACAAGCTGCTAAACGGTACTTATGGTTCGCAATCTTTCCAAATCGGTGCCGATTCTGGTGAAGCCGTTATGCTCTCCATGGATAGCTTACGTACCGACACTGACGCAATGGGCGGTATGAGCTACAAGTCAGAAGACGGCGTTGCAGCAGATTGGAAAGTCACCAACAATACTGACCTCACCATGACTTATACTAATAAGGAAGGTGAAGAGAAAGAGATCACCATTAACGCAAAAGTGGGTGACGATCTAGAAGAAGTGGCAACTTACATCAACGGCCAGAACGAAGACGTGAAAGCGGCGGTGGGCGAAGGTGGTAAACTGCAATTGTTTGCTTCTTCTCAACGTGTGCAAGATGGCCAAGTTGAGTTTGGTGGTGGTTTAGCATCTGAGCTGACGATTGGCGATGGTGAGAAAACCAACGTACAGAAGATCGACGTAACTAGTGTTGCAGGCTCGCAAGAAGCGGTGTCTATCATTGATGGCGCACTGAAAGCGGTTGATAGCCAACGAGCCTCTTTGGGCGCGTTCCAAAACCGTTTCAACCATGCGATCAGCAACCTGAGTAACATCAACGAGAACGTAAACGCATCGAATAGCCGTATCCGAGATACTGACTACGCGAAAGAAACGACTCAGATGACCAAGACTCAGATTCTGCAACAAGCGAGTACTTCGATTCTGGCGCAGGCGAAACAGTCACCATCTTCGGCTCTTAGCTTGTTGGGCTAATCAGAGCGAGCTAAATTCAGGTTTAGCTCAGCTTTGATGAGTAATAGCTCATAAAGGTGGAAGGGAGATTGTTATGGAAATATCATCCTACACATCGAACATCCAGCCTTACGGCTTGCAAAATGGCACAAATGTTGCTTATGACAAAAGCGGTGCTGTGCCTAGCATGTCAGGTCCGAAAGAGAACTCTTCGCCGGAAACGGTGAAAAATGATGATGCTAACTTTTCAATTGAAGCTGCGGTAAAAATGTCGCAAGAGCGGCAGCAGCTCAATCGGGAAGAAAGGATCAAAATGGTGGAGAAAATGAATGAATTTATCTCTTCCATTAATAAAGGGGTCTCTTTTAAAGTGGACGAGGAATCAGGCAAAGATGTTGTGACGATTTATGAAGCCCGTACAGGGGACATTATTCGTCAGATACCTGATGAAGAGATGCTAGAGATATTCAGACGCTTAGTCTCACAAGCTACCCGATCTGGTTTGTTGGTAGATAAAGTGTAAGTCGTTGTTGAGGTGATTCAATGAGTTTAGGCCCTTTGGGGATGTCTGGTGGCATGGATATCAATTCCATGGTCAGCAAAGTTGTCGATGCAGAGCGTGTGCCAAAGCAGCAACGTATCGACAACGAGCGGGCCCAAATTGATACCAGCATCAGCGCCTATGGCCGGCTTAGAGAATCGTTGGATACGATGAAAAATATGATGGCGAACTTTCGTCAGGAGAAGGCTTTTGCTGTGCGCAAAGTCGACACGACTGACGATAGTATCGTCTCAGCCACTGCAACTACCGATGCGATTGCCGGTAAATATGCCATCGATGTGTTGCAGCTTGCTCAGAGCCATAAGGTGGCTTCGGACGTTCTGGCCGAAGACGCAAAATTTGGCCCTGGGAAGCTGCAGATTTCGCTTGGAGAAAAAACCTTTGACGTAAATGTCAGTGCCGATTCGAAACTGATTGATGTCGTTAGAGGTATCAACGCTTCTGGTAAAAACACGGGCGTTCGCGCATCGATCATCAACGATGTGGAAGGCCCCCGCCTGATCCTTGCCTCGACAGTCTCAGGTAAGGATAACCAAATTCGTATTCATGTGGACGCCGAGCGAGGCGATCCGCTGAAAAAACTCGAGTACAAAACCCTAGAAGAACGTGTCAAAGCGCTGGAAAAAGCGCGTATTGCCGCCGAAGAGGTGATGCAAGAGGTAAAACCTGACTCGGCAACAGCCTCTGCTGACAGTGTGGAACAAGGCGCAGAACCTCAGTTTGACGAGCAGGGCAATCCCATTCCCGCCGCAGAGGGGGCAAGGGATGCAGACAGTGACACCGAACTGAAAACAGACACTGATATCGCTGCTAAAGGCGATGACATGTCCCCTGATACGCAGAGCGACGAGCCTATCTCCAGCTTTGGTGCCGATGCCGCGAGAGCGGGTCAAGAAGCGCTTGATGCTGCCCAAGCCGCTGCATCGTTACTCCCACAAGACAACATTCCTGGCTGGACCGAAACTGCCTCCGGCACCTTACTCGACTCTTACTATACGCCCGAGCTTGAATTAGACGAAAAGGCGATAGAGAAAGCCCCTGATGTTCCTGGCTGGACCAATACCGCTTCTGGAACCTTGACCGACTCTTACGTGACGCCTAAAGAGGCACAAGCCAAATTAGAGGCCGAACAAGAGAAAGTCCAACAAGAGCTGGCTCAAGAGAAAGCGCGCATTGAAGAACAACTGGCGCAAGAAAAAGCCCAGTTAGATGAAAAGGTCGCTAAAGGGGAACTGACGGAAGAGCAAGCCAAGCAAATTCAACGCGCTAAGCTCGATCCGCAAGAGCGTGAGCGCCTTGAACGTATCGATCAGGCGCAAGAGGCGCTACAGCAAGCTCAAGAGTCCTTTGATACCTACAATGGTATGACTGAGGTGCAAAAAGGTCAGGATGCCATGGTCGTTCTGGATGGTGTTGCCCAGCTGTCGAGTAACAACAACATCATCGAAGATGCGATTGAAGGTGTCGATTTGGCCTTAAAAGGCACAACACCACGCAACAAAGCGCCAGCAGAAATTGGCGTTGAATACGATAGAAATAGCGTGCGCGAGGATATTGAGACCTTCGTCAACGCGTACAATCAGTTTTACCAAACCGCCAAATCCTTATCGGGTGTTGATCCGGCGACTGGGCAAAAAGGCCCTCTGGCGGGAGACAGCACTGTGCGTAATGCTGATTCACGACTTAAGAGCGTTTTTTCATCCCGAATTGAAAAAGCGCCAGAAAATCTCAAATCACTGACCGAATTTGGTATCACAACCACGCGTCAGGGAACACTGGAGATCAACTACGACATGTTGGATCGCCAGCTTAATAACAACTTCAACAAGTTGGAAGACTTCTTTGGTGGCAACACTGGATTTGCTAAACGTGTTGAAGATGCCATTCATGGAATCACCGGAGTGACCGGATCGATTCGTACCCGTGAGAAGAGTTTATCGGAACAAACTTACCGTTTATCCGATGAACAAGCGGCATTGGATCGCCGGATCAACAGCCTCCAGGAACGCACTCACGCGAAATTTACTGCAATGCAGGACGCAACGAGTAAAATGCAAGGGCAACTTGGCGCTCTGATGAATGCATTAGGATAACGTTGAATGACCTTGCTGGCACAATTGTGTGATTTGGATCAATTAATTTCTCTCGAACTGGAAAAAGACGAAATTAGTGCTGAAGATTTGCAGCGGCTGGTCGATAACAGGGAACAGTTATTGCAGAGCCTTCTTCAACAAGTGGCGCAAAACCCACAGTTGAAGAGTGAAGAAGAGTGGCGTTTGATGATCACTCGGACAAAAAGGTTGCTGGAACGTATGCAAGAAGAGACCAATAAAACCGGTTTACAATTGCAAAAGTTCAGACGAGGTCAGCGTTCGCTTCAACAGTACAAAAAGTTTACATAAAAGAGGAATACTATGCGCGGTTCATTACAGGCTTACAAAAAAGTTTCAGTGGATAGCCAACTCAGTGCTGCGTCTCCGCATAAAGTCATTCAAATGCTGATGGCGGGTGCGATTGAGCGTCTGATCCAAGGCAAAGCGGCCATGCAGGCGGGTAATATTCCGGTCAAAGGTGAGCGTCTGGGCAAAGCACTCGACATCATCATTGCGCTACGTAGCTGTTTGTCGATGGACGATGGTGGTGATATTGCACGCAATCTTGATCAATTGTACGAGTTCATGATCACGCAAATTTCCAACGCCAACCACAAGAACGATCCTCAACCAATTGATGATGTTATCGACATTATTCGTGAGGTTAAGTCTGCTTGGGATCAGATTCCGAACGAATATCACAATTTGACAGCAGCCGCAGTTGGTATCTGATGTGATATCAAACTTTTAACCGAGCTCACACCTCGTAATTGCTTGGTTGCCTTATTTTTTTATTCAAATAAAATAGAAGCCATTAGTAGCCCTAATGGCTTTTTTTGTTGCTGATTTTTCTGTTTTGTCTATCGTTAGTTGAGTGAAGTTGATAAAACGCTCACTTATTACCGTATCTCAAGATCTGGCCGCAACATACCATAAAACAAAGGCAATTATTCGTACTTATGCAAGGTTTGGCAAAGCTGCTTGTAATCGAAGATGATGAAAAAAATCGTCTCAATTTAAGCAATATATTGGAATTTGTTGGGGAAAATTGCGAAGCACTCCCTTCTGCTCAGATAGAAAGTGTTGATTGGTCAACGGTATGGTCTGGTGTGATCGTTGGCTATGTGCATGATCGTTCACTGGCAGCGGTGATGGCTAAGCTCCACTCGGCACATCATATCCCTTTACTGGTTATGGGCGATTTTGCCCATCCGGTTGACGACATGCCAAACTTAATTGGTGAATTGGAATTCCCGCTAAATTACCCGCAACTCAGTGAAGCGCTGAGACACTGCAAAGAGTTTCTTGGCAGAAAAGGGGTCAATGTTGTTGCTTCTGCGCGTAAAAATACCCTTTTCCGTAGCTTAGTTGGCCAAAGTATGGGTATCCAAGAGGTACGTCATTTGATTGAACAGGTGGCGGATACAGAAGCCAACGTACTGATTCTAGGAGAATCAGGCACAGGCAAAGAAGTGGTTGCACGTAATATTCACTACCATTCTACACGTCGCAACGGTCCTTTTGTGCCGATCAACTGCGGTGCGATTCCGCCTGATTTGCTGGAAAGCGAGCTGTTTGGCCATGAAAAAGGCTCATTTACTGGGGCGTTAACCACACGCAAAGGGCGCTTTGAGCTGGCCGATGGTGGTACCATTTTCTTAGATGAAATTGGCGACATGCCAATGGCGATGCAAGTAAAACTTTTACGTGTGTTGCAAGAGCGTTGTTTTGAACGCGTCGGAGGCAATGCGACGTTAAAAGCGAATGTGCGTGTTATCGCCGCGACACATCGCAATCTGGAAAACATGATCGACGATGAGAAATTCCGTGAAGATCTCTACTATCGGCTGAACGTCTTTCCAATTGAAATGCCTGCGTTAAAAGAGCGCAAAGAAGATATCCCGCTTCTGTTGCAAGAGCTGATGAGCCGTTTGCAAGCCGAGGGTGGACAGCCTATCTGTTTCACTCCCAGAGCGATCAATTCCCTGATGGAGCACGACTGGCCCGGTAATGTGCGTGAGCTCGCCAATCTGGTCGAACGTATGGTGATCCTTTATCCCAACAGTTTAGTAGATGTCAATCACTTGCCAACCAAGTATCGTTACAGCGATATCCCGGAGTTTCAGCCGGAGCTCTCTTCGTTTGCTTCCGTTGAAGAGCAGGAACGGGATGTGCTGGAGGATATTTTTTCCGAAAATTTCGATTTTTCTGAGAAAAGTGATTTTGATAGTAATATCAACGCACCGCAGTCTCTTCCGCCGGAAGGGGTGAACCTAAAAGAGTTGTTGGCGGAACTGGAAGTGAACATGATTAACCAAGCGCTAGAAGCGCAAGGTGGGGTGGTCGCACGTGCGGCGGACATGCTTGGGATGCGTCGGACGACATTAGTTGAAAAAATGCGTAAGTATAACATGCAGCGTTAGCCTCTTATTGAGGCGTCAACTTCTTGTCTCTCTGTTAACGTATTGAAAAATATATATAATAGCCTGGCATGCATTTTGCGTGACAGGCTATTGTAGTTTTATAGGCGAGAATTCGACACTCCATGGATAACCTCATCAATCAGTCTCACTTAGATTCGGTAGAAAGTCAGGTAGAACGTTACAAACAGGTTTTGGATGTGATGCCTGCGGGTGTTATTTTGCTCGATACTCAAGGGGTGGTCAGAGAAGCTAATCCCGAGGCGCATCGTATCCTGCAAGTGCCACTGGTGAACGAAAAGTGGTTTTCTATTATTCAGGCCGCGTTTGCTCCGCGTGACGATGATGGACACGAAGTGTCGCTGCGTAATGGACGCAAAGTGCGCTTGGCTATCTCGGCGTCGGCAACGGGCCAATTGATTCTAATTACCGACCTCACCGAAACTCGCCTGTTACAGTCGCGAGTGAGTGATTTGCAGCGCTTGTCATCGCTTGGCAGAATGGTTGCATCGCTGGCCCATCAAGTCAGAACCCCGCTCTCCAGTGCTATGCTTTATGCATCGAACTTGGGAGCGCCAAATTTGCCCAGCGCCACGCGGGAGCGTTTTCAATCCAAGTTGATGGATCGCTTGCAAGATTTGGAAAAGCAGGTCAATGATATGCTGTTGTTTGCCAAGGGGGGAGACAATAAAGTCATCAAGCCGTTTACTATCGAGCAACTGGTGAGTGAATATCAACCCATGGTCGAAACCGCGCTGCGTAGTAACCAGATTGACTACTGCCAAGAAGTGGAAGGTGAGCAGACGCAAATTCTCGGTAATGTGAATGCCATCGCTTCTGCTTTGAGTAATCTGGTGATGAATGCTATCCAGATCGCCGGAAAAGAAGCTCAGATCGATGTCTATTTCCGCCCAGTCAATGGCGAGCTTCGCATTTCTGTGCAAGACAGCGGCCCGGGCGTGCCCAAAGAATTACAAAATAAGATAATGGAACCCTTTTTCACTACTCGTTCACAAGGCACAGGCCTTGGGTTAGCGGTGGTGCAAATGGTGTGTCGTGCCCATGATGGACGGCTAGAACTACTTTCTGAAGAGGGCGATGGCGCGTGTTTTACCATGTGCCTGCCTCTTGAGCGCAATCAGCTTGCTTCGACGGAAGCAGAGAATTAACCACATTGGAGATCTGAAATGGCTCAAAGCAAGGTGTTAATCGTAGAAGACGACGAAGGTCTGCGCGAAGCGCTGGTCGATACATTGGCATTAGCGGGGTATGAATGGCTCGAAGCAGATTGCGCCGAAGATGCGCTACTCAAACTCAAAGCCCATTCGGTGGATATTGTGGTCTCTGACGTACAAATGGCCGGCATGGGTGGGCTTGCACTATTGCGCAGCATCAAGCAAAACTGGCCAAATTTGCCTGTGTTGCTGATGACAGCGTATGCCAATATTGAAGACGCTGTGTCAGCGATGAAAGAAGGGGCGATTGACTACATGGCCAAGCCTTTCGCGCCAGAAGTGTTGCTCAATATGGTCAGCCGTTACGCCCCTGTCAAATCGGACGACAATGGTGACGCGGTAGTGGCGGATGAAAAGAGCTTACGACTGCTTGCGCTGGCCGACAAAGTCGCGCGCACCGACGCCAACGTGATGGTGCTTGGCCCAAGTGGTTCGGGCAAAGAAGTGTTATCGCGCTACATTCATAATGCGTCGCTGCGTAAAGACGGGCCATTTGTTGCGATTAACTGTGCCGCGATCCCAGATAACATGCTAGAAGCCACCTTGTTTGGCTATGAAAAAGGGGCGTTCACTGGCGCAGTGCAAGCTTGTCCGGGCAAATTTGAACAGGCGCAAGGTGGTACGATTCTACTCGATGAGATCAGTGAAATGGATCTCAACCTGCAAGCCAAACTGCTGCGCGTACTGCAGGAGCGAGAAGTGGAGCGCCTGGGTAGCCGCAAGAGCATCAAGTTGGATGTGCGCGTCCTAGCCACCAGTAACCGTGACTTAAAGCAGTATGTTTCCGAAGGGAATTTCCGAGAGGATTTGTATTACCGTCTGAATGTTTTCCCATTGACTTGGCCTGCGCTACGTGAGCGCCAAGGGGATATCGTACCGCTCGCCAAACATCTGGCAGAGCGTCACTGCATGAAACAGGGGATTGCGGTACCTCGTTTTTCACCTCAAGCGCTGGACAAACTTACGCATTATCCTTGGCCGGGTAACGTGCGCGAGCTAGACAACGTGGTGCAGCGAGCCCTCATCTTAAGTGAAAACAGCGATATCGAGCAGGATCATATCCTGTTAGAAGGGGTAGATTGGCAAGACGCCAACAGTTTGCAAAATGTGGTGCAGCAGACCAGCGATGTCGTAGTGCCGGACGTCAAACCGGTCGCGCAGCCTGATGCGTTTAGCCGTAGTATCGTTGGCGGAGATAGCTTAGGTAGCGAATTACGAGATCAAGAGTATGCCATCATTTTAGAGACTTTAATTGAATGCCAAGGTCGCCGCAAAGAGATGGCGGAAAAACTGGGTATCAGCCCGAGAACCTTGCGCTACAAACTGGCTAAGATGCGTGATGCTGGTATCGATATCCCGGGATGAGTGTTCGCTGTTGGTCAGTTTAGTCAAGAAAGGGTAAACTGTGCCCTTGGTATGGCATGCTAATTGCGTTGTCAATATTACAGCGAAATGTCTGGTCAAACTTTTGGCGTTGAGGTGAAGATGAGAATTGACGGATTACAAGGCGAAATGCGCGCCATGATGTTAGAGGCGACCAACACATCTGCGCCTGCGACAGGGGCGAAAGTCAGTGCTGATTTTGGCAATATACTGAGTCAGGCCATCAATAATGTGAACGCGTTGCAGAAGTCATCCAGTGATTTACAAACCCGTTTTGACCGCGGCGATGCGGATGTCTCACTCTCTGATGTGATGATTGCCAGAAACAAATCCAGTGTGGCGTTTGAGGCCACCTTGCAGGTAAGAAACAAGCTGATTGAGGCATACAAAGACCTCATGAATATGCCAGTTTGAATTTAGGTAGTACATTGTGGCTGAAGAGAAGAAATCAACGGATCTGACAGTGACTGACGGAGCATCCAACAACGCCATGGTTGCTCAATCAGACATGGATCTCGACGGACAAAACCCCGATTTGGATGAGCGCAGTTCGTCCAAGTTTGATATGGCCGTTGGTGATCTTGATCTGTTGCGTCAGATTGTTCTTGTGGTTTCCATTTCCATCTGTGTGGCACTGATCGTCATGCTGTTTTTCTGGGTAAAAGAGCCCGAAATGCGTCCGTTGGGAATTTTTGAAACCGAAGAGCTGATCCCGGTTCTCGATCATCTCGATCAACAAAAAATCAATTACAAACTGGACGGCAACACCATTTTGGTGGAAGCCAGCGAGTTTAACTCAATTAAATTGGACATGGTCCGCTCGGGGCTGAATCAAAATACCCAAGCCGGTGACGATATTCTGCTGCAAGACATGGGCTTTGGCGTTTCGCAACGTTTAGAACAGGAGCGTTTGAAACTCAGCCGTGAACGACAGCTAGGCAAAGCCATCGAAGAGATGAAGCAAGTGCGCAAAGCGCGTGTGCTGCTTGCGCTGCCAAAACAAAGTGTATTTGTGCGCCACAATCAAGAGGCTTCCGCTTCGGTATTTTTGACCTTAGGCACCGGTGCTAACCTCAAACAGCAAGAGGTGGATTCGATTGTCGACATGGTGGCGAGCGCTGTACCGGGCATGAAAACCTCTCGCGTCACCGTCACAGATCAACATGGTCGATTACTAAACTCTGGTTCACAAGATCCAGTCTCCGCAGCTCGTCGCAAAGAGCAAGAGTTAGAGCGCAGCCAAGAGCAGATGCTGCGAGAAAAAATTGACTCTGTGCTTATCCCTATTTTGGGTTTTGGCAATTACACCGCGCAAGTTGATATTGAAATGGACTTTAGTGCGGTCGAGCAAACACGAAAGGCGTTTGACCCCAATACCCCAGCCACGCGCAGTGAGTATGCGTTAGAAGATTACAACAACGCCAACATGGTGGCGGGTGTGCCGGGTGCGCTCAGCAACCAACCGCCGGCAGATGCCTCTATCCCGCAAGATGTCGCTCAAATGAAAGACGGTTCGGTGACGGGGCAAGGTTCGGTGCGCAAAGAGTCGACGCGTAACTTTGAGCTTGATACCACCATCAGTCATGAACGCAAGCAGACTGGTATCGTGACACGTCAGACGGTGTCAGTGGCGATCAAAGATCGCGCAGCGGTCAACTCGGATAACGGCAGTGTCACCTATACTCCTCGTAGTGAAGCGGAAATTAATGCTATCCGCCAAGTGCTGATTGGTACGGTCGGTTTTAATGAAAACCGCGGCGACTTACTCAATGTATTAAGTATACAGTTTGCTGAACAGGAACCTGAAAAGCTGGCTGACGTACCGATTTGGGAACATCCAAACTTCAACGACTGGGTGCGCTGGTTCGCAAGTGCCTTGGTGATCATTGTGGTGGTGTTGGTGTTGATTCGTCCAGCGATGAAGAAACTGCTCAACCCTGCGAGTGACGATGAAAATGAAATGTACGGGCCTGATGGCCTGCCGATTGGCGCCGACGGTGAAACCAGTTTGATTGGTAGTGACATCGAAAGTAGTGAGTTGTTTGAATTTGGGTCAAGCATCGACCTGCCAAATCTGCACAAAGATGAAGATGTGTTGAAAGCAGTGCGTGCATTGGTTGCAAACGAACCTGAGCTGGCGGCTCAAGTTGTGAAGAATTGGATGACGAATGGCTAACGAAATTGCAAATCAGGAAGCAAGCGGCGAGATGGATTCAACAGGAATCGATATTTCGACCATCACTGGCGAAGAAAAAGCAGCGATTTTGCTGCTGAGTCTCAATGAGCAAGATGCGGCAGGCATTATCCGTCATTTAGAACCGAAGCAGGTTCAGCGGGTGGGCAGTGCCATGGCGAAAGCCAAAGATCTCAGCCAAGACAAAGTATCGGCAGTGCACCGAGCGTTTCTGGAAGATATCCAGAAATACACCAACATTGGTATGGGCAGCGAAGACTTCATGCGCAATGCGCTGATCGCGGCACTGGGTGAAGACAAAGCCAATAACTTGGTTGACCAAATCCTTCTCGGCACAGGCTCTAAAGGTCTGGATTCCTTGAAGTGGATGGACCCAAGACAAGTGGCGAGCATCATTGTTAACGAACACCCACAAATCCAAACGATTGTATTATCCTATCTGGAAGCGGATCAATCAGCGGAGATCATCTCCCAGTTCCCAGAGCGGGTACGCTTGGATTTGATGATGCGTATCGCTAACTTAGAAGAAGTTCAACCGTCTGCACTGGCAGAGCTGAACGAAATCATGGAGAAGCAGTTTGCCGGTCAAGCGGGTGCGCAGGCGGCAAAAATTGGCGGCCTGAAAGCAGCGGCCGAAATCATGAACTACCTCGACAACAACGTTGAAGGCTTGTTGATGGAGCAGATCCGCGATCAGGACGAAGATTTGGCAACGCAGATCCAAGATCTGATGTTCGTATTCGAAAACCTTATCGAAGTGGACGACCAAGGTATTCAGAAGTTGCTGCGTGATGTTCCTCAGGACGTGCTGCAAAAAGCACTCAAAGGCGCCGACGATGGTTTGCGCGACAAGATCTTCAAGAACATGTCGAAACGTGCTGCTGAGATGATGCGCGACGATATCGAAGCGATGCCGCCAGTGCGGGTAGCCGACGTGGAAGCCGCGCAAAAAGAGATCCTCGCTATCGCAAGGCGACTGGCCGACAGTGGCGAAATTATGCTCTCCGGTGGCGCAGACGAATTCCTCTAATCGATTATTTCCTCGCCCCGTTTCGGGGCGTTGTTTTCTGTACAAAGGTGTAAGTGCATGGCGGAAAGAAAACGTGGTTTTATTCGTCCTGGCGAAGATGACGCAGTCCCACAGCCAAAACGCTGGGGCTTGCCGGATTACGGTGCTGAGGTAAACAAACAAGCGAAAGAGACCGCTTTTAACTATGACCCCGGCTGGATGCCCGACTTTGAGAAAGCAGAAGAAGAGCCAGTTCTTGAATTAACCGAAGAACAAATCGAGCTCATCAAGCAAGGGGCTTATCAGGAAGGGCTATTTCAAGGTCAAGAGGCTGGCTTCAAACAAGGTTTTGAAAAAGGTAAGGAAGAGGGCTTTGCGGTCGGTCAAGCTGAAGGGCTAGAACAAGGTAAAGCGGAAGGCATCGCCGCCGGTGAAGAGCATGTTAAACAACAAGTTGAAACGTTTGTTAGCCTCGCCAATCAATTTGCTCAGCCGCTGGAGCTGATGAGTAACCAAGTTGAAAAGCAACTGGTGGACATGGTGCTTTGCTTGGTGAAAGAGGTGGTTCACGTTGAGGTGCAGACCAACCCGCAGATCATTCTTGATACCATTAAAGCCTCGGTAGAGAGCTTGCCTATCGCTGGTCATCCCATCACTTTGCACCTGAATCCTGAAGATGCCGAGATTGTTCGTTCCTCATATGGTGAAGACGATCTGGCGTTTCGCAACTGGACACTGGTCTCTGAGCCGTCACTCAATCGTGGCGATGTGCAGATTGAAGCTGGCGAGTCGAGCGTCAGCTATCGCATGGAAGAGCGCATCAAACACGTGATACAAAATTTCTGTGGCACCAATCGTCACCACGGAGGCGAATAATGATCTCGCTGGCGGAGCGACTGAAAAGTTACAAAGTACAAGGGTTGACCACACGCCCAGTTGCCGCTGGTAAATTGGTGCGCGTGATTGGTTTGACATTAGAAGCAACCGGTTGTCGTGCGCCTATCGGCAGCCTCTGTTTGGTCGAGACGATGACCGGACAAATGGAGGCGGAAGTGGTTGGCTTCTCCGGTGATAACCTGTTTTTGATGCCCAGTGAACAGATCACGGGAATTTTGCCTGGTGCTAAAGTGACGCCATTAACGGGTGAAAGCGGTTTGCCCGTAGGCATGGAGCTGCTTGGCCGAGTGATTGATGGTGTAGGCAATCCGCTTGATGGATTGGGGCCGATTTATACTGAGCACCGTGCTTCTTTCAATGCCCAACCGATGAATCCTTTGGCGCGCAAACCGATCACTGAACCGCTGGATGTCGGATTAAAAGCGATTAATGGTTTGCTGACCGTCGGTAAGGGGCAGCGTATCGGGCTATTCGCCGGTTCTGGTGTCGGTAAATCGGTCACGCTTGGAATGATGACGCGTGGCACCACCGCGCAAGTGGTGGTGGTGGGGCTGATTGGTGAACGGGGACGAGAAGTTAAAGAGTTTATCGAGGAGATCCTCGGAGAAGATGGTCGTAAACGTTCGGTAGTGGTCGCCGCGCCTGCGGATGCTTCGCCACTGATGCGCCTCAAAGGGTGTCAAACGGCCTTGACGATTGCGGAATACTTTCGCGATCAAGGGCTGGATGTATTGCTGCTGATGGACTCTCTGACACGTTTTGCACAGGCGCAGCGTGAAATCGCGCTCTCTGTGGGTGAGCCACCAGCGACGAAAGGTTATCCACCGTCAGTTTTTGCCAAGTTACCTGCGTTAGTTGAACGTGCAGGCAATGGTGGGCCACAACAAGGCTCGATTACCGCCTTTTTTACTGTGCTTACCGAGGGTGACGACTTACAAGATCCGATTGCCGATGCGTCGAGAGCGATTCTCGATGGTCACATCGTATTGTCACGTGAAATGGCAGACGCGGGGCATTACCCAGCCATCGACGTTGAAAAATCGGTCAGTCGTGTGATGCCGCAGATCACCACCGACGAGCATGTGTTGATGTCTAAAGCCGTGCGGCAGATTTTGTCTATTTGTCGGAAAAATCAAGATCTGGTGTCGATCGGTGCCTATAAGCCGGGAACGGATCAAGCTATCGATAGCGCCTTTACCCTCAAGCCAAAGTTGGACGCCTATTTGCAGCAGCAAATGAAAGAGACAGTGCCGTACGCCATGTGTGTCAACATGCTAAAAAACGTGTTGGGAGTGTAATCACTGATGGAAAACGCGATGGACTTTCTGCTTGAGCAGGCCAAAGAGAGGGAGAACCAAGCGGTTCTGACCTTAAACAAAGCGAAAGCCGAATTAGAAAGTTACTACCGGCAGGTGGAGCAGATCGAAAAGTATCGCCTCGACTACTGCCAGCAACTGGTCGAACGCGGAAAAAGCGGTTTGAGCGCCAGTCAGTTTGTTCATCTCAACCGCTTTCTCAACCAGCTTGACGAAACGCTGGCAAAACAGCGCGGAGCAGAAGCGCACTTCAAACAGCAAGTCGAAAATAGTGAGCACTATTGGTTAGAGGTACGCAAGCAGCGCAAATCCTATGAATGGATGATCGAAAGAAAGCAACAAGAGAAACAGAAAGCCGAAGCCAAACGAGAGCAGAAGCAAATGGACGAGTTTTCGACCCTTAATTACGCTAGGCGCAAACCAAATTATTAGTCAGCTCTCAAAATGGCGTGTTTCTTGCAGGTCAATTACCTAAAATCCCCACTGACGCTTATCCAATAAGTGCTGCGAAGAGACTGTGACTATGAATGTGAATCTGCAATCGGTATCTATAACAGGTAAAACAGCAGGAACGACAGCTGAAGCTTCAAGCAAAGAAGTCACTGGCGAGGTGGCCGAATCAGGCGGTTTTCTTCAAACTCTCGCCAAAGTCTTTTCTGGGCAAACGGACGACAAGAAAGCCGACAAAACCGACAGCAGCGTTAAAGATGGGGCTCCTCTCAAAGCAGGAAATCTAACTGCTGAATCTGAAACCACACAAAACAGTGAAGGTGAAGCTGTCGATGGCGCTTCGCTTGAAGGCTCGGAAAGCAGTGATGAATTGTTACAGGTGGGAAAGACGCAAACAGAAGGCTCTGCTCAGTCTGAGGTACAGGTATCTTCTGCAGGGCAGAGCGAGACTGTAGCATCAACATCCTCCGCCAACGCTCAAACAACCGGTGATGCTGCCGCAGATGTAGGCGTAACCAAGAGCAATTCTTCTACAAAAGCTGGCAGCGACAAACAAGCGGTGCAAGAGAGCGTCATGCATGAAGGCTCAAAAATTCTCGGCCAGTTGGAGCAAGCTAATGCCACTTTGCAGCCTAAAAACGGTGGCAAAGCATTGCCGACAAAAGCAGCCACCGAGGCAGTGTCGCCTCACAATTCAGCGGATGGATTGCCGAGTCTTCAGGTAGAGGAAGGTGATGCGACGGCGCTTAACGCAAATGCGCTCACCGCAGAACAGGTCGCTTCTTTACCAGGCTCGGCGCAAGTTGGCGTCAGTCGCCAAAGCGCAGACTCTTTGCCGCCTTCTGCAGCAGGTTCACTTCAATCCACATCGGATCCGTTGGTGCAGTTACAGCCTCAGGCGCTGTCAGTGTCTAGCGTTGCCGCAGGAGCTTTGCCGCCGGAAACTCTTGCTGCTGATCCTGCTACGGCCGCTCAAATGACCAATGGGCAAATTGAGTGGCACGCAACTGCCGGGTTGCAGATGCAAGCACAAGATGAGAGTCCGCTACCCCTTCAGCAGCAAGTTTCCTCTGAGCTGCCAGTGATGCTAGTTCCTGCGCCGCGTTTAGCCGAAATTGAACAAAAGTTAGCGACAGAGCAAGCGCTCAATGGGGAAGATCAGCAGATTTTGCAAGGGCTACTTGATGGCCAGCTGCAAGCTGAAGATCCTGCGGTACTGGCAGCCTTACCCGCACTAAGCACAGTGCTGGTGGCGGCGAGCAATGCGGAATTAAATACGCTGCGAAGTGACGGGGCCGCCAACGCGCCTCGAGCTGCAATTGACTGGAACCAAGCTGCGCCGATAGATAATGCGCACACTGCCAAAGAGAGCGGCGCAAAACTGGCCGCAACCACCACGGCGCTCTCTCAGGCGGTGCATAGCGCTTTGCAAAACAGCCAACCCGCACAAGCGTTAGTGACACCGCAGCCCACCAGCGATAAAGCTCCCACTACCGGGCTGCCTGATGGCTTAGCGCCAAATGCGATGGCTGCGCTGCAGAGTACTGCGCAGCCCAATGTGACGCCAACAAAAGGGCTACAAGCGGCGTTGGCGGCCAGTGGCTTAACCGCGCTGAAAGGAAAATCAGCGAGTGAGCCGAGTAGTGAACGTGCCACCAACACAACGCAAAGCAGTCTCTACAGCGCGCAAGGCGCGCCAACCACCAACGGGCAAGTACGCGCTGAAGCTGCTTCACAAGTGCCAATGCAACTCACGCGTGAAATGGCCAGTGATCAGGTTGCGGAAAAAGTGCAGATGATGATGTCCAAAAACCTGAAGAATTTGGATATTCGTCTTGACCCGCCCGAGCTTGGGCGAATGCAGATCCGCATGACCATGAATAACGATTTGGCCCATGTACATTTCACTGTGAGCAACCCACAAGCTCGTGAGATGATTGAACAAACCCTGCCTCGCCTGCGAGAAATGTTGGCGCAGCAAGGCATGCAATTGGCGGATTCTTCGGTGCAGCAGCAGGCATCTGGCCAGCAGCAGCGACAATACTCTGCTGGTGGACAAGGTGATGGGCAACAAACTGGCCGATTTGCCTCTGGTAATGATGAAAATCTTGAGCCTGAGATGAAACTTGATGTAAATGTGGCATCAAAGCGTGATGGAATCAGTTTTTACGCATAAAATACAAGTTGTTAAGTTTACGGGATAAAACAGATCATGGCAGAAGAACTACAAACGGGTGAGGAAGCACCGAAAGGCAAAAGCAAACTTCTGATTATCATCGTCGCTGCGGTAGTGTTGTTATTGGGTGGCGGTGGGGCTGCATTCTTTTTAATGGGCTCCGACTCAGCAGAAGAGGCGGCGACCAAAGAGCAAGTGGAAGCAAAACCTATTGAAAATCCGGTCGCTTACGTCAATATTGCTCAGCCCTTTGTCTTTAATGTCACTGGCGATAGCCGGGATCGTATGGTGCAAATCAAAGTCCAATTGATGGTGCGCGGCTCAGAAAACGAAAACCTCGCACGTTACCATTCGCCACTGATTGAAAGCTCGCTGCTATCCACTTTCGCCTCGGCGACGGTGGATCAGCTTCGCTCACCAACTGGGCGTGTTGAACTGCGCGATAAAGCGACAGAAGATATTAAGGCGGCGCTGACCAAGTCGGTCGGCCAGCCAGTGATTGAGAAAGTTCTGTTTACCGATTTTGTGATTCAGTAGGTATCGTGTGACTGATTTATTAAGCCAAGACGAAATTGATGCGCTGCTCCACGGGGTAGATGATGTCGATGAGGTAGATGAGCCGATAGATAACGACCGAGACGGTGCGGTTAACTTCGACTTCTCTTCGCAAGATCGCATCGTCCGTGGTCGCATGCCGACGCTGGAGCTTATCAACGAACGTTTTGCCCGTCATATGCGCATCAGCCTGTTCAACATGTTGAGAAAAACGGCGGAAGTGTCGATCAACGGCGTACAGATGATGAAGTTCGGTGAATATCAGAACACCTTGTACGTACCCACCAGTTTGAACATGGTGCGTTTTCGACCCTTGAAAGGCACGGCGCTGATTACCATGGAAGCGCGTCTGGTGTTTATTCTGGTGGAGAACTTCTTCGGTGGTGATGGCCGTTTTCACGCTAAAATTGAAGGGCGCGAGTTCACGCCTACCGAACGACGCATCATTCAGTTGCTACTAAAAATCGTTTTTGAAGACTACAAAGAAGCGTGGTCGCCTGTGATGGGGGTAGAGTTTGAGTACCTCGACTCTGAAGTGAACCCCAGTATGGCCAACATCGTCAGTCCGACGGAAGTGATTGTGGTGAGCTCGTTCCATATTGAAGTCGACGGCGGCGGCGGCGATTTTCACGTGGTCATGCCTTATTCGATGGTGGAACCGATCCGTGAACTGCTGGATGCGGGTGTGCAATCGGATAAGATGGAAACCGACGTACGTTGGAGTTCTGCTTTACGTGAAGAGATCATGGACTGTCCGGTAAACTTTCGCGTCAATTTGCTGGAGAAAACCATTTCTCTGCGTGATCTGATGGAGCTTCGTCCGGGGGACGTCATTCCGATAGAAATGCCCAAACATGCAGTGATGTTTGTTGAAGAATTGCCAACCTATCGCGTCAAAATGGGCCAGTCTAACGACAAGTTGGCCGTGCAGATTTCACAAGAAATTGAGCGCCCGCATGTGGTGAAAACCGATTTAACTTTCTTGGGTAAGGACATCATGTCTGAGCTGGAAAGTGACGATGATAATGAAGATTAATAACGAAAATGAAAACAGGATATGACTATGGCATCAAGTGAAGATGAGAAGCTGGCAGCAGAGTGGGCGGCGGCTCTGGGTGAAGACCCTTCCGCGCCTGATGTTGATATTGATGAAGTGATGGCCGCGCCGCTGGAAGAGCTGAAAGATACATCGAAGCCCATCACCGCCGATGAGCGACGTAAACTCGACACCATTATGGATATCCCTGTGACCATCTCGATGGAAGTCGGGCGTTCACAAATCAGTATCCGTAACCTGCTGCAACTCAACCAAGGCTCGGTGGTTGAGCTTGACCGTTTGGCGGGTGAATCTTTAGATGTGTTGGTTAACGGCACATTGATTGCGCATGGTGAAGTGGTGGTGGTTAACGACAAGTTTGGTATTCGTCTTACCGATGTGATTAGTCAGACGGAACGCATCAAGAAACTGCGCTGATATGATGAGCCCGATGACAAACAAAGTACGGCTGATAAGCGGGTTAGGAGCACTGAGCGGGTTGTTCAGTGCTCCTCGTGTTTGGGCCGCGCCAAGCGCGCCAGAGCTTAATCTAGCGACCACCTTCGGTTCTTTGTTGCTGGTGATCGCCTTTATCTTATTGCTGGCCTGGCTAATGAAGCGCCTGCAAGCTCCGGCGTTCGGTCAGCAACATGGGCTAAAAATCGTTAGCCAGATCGCAGTTGGTACGAAAGAACGGATTGCGGTGGTGCAGGCGGGTGAGGAGCAATTTCTCGTCGGGATTACCGCACAGTCCATTCAACTAATTGCCCGTTTAGAACAGCCGTTAAAACAGGAGGAACTGGTTAAGAGTGCCTTTGCGTCGCAATTTAGCCAGTTACTAAAAAAGCATGAACAGTAAACACTTTTTCCCTTCTTTGTGGCTGACCTTATGGCTGCTGATGTTGTCCCTGCTCTCTCCTCTTGCGCTGGCTCAAGCGGAAGAAACGTTGCTGCCGGATAATCTGGCGGCGGGCAGCAGCGTTACCCTCTCCGAGATGAAAAATGGCTCTGCGCAAAGTCGCAGCATGAGTGTAGGACAAGGGGGTGGCATTCCGGCGTTCACCATGACCACCAATCCAGATGGCAGTGAAGACTACTCGGTTACACTGCAAATTCTTGCGCTTATGACCATGCTGGGCTTCTTGCCTGCCATGGTGATATTGATGACCTCTTTTACCCGGATTGTGGTGGTGATGTCGATATTGCGCCAAGCGATGGGCTTACAACAGACGCCATCAAACCAAGTGATTATTGGCATCGCGCTGTTTTTGACTTTCTTTATCATGTCTCCGGTGATCAATGAAGTGAATGAACAGGCGGTGCAGCCCTACTTAAATGAGCAACTGACCGCGAGACAAGCGTTTGATGTCGCTCAGGGACCAATCAAAGCGTTTATGCTCAAGCAAACCCGCGTCAAAGATCTGGAAACCTTCGTCAATATGTCGGGGGAGCAGGTGGCCAACCCAGAAGACGTATCGATGGCGGTCTTGATTCCCGCATTTATTACTTCGGAGCTGAAAACGGCATTCCAAATCGGATTTATGCTCTTCCTGCCCTTTTTGATCATCGACTTGGTGGTTGCATCGGTGCTGATGGCGATGGGTATGATGATGCTCTCGCCAATGATTGTTTCGCTGCCGTTTAAATTGATGCTGTTTGTGCTGGTTGACGGGTGGAATCTTATTCTGACGACGCTGGCTGGCAGTTTCGCCTTATAGCAGGGAGAGAGCATGACACCTGAAATATTTGTTGAGCTATTCCAGGATGCACTATGGATGGTATTGATCATGGTCTGTGCCATCATTATTCCCAGCTTATTGGTCGGTTTGATTGTGGCGATTTTTCAAGCGGCGACCTCGATCAACGAACAGACCTTGAGCTTTTTGCCGCGTCTGATCATCACGCTACTGGCTTTGATGCTGTTTGGTCACTGGATGACGCAGATGATGATGGAGTTCTTTTTCTCGCTGATTGAACGCCTGCCTCAGGTTCTGTATTGACGGTTTGATGAGATGGAGTACCCAACCACTATCATCCTTGACTGGATAGCCAACTACTTCTGGCCTTTTGCTCGAATCTCCTCCATGTTGATGGTGATGACAGTCACTGGGGCGCGTTTTGTTTCGCCACGCATCCGCCTTTATCTCAGTCTGGCGGTGACGTTTGCGGTAATGCCAGCACTCCCAGCCGTACCTCAAGAGATCGAACTGCTCTCTTTTCAAGGCTATCTGACGGTGTTTGAACAAATCGTGATTGGCGTGGCGATGGGAATGGTGACGCAGTTTTTGATTCAAACCTTTGTTATGCTTGGCCAAATTTTGGGTATGCAATCAAGCCTTGGTTTTGCTTCAATGGTTGACCCGGCCAACGGGCAAAACACCCCTTTGCTTGGTCAACTGTTTATGTTTTTGGCGACCATGTTTTTCCTCGCCACCGACGGGCACTTGAAAATGCTGCAATTGGTGGTGTTCAGTTTTAAAACCTTGCCGGTGGGTCTCGGCTCGCTCAATGCCGTGGACTTTCGCGAACTCGCGCTCTGGCTTGGCATTATGTTCAAAGTTGCGCTCAGTATGTCGCTCTCTGGCATTATTGCCTTGCTGACGATTAACCTCTCGTTTGGGGTAATGACACGTGCTGCGCCACAGTTAAACATTTTCTCGCTCGGCTTTGCTTTCGCGTTGCTCGTGGGTTTATTACTCTGTTGGTATATTCTTGCTGGCCTTTACAGCCACTATGAACTGTACTGGATAGAAGGTGAAGAACAGATTTGCCGCTTTATTCGGCTAAATTGCTAGGAGGCTGAATTGGCAGAGTCAGACGGTCAAGAACGTACCGAAGATGCCACCCCCCGACGATTACAACAAGCAAGAGAGAAAGGCCAAGTTGCGCGCTCGAAAGAGCTTGCCTCGGCTTCTGTGCTTATCGTAGGGGCAGTGGCACTGATGTGGTTTGGTGAGCCTTTAGCTCGCGCTCTATTTAAGATCATGGGGCGGCTATTTGATCTCACCCGAGAAGAGATTTTTGACACTGCAAAACTGCTGGATATTGCAGGTGGGGCAATAACAGCTTTGCTTGTGCCGCTGCTGTTGATCCTCATTACGCTTTTTATTGCCGCTGTCATAGGGGCTGCTGGGGTGGGGGCATCAGTTTTTCTGCTGAAGCAGCGATGCCTAAGCTGTCTAAAATGAATCCACTGAGTGGCTTAAAGCGCATGGTTGGATTGCAGAGTTGGGTGGAGCTGATCAAATCGATTCTCAAAGTCGGTCTTGTGACTGGCGTGGCCATCTATCTCATCCAAGCTTCGCAAGCCGATTTGATTCAACTGAGCATGGATGTTTATCCACAGAATATTTTTCACTCGCTCGATATTTTGCTCAATTTTATTTTGCTGATCAGCTGCTCTTTGTTAATCGTCGTAGCCATCGACATTCCGTTTCAGATCTGGCAACACGCTGATCAGTTAAAAATGACCAAACAGGAAGTGAAAGACGAGTACAAAGACACCGAAGGTAAACCGGAAGTCAAAGGCCGTATTCGGATGTTGCAACGAGAAGCGGCGCAGCGCCGCATGATGGCGGATGTACCAACGGCCGATGTTATTGTCACCAACCCGGAGCACTTTTCGGTTGCACTGCGCTACAAGCAAGGCACTGATCGCGCGCCAGTGGTGGTTGCCAAAGGTTCTGATCACATGGCGATGAAGATCCGAGAGGTGGCTCGGGAGCATGATATTTACATAGTGCCAGCACCGCCGTTAGCGCGTGCTCTCTATTACACCACAGAGCTTGAACAAGAAATTCCCGAAGGGCTGTTTACTGCAGTGGCGCAGATCCTAGCCTACGTATTTCAGCTCAAACAGTATCGCAGACGTGGTGGACACAGGCCAAAACTACAGGATTACGATCTACCCATTCCACCGGATATGCGCCATTAAGCATTCAATTTCAAGCGATTTGTGCAGTCAATTGTTTGGCGCAACTCTGGTATAGAGATTGCTTGTTCCGCTCTTTGAAAGTTGCTCACCGATAGTTAAGTGCCCGCATTTTCAGGTGACAAGCGAGTTAAGTTCCACCCAACCGAGACGAAGTAATGGCTAAAAAATTTACTCTGCCGTTTGCAGATAAGTTGCCTAAAATTCCCCAACGCTCCATGCCTGCAATCGGCGCACCCGTGATGGTGCTGGCGACGCTGGCGATGGTGGTATTGCCTATCCCCGCGTTCCTGTTGGACATGTTTTTTACCTTCAACATCGCCCTGTCGATGGTGGTGTTGCTGGTGACCGTTTATACGCGCCGTCCACTCGATTTTGCGGCGTTTCCGACCGTGTTGTTGATTGCAACGCTGTTACGTTTGGCTCTGAACGTTGCTTCGACGCGAGTGGTTTTGCTGAAAGGTCATGAAGGGGGCGATGCAGCCGGTAACGTGATTGAAGCCTTCGGTAACGTGGTTATCGGCGGGAACTATGCTGTTGGTTTAGTGGTGTTCCTCATCCTGATGATCATCAACTTTATGGTCGTGACCAAAGGTGCGGGGCGTATCTCTGAAGTGAGTGCACGCTTTACCTTAGATGCGTTACCGGGTAAGCAGATGGCGATTGACGCCGACCTTAACGCAGGCTTGATTGATCAAGAGCAAGCCCGTTTGCGCCGCTTTGAAGTGACCAAAGAAGCGGACTTCTACGGTTCGATGGACGGTGCCTCCAAGTTTGTCAAAGGGGATGCCATCGCGGGTATCTTGATCCTGTTCATCAACATCATTGGTGGCCTGTCTATCGGCATGGCGCAGCATGGTCTGGGCTTCTCTGAAGCCATCCAGATTTATACCCTTTTGACCATCGGTGACGGTCTGGTTGCGCAGATCCCATCACTACTCTTGTCGATTGCGGCAGCCATGATGGTGACACGGCAAAACACCGATGAAGATATGGGTGAGCAACTGATATTTCAGATGTTCGATAACCCGAAAGCACTGATGATTACCGCTGCCATTTTAGGCGTGATGGGTATTGTCCCAGGCATGCCCCATTTCTCCTTTTTGCTACTAGCGCTTGCTGCGGGTGCGGGAGCGTACTTTATCGATAAAAAGCAGAAGCAAAAAGCCAAGCAGCCCAAAACCCCAGCCGTTATAGATACCAGCAACGCGCCTTCGGTGCGTGAGCTTTCTTGGGATGATGTACAGCCAGTGGACATCATTGGCTTGGAGGTAGGCTATCGGCTGATCCCCTTGGTGGATAGGGACCAAGGTGGTGAACTATTAGAGCGGGTCAAAGGGGTGAGAAAAAAACTGTCGCAAGACTTTGGTTTCCTCATTCCCCCGGTGCATATTCGTGACAACCTTGAGCTTACGCCCAACAGTTATCGCATTACTTTAATGGGCGTTGCTGTCGGGGAAGCAGAAATTCGCCCAGACCAAGATCTGGCGATCAACCCTGGTCAAGTGTATGGCATGATTGATGGCGAACCGACAATCGATCCTGCATTTGGCCTTGAAGCAGTTTGGGTCCGCCCAGAGCAGCGTGAACATGCGCAGGCGCTGGGGTATACCGTGGTCGATTCCTCGACGGTGTTAGCAACGCACATGAGCCAGCTTTTAACCAACAATGCCTCGCAGCTGCTTGGTCACGAAGAAGTGCAGAACCTGCTGGAGATGCTGGGTCGTAGCGCACCGAAATTGGTGGAGAATTTTGTCCCTGACCAGCTGCCGCTTGGTGTGGTGGTGAAGGTATTACAAAATCTACTTAATGAAGCAATCCCAATCCGCGATATCCGTACCATAGTGCAGACCATGGCTGAGTACTCTTCGAAGAGTCAAGAACCCGACATTCTCACAGCGGCAGTTCGTATCTCACTGAAACGTCTAATTGTCCAAGAAATCAATGGAATAGAGCCTGAGCTGCCTGTGATAACCTTGATTCCAGAGCTGGAACAAATATTGCATCAGACCATGCAAGCGTCGGGTGGCGAGTCTGCGGGGATTGAACCTGGTCTCGCAGAGCGTCTGCAAGCCTCTCTGAGTATGGCAACTCAAGAACAAGAGCTGAAGGGCGAACCTGCGGTCTTATTGACCTCCGGCATGTTGCGTTCAACTCTGGCGAAGTTTGTGAAAAACACAATACCAAATCTCAGAGTGCTCTCGTATCAGGAGATACCAGACGAGAAACAGATCCGCATTGTACAGGCAGTGGGTAACTAATAGTTAAACCCTGTTAAATGGACGAATGGTTTGAAAATAAAACGATTTTTTGCCAAAGACATGAGAACGGCGCTCCTGCAAGTGAAAGAAGAGCTGGGAGCGGACGCAGTGATCATGTCCAATAAAAAAGTGGCCGGAGGGGTGGAGATCGTTGCTGCCATTGACGGAGACAGCGCGTCTTCGACTTTTGCTGCTACATCAAACCGCAGACAGACAGCAAATGCGCTTCAAGAGTCCGGGCAGTTTTCAAGTAGCTCAGCTGGGCGTCTTGCTTCTCGTGCGGTTGAAGATGATCGCGTCAGTTTGCGTAGTGAAAGCAGTGCAAAGAGCGACAATGGTTCTATGACCAAGCGCTTTGCCAACATGCTGAAGCAATACAACCAACAGAGCGATGAGCCACAACGCAAAAGCGAGAACGAAGATTCGTTATCAGCACTGCTGCAACGTCAATCCAAGCACCGTGACGATCAACATAGCTCAGTGCGGGTGCGTGAAAACTCACCGCTCGCGAAGTTAATCGCCGAAGACCGACGTATTGATAAGCCGCAACCCCGCCTTGATCCAACTCGTTATGATCGCCGTCAGCTTCCTCAGGAAAGCGATGAATCGGCCAACGAGTTGGAGAACATGCGTGAAGAGATGACCTCAATTCGTCGTCTGCTTGAACATCAAGTTTCTGGCCTTCTTTGGCAAGAAGTGGAGCGTAGAGAACCGCTGCGCGCCATGCTGATCAAGCGCCTTGAACGTATGGGTGTTTCGCCGGAGCTGGCAGACCAAATGGCTTGCTACATTCCCGAAGACACCAAACCCGCGCGCGCTTGGAAAGCACTTTTGGCACTGGTTTCAGATCAAATTGCCATCACCAAGCAAGATATCCTTAAGCGAGGTGGCGTTGTTGCCCTGCTTGGCCCTACAGGAGTAGGGAAAACCACCACTATCGCTAAACTCGCGGCTCGTGCGGCGATGGAGTACGGGGCGAATAACGTTGCCTTGGTCACCACAGATACCTATCGAATCGGTGCACATGAGCAACTCTCCATTTACGGCAGAATTATGGGCTGCCCGGTAAAAGTTGCTAAAGATTCTAAAGATTTAGCCGATGTAATCTACCAATTGAGAAATAGAAAACTCATTTTGGTTGATACCGCTGGTATGGGGCAGCGTGATGTACGCCTGTCCGAACAGTTAGACACGTTAATGCAAGAAAGTGGCGAAGTAATCCATAGCTACCTCGTTCTTCCCGCAACGGCGCAACGCAGAGTCCTTCAGGAAACTATCGAACATTTCCGACGAATTCCTTTGTCAGGTTGCATCCTGACTAAGCTCGATGAATCGTTGAGCTTGGGGGAGTTTATCAGCGTTGTAATTCAAAACGCTTTACCCGTGGCTTATATCGCCAACGGACAAAGAGTTCCTGAAGACATCGTGATTGCACAACCGAAATACATGATCGCGAAAGCGAATGAACTGCTTGAGAAGTCGACAGAGAATGAACCTCACTACTGGAACAGTGACAACGAAGGATTCTAGGCGGCGGACAATTATGACTGAGAATATGATACACGATCAAGCAAGCGGCCTCCGTCGCTTAACAAAACCTTCACTCACTAAAGTGATCGCGGTGACTGGTGGTAAAGGTGGTGTGGGTAAATCGAACGTTACCCTAGGATTGGCGATAGCCATGGCACGTCAAGGCAAAAAAGTCATGGTACTTGATGCCGACCTTGGCCTAGCAAATGTCGACGTTATGCTCGGAATTCGTTCAAAACGCAACCTAGGGCATGTCTTAGCTGGTGAGTGTGAATTAAAAGATGCTATTGTTGAAGGACCGTATGGTATTAGAATAATACCCGCGACTTCCGGAACACAAAGCATGACTGAGCTTTCACACGCTCAGCACGTCGGCTTAATCCGTGCCTTTGGTAGTTTGGAAGAAGAAATGGACGTGCTGCTGATTGACACCGCAGCGGGCATTTCAGACATGGTGATCAGCTTTTCGCGCGCCGCGCAGGATGTCTTGGTTGTTGTCTGTGATGAACCTACGTCAATTACCGATGCTTATGCTTTAATTAAGTTGTTAAGCAAAGAACATCAGGTGCAACGCTTCAAAATTGTTGCAAATATGGTCAGAAGCTACCGTGAAGGGCGAGAATTGTTTGCAAAATTGACTTTGGTCACAGAGCGATTCTTGAATGTGAGCCTCGAACTCGTAGCATGTATTCCATTAGATGATAAAGTTCGACAAGCGGTTAAAAAGCAAAAGATAGTCGTTGACGCCTTCCCGCGTTCTCCGGCTGCGCTAGCGATCAGCTCTTTGGCAAACAAAGCGTTAACTTGGCCGATACCAAAGACCCCAAGTGGGCATCTTGAGTTTTTTGTCGAGCGATTGCTAAGCCGCAATGAATTCTTAGAGGAACCGTTTGGTGAATAAAGCGCTAACCTATGATCAACACGCCAATGTAAACAGCCAAAAGCTGTTTATCGAGAGGTATTCCGTGTTGGTCAAACGCATTGCTCACCATCTATTAGGACGACTGCCACCCAGTGTACAAGTGGAAGATCTAATTCAAGCGGGCATGATAGGGTTGATTGAAGCGCAGCAAAATTACGATGCTTCAAAAGGCGCCAGTTTTGAAACTTACGCAGGAATCCGCATTCGCGGTGCCATGCTTGATGATATCAGGCGTGGTGATTGGGTTCCGCGTTCGGTCCATAAAAACAACCGAGAAATTAGTCAGGCGATTGCTGAATTGGAAGGGATTCTCAATCGTGATCCAAACGATGCAGAAGTGGCTGCTCACATGGGGTTAACCATGGAGCAATACCACGCTGCACTGACTGATATAAATTGCTCCCGTCTGATTGGTATTGAGGATTTAGGCGTTTCAGACGACGTCATCACCTCAGTCGAAGATTCAGAAGATAACAGCCCATTTAAAGGCGTTGCTGACGAATATTTCAGAAAAGCATTGGTTGAATCAATAAAACAGCTTCCAGAGCGTGAAGCTTTGGTACTTTCGCTCTATTATGATGAAGAGCTAAACTTAAAAGAAATTGGGGAAATTCTGAGTGTTAGCGAGTCACGTGTCAGTCAGATATTGAGCCAATCCATGCAACGTCTTCGCACTAAACTCAGTGCTTGGACACAACATGACTAAAGACACTGATTGTGAAATTCAGTGGAGGCAATTTTGAATAAAAACATGAAGATCCTTATTGTTGATGATTTCTCAACAATGCGCCGTATTGTAAAGAACCTGCTTCGTGATTTGGGTTTTAACAACACCCAAGAGGCGGACGATGGTTTGACAGCGTTACCTATGCTGAAAAAAGGTGATTTCGATTTCGTCGTGACGGATTGGAACATGCCTGGCATGCAGGGTATCGATCTACTGAAAAATATTCGTGCCGATGAGGAGCTTAAACACCTGCCAGTATTGATGATTACCGCTGAAGCGAAGCGTGAGCAGATCATTGAAGCGGCCCAAGCTGGGGTAAATGGCTATATCGTAAAACCGTTCACTGCTGCAACCCTGAAAGAAAAATTAGACAAAATATTCGAACGTTTATAAGACTCGTTTGAAGATAACTTCGTCAGAGCTGCTATAACCTAAGAAAAACTCAAAATTCGATCTTAGCGGCTCATCAGCGCAGCATGCTTACGGAGCATAAAACGAAAAGGGTCTATTCAGAATGATCTCATTAGAGCAAGCAAAGTCTCTAGTTGAATTGCTGGAAAATGGTGAACAGGCACAGGCAGATGCTTTGGTCGCTTCAATTTATGAGGATAAGGGAAACCTTATGCTGCAGGAAATTGGCGTATTGACCAGAGATCTACATGATTCACTGAAAAACTTCGCGTTTGATCAGCGAATGACGGAAATCACTCAAGATGAAATCCCTGATGCGAGGGATCGCCTTCAATACGTCATTGATAAAACGGAAGTTGCCGCCAATAAAACCATGGATGCTGTCGAGCATTGTCTACCGATTGCGGACAACTTGCATCAGTGCTTGGTGCAGGTTAGGCCGCAGTGGAACGAGTTAATGCGTGGCCGTATCGAACTGAGTGAGTTCAAGGCCCTTTGTCACCGTATTGACGAGTTATTGGTTCAGGTTGAAGGGGACAGCACTGAACTGAGAAGTCAATTAACAGAAATATTAATGGCTCAGGATTTTCAGGACCTCACAGGACAGATCATCCGTAGAGTCATTACCTTGGTAAATGAAGTGGAAGGGCGATTAGTCGAGATACTAACCGTCTTTGCCGCAAACAAACCACTAAAAGAAAACGTTTTAGACACCACCCCAAGTGCCAACAAAGAAAAAAGTGGAAGCGCGCCCGAAGGGCCGATTTTGCACCCAGAACTTCGTGAGGATGCGGTTGCGTCGCAAGATGAAGTCGATGATTTGTTATCCAGCCTCGGATTTTAAAGGTAACGTATGAGCTACGATTTAGACGAAGATATCCTACAAGACTTCTTAATTGAAGCCGGGGAAATTCTGGAACTGCTTTCTGAGCAGTTAGTAGAATTGGAAAATAATCCAGAAGACAGGGATCTTCTTAACGCTATTTTCCGTGGATTCCATACTGTTAAAGGTGGTGCTGGCTTTCTATCACTCGCTGAACTCGTTGATACCTGTCACGGCGCAGAAAACGTCTTCGATGTATTGCGTAATGGACAGCGTACCGTCACGCCTGCATTGATGGATACCATGCTACGAGCTCTGGATACGGTGAATACCCAGTTCAAGGCAGTTCAGGATCACGAGCCTTTAGAAGCCGCTGACCCTATGTTGCTGGACGAACTTCATCGTCTTTGCCGACCTGAATCTGAAGACGAAGTTGCTGAAGAAGCGATAGAAGTCGCTGAACCAGAACCGGAATTTGAACCGGAGCCTATCGTCGAAGAGCCAGTGCGAGAAGAAGCGGCACCAAGCGCGGTCAGTGCTTCTTCTGTCGATGAAATTACTCAAGATGAATTTGAAAAATTGCTTGATGAGTTGCATGGCAAAGGTTCCGCACCAGGTAAGAGTGCGGATACTGTGGCTCCTGCTGCTAAATCGGTTGCAACTCCAGTCGTTGACAGTGGTGATATTACCGACGACGAGTTTGAAAAACTTTTAGACGAGTTACACGGCGCCGGTAAGAGTCCTTCCTCGTCAGACTCTAAATCAGTGCCACCTGCAGCGCCTGCAACTCCAGCCAAGTCGGCTGCGGCTGCAGACAGTGATCTGATGACCGATGAAGAGTTTGAGAAACTGCTCGACGAGCTGCACGGTACTGGTAAAGGCCCTTCGATTGAAGAACTGGAAATGGCAACCAAGCCTGCTTCAGCAAACGTTAAAGAAACGCCTAAACCTGTAGAGAAACCAGCTGTAAAACCAGCACCGCAAGCAACGCCTAAAGTCGCACCTGCTGTCGCCAAAGCTGCGCCTCCTGCTCCACCAGCAACGCAAGAAGCAAAAGCACCCGCTGTCGCTGCGGCGAAAAAGCCACAAGCAGAGGCGACGGTTCGTGTTGATACCTCGACACTCGATACCATTATGAATATGGTTGGCGAACTTGTTTTAGTACGTAACCGTTTACTCAGTCTTGGCTTAAATAGCAACGATGAAGAGATGTCCAAAGCCGTTGCAAACCTTGACGTTGTAACCGCCGATCTGCAAGGCGCTGTCATGAAGACGCGCATGCAGCCGATTAAGAAAGTATTTGGTCGCTTCCCTCGCGTTGTTCGAGATCTTGCTCGTAGTTTGCAAAAAGACATCGTACTGGAAATGCGCGGCGAAGAAACGGATCTGGATAAAAACTTGGTTGAAGCCTTGGCTGATCCATTGATCCACTTAGTACGTAACTCTGTAGACCACGGCATCGAAATGCCTGAAGACCGAATCAAAGCGGGTAAATCTCGTACGGGTAAAGTCATTCTCTCTGCATCCCAGGAAGGGGATCACATTGAGCTAGCGATTGTCGATGACGGCGGTGGTATGGATCCAGATAAGCTACGTGCTATTGCGGTCAAACGTGGCATGATGGACGAAGATGCTGCGGCACGCTTGTCAAATAAAGAGTGTTTTAACCTCATTTTTGCGCCTGGTTTCTCAAGTAAAGAGAAAATTTCTGACATCTCCGGGCGCGGCGTCGGTATGGATGTGGTGAAGACGGCAATCAATACACTAAACGGTTCGATTGATATTGATTCTGAAATGGGCAAAGGAACGAAGATCACCATCAAGGTTCCTTTGACTCTGGCCATTCTTCCGACCTTAATGGTTGGAGTAGCTGGACACCCATTTGCATTGCCGCTGGCGTCTGTGAACGAGATCTTCCATCTTGACCTTAGCCGAACAAACGTTGTTGATGGACAATTGACCATCATTGTGCGCGACAAGTCTATTCCGCTGTTCTACTTGCAAAATTGGCTTGCTCCTAAAGCGGGTAAAGTGCAACTGCGCAAAGGACATGGTCACGTGGTTATCGTGCAAATTGGCAGTCAGCGTGTCGGTTTTGTCGTCGATACCTTGATTGGTCAAGAAGAAGTGGTTATTAAGCCGCTGGATAACTTACTGCAAGGTACGCCGGGAATGGCGGGTGCAACCATTACTAGTGATGGCCACATAGCTCTGATTCTGGATGTGCCGGATCTGCTCAAGCAATATGCAGCCGCGTCGCGGATATAATTTGAGCCACGATTTTTATAAGGATTCAAATGGCGATTAAAGTATTAGTAGTTGATGATTCAAGCTTTTTCAGACGACGCGTCAGTGAAATCATCAATGCCGAATCGCGCCTAGAAGTGATTGACGTTGCAGTCAACGGTAAAGAGGCGGTTGAGAAAGCTCAACGCCTCAAGCCAGACGTCATTACGATGGACATCGAAATGCCCGTTATGGATGGCATTTCGGCTGTTCGTGAAATTATGGCGTCGGTCCCGACGCCGATTCTGATGTTTTCTTCTTTGACTCATGACGGCGCTAAAGCCACTCTGGATGCACTTGATGCAGGTGCCTTGGATTTTCTACCGAAGAAGTTTGAAGACATCGCACGCAACCGTGACGAAGCAGTGTCTTTGTTGCAGCAGCGTGTTCTGCAGATTGCCTCGAAACGTGCTTTCATGCGACGCCCGGTAGTTCAACCCATTGAACGAACAACGCCAGCTTCGTCTCCAAGCTCCACGCGTGGCAGTTTTGGCTTGCGCCGTGATGTAGCGGCGCCAGCGCCAACTCGAGCACCAGTGACAACAAAATTTCGTGCTTCAGGGAAAAAATACCAGCTTACTGCGATTGGTACTTCTACTGGTGGTCCTGTCGCACTGCAAAAAATTCTCACCAAATTGCCAGCTAATTACCCGCATCCTATCGTCTTAATCCAACACATGCCTGCAACCTTTACTGCGGCCTTTGCAAGTCGTTTAAACTCGCTGTGTAAAATCCAAGTGAAAGAAGCGGAAGATGGCGATGTGTTACAAGCCGGTGTTGCTTACTTGGCGCCGGGTGGTAAGCAGATGATGATTGATGGCCGGCCTGGCGCTGCACGCTTGAGAATTATCGATGGTGGTGAGCGAATGAACTATAAGCCCTGTGTGGATGTGACCTTTGGCTCTGCGGCAAAAATTTACGCAGACAAAGTCCTTTCTATGGTGCTTACCGGTATGGGCGCAGATGGACGTGAAGGTGCACGCATGCTTAAGTCTGCAGGCTCAACAATTTGGGCTCAAGACGAAGAGAGCTGCGTGGTCTACGGTATGCCTCAGGCGGTGGCAAAAGCAGGGATCTCCAGCGAAGACCTGCCTTTGGATCGAATTGCCGAGCGTATGCTGGTTGAAGTGGGACTGGCATAAGGAAAGGTATGATTGTCTGGAGTGTAGCGAACCAAAAAGGCGGCGTCGGAAAAACGACCACCACAGTGACTTTAGCTGGCTTGCTGAGTAAGAAAGGGCATAGCGTGTTGTTAGTTGACACAGACCCCCATGCTTCTTTGACCACTTATCTGGGGTTTGATCCTGATGGCGTGTCCAGCAGTCTTTTTGATTTATTCCAGCTCAAAGAATTTAGTCGCGAGAGCGTGAGACCTCTCGTGATGAAAACCGATATTGAAGGTATCGACATAATTCCGGCGCACATGTCTTTGGCGACCCTGGACCGTGTGATGGGTAACCGCAGTGGGATGGGGTTGATTCTCAAGCGCGCTTTGATGGCGTTGTCGAAAGAATATGACTACGTATTGATTGATTGTCCTCCTATCCTTGGTGTGATGATGGTCAATGCATTGGCGGCGAGCGATCGTATTTTGATCCCGGTTCAAACGGAGTTTCTTGCGATGAAGGGGCTAGAACGCATGATCCGGACGCTAACCATTATGCAAAAATCTCGTCGCGATCCGTTTAAAGTGACGATAGTTCCGACCATGTATGACAAGCGAACTAAGGCTTCTTTGCAAACGTTAACCCAGCTGAAAAAAGACTATCCCGATAAGGTTTGGACGTCGGCGGTGCCAATAGACACCAAATTTAGAGATGCAAGTTTAAAACGTCTCCCAGCTTCGCACTTTGCGGATGGCAGCCGAGGCGTGTTTGCTTATAAGCAATTGCTGATCTATCTAGAGAGGTTAGCGATTGATGAGCAGTAAAGCAGCGGTGTTATCGAGTGAACAAGCACTAGATGATTATTTTAGTGCTTTACTATCTGAAGAGCAGGAACTTGAGCTGCTGGTGTCTGAGCCGAGTTCAGAGACTGCTTGGCAGGCGTCAGAGCATGAGCCGGAGTTGAAACTACAGTATTCAGAACCGGAATCATACAGTTACGCGGAAATCGAGGTTAAAGAACTTGAAGCGCCTAACCTTGAGGATGTTCAGCGTCTTCTAAGTCAATTGGAATCAACCAATGTGGTTGATGAGTTGGGTATTGATGAGCTGCTTGAGCAAAATACTGCGCAAATAGCCAGTCTGAAAGAAGAAGCAACCAAACCTTTAGAACAAGAGGTTTTTGTTTCGCAAGCCGACTTGGTTGAAGAAATTCAAGAGTGGGATATTGCTGACGAGGTTGAAGAGATCCAAGATTGGACCGTTTCGGAATCTTCGATCGCCCAGCCTACTATCGAAGAGATACAACCTGAGACGATTGTACAAGAACAGGTCGAGCTTGAATCAAAAATAGAAGCTCATATAGAGACAGAGCCGGAGCCAAAGACTCAAACTTCTGGTGCAGGGAAGCGTGAGTGGACCTCAACTGAACGCTCAGAGGCGTTTCAGGTACTCTATTTTGAAGTCAATAGCGTCACATTCGCTGTACCGCTAGATGAGCTTGGCGGCATTCATCAGATGACCACACTAAACCACTTGATCGGTCGTCCAGGCTGGTATCTTGGTCTACAGACTAACCGCGACCAGCAGTTAGATGTGGTCGATACCGCCAAGTGGGTAATGCCAGATAAACTGAAAGATGACGAGTACAAAGCGCACTATCAGTACATCGTTATGTTGGGAGCGAGCATGTGGGGGCTTGCCAGCAGTAAGCTTTTAGGGACCGAATTGCTTTACCCGCAGAAGGTGCGCTGGCGCGAGCAATCGGGTAAACGCCCGTGGCTTGCTGGGATGGTGAAAGAAAAAATGTGTGCTTTAATTCATGTAGAAGCATTAATTTCCATGCTAAATGCCGGACTAGATGTAAAATCACTAAATTAAGCATTTGAGAAGTCGGGAACGACATTAACGAGGATTACCTATGTCTCATTCTAACGAAGTAGAAGTGAAAAAAGATAAAACAAGTGATGAAGTACTTCAGTGGGTGACGTTCCAGCTGGAAGAAGAAACTTACGGCATCAACGTAATGCAGGTACGCGAAGTACTTCGCTACACTGAAATCGCTCCAGTTCCTGGTGCCCCTGACTATGTGCTAGGTATTATCAACCTACGTGGCAATGTCGTAACCGTTATTGATACGCGTGCACGTTTTGGTCTGATGGAAGGTGAAGTTACTGATAACACACGTATTATTGTGATTGAGTCTGAACACCAAGTGATTGGTATCTTGGTGGACAGTGTGGCTGAAGTAGTTTACCTACGTTCTTCTGAAATCGATTCAACACCTTCAGTGGGCACCGATGAGAGTGCTAAGTTTATTCAAGGTGTCAGCAACCGTGATGGTAAGCTTTTGATCTTGGTTGACTTGAACAAGCTCCTGACTGACGAAGAGTGGGATGAGATGGCTCATCTGTAATGGCAGAAGCGTTTTTCCAAAGCCCCGCGGTGTGGATCGGTGGGGCTGTGTTGGTGGTGTTGCTGCTGTTATTGATGCAGTGGCGTACGAAGAGTGTCTTGCAGAAGCAGCAAGATCACCAGCGTCTGCAACTGCGCAGCGTTGAAAAAGAGTTACAAAAGGCGAATAAACAGCTACTCGAAGTGCGCTCTGTCGTTGTCGGATTAGGGCAGAGAGTGACTGAACAGCAAGATATTATTCAACATCTCAACGAGCGCATTGTGGAGTTAGAACAGGCAGATACAGACGGTCGTCTCTACACTAGAGCAAGTAAGATGGTTCAGCTCGGTGCGGATATTAACGAACTGATTGAAGAGTGTGAGCTACCTAAGGCTGAAGCGGAGCTGATGCTGTCACTGCAAAAGAAAATTGCGGGTAAAGAGAAAGTTCCGCCGTTGAGTGGCCATCCTAATGAATTTGAGCCTCCGCGTGCGCAGCGGCCCAAAGGGCGCCGATAAACGTGAAATCAGGCAAACAAAAAAGAAGCTTCGGCTTCTTTTTTTGCTTTTGCATGAAACACTTGGTACAAGGTTCAACCATTCTCCATCCCCCTTTAGATGTAGATTTAAATAATTGTGATAGCAGTTAACAATTTCTCACGAAGTTACAAATTTGAACGCCCTGTTATCCTGTCTTGTCTCGGAACAGATGTGCTAATATACCCGCTCATTTTATGTAGCTATGAAGCTTATGCTGGAAGTATCAAATCTAACTGCGATTCGCGACGAGCGCGTTCTTTTCGAGAACTTGACATTTTCTATTCAACCCGGAGAGCTGGTGCAGATCGAGGGGCGCAATGGCACTGGCAAAACCACTTTGCTACGCATTGTCACAGGGCTGGGTGATAAAGAAGAGGGAGAGATCCTGTGGAAAGGGGAGCGAATTGACAAAAGCAGAGATGAGTTTCATCAGGATCTCTTATTCCTCGGCCACCAGACCGGGGTAAAAAGAGAACTGACCGCGTTTGAAAATCTCAGTTTTTATCAATCTGTTCACCAAGAATCTTCCTCTCAGGAGGCGATATTCCAAGCCTTGGCGAAAGTCGGGCTTGCTGGTCGAGAAGATGTACCTGTCGCCCAACTGTCTGCGGGTCAACAACGAAGAGTTGCACTGGCGCGTTTATGGCTGAGTAAACAAGTTCTTTGGATTTTGGATGAACCACTCACCGCGATAGACAAGCAAGGGGTAAAAGTTCTTGAGGCGCTGTTTGCGCATCACGCCGAGAATGGTGGCATTGTGATTCTGACCACACATCAGGACATGTTTGCTGATAGCCCGAAACTCAGAAAAATTAAGTTGGGTGACTGATATGATCTCGGCCATGACGACCATTATCCGCCGTGAATTGCTGATAGCGTTTCGACGTCAAGCTGACGTGTTAAATCCACTGTGGTTTTTCATCATCGTGATAACCTTATTTCCACTAAGCATTGGTCCAGAGCCCAATCTATTAGCACGAATCGCTGCAGGCATTGTGTGGGTCGCTGCACTGCTCTCTGCGTTGTTATCGCTTGAGCGATTATTTCGCGACGATTTTCAAGATGGCTCGCTTGAACAGATGATGCTGATGCCGATCCCATTGCAACTTGTGGTGATCTCTAAGGTCATATCCCATTGGGTATTGACAGGCTTACCACTGATTTTGATTAGTCCAGTATTGGCGATTATTTTATCGCTCGATTTTAATACCTGGTTAGCGGTGGTGTTGACACTGCTTGTGGGCACACCGACACTCAGTTTCATTGGTGCGATTGGCGTTGGGTTAACCGTCGGCTTACAAAAAGGTGGTGTGCTACTGAGCTTATTGATCCTACCGCTGTACATCCCTATTTTGATTTTTGCTACCTCGGCGATTGATGCTGCGGCATTAGGAATGGGTTATAGCGGTCAACTGGCTATTCTGGGTGCGATGCTGGTGGGGGCAACAACCTTAACTCCATTTGCAATAAGCGCGGCTCTGAGAGTCAGCGTTAACTAGGTGTGTCAAATCACCTTTGCAACAAGATTACACTAATAAAAATAACGATCGCACAGCGAGTGTGTCACACGCTGTTTGTGTCCTGTGAAGTAGAGTGAGAAATAGACATGTGGAAATGGCTCCATCCCTATGCAAAGCCAGAGGCAGCTTACCAACTCAGTGGTAAATTGTTGCCTTGGTTTTCTGTGCTGGCCTTAATTTTGTTGCTCGTTGGCAGCATTTGGGGGTTGGCGTTTGCCCCATCAGATTACCAACAGGGCGATAGTTTCCGTATCATTTATATCCATGTCCCATCGGCCATTTGGTCTATGGGGGTGTACATGTCGATGGCGATAGCCGCGTTTATTGGCATCGTATGGCAATTACGTCTCGCCGATATGGCAGCGCTGGCGATGGCTCCGATTGGCGCTGTGTATACCTTTATCGCTTTAGTGACGGGCGCAGTTTGGGGTAAGCCCATGTGGGGAACTTGGTGGGTTTGGGATGCTCGCCTAACTTCAGAGTTGATCCTGCTGTTTCTCTATTTAGGCGTGATTGCTCTTTATCATGCATTTGATGATCAAAAAACCGCCGCGAAAGCCGCCGGCATATTGGCGATTGTTGGTGTAATTAACCTACCGATTATTCATTTTTCAGTCGAGTGGTGGAATACGCTTCACCAAGGCGCCACGATTACTAAATTTGCCAAACCGTCCATATCAGCTTCAATGCTTTGGCCGTTACTTCTGAACATTTTTGGTTTTGCGTTCTTCTTTGGTGCGGTCGCTATGGTGCGTTTTCGCAATGAAATATTAAGTAAAGAGAGTCATCGCCCTTGGGTGAAAGAGCTCGCTTTGGCTAAAACTCAGTGAGGTATTGAGCCATGTATTTTGAATCTCTGAGTGATTTTTTTGCAATGGGTGGCTACGCAGCGTATGTGTGGGGCTCATTTGCTATTACTTTTTTTGCCATGCTGGCTTTATACGTAAGCAGTGCTCGCCGCACAGGTGCTTTGCTTGATGAAGTGAAAGCAAAAGTTGATCGACAAGCTCGTATTGATGCCGCCAAGAATATGGAGAACACCCTATGAATCCAAGACGTAAAAAGAGACTGAGTATTATCTTAGCCATCTTTGTCGGCATTGGGGCGACCATTGGTTTGATGTTGTACGCGCTTAGCCAGAATATGGACCTGTTTTACACGCCAACTGAGCTCGTTCAAGGCAAAGATGATGGTACCAAACCCGAAGTGGGGCAGCGGCTGCGAATTGGCGGAATGGTGGTGAAGGGATCGGTTCGTCGCGACCCGGAATCACTGAAAGTGAGCTTCGAACTTGCTGATGTAGGACCGAAAGTGACCATTGAATATGAAGGCATACTTCCGGATCTGTTCCGTGAAGGGCAGGGCATAGTGGCTCAAGGCGTGCTCAAAAATGCGACCACAGTAGAAGCTTTCGAAGTGCTGGCAAAACACGATGAAGAGTATATGCCGCCAGAAATTGCTGAGGCGATGCAAAAGAACCACGCACCACTGCAATACACCACAGAGCAAAAACAGGGGAGTGGTCAATGATTGCTGAAATTGGGCATTTTGCCCTGATCCTCTCTCTGTCAATGGCGGTTTTATTGAGTGTATTGCCATTGTGGGGGGCTTCCAACAACAACACCATGCTGATGAATAGCGCGCGTCCTCTCTCTTGGGCGATGTTCTTAATGTTGCTCTTCTCCTTCGCTGCGCTTGCGTATGGCTTTTATGCCAACGATTTCACCTTGCAATACGTCGCGAGTAACTCAAACAGCCAGTTACCTTGGTATTATCGTCTCACCGCGGTTTGGGGCGCTCACGAGGGATCTTTACTGCTGTGGGTCTTGATCCAAGCCGCATGGACCGTTGCCGTCGCCACTTTTAGCCGCGGTATGCCGCAAGAGTCGGTCGCGCGAGTGTTGGCCGTCATGGGGATGATCTCTGTTGGCTTTTTGCTGTTCATCATCGTCACATCGAACCCATTCTTACGCACTCTACCTTTCTTCCCGGTTGATGGGCGCGATCTTAACCCGCTGTTGCAAGACCCGGGTCTTATCGTCCATCCGCCAATGCTCTACATGGGCTACGTCGGCTTTTCGGTCGCCTTCTCGTTTGCGATTGCCTCGCTGATGACTGGTCGATTGGATACCGCTTGGGCGCGTTGGTCTCGTCCGTGGACAACGGCGGCTTGGGTCTTTTTGACCTTAGGCATTGCTCTGGGTTCTTGGTGGGCATATTACGAGCTTGGCTGGGGCGGCTGGTGGTTCTGGGATCCAGTAGAAAACGCCTCGTTCATGCCTTGGTTGGCAGGCACGGCGCTCATGCACTCGTTAGCAGTCACGGAAAAACGCGGTACTTTTAAAGCCTGGACGGTACTGCTCGCGATTTCGGCGTTTTCGCTCAGCCTGCTTGGCACCTTCTTGGTCCGTTCGGGCATCCTGGTCTCGGTGCACGCTTTTGCCTCTGATCCTGCGCGCGGTATGTTTATTCTTGGCTTCTTAGTCTTTGTCATCGGCGGCTCATTGTTACTGTTTGCCGTTAAAGGCGCATCGGTGCGAGTTCGCGGCAACTTTGATCTCATTTCGCGAGAAAATGCCTTGCTGGCGAACAACGTCATGCTCATCGCCGCTCTCGTGGTGGTGCTGGTTGGTACCTTACTGCCGCTAGTGCATAAGCAGTTGGGTTTGGGTTCGGTCTCTATTGGCGCGCCGTTCTTTAATATGCTTTTCGCTTGGTTGATGATGCCGTTTGCTTTCCTGCTGGGGATCGGTCCACTGATCCGTTGGAAGCGTGACCAGCTATCGTCTTTGTACAAACCGATGCTGATCTCAGCGGTGATTTCACTGGGTCTTGGCGCATTGTGTGTCTACCTACTCGCGGACTTCTTTGATGCCATGGCTTACATTGGCTGGGTGATGGCGATTTGGATCATCACAATGCACGCTTTTGAACTGCATCAACGCGCGACTCATCGCCACTCATTCGTTGAAGGCGTAGGTAAACTGCAGCGCAGCCACTGGGCAATGATGTTAGGTCACGTCGGTTTGGCGGTAACGGTGATCGGCATTGCCATGGTGCAAAATTTCAGCATTGAGCGAGATGTACGTTTGGCACCGGGTGAGCATTTCCAAATCCAAGGCTACGACTTCTACTTCTCCGGTCTGAGAGACAAAGACGGCCCGAACTACGATGGCTATATCGCTGACTTTGAAATTAGTCATAATGGTAATTACATCAACACCTTGCATGCGGAAAAACGCTTCTATCGCACAGCGAAATCCATGATGACTGAAGCGGCGATCGATCGTGGTATTACGCGCGATTTATACATTGCAATGGGTGAGCGTTTGGAAGATAACCGCTCATGGGCAGTGCGTATCTACTACAAACCTTTTGTTCGTTGGATCTGGGCTGGCTCTATCATCATGTCACTTGGCGGTATTTTGGCGATTTCTGACAGGCGCTACCGTTTTCGCAAGAAGAAAGGAGCCCAAGAGCCGATGAAAAACCAAGAGCAGGAGGCGTAAATGAATAAAAAAGTACTCTTTATTCCGCTGGCGATTTTTCTGATTCTCGCGGCGACTTTTGCCACCCAGTTGGTCAAAAACCAGCACGGCGATGATCCTACCAAGCTGGAGTCGGTACTTATTGGTAAACCAGTACCTCAGTTCCGTTTGGAAGATTTGGTTGAGCCGGGCAAGCTTTATGATCAAGCGATCTTTAAAGGTGAGCCGTTACTGCTCAATGTTTGGGCGACTTGGTGTCCAACCTGCTACGCGGAGCACCAGTATCTTAATCAACTCGCCTCGCAAGGGGTGAAAATCATCGGTATGAACTACAAAGATGACCGCAATAAAGCGGTGGGATGGCTGAACGATCTCGGCAATCCTTATCTCATCAGCTTGTTTGATGGCAACGGCATGCTGGGCTTGGATCTCGGCGTATATGGCGCTCCTGAAACCTTTGTCATTGACGCCGCAGGGGTGATTCGTTATCGCCATGTTGGAGATGTCAATCCGCGTAACTGGGCCGAAACCCTTGAACCTCTTTACAAGCAGTTAGTTCAGGAGGCGAAGCAATGAAAAAGTGGATTTGGGCGTTATTCACCGCTATGACTTTCTCTTTGTCTGCTTATGCCGCGATTGAAGTGTACGAGTTCGATAATTTGCAGCAAGAACAGCAGTTTAAAGAGCTTGGTAACACCTTGCGCTGCCCTAAATGTCAAAACAACACTATCGCTGATTCGAACGCCGCTTTAGCGCAAGACTTGCGCCATAAAGTGTATGAGATGACTAAAGAAGGTAAATCCAAGCAAGAAATCATCGATTACATGGTGGCGCGCTATGGCAATTTTGTGACCTACAATCCGCCGCTCACCGTCGCGACGTCCATCCTCTGGCTTGGGCCGCTGTCGGTCTTGCTCATCGGATTTTCTCTGATTATCTTGCGCAGCCGAAAGCGCAAAGCGGTCAGTGCTTCTGAGCAAGAAAAATGGGATGCAGAGAAAGAAGCGCGTTTAAAAGCATTACTTCAGGATGAAAACAACGGAGACAAGCAGTAATGACACTATTTTGGTTATCCACCGTTGCCCTGAGTGTATTAGCGTGCGTGATGGTCGCTTTGCCGCTCATCAAGCGCAAAGAGAACAATGACGACATCTTGCGTGACGAACTGAACAAGGAGTTCTACAAAGACCGTTTGTCTGAGCTGCAAGAGGAAACGTCGGAAGGTTTGGTGGTCGATCAACAAGAATTGATCGCCGATCTTAAGCAGTCACTTCTCGATGATATTCCATCTCAGACGGATAAAATGCAGTCGCGCATTTCCTCCACGGCGGTAATTGTCCCTTCTGTACTGCTTACGATCGTGCTCAGTTACGGCTTGTACATCAAATTTGGCGCATACCAAGAGGTGGATGCGTGGCATCAAGTGAGTGCCAACTTGCCGGAATTATCGAAAAAGCTGATGTCTTCCACCGCAGAGCCACTTAGCGATGAAGAGATGCAGGACCTGACTCTGGCACTGCGTACCCGTTTGCACTACCAGCCACAAGATTCCACAGGCTGGCTGTTGTTGGGGCGTATTGCGTTGGCTAACCGCGATATTGGCACGGCGATTGATGCGATGCGAAAAGCGTACGATATCCAACCTAACGACGCAGACGTCAAGCTGGGTTATGCACAAGCACTGATGTTGTCACAAGATGAAATGGATCAAGCCAATGCGCGGTCTATTTTAGGTGAGCTGGTACAGCAAGATTACGTTGATTTGCGAGTCTTCTCTTTACTGGCGTTTGATGCTTTTGAGCGTCAAGATTTTGCCGCCGCAGTGAAGTACTGGAGCATTATGCAGCAGATGATCGGCCCTGAAGACAGCCGCTATGAGATGCTCACTCGCAGTATTGAAAGTGCCAAACAGCGTTTGGGTGAAGGAGCGCCAGCCGCCTCTGGTGTTGCTGTTACCATTGAACTTGCGCCAAATGTGCAAGCGGATCCCAATGCGGTGCTGATTGTCTCGGTGCATCGTGCCGATGGGTCACCCATGCCCGTTGCTGCGGCACGTTATCCACTTGGTTCATTTCCGCGTACAGTGATGTTGGATGATAGTAACAGCATGATGCAAGGGCAAAATTTGTCGAGTTTGAGCGAAGTGATGGTCAGGGCTCGTCTTGACTCGGATGGCAATGTCACTACTCGCGATCATGATTGGTATGGTGAAAGCGAGGTTGTTGCAATCAATCAACCTGTTACAGTAACGATTAATAAACAATATTAATCTCGTTTACTATTGCGTAGAATCTATGGGCCAGCGATTGCTGGCCTTTATATTGATTCGTTGTCACGATGGAAATTACCATGTTAAACCAAGGGAAATCTTTGCTGGTTTTGCTGGCACTGCTGATGAGCCTCGCTGGCTGTTCATCCGTACCAGAGAGTGTAGGGGAAACGTCTGAAACTACTTTGGACCAAACAAGCTATGAGGGTGATCCGTTCGAGTCGTTCAACCGCTCGATGTGGACATTGAACTACGAATACCTCGATCCCTACTTAGTGAGACCCGTTTCATTAGCGTATGTGGAGTATACGCCAACCCCCGTTCGCTCTGGCATTGCCAACTTCCTTTCTAACTTGGATGAACCATCCAGTGTGGTGAACAACCTATTAATGGGCAACGGTGAGAAAGCGGTCAATCACTTTAACCGTTTTTGGATAAACTCAACCTTTGGCCTGCTTGGCTTAATCGACATTGCGTCAGCCGCAGGGATCAATAAAAACGACAATAAGTCTTTTAGTGATGCAGCAGGGCACTATGGTGTTGGCAATGGCCCCTATTTGATGATCCCAGGCTATGGCCCTTATACCGTGCGAGAAGTCACAGACACGGTGGATGGTCTCTATGTGCCATTAGTTTATCTCAACTTTTGGGCGAGTTTAGGTAAGTGGGCTTTCGAAGGGATGGAAACGCGAGCGCTGCTCGTTTCTCAAGAAGCTCAGTTGGAAACGTCGCCCGATCCGTATGCTTTGACGCGAGAAGTCTACCTACAACGCCAGGCGTTTAAAGCGGAAGTGACGGTGGATGAGATTGACGAGCAAGAAGAAGATCTGCTCGATGAATATCTTGCCGAAGATTTCTAAACGGAAAAAGGGCCTTGCTGATACCAAGGCCCTTTGTTTATCTGACTCTGTTCAAGGAACAGAGCAGTTTAGAAGCGGTAGCTTGCCTGAACACCAACGAGCCAAACATTGCCAGAAACTTCGCCTTCAAAAGCGCCGCCGACTAACTGTGCTTTGTCATCTGATTCATAGCCGCGTGACTCTTTGATCTTGGCATCTTTGGCGAAGATATAAGTAAAGCCCGCGTCTAGGGTTAAGTCGTCGGTGAGCAAATAACTGGCACCGATGCTCAGCCAAGTACGATCTGTTTCCGGGATGGTAATAGTGCGGTTTTTATCGCTCACCGCAGAGGTGTCGTAAGCCACACCCGTACGTAGTGCAAGCTTGGCGTCCCACTGGTAAGTCGCACCCAGCGCGAAGCGATAGTTGTCTTCCCAGTTTTCGACTTTGACCATTTTTGTGCCGATGGTATCTAAGTTTGCTTCGAGTTTTTCAAACGAACTCCAATTGGTCCAATTGATGCTCGCATGCATGGCAAGTTTTTCATTTAATTGATGGAAGCTCGCGAGCTCAGCTGTGGCAGGAAGAGTGAGGAGCATATAGCCATTGTCGCGCAACTGAGGGAGCTGCGGTGTACCAAAGCCGAAGCCAATGCCTTCCGCGTGCCCTTCGAGTTTCAGTTCTACTTCAGATTTGTAAGTAAAGCCAACGCGGTGACTTTGATTGATTTGCCATGCAGAGCCGAGCTGCCATCCCCACGCAGTGTCGTCCCCTTCCATATATTTTAATGTGGTACCTTGCGGAACACTAATTGGTTGGTTGGTCACAGGATGTAATGCTACAACATTCTTTGCTGGCGCTGTTGCACCAAAGCTTCCTTCCGCAACAATATAGCGAACACCGCCACCAATACTGAATTGTTCATTGAGCTGGTAAGCCAGATTCAAATTCGCTTCTTTGCTGATGACACTCGCTTCGTTGCCAAAGTGTGAGGCCGTGAAATCTTTGCTCAGTTCGGTCTCCATTCCGTAGTTGGTACCCAGAGCAAAACCAATAGCTAGCTGGTCGTTATAGCGATGAGAGATGTATAGGTTTGGAATGATGGCATCATGTGCAAAGTCTTCAGAACTGGCTGAAGAGTTGCCTAGCATTGGGTGACGAACTTCACCTTTTACATCAATATTCGGATTCACATAAATCGCACCGACAGAGATCTGTGTACCTTTGAGGTAAGTCAGCATAGCAGGATTGCGCCACTGTGCGCCTGCGTTGTCGGCCATCGCAGCTTCGCCAGCATACGCACGCCCTAAGCCAGTTGCGGAGTACTCGGCTAATTGGAAGCCCGCCGCGTGAGCTTGATGGATAGAAGTTAGCAGGCTAAAAGCGACCGCCGTGGAGAGGAGAGTCTTGTTGGTTTTCATTATTGTTCGCTGAATTTGTGAATAGGTAGGCAAGAATTTTAAAGATAGAGTAATTGCTTTAGAAATGAGATTCTGCAATTACGTAGTATTTGGAGTTTTTATCTATAAAATTGGAATTATTAGACTGATAAACTATTTGATATTGTAATGTCTTTTAATTTCAGCGAACACTCGTGTTATAAAATCGTGGTTACAGCACACAGTTGTGCACTCAAATTGGTGTATTTTTTGCGGTAAAAAAGCAAAAAGAGCTGGAAACCAGCTCTTTATTGATCATGACAAAATGGTACTTTGCTTAGAAAGTGCGGCTGTACTGTAAGCCAAAGAGAATGGCGTTTGCACGAGTAGTAGCAGAGATACTAGATAGCTCTAATGGTCCCATCTCGGTAGTTTCATTCACTTGAACGTCATTACCAACTAGATAAGTCAGACCAATATCCACATTTGATTTATCGTCGATTTGATAGGTTGCACCTGCGGAAAACCACTGACGATCTGAGTCTGGTACTGATACAGATGTGGTTTTATCTTGTGCACTGGTGTCATACATGTAGCCACCACGTAGAGTCCAGTCGTTGTTTAAGTAGTAAGTACCACCGATAGAGTAGTGCCAACCATCCTGCCAGTTATACTCATTTAACGTAGTTTTAGTATCATTGATAGTTGCATCTAGTTTATCGAATGCTTTCCAGCCAATGTACTGAACACTATAGTGAACAGCGAATTTAGTGTCCTTGATTCTATGATAACCAGAAAATTCTGCAATATCTGGTAGTGGCATGTGGAGCTTACCATTACTATCGGAGTTTGTTAGGTACTGTACGTCGCCTTTAGCTTCGATTTCTGGACTATAGCGGTAAGAAAGACCAAATCGGTTGTTTTCATCTAGTTCAAAAACAGTACCTAAGTTGAAACCAACACCAAAACCGTCAGCTTCCGCATTGACTAAAGATGTCCCTTTGGGCGCTCCAACATAACATTGACCCGGAGCTATTACTGTACCGCCAATAGCACTACATTGTGGATCGCCAAATGGCAAGATGGTGCTGGTTCCTGAACCTGCTTTACGTTGTAGCTTTCCGCTTCCGTAGATGAGGTCGAGACCCAAACCAAAACTCCATTGCTCATTTAAACGATATGAGCCTGCAACGCCAAGGTTTACACTTTTAACATCGGTTAAACCGCCGTATTCAGACCAAGAAAGATCGTTAGAAAAATCTGTCTTCGTGCCAAAGTTTGAATAAGCATTAACACCCCAAGCAAACTTTTCGTTTACTGGCACGATAAGATGGATATTTGGTGCAATCGATGTACCTCCTGCATCATCGTAAGATTCCGCAGGCGACCCGTCATATTGAACATTTTTTGCAGTTATATCGGTGGTAATTGTTTCAAAGCCGAGTGACAACGCGGTCTCATCAAACAGCGCCATAGCCGCAGGGTTACGTGCCATCACGGCAGCATTATCGGCGATAACCGCATCACCCGCAAAAGCACGGCCGATACCCGTTGCCGATTGTGCGTTAAGTTGGAAACCTGCTGCCAAGGTTTGGCCTGAAGCAAGGGCGACTGTCACTGCGAGGAGAGACTTTTTAAACAGACGCGTGTTGTTAGTCATTGTATTTTCCTTTGAATAAGCGCCTCTAATGGGCGTTGTGTTTGAGCTTTTGCTCAGTGCGCCGAGATCCTATGCTTAAGCATAGCGAATACAAATCCGACCATTGGCTAAAAAGGAGCGAAAATTAAATAAATGGAGTCTATCTGACAGGATTTTGGGGTGAAGTGACATTAAATAGAGTTACAGCTCTATTTATTAATGGGCGTTGTGAATGGTATGGTTACTTGATATAAAAAAAGCCGCTACTTCGACGAAGTTGGCGGCTTTTCTCATCACAAAGTTCGACTAAGGCATAGGCTTAATCATAGGTGCCAGTTTGTTTGCCAGTTGAGCGACATCTTCCCCTTGTTCCCCAACCAAAATCAGGCTGCTGTTGCCAACCGCTTTTACCATGCCAGACAGGCCGGACTGGGAGAAATCACCAGTTGTCTGTGGCGGGATATTCGTAAGAAAGAGCGTCACCTTCCCCTGTTTTCCCTGAAATACCATATGTAGAGCATTGGATTGGCCAAAGCCGCAATGGTTCAGGTAGTAAACATGGTATGGAAAGCGTTCATCAAACTGGTAAGCAAAAGGAGACAATTTGGCGTTAATTTGCTCCGAAGAGACTTGCTCATCTAGTTGATTTACAAAAGCACTTTCTGCAATCACATGCTGTACTGCGGTTTCGGCAAGACTCGCTTGTGCTGGGGAGACAAGTAAGTTACCCCAGTTTAGTTGGCCAAGTAGTAAGCCCGCAGTAAAGGCAAAAGATGCAGCCATTGCCATCGCTTTTTTACCAAAGTTAGGGCGAACGACATTCTCTCGCGCAGCGATAGAGGATTGCGAGAACAAAACTTTATCCACCAGATTGTCAGGTACGCTGACATTCATGGCTTGTTTAATTTGGCTATCAAGATCAAGGACATCGTCTAAAAACTTGTTGTGATTTTCGTTGCCCGCCAGTGTTTGTAGCATCTCCTCATCAAGCTGTTTAGGATCCGACAAAATACGGCGACGGAATTCTAAATCATCCATTTTTTTGCCCCCTTTGAGTTTTGTCCGAATCTAACAGATCTTTAAGCTGATTTCGGGCACGGAATAGACGTGTCATGACCGTGTTGGTGTTTAATTCTAAGATTTCGCTGATTTCGTCTCCGCTAAATCCACCAACGACTTGGAGAAAAAGAGGCTCACGATACTCAACGTCCAATTTCATAATTTGTGCTTGCAGCCATTCGTTTTGATGATGGGCATCGTCGTTGACACGAGCCTCGCCACTGTAATCTTCGATGTCTACTAACTCAAACTGTTTGCGTTCGAAGCGGCGCGCGTTTTCCCTTCTCAAGATAGTAATTAACCAGGATTTCGCTGCCTTTTCATCCAGTAGGCTATCGAGAGATTTCCACGCTCGTAAGCAGGTTTCCTGTACTAGGTCTTCTGCGGTTGTTTGATCTTTGCACAACCAGTAAGCGTAGCGGTATAAATCTCGGTGATAAGCTCGAACTAGAGCTTCATATTTTCTTTGTTTGTCCATGTCAGGATTGACCGGATCATCTGACTTTTTCTTTCCGAAAAAATGAAAAATTGCCACAAGAGCCTCCATTCTTGCTCGGAGTGGGATAAGCGCATTGATATAAAAATGAGTCTTATCAATTTTATAAACTCAGCAAGTTCGCCCGGAGTGTAACGCAATGACTGACCTTTTGGATACTAAAGGCATAGCGGGTTTGTCAGATTTATTCAAACAAACAAGTTGTTGCATGATTTGCTAGAAAAAGACATTTAGATGATGAAGATCAGAGAAAGCAGATAATCGTGTTCGCTAATGCGCCTAACAGCGTGAAAATCGAGATAAAATTGATCTAATTCAAATTTCATTGCAGCAAACTGGTTATAGTAAACCCTGTCATCTAGTTAATCCTCTGGGTTAACGTGTTGAGCAAGATGACACTTCCTTTTGAAGGCTGACTTTACTTTCTCCTAATCAGGAAACTGATTATTTCAATTGGCGTAAGTTAATTGTTTTATACCAATTCCAACCACACAAATCTGTGTGGTTTTTTTTTGCCTGCGGTTAACCTATCTCTCCTTTGTTTCTGCTAACGTAATGAAATTTAGCCATTTCTTAGAAATGACACCTGCAATAGATCTACAAACCTCACGTTTATTTAAACGCATGTTTGATAATTTTAACAAACTGATTACAATGCATCAGGTCAGACCTCTTGTTTTTAAGGAGAAATAATGGGCAAGCAGGAAGTGAAAACACGCCAAGGCGAGCGTGTTGCTATCGTCGCAGGGTTAAGAACCCCGTTCGCTCGTCAAAGCACAGAGTTTAGTCAGGTCCCGGCTGTTGATCTGGGCAAAATGGTGGTAAGCGAAATGCTTGCTCGTACCGACATCGATGCAAAATTGATTGAACAAGTGGTGTTTGGTCAAGTGGTACAGATGCCGGAAGCGCCAAACATTGCACGTGAAATCGTGTTGGGCACCGGCATGCACGTACATACCGATGCTTACAGTGTGACACGCGCGTGTGCCACCAGCTTTCAAGCCGCAGTAAACGTGGCGGAAAGCATTATGGCTGGCAGTATTGATATTGGCATTGCTGGTGGCGCAGATTCATCGTCTGTGTTGCCAATAGGGGTGTCGAAAAAGCTCGCGGCGAATTTGCTTGCTTTAAGCAAAACCAAAACACTGGGGCAAAAGTTGAGTATTCTCAAAACGCTCAGTCTGAAAGATTTGATGCCAGTACCGCCAGCGGTTGCCGAGTACTCTACAGGCCTCTCTATGGGTCAAACTGCGGAGCAAATGGCGAAGACTCACGGCATTTCGCGTGCTGAGCAAGATGCGCTGGCCCATCGCTCTCATACCCTCGCGGCAAAAGCGTGGAAAGAGGGCAAAATTCAAGGTGAGGTGATGGCTGCGTTTCCAGAGCCTTACAAGAAGTGGATCGCCGAAGACAACAATATCCGCCACGACTCCACCTTAGAAGGTTACGCGAAGCTGCGTCCGGCTTTTGACCGTCAATATGGCAGCGTCACTGCGGCCAACAGTACGCCGCTGACCGACGGTGCAGCCGCAGTGCTGTTGATGCGTGAAGGAAAAGCCAAAGAACTGGGAATGGAAATTCTCGGGTATCTGCGTGGTTATGCCTTCTCTGCTATCGGCGTGGAAACCGATATGTTGATGGGGCCAACGTACGCCACCGCTAAAGTGCTCGCCAATACGGGGCTGGAACTGTCAGATCTCACTTTGATTGACATGCATGAGGCGTTTGCCGCGCAAGCGCTGGCCAACGTGAAGATGTTTGCTTCAGATAAGTTTGCTCAAGAAAACCTCGGCCGTAGCAAAGCGATTGGCGAGATCGATATGGACAAATTCAACGTCCTCGGTGGCTCGATTGCTTACGGACACCCATTTGCGGCAACGGGGGCACGCATGATGACGCAAACCCTGCGTGAGTTAAAACGTCGCGGTGGTGGTTTGGCCCTTAATACCGCTTGTGCGGCCGGTGGTTTAGGTGCAGCGATGATTCTGGAGGTTGAATAATGAGCGAGCAAAAAGCGTTTAGTCTAAAGATTGATGAACAGAACATCGCGTGGTTAGCGATTGATGTTCCTAATGAAAAAATGAACACCCTGCAAGCGGCGTTTGCCGATGAGATGACAGAGATTTTCGCTCAGCTCAAAGACAGCAGCGGGGTGAAAGGGCTGATTGTTCATTCGCTCAAGCCAGATAACTTTGTTGCTGGCGCCGATGTTCGTATGTTGGAAGCGTGTAAAAGTGTCGCTGAGGCCGAGTCTTTAGCCAGTCAAGGGCAAACCTTGTTCCAGCAGCTATCTGATCTTCCTTATCCTGTGGTGGCCGCGATTCATGGCCCATGCTTGGGCGGTGGACTTGAGTTAGCGCTGGCGTGTGATTATCGCGTTTGTACCGACGCTGATGCGACTCGTCTTGGTCTGCCAGAAGTGCAGCTTGGTTTGTTGCCGGGCTCTGGTGGTACGCAGCGTTTGCCGCGTCTGATTGGCCTTTTGCCTTCACTCGATCTGATTCTGACGGGCAAGCAGTTGCGCGCGCAAAAAGCGAAAAAGTTAGGCGTTGTTGATGCGTGTGTTCCAGCCACCATTTTGCTCGATGTGGCGAAACAGTTCATCGACAAAGGCAAGCGAAGCACGAAGCAGAAAGTGACCACCAAAGAGAAGATTCTCTCTGGTAGCAGTCTTGGTCGTAAGTTTGTTTTTGAACAAGCAGCGAAAAAGACCAACGAAAAAACACGCGGCAACTACCCGGCAACGGTCGCGATTCTGGAGGTGATCCAACACGGTCTAGAGAAAGGCATGAAACAAGGGTTGGAACTTGAAGCGAAACGCTTTGGCGAGCTGGTGATGAGCCCGGAGTCAAAAGCACTGCGTTCTATTTTCTTCGCGACGACGGAAATGAAAAAAGAGCATGGTAGCGATGCGAAACCCGGCAAAGTCTCCATGGTCGGCGTGCTTGGCGGCGGTTTGATGGGGGCTGGCATTAGCCATGTCAGCGTGGCGAAAGCGAAAGTGCCAGTGCGAATCAAAGATGTCAGCAACGACGGTGTACTGAATGCACTGAAGTACAACTACAAGTTGTTCGACAAACAGCGCAAACGTCGCATTCTCTCCAAAGCTCAGTTGCAAGCGAAAATGCTGCAACTTAGTGGCGGCACTGATTTCACCAGTTTCAATCATCTTGATGTAGTGATCGAAGCCGTTTTTGAAGATCTGGCTCTGAAGCAACAAATGGTTGCGGACATTGAAGCGAATGCGAAAGCGGAAACGATTTTTGCAACCAATACCTCTTCTCTGCCAATCCATAAAATCGCCGAAAAAGCGGCACGCCCAGAAAACATCGTCGGCTTGCACTATTTCAGTCCGGTAGAAAAAATGCCGCTGGTGGAAGTGATCCCGCACGAAACCACGTCACAAGAGACGATTGCCACTGTGGTTGCTTTAGCGAAAAAGCAAGGCAAAACCCCCATTGTGGTAAAAGACAAAGCGGGTTTCTACGTTAACCGGATTTTGGCGCCTTACATGAATGAGGCGGCACACATTCTGCTGGCCAATGAACCGATTGATAAAGTCGATACCGCGCTGCTCGATTTCGGTTTCCCTGTCGGTCCGATTACTTTGTTGGATGAAGTGGGCGTGGATATCGGCGCGAAGATCATGCCAATTTTGGTCAATGAGCTCGGTGAGCGTTTCCGTGGCCCGGATGTCTTTGATACGCTGCTCAATGATGGCCGTAAAGGGCGTAAGAGTGGCAAAGGCTTCTACACCTACAAAGGGAAGAAAAAAGAAGTTGATAAGTCGGTTTACAAACTGCTGAAACTCAAACCAGAGTCTAAATTGAGTGGTAATGACATTGCATTGCGCTGCGTGTTGCCGATGCTCAATGAAGCGGTGCGCTGTCTTGATGATGGCATTATTCGTTCACCACGCGACGGTGATATCGGTGCGATTTTTGGTATCGGTTTCCCTCCATTCCTCGGTGGTCCTTTCCGCTATATGGATCAATTTGGTCTGAAAGAGCTGGTTGAGAAAATGAATCAGTTTGCGGAAAAATATGGTGACCGTTTCGCGCCTTGCGACGGCTTGTTGACGCGTGCCGGGGAAGGACGTCGTTTTTACGACAACTAAATCGGGCGTATTTAAGACTAAAAAAGAAGGCTGACCTCGGTCAGCCTTCTCCATTTAATCAGTGATTTTACCTCTAGGCAGTTTAGGCGGTAGACGCTCTCACTAGGGTCTGTTGACCCTAGCCAAGCCCACAATCTTTTGGCCGAAGCTGAAACTCTTCAATCGAACCTATCTCTTGGCCCAAGTGGATTTTCGGCTCGTCGGCATGAGCTATCCCTTGCGTGTGCATCACTAAACGATTGGCTGTACGTGGTTTTAATTCATTGACTACAAAGCGGATCATGTCGGCGCGAGTCAGCACTTTCAGCTCTTCCAGCACCTTCTCTCTTTGATTAAAGTCGGTGTCTTTGTTGCCAATCGCGACCCAAAAGCGTTGTGCACGGTTGCGCAAGGTGTTGTCTGGTGTCGAAATTTGATTCCAAAGCCCCCGCTTGCTGCTGTGCCATTGGTACTCGTTCAGCTCAAGCAGGACCATATAAAATGCGTTGAGAAATTCATCAATCGAGCGTACCAACTCGGCTGGCGCAGCGTTTGGTGACTGGACGTAGAGCACAATTCCGGGATGTTTATTCAGCGGCATATTCCCTGTGCCGACCATGTAACCAAGCTGCTGTTTGGTGCGAATTTCGTGGAAGAACGCCGCTGACATCAAATGGTTGGCCAGTGAATAGAGTGCAATGCTGCGTGGTGAAGTGTCTTCGCACTGATGATAGATAACCACCGCAGAATCTTGCTGATTACAGGGCACTTCACGCTGGAAACTGCCGTTTGAGCCCAGCATCACCAAAGGACGCAAGGACTCTTCGTATCGCTGTTCTTTAACGCGCAGGGCATTTTTCAATGTCGTGGCCATGTCATGAGCCTGCTGGCGTTGCCAATCCCCATAAACAAACATCTCAACATAGAGCTCTGCGAGAATTGCATCGACAAAACTCGCCAGTTCATCGACCTCGATCTCCTCCAACGCTTCAACCAGTGCGGCATAAGGTGGATTGTTGGGCTGTAAGATGCCAGTCATCGCATTAAACAACTGCGAAATGGGCCTATCTTGGGCAGAATTACGCCAGCTGCGTAGCAACTGTTTTTTGATATTGCTAAAACGCATTGGGTTAAAATTGCGTTCTGCAAAGCGAATTAGGATCATCTCCAGCAATTGTGGCAGTTTTTCGGAGAAACCGGACAGAGCAAGCGTAACGCCACCTTGGTGGGCATACATGTTGTAACCCATTCCCGCGATTTCTGCCTGATAAGTTTCTTTAGCTAGTGAGTCAAGAAACATCTCCACACACAAACGTGTTTTGACAATATTGCGTGCAGACGAAACCGAATGAGGGCTGTCAATCGCCACATACACCACACCTTTCGGCACAAGAAATTCGCTGTCTTGCAAATGCCATAGACGAAAGCCGTCTAAATCTTCGATCAGTTCCGGCAGCGTTCCATTTGCCTCTAACGGGCGAGGATCTAAGTTGTAACAGATGAACGGGTTGGGCTCAGGTAGGGCGAAACCCCACCCCGGTTCGATCTCGGTAAATCGCTGTTTTTGCTCACCACTAAAGGGAGTAACCGAGTAAGGCGTGTGGTACCAAGACGCGTGCTTCTGCGCCTCAAAGCCTTTGCTAATCAGAGTAATACGCAGGTTATCGACGGTGAAATATTGCAATAAAGAACGTTGCAACGCCTCATCGTAACCGGCCATTTTATAGTCGCCATAAATGGTATCCTGCGGCAGATAATGCTGCATGTTGATCACCAGATGGCTGACCATATCCAGCGGGCGAGAGGGTTCTTGAAAGCGGAAGGCCGATTCTAACACCGCTTGCTTCTCTTTATAGCGCCACTCTTGTAAGCCTTCGAGATTAATCATTGAAATATATTGGAAAACAGCTTGTACGATATCTTCGTAGTGCTGCATTCCTTCTTTAGTCAGCGTGCAACTGATGGTGAAATCGCGATAGTTGCTGCCACTGGCACCGCCGCCCGCTGACAGCGACGTGATCCAGTTTCTGTTTTTCAGTTGCAGCATTAGGCTGCCTTCACCCTCGTAGCCTAATAAGTGCGCGAAGTAGGAAAGCGGTTTAATGGAGTAGTACTGATCCATACCGGGCAGAGGAAAGGTGAGCACCAGTTTACGGATCTCTTTGATGGGTTCGACCCGCACGATAATCGCAGTGCTGTTTTCGTCGCTGATGGGTTCATCAATCGATTTTCCGTGCAGATGTCGATTAACAATCGCACAGAACATCTCTTCCACCCAAGCTTGTTGCTCGTCTAAGCTTTGAGGACCGTAGAGCGTCAGTGTCATTAGGTCGGCCGAATAGGTGGACTGATAGAAATCCACAATCTCTTGGCGGATTGAGATGCCATCGCGATCGCCCAGTGTTTGTAGATTGCCAACCGAAAACTTAGCGAACGGATGTCGCGGGTTGACCACCTCTTTGTTGACTTGGTAGAGGCGGCGCGAATCGTCGTTTAGCTTCAGACGATACTCAGATTCAACCGCTTGACGCTCTTTGTCCAAAGACTCCTCATTAAACAGCGGCGCGATAAAAAATTGGCTGAAACGATCGAGCGATTTTTCGAAAGCAGACGGGCTGACATCAAAGAAAAAACAGGTGTGTTCTGTGCCCGTCCAGGCGTTATTGCTCCCACCATGTTGAGTGATATAATTCTGAAATTCCCCGACCTTGGGATACTTTTGGGTACCAAGAAACAGCATATGTTCCAAGTAGTGTGCAAGGCCCTCGCGTTCCAGTGGATCATCAAAATGGCCCACATTGACCGCCAACGCAGCCGCCGATTTTTGGGCATCTTCGGAGTGGATCAGCAAAACTCGCAACTGATTTTCGAGAGTCAAGTAGCGGTAGTGATGAGTATCATTTGGGCTTAGATGCACGGTGCGTCTCCGAAATGGTCATTATGGTAAGTATGAACCTCAAACAAGTGGGTGCAAATTCTGCATGACATTTTGGCTACTAAATATCGATGCCGATAACGCTTTGCATTAATGTTTTTAATAGATTGTTAAGAAAGTCGGAGTCTTTGGCAAGCTAATTGATATAATTAATAGGCTGATTATCGCGTCTACCGACCTAAGAATTCGCCGTTGCGACGAAAAAGTTGATTAAGCAATACTAAAAAGCGGATCGAAATATGCAGTATTCTTGTCGAGTTTCCTTATTGAGTGATGAGCCTAATACGGGCATTGTCATCAAGGTTACTGGGCGATAACTCTTATCCTGTATTCAGTCCAAGGATATTACATGAAAGTATTTATTATGCGTCATGGTGAAGCGGAACATTTCGCGGAAAGTGATGCGCAGCGTGCATTAACCAGTCGTGGGCGTTTGGAGTCGGATGTGGTTGCTATGGCATGCGCTGAGCAAGGTTTCACCCACTTCGACAAAGTGTTGGTTAGTCCTTACTTACGTGCTCAGCAAACTTGGCAAGCGATTAGCCACCATTTTGACGCTAAAACCGTCCAAACCTGCGAGGACATCACGCCATACGGTCACACTGATCAGGTGTTTGATTACTTGTGTGCGTTGATTGAAGTCGAAAAACCACAACATGTTCTGTTGGTTTCGCATCTGCCTTTGGTGGGGTATTTGACCGCCGAGTTTGTTAAAGATATGCCAGCGCCAATGTTCCCGACCTCTGGCATGGTGTGTATCGATTTCGATCCGCAAACCACTCGTGGCGAAATCTGTTTTAACCTCAAAGCGTAAACTCATCAGCAGGCGAAAGCCTGCTGTAAGCGCTGCACTGATTGGTGATTATTTTTCAGGAATTGAGAGCAGTACCAGCAATGCGCCATCACCGCCAAATTCCAAGGGCGCTTGGTGAAATGCCAGCACATCTGGATGCTGCGCAAGCCAAAGAGGGGTTTTCTGTTTAAGGATGTGTTTACCAATGCCGTGTTGCACACACGCACAGTGCACTTCGTTTTTCACACAATAGGCGATCATCGCCCCCAGTTCGCGCTTGGCTTCTTGTTGGGTCATGCCATGCATATCCAAAAAGACATCGGGGACGTACACGCCGCGCCTTAGCCGTTTTACCTCGTAAGTAGAGATGCCATCGCGAGCATAACGCGTTGGGCCTTCTTCACTGAGAAGCGGGACAAACTCGTCAGAAAAATAGAACTCTGCGTCGCTGGCTTCCCGGCTCACACGCTTGATTTCTTTTTGTTTAGTGTTTCTGTTTGGTTGCTGGATTATGGTATCCTGACGCAACTTTTTTACGCCCTGTACTGCTTCCCGGAATATCGAGAGATCGTCATCAAGGTCGTTGTCTTTGTTACTCATGGGGTTAACACTGAATTCGTACATCATTGGCAGTATTGTAGCGCTTTTCGGAGGCAATTTTGGATAAGATTTTTGTAGAAGAAGCGGTTTCTGAGCTTCATACCCTTCAAGATATGATTCGTTGGACAGTCAGCCGCTTCAATGCAGCCAACCTGTTTTATGGCCACGGCACAGATAATGCGTGGGATGAAGCCGTTCAGCTGATTCTACCAACCCTTTATTTACCGATTGATGTGCCTCCGCATGTGCTTAACTCTCGCCTAACCAGCAGTGAGCGTCTGCGTATTGTTGAACGTGTCATCAAACGCATTAACGAACGTACACCGACGGCTTATCTCACCAACAAAGCATGGTTCTGTGGCTTAGAGTTTTTTGTTGATGAGCGCGTTCTGGTGCCTCGTTCGCCAATCGGCGAGCTTATCCAAGCGCAGTTCCAGCCTTGGTTGATTGAAGAACCGACGCGCATTATGGACCTTTGCACGGGTAGTGGCTGTATTGCGATTGCTTGCGCCCACGCCTTCCCAGATGCCGAAGTGGATGCTATCGATATCTCCGTTGATGCACTTGAGGTCGCCGAGCAGAACATCCAAGACCACGGCATGGAGCAGCAAGTGTTCCCAATCCGTTCGGATCTGTTCCGTGATCTGCCAAAAGAGAAATACGACCTGATCGTGACCAACCCACCGTATGTTGATCAAGAAGATATGAACAGCCTACCGCGTGAATTCACGCACGAACCGGAACTGGGATTGGCGGCAGGAACGGACGGCCTGAAACTAGTGCGCCGTATTTTAGCCAATGCGCCAAATTATCTCACCGAGCAAGGTATTCTGATTTGTGAAGTGGGCAACTCCATGGTGCACATGATGGAGCAGTACCAACACATTCCATTCACGTGGATTGAGTTTGAAAATGGCGGCCACGGTGTCTTTATGCTGACCCGTGATCAGTTGGTTGAGCACGCGGAAGATTTCCGTCTGTACAAAGACTGATACCACATCATGCCATCAGACTGTTTGCGCCAGCTTTTAAAGCTGGCGTTTTTATTGCGACAAAATGGCAAAATTGATCTCTTTTAGGGGTTTACTTCAAATCGCAATAGCGCCACTATGAATTCACGAAGAATTGTAATGTATAGCCTGGTTTACAGCGCTAGCAAAATTTGAGGAAGTAATGGCAGGAAACAGTATCGGACAACATTTCCGAGTAACCACGTTCGGAGAAAGTCACGGTATCGCACTGGGATGTATCGTTGACGGATGTCCCCCAGGATTAGAAATTAACGAAGCAGATATCCAAATCGATTTGGATCGTCGCCGTCCTGGCACATCACGCTATACCACCCAACGACGTGAACCGGACGAAGTGAAAATTCTCTCTGGTGTGTTTGAAGGCAAAACGACGGGCACTTCCATTGGTCTTCTGATTGAGAACACCGATCAGCGTTCGAAAGATTACTCAGACATTCAGGACAAGTTTCGTCCCGGGCATGCGGATTATACCTACCATCAGAAATACGGCATTCGTGATTATCGCGGTGGCGGCCGTTCGTCTGCGCGTGAAACCGCAATGCGAGTTGCGGCAGGCGCAATTGCCAAAAAGTACCTTAAACAGGAGTTTGGCGTAGAGATTCGTGCTTATCTGTCGCAAATGGGTGATATCGAGATCGAGAAAGTGGATTGGAACGAAATCGAAAACAACCCATTTTTCTGCCCCGATGTCGACAAGGTCGAGGCTTATGACCAACTGATCCGCGACTTGAAAAAAGAGGGCGACTCGATTGGCGCCAAGATCCAAGTGGTAGCAACCAATGTTCCAGTTGGTTTAGGTGAACCGGTGTTTGATCGCCTTGATGCCGATATCGCTCACGCGTTGATGAGCATTAACGCGGTGAAGGGGGTTGAGATTGGCGATGGTTTTGCCGTGGTCAGCCAAAAAGGTAGCCAACATCGCGATACCTTGTCGCCACAAGGCTTTGGCAGCAACCATGCTGGAGGCATTCTTGGCGGCATTTCGACTGGGCAAGCGATTGTGGCGAATATCGCCCTCAAACCGACCTCAAGCATTACCGTGCCGGGAGATACCATCAACGTGCAGGGCGAACCAACCCAGTTGATCACCAAAGGTCGTCATGACCCTTGTGTTGGCATACGCGCCGTGCCAATCGCCGAAGCGATGCTGGCGATAGTGGTGATGGATCATCTGCTGCGTCACCGAGGGCAAAATCACGGTGTGACCACAGCGACACCGAAGATTTAGTTTTCACCAGTCAGTCTGGGAGGAAGTCGTTTCGCTAGCTCCTCCCAGATGACGGTTGCCGCTCGGCTGCGGCTAGAGCGCCCAATGCATAATAGCTGAATGGGTTCTTGCTTAGCAGGAACATAGTCATTCAACACCTCAATTAATTCCCCATTCTGTAACCAAGGCTGCAATAAGGTGAGATCGGCATAAATAATGCCGTTATCTAGTCGTGCTAAATCCACCATACTTCGTACGTCGTCAGTCGTCAGAGTGGATGACACCTCAACCGAAGTAACCGTATCTTGATCTTTTTCCTGAAAAGCCCAGTGATCGTGCGTGCTGCTGGGCGTTTTAAAAATAATGCACTGATGCTACGCCAGTTGTTTAGGGTGTGTTGGCCGTCCCCAAAGGCTCAAATAGTGAGGACTTGCAGCGAAACAGCGCTGCTTGTGACCAATAATTTTCGCCACTTGTTGAGAATCTGGCAGGTGCCCGACGCGAATAGCAATGTCAATGTTTTGAGCGATGAGATCGGTAAAGCTGTCATCGAAACTCAGTTGTATGGTGATGTTGGGATATAACGCGCGCAGTGCTTTGATCTCAGGTATCAGTGCTTGCTGGCCGAACAAGGTTGCACTGCTGATTCTAACCGTTCCCGATGGTGTCGTTTGAGCACTGTCGAGCAGCGAATCTATCTCTGTCAGTAAAGTGGGTAAGCCGTGGCTGAGACTCAGCAGCTCTTCGCCTAGATCAGTGAGTCTTAGTTGTCGAGTAGTGCGATGCAAAACGGGTTGCCCCAAAAGCTCTTCCAGTTGCATGATTTTTTTACTAACGGAAGAGCGAGGGAGATGGAGCTGCTTGGCGGCTTGTTGAAAACTGCCTTGCTCAATCACCTGATGCAATAAAGGGAGCAAGCTCAATATACGTTGGTTGATGGACATAATTTCTATTTTGGAAACACTGATGTGATTTATTGATGCCTTATTGGTATCTATAAAAACGCATATTCTTCTCTTTGTCTACACAAGGAGTTGTTATGAAACAAAAAACGTATTTGGTCACGGGCGGTAGTGCGGGGATCGGTCTTGCTACGACTAAGGCGTATTAGCGCAAGGTGATCGTGTGATTATTACCGGAAGAAACAAAGAGAAACTGGCCAGTGTGGCGCAATCGCTCTCCGGCGATCTGCACTGGCTGGTGGCTGACAGCGGAAAACTGTCTGATCTTCAGGCGCTGGGCAGTATGCTGCAACAGGAAAACTGGCACTTGGATGGCGTGGTCTTGAATGCCGGAGTGTACCAGCCAAATGTGGTAGGCGAATCGACCGAAGAAGCGTTTGACTACACCTTTGATATCAATGTTAAAGGGACTTTCTTTACCATTCAGTCACTGCTACCTGTGCTGAAAAAAGGATCAAGCTTGGTGGTGATCTCCAGTTTGGTGGTGGAAAAAGCGTTTGCCAACTCGAGCTTCTACATGGCCAGTAAATCTGCATTAGAAGGGTTGATTGCCGGATTGAGTCTGGATCTGGCGGATAGAAATATTCGCATCAACTCGATTCAACCTGGAGTGACGGCTACAGAAATTCAAGGTAAATCAGGGATGGACGAGGCGCAGATTAGCGATTTACATCAATGGATGTCATCCACTCCGCTTGGGCGCATTTTAGTGCCGGAAGATATTGTGCCGTCGATCTGTTTTCTACTTGGTGACGGTTCCGTCGGGATGCGTCATGCCAAATTGTTGATTGATGCAGGAATGAATCTTTAAGCGAAAAAGAAACCCACCATCTGGTGGGTTTCTTTTGCGACTAATGCACGGAAGATTCGGCATCCAGCTGAAACGAAGGCAGACGCCATTTAAAACGCACTGCCGCCATGCGCAGCAGATAGCCAGTTATTAAGGTGACTATGGTTGCGGTGACATCGGGGATGTTGAACTCCAGTAACAGCAGATAGAGGCCAGAGGCGATTAACGCAACAGACGCGTAGAGCTCTTCATGAAGCACCAACGGTGTTTGACGACAGATCAAATCGCGCAGCAGGCCACCAAAAACGCCAGTCACTAACGCCGAGACCATACAAATTCCGGGGTGCAGACCCATCCCCATGGCGACTTTAGTACCGATGATGCTAAAAACAATCAGCCCAAGCGCGTCTAAGCGAATAAATAGCCCTTTGAGTTTGATGACCCATTTAGCCAGCCCGGTGGTTAAGATCCCCGCCACGCAAGTAATGGCAAGAAATTCCGGGTTTTTCACCCATCCGAGCGGGTAGTGGCCGAGCAGAATGTCCCGCACTGTGCCCCCGCCAATTGCTGTTGCACTTGCAACCAACATCACCCCAAACCAATCCATTTTTCTGCGTCCGGCGCTCAGGGCACCTGTCATCGCTTCTGCCGTGATGCCGATGACATATAAAACACTCAATAACATGGTGGAACACTCGTAAAACCCGTGGCATTTTGTTTATACAACGGAGGGAATATAAAAATAAGGCGAGAGTGTAGAGGGAAAGAGTGTCAGTGACGAATGAGAAATTGTAAGGGAAAGCGACGCTTCAAATAAGCACAACTAATAACGCTAACGGTTTACCTGCTTAGTAAAAAAAGCGACAATGCCGCGCTTATAAATGGGGGGAATGAGAGCAGAGTATGACTCACAACTATCAAGATCTGATTGAGATTTTTAACCAGACTTTTTTTGCTGACTACAATACTAAGCTGGAGCTGGGCGGCGATGAGCCAATCTATTTACCCGCTGATAGCCAAACTCCCTACCACCGCATCATTTTCGCCCGTGGCTTTTACGCTTCAGCCTTGCATGAGATCGCGCATTGGTGTGTCGCCGGGCCAGAGCGCCGTTTGTTGGAAGATTTCGGCTACTGGTATGAACCAGACGGACGGACCGCCGAAGTGCAGGCGGCGTTTGAGCAAGTGGAAGTGCGCCCGCAAGCCTACGAGTGGATTCTGGCGCTCAGTGCTGGCTTCCCTTTTAATGTCAGTTGTGACAATCTACACGGCGATTTCGAGCCAGACAGGCTTGGTTTTATGCACAAGGTGCACGCGCAGGTGATGGACATTTTGCAAGTAGGATTGCCTGTGCGCGTTAAGATGCTCTCCGATGCTCTACGCGCGTTTTATGCCATCAAGCCACTGGAAGCGACCGATTTTATCGTTAAATAACCCAAGAGATTGCCATGATTATTGAATTTGAAGAAAAGCTACTGGAACTGATTGATGCGCGTATTGAAAGCGCGTCAGACGACGAATTGTTTGCTGGTGGTTATCTCCGTGGTCACATCTCCCTTTCAGCGGCTTCTTGTGAAGATGAGGGTATTGACGACCTTGCTGAACTAAAAAAGCGCATTCAGCAGAGTTTGGATGACGCACGCAGTGAATTGACGCCAGCGGATCGCGTGATCGTAAGTGACTTGTGGCAAGCGCTGCAAGCGAACATCTAGCGCTTAACTTTCATTCGAATTATTCGAACCTTTCCGTAAAATTTTTGTGGTTGTGGTCAGATTGTCCCACTTATATGATGTTTCACACATAACGGGAACAAGGATTACAACCATGAAAATTGTCGCTTTTGCCGCTTCAACCAGCTCGACCTCGATCAACAAACAACTCGCCACCTACGCCGCGAAGCAAGTGGAAGGTGCAGAGGTTACTGTACTCGACATCAACAACTATCACGTACCAATGTTTAGTGAAGACAAAGAGAAAGAGATCGGCCAAGCTGAAGGGGCACAGGCTTTTCTGCGTGATTTGTCGCAAGCAGACGCTATCGTTGTCTCGTATGCAGAGCACAATGGCTACTACCCTGCGGCTTACAAGAATTTGTTCGACTGGGCAACGCGTATCGATCGTTCAGTATTTCAGAACAAGCCTGTCGTCTATTTGGCGACTTCGCCCGGTGCGGGCGGTGCGCAAAGCGTACTGGCTGCGGCCATCGGTTCGGCGCCGTATTTTGGCGCGCAGGTTAAAGCCTCGCTTTCCGTGCCCAATTTTTACGACAACTTTGATGTCAGCACCGGCGAGTTCAAAAGCGCGGAGTGGGCAGATAAAGTCAAGCAAGCGGTACAAGCGCTGCGCTGATCGCCCAGAAATCTCATAGCCTAGAAAAAATGCCTCATGAGAAACGAGGCATTTTTGTATTTAAAGCTAAGTAATTAAAGCTCAGTAATAGCTTTGCCTTTACGCAATTTGCGCACCCACATACGGCTTGGGTGCAGACTTTCAAGTACATCCGTTGGCAACGGGATAGGGTCGCCGCAGATTTGTGATGCCAGCACCTCAGCCATCAGTGGCGCAGAGCTTAGGCCGCGTGAACCAAGCCCGAGCAGACAAAAGAGATTCGGGTAGTGGTGGATTGGCGTGACCTCCGCATCCTCTTTGCCTTGCAGATCCTGATATTGCGCTTTGATCTCTTGTAAATCGCCGACATTGCCAACAAAAGGCAGATGATCCCGGCTCACGCAGCGAATGCCTTGGCGTGATGAGTTGCCCGTGGTGTCCACTTGCTGCGGCCAAGCTTGGTTGGGAACGCACTTGACCAGCTTTTCGCCATTCTCTTTTTGCGCGACTGGATCAAATTGAGTATCGAGCTGTAAGCGATCGTAGCTCGCGCCAATACAGTGCTCTTGATTAACGGGGTTGTGCGGGGTTAGATAACCGTCATAACACAGCACCGAATGGAGTTGGCGCAGATCGTCAGTTGTCGGGATGTGGCTCACCTGACCTTTTACTTGGCCAAGCGGCAGCTCCGCTGTTTGAGTAAAGGTTTGGAATTGGTGACCATTGGCAACGACCACGACCGCGTGCTCAAATTGTTCAGCATGGCTGCCAAGTTGCCAAACCTGACGACTTTCAAGCCAGCTTAGCGACTCAATATGTTGGTTGAAATGGGCAGTGAAGAGCGAGTTTTGTTGCAACTGTGCAATCAAACCTTGGGTCAGCTGCGCTGGGCATAACCAACCGCCAAGTGGATAGTGCACTGACGCCATGTCGATTGGCAAACCGATAGTCTGTGCGGTTTGCTCGGGCGAAAGTGTGCTTACCAACTGCGAGTCAAAATTTCCCTCCAGCATGTTAGCCAGTTTCTTTTTGCTCTTGTCATCCCACATCAGTTGAGTAACGCCACACCAATCGTGGTCAAAACAGATTTGCTCTGCGGCTTGTTTAATAAACTGACGAGCGAAAAGAAAAGCGGGGGCAAACACGCGTGACACGCCAGTGTGTGAGCCGTTAAGTAGTGGATAGACGGCACCTTGGCGATTGCCCGAAGCGCCTTCGGCTGCTTGCGCCTCTTGGCAATATAAAGTCACTTTTTGCCCGCGCTGAACCAGTGCTTTGGCCAGTGTGGCGCTGGCGATACCGCCGCCGATGATGGCAATGTCGCCCGTTTGACTTGCGCCAACGCGCTCAAACCAAGGCAAATGGCTGGTGTGTGGTTTCTTTGCTTCCAAGGCGCCCGCAATCATTTCGCGTTTGGTGCCAAAACCTTTGACCTTTTTCATCGCAAAGCCCGCTTCGATAAGGCCACGACGTACAAAGCCCGCCGAGGTAAACGTCGCCACACGGCAATCTTGCTTGGCGAGTTTCGCCATGTTGTTAAACAAGGTTTGATTCCACATTTCTGGGTTTTTGCTCGGCGCAAACCCATCGAGAAACCATGTATCAATCAGGCCGCTTTCTGCGTGCGGTACCAGCGGCATGCACTCTTTAATGTCGCCAAGCCACAGATCCAGTGTCACCGCACCGTCGTCTAAAATGATGCGATGACATTCCGGCACCGCAATCGGGTAGTGGCGATGCAGTTTTTCGGCAAACTCCGCCAGTTCAGGCCATGCTTGATGGGCTTTGATTAAATCGGCTTTGCTCAGTGGGTATTTCTCAAAGCTGATAAAGTGCAGCTCTTTGAGGGCCGCGTCAGGATTGGCTTGGCGAAATTGGCTAAAATACTGCCAAACTGCGAGAAAATTCAGCCCAGTACCAAAACCGGTTTCTCCAATCACGAAACGTCTTTGGTCAAATTCCTGCCATCTTTGTGGGATAAGGTTTTGCTGGAGAAACACATAGCGCGTTTCTTCAAGGCCATTGACGTTGGAGAAGTAGACATCGTCGAATTGGTCAGAAACTGGGGTGCCAACTTCGTTCCAACCCAGTTGAGCATTGGTAATGGTGGTCATAAATTTTCTATCATTGTGTGATTTGGCGCGGTTAGGATGCAGGGATTGTACGAATTTCTGGGAAAGCTGACCACTTTTGTTAAGCTTCTTGGTTATTATCTAGCGGATTTTGAATTATAGGAATGTCACATGAAACGAGTCGTAATCACCGGTATGGGTATTGTTTCAAGTATCGGTAACAACGTCGAAGAAGTTTTGGCGTCGTTAAAGGCAGGTCAATCTGGTATTACTGCGTCTGAGCAGTTTAAAGAGAAAGGCTTGCGTTCCCAAGTATGGGGTGATCTGAAAATTAACCCTGCTGACCATATTGATCGCAAACAGATGCGCTTTATGGGTGACGCGGCAGCTTATGCTTATCTTTCTATGGAGCAGGCGATTGCGGATGCAGGCCTGACGGAAGAGCAAGTTTCTAACGATCGTACAGGTATCGTGGCAGGTTCTGGTGGCGCATCGTCACTCAACCAAGCGATTGCGGTTGACACTCTGCGCGAAAAAGGCGTGAAGCGCATTGGTCCTTACATGGTGCCGCGTACTATGTCTTCTACGGTTTCAGCGTGTCTGGCGACGCCGTTTAAAATTCGTGGCGTGAACTACTCGATGAGTTCAGCCTGTGCGACTTCAGCACACTGTATCGGCCACGCAGCAGAGCTTATCCAGATGGGCAAGCAAGACATTGTATTTGCTGGTGGTGGTGAAGAGCTCGACTGGACATTGACCATGATGTTCGATGCGATGGGCGCACTTTCGACCAAATACAACGAAACGCCAGATAAGGCGTCTCGTACTTACGATGCGGACCGTGATGGCTTCGTTATCTCTGGTGGCGGCGGCATGTTGGTTGTCGAAGAGCTGGAACATGCGCTGGCACGTGGCGCGAAAATTTACGGCGAGATCGTCGGTTACGGCGCGACTTCTGATGGTTACGACATGGTTGCCCCATCCGGTGAAGGCGCAGTGCGTTGTATGAAGATGGCGATGCAAGATGTGGATCGCATCGACTACATCAATACCCATGGTACTTCAACGCCAGTGGGCGATGTCAAAGAGCTTGGCGCTATTCAAGAGATCTTCTCGGCCAGCAGCCCAGCGATTTCAGCGACTAAAGCTATGACCGGCCATGCACTTGGCGCTGCAGGTGTGCATGAAGCGATCTATTCAACTTTGATGTTGCACCACAACTTTATCGCACCAAGCATCAATATCGACAATCTTGATGAAGCCGCGCAAGGTCTGGACATCGTTACGCAAATGCGTGAAGTGGAACTCAATACTGTTATGTCCAACAGCTTTGGTTTCGGTGGGACTAACGCGACGCTGGTGATCAAAAAATACCAAGGCTAACGCCAGAAATTAGCCACGCTCGTGTGGCAACCTGTTTCCAGAGCTTGGTCAGGTCACTGATCGAACAGACGCAGACTCTGTCCCATGGAGAGCGGGACGGGATCCTTTTGTTCTGGAATTTTACCCGGCTAACTGCCGGGTTTTTTCTTTTTGTTTGCCTGTGAATGTGTTGAGATTTTTAGCAAAAAGGGCACAATCACTGCAACTTTCCAATATGGATCTGGGATTTGCCGCCATGAAAATTCTTGTTGATGAAAACATGCCTTACGCCAAAGCGCTATTTAGCCAGCTTGGTGAAGTGATTTTGAAACCGGGCCGCAGTTTAACTGCCGATGACTTGGTGGATATTGATGCACTGATGATTCGTTCAGTGACGAAAGTGAATGCTGAATTAATCAGCAAAGCGAACAAACTCAAATTTGTCGGTACTGCAACTGCGGGGATGGATCACGTAGACCAAGCGCTGTTGCAAGAAAAGGGCATTTACTTTACGGCTGCCCCGGGGTGTAACAAGGTCGGTGTCGCTGAATACGTTTTCAGTGTGATGATGGTGCTTGCGCAGCAGCAAGGCTTTTCGGTCTTTGAGCAGACTGTGGGGATTATCGGTGCCGGGCAAGTGGGTAGCTACTTACAGCAGTGCCTGACTGGTATTGGTATTAAAGTCTTAATTAACGATCCCTATAAGCAAGAAGCGGGAGATGAACGGGAGTTCACTTCGCTTGACCGTTTGTTGCAAGAAGCCGATGTCATCACCTTACACACGCCAATCACGCGCGACGGTAAATATCCAACCCATCATCTGATCAACGAAGAAATTCTAAACTCATTGCGTGCGGATCAAATTTTGATTAACGCCGCACGTGGTCCTGTGGTCGATAATCAAGCGCTTAAGCGCCGTTTGCAACAACAAGACGGTTTTACCGCGGCGCTGGATGTGTTCGAGTATGAGCCAGAGGTTGATATGGAACTGCTGCCTCTGTTAGCATTCGCCACCCCTCATGTTGCCGGTTACGGCTTAGAGGGGAAAGCACGTGGAACGACGATGATCTTCAACAGCTATTGTGAGTTCCTCGGTCAAGAATTGCGCGTACACGCGAGTGATTTGTTGCCAAAAGCGCCAGTGCCAAAAGTGGTACTGGATCGGAAATGGGATGAAGCAACGCTGCATACTCTCACGCAACTGGTCTACGATGTGCGCAAAGATGACGCGCTGTTTCGACGTGAAATCGCCGCACCGGGTGCGTTTGATCTGATGCGTAAAGAGTATTGGGATCGTCGGGAATACAGCGCCATCACGCTGGTGGGCAGTGCGCAATGCCGTTTAAAGCCACTGGCAAAATTAGGTTTTCAAGTTGAGGTAAGTCAATGAGCCAACAATACAATGTTGCCATTTTAGGGGCGACCGGCGCGGTCGGTGAAACCATTCTGGAAGTGCTGCAAGAGCGTAAATTCCCTGTTGGAGAGCTTTACTTGCTCGCCAGCGAACGCAGTGAAGGTAAGACTTACCGTTTCAACGGTAAAACAATTTACGTACAAAATGTCGAAGAGTTTGACTGGTCACAAGCCCACATTGGCTTGTTCTCTGCAGGTGGCGATTTGTCGGCCAAGTGGGCGCCAATTGCCGCAGAAGCCGGTGTGGTGGTGATTGATAACACCTCGCACTTCCGTTACGAATACGATATTCCGCTGGTTGTGCCAGAAGTTAACCCAGAAGCGATTGGCGAGTTTCGTAACCGCAACATCATTGCTAACCCAAACTGTTCGACCATCCAGATGCTGGTGGCGCTAAAGCCGATTTACGATGCGGTCGGTATTGAACGTATTAACGTCTGCACTTACCAATCTGTCTCTGGCGCAGGAAAAGCAGGTATTGATGAATTAGCTGGCCAAACGGCGAAGTTGCTCAACGGCATTCCGGCGGAAAACAAACAGTTCTCTCAGCAAATTGCCTTTAACTGCATTCCACAAATCGACCAATTTATGGATAACGGCTACACCAAAGAAGAGATGAAAATGGTGTGGGAAACGCAAAAAATCTTTAATGATGCATCGATTACGGTGAATCCAACTTGCGTGCGGGTACCGGTCTTCTACGGCCACGCTGAAGCTGTGCATATTGAAACGCGTTCACCAATTGCCGCCGAAGAAGTGGTCCAATTGCTCGAACAAACCGATGGGATAGAAGTGTTCCACGGAGAAGAGTTCCCTACCCAAGTGCGTGATGCTGGTGGTAAAGATCATGTGATGGTCGGTCGCATTCGCAACGACATCAGCCATCACAGTGGTGTTAACTTGTGGATCGTGGCAGATAACGTACGCAAAGGGGCGGCGACCAACGCCGTGCAAATTGCGGAACTGCTGATTCGCGATTACTACTAATCGTTGTCCCAATAATGATAAAGCCTCGTCTCGTGCGAGGCTTTTTTGTTCGATTTAAAAAAAATTGTGTGAGATTAGTACGAATATCATGTGAGCCCCACATTTTTTGGCTTATTCCCTATAGTTTTGCCATGGTTATCCGATATATTTAACAGATCATGATTTTAAATAATTCCAAAGCACATAGCTGAGCCTTCTATGCGTCAAATTTTCCAGCGCCTGTTAGCCCCTTTGCTGCTAATGACCGCGCTACCGACATCAGTATCCCAAGCGGACGGCATTCGACTGGTAGGTCCGACTGGGGAAGTGCAATCATCGCCCAGTTTTTCCGAGCAGGTTGAGCGCGCTAATGCCCCCCTGCCAAGCAGCAACCAACCTTCGACATTTTACGGTCCAACGGCAGAGAACGAAACGCTCTGGTCTGTGGCCAGCAGACTAAGACCTGCCAACAACGTCTCGGTACAGCAAACCCTTTTAGCCATCTACCGTTTAAATCCGCAGGCGTTTGAAAACCAAAATATCCACAGTTTGATTCCTGGCAGTAATCTGCGTATCCCGTCTTTAGAACAAGTACGAAGTGCGACCACAGAACAAGCCGTTACCATCATGAAGGCGCATCAGGACAAACTACGTGCGCCTGTGACAGTGCAGCCAGCGCCAGTGCGTCCAACGGTTGCGCCGCAAAGCGTACCAGTGACACCTGCCTCGCCAGAAGCTATCCAGCCGCAAACACCGGTCGTCACACAGACCGAGTCGCCGCAAGTTAAAACACTGGAAAAGCAGCTTGAAAGCTCAGAAAGCGAGTTGACCGCGTTAGAAGAGAAAAATCACAACTTACGCTTGATGCTAGCCCAAGTGCAATCGGAAGTGGATGGTCTTAAGTCGGAACTTGGTGATGAAAACCGCATCCGTTCAGAGGTGGAAAAACTGCTAGCGGAAGAGCGTGAAAAACTGGCAGAGCAGCAAAAGAAACAGCCTTCTGCGCTGGATAACTTCTTGTCAAACGGTTGGTTGGTTGCGGCGGCGGCCTTGATTCCGGGGGCGCTCATCGGCTTACTGATCGTCATGTTGCTTGGTCGTCGTAAAGAATCGGCACCAGAACCGGAAGTCGAAAGCAAGCAAGCACCACTGACACCACCGCCCGTTGCCGCTGATGAGCTAGACGAGCTTTCTGATGAGCTGGATCTCGATGATGATCTCTTCAGTGAGACCGAAGGGGATGCCGATAAACTGTTTGATGATGCCACAGATAACGAAGACGATGTTTTTGGCAATCTGGATGACGACGAGCTCGACTTCAATCTGGAAGGGGAGGATGGCGAAGATCCGTTTGCCAGCATTGGTGAAGATGGCGACCTCGATACCGATTTCGATGAGTTTGAACCTTCAGCCAATGGCATCAGTGTCAAAGGTTCTGATAAAGCACTGGGCTTACAAGAGATGGAACGCGCCTTGGATGACGCTTTGCCCGATCTCGAAATCACCGACGACGAAGAAAGTGATAGTTTCGATCTCTCCGATGATAATTTGGCCATGTCGGAAGATGACTTTGCTGAGTTGCTGGCGGCGGATGAGCCAAGTGAAGAGCTCGGCGATGCAGCCCTCGATCAATCCATGCTGGATGACTTGTTTGCCAGCATGGATGAGGAAGATGATAGCGATGAGTTCGATCTTGATCTGGAGCCAGCCGCTGAAGACGAAGTGCCGAGTGCCACCAAGCTGCCAGAGGATGCTTTTGCTGCTGGAATGGCGTCTGATGAAGATGTCGAAAACCTCTTTGCTCAGTTTGAGGAAAAGAAAGAAACAGCATCGGCGGACGATGTTTTTGACGAACTAGAGGCGTTGTCTGGCCTTAGTGAAAGCGATGACGATGACGCCTCTACCGCACTGCTAGATGAAATGCTGGAAGAGGATAACAGCAGTTTCGATGCGTTGGATGAGCTAGAGCAACTTGCTGGCCTTGACGAGACACAAACGAGCTTTGAGCCAGATGGCACCGAGCTATTGGATGAAATGCTCGATCTTGCAGAAGAGAGTGAAGAGGACGAATTTGACCCGCTGAGTGAACTTGATGAATTGGCTTCTTTTGGTGAAGTTGATCCGGTTCCTGAGCTGGATGAAAACAGTATCGATTTGCTCGATGAGCTACTTGACGCGGAGCTGGATGAGGCAAGTGATACATCTCTGCTTGATGATGAAGCACAGTCTTCATCACCTGAAGAGAGTGTAGAGGATTCCGATGAAGCGATTTTTGATGAGCTGATCGGCTTGGATGAAACGCAGCCTGACAATGACCTAATGTCTGAGTCGGACGAAAGTGAGTTCGATTTTGCCCAAGAGCTCGAAGCGGCTTTGGACGCGTCGGATGAGGTGGTTGAACTGAGCGTTGACAAGCAAGAAGCTGTCGAAGAAGAGCGCCAGCAAGCCTTGACACAAGAGTCGCAACAAGAGCCACAAATTATTCCAGAGGCGGATTTGTCCGATGAAGGATTGGAGCAAATCTCGCCAGATGAAACGAATACCGATGATATTGCGTCGTTAGACAAAGAGTTCAATAGCCAAGATTTTATTGACGACTTGGCGGATGTTGCTCCGCTGATGGACCCGCTTTTGGATGTGCTGCCTGATGAGGTGTCATTCGATGAAGTGACGGATGGTGATGAGCAGGCTTGGGAGAGTGACGAAGTTGAAGAAAGCCCAAGTCGCGACGAAACGCCGCACAGCGATCAACATGAGCCCGAACAAGACCTTGCGGATGAATTTGAGCAAGAGGCGCTTTTCGAGCAACTCTCACCAGAGCCTGATCAAGAGAGGCTGACAGAAGACGACAAATGGCAAGAAGACCCAGAGTCTGACGACGATGACGATTGGTTACAAGCGGCAATCGATGAAGTCGAGCAGCCACGCGTTGCATCTGAGGAGCCAGTAGAAGAACTGCCAGCATCTGATCCCTCTGATGAGTTGACGGAAGAAGCGGCCTCGCAGCAAGAGTCTGAACTGCTTGATGACGAGCTCGACGAAGATTGGCTACAAGCCGCGATTGACGACGTTGAGCAACCTGAGTCGTTAGCAGAAGCGGATGAAGAGCCTGCTTTTGACGCGCAACCTAGTGATGAAGAAGCACAAGATGCTCAGATTGATGAAGAGTTGAGCGCGGATACTGACGAAGAACTTACTCAAGCGGACGAAAACGTTTCAGTCGATAACACATTAGATGAGGCTTTGCAGGCTGAGCCATCGAGCGATCCTGAGCAGATACCGTCAGATAGCAAGGTACAAGAAGAGCAACCTGCTGCGGATGAAGCCCCTCAATTTACGCCAACACCCAATACGGTTGCCAATGAGTTTGGTACGCCGCAGGAAGAAGATTGGGCCGATGCTGAAAGCGAGTTAGACGGCTTTGGGCAAATTGAGCCTGAGATGCCAAGGCAGCAAGAGGAATCGCTAGCCGCTTTCGCTGATGAAGACGCTTTCGCTAATGAAGAGAGTGCAGCGCTTCAAGACGAGGAAGCTCTTGCTCCCGCCTCGCACGATGATGAAGTGCTGGATGATGCGGATTTACCAGAATTTGATGAAGAAGATGCACGTACAGCCAGTGAGAACGAAGCTGAGCAAGAGTCAGAAGCTTCATTAGGCACTGATGCGATTGGGCTGAACGAACTTGAGTTAAACGAGTTTGGTGAGGCTGAAGAGCCAGAGGCGCAGTCTGAGCTCATCGAAGAGCAAGCGCTGGAGCTAGACGATTTAGAGCTGTCCGAGTTCGGTGAAGAAGACGCGCTGGCGGCGATGGCTGAAGAACCAGAGGCGGAGTCTGATCTCATCGAAGACCAAGCGCTGGAGCTAGACGATCTAGACCTGCCCGAGTTTGGTGAAGAAGACGCTCTGGCGGCGATGGCTGAAGAGCCAGAGGCGCAGTCTGATCTCATTGAAGATGAAACGCTGGAGCTGGACGATTTAGACCTGCCCGAGTTTGGCGAAGAAGACGCACTGGCAGCGATGGCTGAAGAGCCAGAGGCGCAGTCTGAGCTCATCGAAGATCAAGCGCTGGAGCTGGACGATCTAGACCTGCCTGAGTTTGGTGAAGAAGACGCGCTGGCGGCGATGGCTGAAGAGCCAGAGGCGGAGTCTGAGCTCATCGAAGATGAAGCGCTAGAGCTGGACGAACTAGACCTGCCCGAGTTTGGCGAAGAAGACGCACTGGCGGCGATGGCTGAAGAGCCAGAGGCGGAGTCTGAAGTCATCGAAGACCAAGCGCTAGAGCTTGACGATCTAGACCTGCCTGAGTTCGGTGAAGAAGACGCGCTGGCGGCGATGGCTGAAGAGCCAGAGGCGGAGCCTGAGCTCATCGAAGACCAAGCGCTGGAGCTGGACGATTTAGACCTGCCTGAGTTTGGTGAAGAAGAGGCACTGGAGCTCGATGATCTTGATTTGCCAGAGCTCGACGAAGAAGACGTCCTAGCCCAGATCGAAACAGAGCCGTCGTTAGACACCGAGAATTTGCCAAGCGAAGATGCAGAAGAGATCGAACTGCCACAGTTTGGTGAAGAAGAAGCGCTTGAGGCGGTAGCGGACGAACCGTCCTTTGAGCTTGACGATTTACCTGAGCCAGAAGATGACGATTTCGTCATTGATGATCTCGATTTGCCTGAGTTTGGCGAAGAAGACGCAATTAGCTCGGTTGCGAGTGAACTCGGTGAAGAGCTGGAGCCGTCTGAGCAGGATGAACAAGATTTCCCGTTTAATGATCTCGAACTGCCTTCGTTTGCAAGCGAGGGTGACATGCCGCTTGGTCAGGCAGCCCACGGCAACGGCAGCGCTTCCTCTTACGAAGAGCAAGATGCGTTATATGATGTATTTGCTCAGGAGGCGGATTTTAATCTCGCCGAAGAGGAAGTGCTGCAGCAGCAGTTTGATGAAGCCGCTATGGCTAACTTGCTTTCTGAAGAGCCGTTTGAGGATGACTTCTTCGCAGGTGAGCTCGATGGCGATACGGTTGCCAGTGCGGGAATGGATCTTGAAGCAATGCTGGCCGTTGGTGAAGACTGGGATGGCTTTAAGCTGCCAGAGGAGCCGACGCTTGGCGCTACAGAAGAGATGCCAGAAGATGAACGAGAAATCTGGGGCTCTGAAGAAGCACTGCAACAGCCGACGATTGACGACGAAAACTGGGCTGAGCAGGATGATTTTGATCCAAAACGCCATCAATTTATGACCATCGATGAGTTAATGGCCCAAGTGGATGGTGATGAGGTTGAGTTAGATGACCCGGATCTCAAGCTGGATGTGGGGTTAGATGAGTTTCCGGACGTGATTGGCGATATCAGCGACATTGATGTGGATGAGAATGCGGAAGCGGCGGGTAAACTCGATTTGGCCAAGATCTACATCGAAATGAACGATGAGAGTGGTGCGGTTAAGTTACTCGAAGAAGCGATAGTGTACGGCGATGATGCGGTACGTCGTGAAGCGAAACAACTCATCGACAAAATTAACGGCCGTTAACCGGCTGAAGTAAGGGCAGCGCAGGCTGCCCTTGCTTTTCACGGTTAGAAATTCTCTTGCCAAGCGTTTATACTTCCCGCCCCAGAATCAAATCGAAGGTTAACATGAGAATTGCATTAGGCATCGAATACAACGGCAGTGACTACTTTGGCTGGCAGAGACAGCGAGAAGTAAAGAGCGTACAGGAAAAGCTCGAAAGTGCGCTTTCCAAGGTCGCGAACCATCCTGTTGAAGTTCAATGTGCTGGGCGCACCGATGCAGGTGTCCACGGTACTGGACAAGTTGTGCACTTTGATACCGATGTAAGCCGCAAGATGGTTGCTTGGATGATGGGAACCAATGCGAATCTGCCGGGAGATATTGCAGTACGCTGGGCGAAAGAAGTACCTGATGAATTTCATGCCCGTTTTTCTGCCACTGCGCGGCGCTATCGCTACATCATTTATAACCATGCATTGCGACCTGCTATTCTTGGGCGTGGTGTCAGCCACTATCATGGTGAACTTGATGAGAAAAAAATGCATTTGGCTGGGCAATATCTGCTCGGTGAGAACGACTTTACCTCGTTTCGAGCAGTGCATTGCCAATCGCATAGTCCGTTTCGTAACTTAATGCACTTAAATGTTACGCGCCATGGGCACTACATCGTGATTGATATCAAAGCGAATGCATTTGTCCACCATATGGTGCGCAACATTACCGGCAGCCTAATCATGGTCGGGCGTGGCGAGCAATCGCCCGAGTGGATTCAATGGCTGCTCGAAGCCAAAGATCGCAAACTTGCGGGCCCGACGGCTAAAGCTGAAGGCTTATATCTGGTGGATGTTGATTATCCACAGGCATTTGAACTGCCTCGCGAGCCGATCGGTCCGCTATTTTTGCCAGATAATTTGAACTTATAGTGAGACTCGCATTCAAAAAATGAGTCGTTTAGCAGGTAACATGTTGTAGAAAAATAGGTACAACCAGTTTTTTATCTACAGTTGTCTTTATATGTGGTTTAATCCCCACGCGTAATTCCGAATTTTTGTCTTTCGCTATGGAGCGGGAGCGTTGATAGAAAAGGTCTTCCATGAGTTGGCTTGAAAAGATTTTAGAGAAAAGCAACATTGTAAGTTCACGTAAAGCATCGATTCCAGAAGGTGTCTGGACCAAATGTACGTCATGTGAACAAGTTCTGTACCATGCAGAGCTAGAACGTAATCTTGAAGTTTGCCCCAAGTGTAATCATCACATGCGTATGAAAGCACGTCGTCGTCTGGAAACGTTTCTGGATGAGGGTGAACGAGTGGAGCTAGGCACAGAGCTGGAACCACAAGATAAACTGAAGTTTAAAGATTCTAAGCGTTACAAAGAGCGTATCGCGGCGGCGCAGAAGAGCAGCGGCGAGAAAGATGCGTTGGTGGCGATGAAAGGCGAGCTATTGGGCATCCCAGTGGTCGCTTGTGCGTTTGAATTCTCCTTTATGGGCGGTTCAATGGGTTCTGTTGTTGGCGCTCGTTTTGTACGTGCAGTTGAAGCAGCAATGGAAAACAACTGCGCACTGGTTTGTTTCTCGGCCAGTGGCGGTGCGCGTATGCAAGAGGCGTTGATGTCTTTGATGCAGATGGCGAAAACCAGTGCGGCACTTGAACGCCTATCGGCCAAAGGGTTGCCGTTTATCTCGGTCATGACGGACCCAACCATGGGTGGGGTATCGGCAAGTTTGGCCATGCTGGGTGATATCAACATCGGTGAGCCCAAAGCGCTGATCGGCTTTGCTGGCCGTCGCGTGATCGAACAAACCGTGCGCGAAGACTTGCCAGCAGGCTTCCAACGCAGTGAGTTCCTGCTTGAGCATGGCGCTATCGATATGATTGTTGACCGCCGTGAAATGCGTCAGCGCGTTGGTGGTTTGATTGCGAAAATGACCAATCATAAGTCGCCGCTGGTGGTTTCTGTGCACGATGCACCAAATGAAGCCGCATATTCTGTACCAGAAGCGGACGAAAAAGGGTAAAGTAGCTGCTAACAAACAACCAAGTCTTTGATGGTTAACGTTAGATGAAGCAAAACCCAGTTCCTCAAGCCACATCCCCAATGGCGGTGTGGCTTGATTATTTAGCAAATATTCATACTTCAGCAATTGACCTTGGTCTCGATCGCGTTCAAGCGGTTGCGACTAAGGCTCAACTCACCAAACCAGCCCCAACGGTGATTACTGTTGCGGGAACCAACGGCAAGGGTTCAACCTGTGCATTAATGGAAGCGATCCTGTTAGATGCTGGGTATTCCGTAGGCGTGTATAGCTCACCCCACCTGATTCGCTACAACGAGCGCGTGCGCGTTAATGGCGTGGATCTCGCTGACGATAAACACTGCGCAGCGTTTGACTTTATTGAAAAACAGCGTGGTGAGATAAGCCTGAGTTTTTTCGAATTCGGCACCTTAGCGGCGCTGAGACTATTTCAAACCGAGCAAGTGGATGTGGTACTCCTCGAAGTGGGCCTCGGTGGCCGCCTCGATGCCACTAATGTGGTGGATCACGACGTGTGCGTTATCACCAGTTTGGCTTTGGATCACGTTGATTGGTTAGGCGATGACATTGCGGTGATCGGCTATGAAAAAGCAGGTATTTTCCGCAGCGGCAAACCTGCGATCTGCGGTCAACCGACTCCGCCAGCCACCGTCGCAGCTCACGCTGACGACATTGGCGCTGAGCTCTATCAGGTTGGTATCCAATTTGATTATCAGCAGCACGGTGAACGTTGGAACTGGCAACATGGCGCGTTTGCGTTAGATGATCTCCCTGTTCCTGGGTTGCCTTTGCCCAATGCCGCAACGGCCTTGATGGCACTTGGGGTCTCTAATTTAGAGATCAGTGATGTCAATATTGTCAACGGCCTGAAAAATGCGCGTTTAGCTGGACGAATGCAAGTGTTGCAGCAAGCGCCGTTGGTGCTCATGGATGTGGCGCACAATCCACACTCAGCGCAATACCTAACTCGCCAGTTACAGTTGAACTATCCTGATAAAACTATCCGCGTGGTGGTTGCGATGCTGCATGACAAAGACATCCGCGCAACGCTAGCCGCGCTTTCTCCCGTCGCTACGCATTGGTATCCCGCTTCATTGACCGGACCAAGAGCGGCCAACGCTAGCGAGCTGCTAGGCTATTTGCCGCCTGAAACCGTGGGGTATGAGACGCCTGTCGCCGCGTTTGAGCAAGCAATGAATGACGTCAGCAGCGAAGAGATGGTGTTGGTGGTGGGCTCGTTTCATACCGTTGGTGAAGTGCTGGAGTATTGGCAACAAAAAGGTAATTAAATGGCAAGTAAGTTTCAAAGTCGGCTGGTCGGAACCATCATTTTGGTGGCGATTGGGGTGATTATTCTACCGGATGTGTTGGATGGAGAAAAACTGCACTACCGAGAAGAGTTTGCCACTATCCCGATTAAGCCAGAGCTCGACAGCGAAGTGGAAAACTTTGAGATCCTTGAACCTGTCGAAGACACCATGGCCCTGCCGGAGTCACCTGTTGTGACCACGGTGGCGTCAAAGGATGGCTCTGCGAGTAAAGATAAGCCGAGCAAAGAGGAAGTCGCCGTTGCCGTTCAACTGGTTGAAGAGAAAAACAGCTATCAGGACTCCGGCTGGATTATTCAATTGATGGCGCTGCGTAATGCCGAAAATGCTCAGAACATGGTGAAGGATCTGCAAAAGCGTGGTTATCAAGCGCACACCATCCAAGAAAACGGTTTTACCCGCGTTGTCATCGGTCCAGATGTTTCAAAAAGTAAACTGGAGCGACAGATCCTAGAATTGGAAAAAATTACCGGTTCGAAAGGTCAGTTGCTCAAATTTAGACCATTAAACCCATAAGAAAACGTTTGCGTCAGCATTTTTTCTGTTAAAATGCGCGCCAACTTAAGATGAAGAAAAAATGAATTGGTTAGATTTTGTCATTTTAGGGGTGATCGGATTTTCAGCTCTGATCAGTTTAGTTCGCGGTTTTGCCAAAGAGGCATTGTCGTTGGTGATTTGGTTTGGAGCCTTTTTTATCTCCAGTAACTACTACACCAAACTTGCGGTGTATTTTACCAACATCGAAGACGACATGTTTCGCAACGGAGCTGCGATAGCGGCACTGTTTGTCGCGACCTTAGTCGTTGGTGCAGTCGTCAATTATGTGATTGCTCAACTGGTACAAAAAACAGGGCTGTCAGGTACCGACCGGATTCTCGGTGTGGTGTTTGGTGGTTTACGTGGAGTGCTGATCGTCTCTGCAGTGCTGTTTTTTATGGATGCGTTTACTGCATTCCCAAGCTCGGAGTGGTGGAAGAGTTCGCAGTTGGTTCCCGAATTCAGCCGCATCATCGCTCCCTTCTTCGAGCATTTACAAGCAACATCAAGTTTTTTGTCTGGCACTCTCAAATAGTGCCAGCAACTGTCGCAAATCGAGGATTAGGACATGTGTGGTATTGTTGGAATCGTGGGCACAACCCCTGTAAACCAGTCAATTTATGACGCGTTAACAGTGTTACAGCATCGTGGCCAAGATGCCGCTGGTATTTGTACCATAGAAAGCAATCGTTTTCGTCTGCGTAAAGCAAACGGCCTGGTGAAAGATGTTTTTGAAGCAAAACACATGCAGCGTCTACAAGGAAACGTTGGTATCGGCCATGTACGTTATCCGACAGCAGGCAGTTCTAGTGCCTCGGAAGCTCAGCCATTTTACGTTAATTCGCCTTTTGGCATTTGTTTGGCGCACAATGGCAATTTGACTAATGCGCATGAAGTTCGTCAAAAACTGTTTGAAAAAGACCGTCGCCACATCAACACCACCTCGGATTCGGAAGTTCTGCTCAATGTGCTGGCACACGAAATTGATACCGTCAAAGGCAATGTGACGGCAGAAGATGTTTTCCGCGCCATCACCAATGTTCATCGTACTATTCGCGGTGCTTATGCGGTGACGGCGATGATTATTGGCCACGGAATGGTGGCTTTTCGTGACCCGCATGGCATTCGCCCACTTTGCTTGGGTAAGCGTGAAGAAAACGGCCAGACGGAATACATGGTGGCTTCTGAATCGGTTGCGCTTGATGCGGTGGGTTTTGACTTCCTGCGTGATGTGGCTCCGGGTGAAGCAATTTATGTCACCTTCGATGGACAACTGTTCTCGAAACAGTGCGCCGATAACCCGAAACTCAATCCATGTATTTTTGAATTTGTTTACTTTGCCCGTCCGGACTCTTTTATCGATAAGATTTCGGTTTACAGTGCACGCGTTGAGATGGGTAAAAAACTTGGCGAGCGCATTAAGGAAGAGTATGCCGATCTCGATATCGATGTGGTGATCCCTATCCCAGAGACGTCTTGCGACATCGCCCTGCAAATCGCCCAAGCGATTGATATTCCATACCGCCAAGGTTTTGTGAAGAACCGCTACGTCGGCCGTACTTTCATCATGCCAGGTCAGCAACTGCGCAAGAAATCGGTACGCCGCAAGCTCAATGCCATACGTTCTGAGTTTAAAGACAAAAACGTGTTGCTGGTTGATGACTCTATCGTGCGTGGCACCACCTCTGAGCAGATTATCGAAATGGCGCGTGATTCCGGCGCAAAGAAAGTGTACATCGTTTCCGCGGCGCCAGAAGTGCGTTTCCCGAACGTCTATGGCATTGATATGCCAAGTGCTAACGAATTGATTGCGCACGGACGCGACAACGAAACCATCTGTAAGCTGATCGGTGCTGATGCGTTGATTTTCCAGAAATTGGAAGATTTGGTGGACGCCGTTGGTATGGGCAACCCAGACATTACCCAGTTCGATACCTCGGTTTTTAATGGTGAGTACGTGACGGGTGATATTGACCAGCAGTATCTCGATTTTCTTGATTCACTGCGCAACGATGATGCGAAATTGCAGCGTGAAATTCAGCAGGACTTAGCCAACCTAGAGCTGCACAACGAAGAAGCGTAACGTTCAACGTCGTACACAATGAAAAACCAGAGCCGCGGCTCTGGTTTTTTGCTTTCAGTTCCTGTACTCGTGCAGGTCGTAGACAATCACGTAATCAATAAACAGGCGCACCTTCTCTGGCAGATGATCTTTATGGTTATACAGCATGTAAATGTCGCGTGGGTTTGCGCTCCAATCGGGCAGGATACGTACCAGACTGCCATTGGCGATGTATTCACGGATCATCACATCCGGCATCAAAGTAATGCCCAAACCTTCAGAACAAGCGCTGCGTACTACATTGAGCGCATTGGCTTGAAAGCGTCCTCTGTCGACGTTAATCACCGTCTCGCCTTTACTATTGCTTAGCGACCATTTCATCAAAGGGTGGCCTTTTAACAGCGAGTGGTAGTGCAGATCTTCCGCATGAGTCGGAGCAGGATGGTTACTCAGATACGCTGGGCTGGCGACTAAAATGTCTTTGACTTCGCCGATTTTGCGCGCAATCAAGCTGGAGTCACGTTGTGGGCCGACGCGAAAAATGACATCCCATTCGGTTGGGTCAAGCTGATCAGCATTGTTTTCCGTCGTCAGTTCTATATTGATATCGGGGTACTTGTGCATGAAGCCGTTTAGCATCGGCATCATCATGCGTTTGGTCAGATTGTATGGGGTTGAGATTTTGATCTTCCCTGATGCACCGCGGCATTCATCTGTGATCTCTTCCGCTGCGCTCATGAGCCGTTGCAGTAACGGTGAGCATTCATGGAAGAAGCGCTCCCCCGCCTCAGTCAGAGACAGTTTACGCGCGTGTCGATTGAGCAGGCGTAAATTTACGGAGTCTTCTAGGGCTTGAATGCGTCGGGTAATGGTCGCCACGGGAATCATGGTTTTGCGCGAAGTTGCGGTATAGCTCCCATTTTCGACTACTAATCGAAATAGGTTTAGATCATCTAGTTTCATATTTCCTGACACATCGATTTACCAAAGAGGCCTAATTTAGCGCTAACTTTGCAATCAAAGCTTGCTTCATGTCAACATGTCGCACTGTTTAGCGTTTCCCATATATCTAGTAGGAAGTGCTGATATACCGTGGAACATTTGTATAAATCGCCTTTAACAGCTAACTTTTAAACAACGCAATTGGGATGTTCGCAGGGAGCGAAATCGCATTGTTCAATTACCCAATACAATAATAAAAAATCGTTAACTACTTTGACTGAGTGCGTGAGGTGAAGCATATGTACAAGACTCACAGTCAAACGGCAATGACCTCGGCAAGGGAAGCAGCAACGTCAACACAGATCATGCTCGTTGACGATGATCCCATCTTCCGTCGTATCACCAGTGCGTATTTGGCTGGGTTAGGGTACAAGGTTGTTGAGTCGGAAAATGGATTGCAAGCGCTGCAACTGCTGCGTGAGCACGATCCGGACGTGATCCTTTGTGACCTGTCCATGCCAGTGTTAGACGGCATTGAATTTGTAGAGGAAGTGAGTTTGGAATACCCATCACTGCCTCTGATCGTCGTGTCTGCGACCGAAGAAATGTCGGATGTGGCCAAAGCGCTTCGCTATGGCATCAAAGATTTTCTGCCCAAACCGATTGGTAATTATAGCCATCTAGCCCAAGCTATTGAAAATACCTTGGAAGATTCTTTTCATCATATTGCCGATCAACGAGATTTTTCCAGTCAGTGGTTTCGTGTTGATGACGGTGGGCAACTGCCGGATGAACAAGAGCTGCATTGGCACCTGAGCTACTTGCAAGACAATCCCAGTGCGGCAAAAGACTTGCTTCATGCTTTGTTGCCGGAGAGAGACACCTCGTTGGGTGATTGGAAATGTTCTTATAAGCTGTTGCAATCTGCCGACATGATGCCGCTCATTTTCGACTATCGTTGGCTGATGAGCGGACAGTTTGCGTTTTACTTGGTCGATTCATCCTCGGTAGAGCAGGGCGGTGCTGCCAGTACCTTGCTAATACGTGCTCTGTTTGACGACTACCTGCGCCATCTGAAAAGCTTTAACGCCGATCTGAAAGACATCGCTGATGTTCTTGAAAAAGGCATTCGCTATTCTGAGTGCGCCGAACCTATCAATGCTCTGTTTGGTATTGCCGATCTCACCGACGGGACGGTTTCTTTGCTTCCTGCTGGGCTAGATAGCGTGTGGTCAAACGGATACAGCAAACAGCATATTTCGGCAGGTAAGAAGCTAGGTCATGGCTGCTTAGCTAACTTCGTTACTCGGGACTTGGCAATTCACAGCGCAGGCCAGTTGACTTTGGGCTGTTTGGGAACATCCAGTTTTAGTCTGACGATGATGCGCAAAAACTAACTCTTTATCAGAATGACAAACGTGATGGTGTCAGTCACGTTTGTCGTTTAACCTTACTTTTCTTCGGTGTTTGGTTGGCTGCCTTTGCTGTATAGTTGCCGAGCAACAATAATAAGCCACTTTGGTAACCGCGGGTTAACCAGTGAGCAAAAGTAAAGTTATCTAGTGAAGAGTAGTGACATCATGGCAAACGAAGACTTCAAAGAACCGTACAACCTTTTTTATTTCCTTGGTTTTATCGCGGTGCTTTTAATTCCAACCCTACCTGCAACCTTAACCTGGCTACGTGTTTTTAACGGTTACGCTGGTTTTTAAATACTGGAGTCCATCATTCGTATTCGCCGTTTTCTGCTTAATATCGTTGGTGGGCTCAGTTTATGCTTAGGCATTGCCGGTATTGTTTTACCGCTTTTACCTACTACTCCGTTTATCTTGCTAGCCAGCGCTTGTTTTCTGCGTTCTAGTCCACGATTCCATCATTGGTTACATAGCCACAAAACGTTTGGCCCGATATTGACCAACTGGCAGCAACACCGAGCTGTGACTCCACAGGTGAAAAAACGTGGTGCGCTATTTATCCTTATCAGTTTTGCTTTGTCCATTTGGTTCGCCCCGTTTCTCTGGCTGAAAATTGCGCTGATGTGCGGGTTAATCGTTTTGCTTAGCATTTTTGTACGTCTCCCTGTGATTGGTTCGGTTGATGAGTGCAGGGAAAGTGACTAGAATTGGGAAGAAAAGTGTGCCCGCTCTTCGAGTGGGCGTTTGTTTTTTTAGCGTTATGGACTTTCGATGTCAGCCCTATAACGACAAGAACCACCCGTTCCTTGCCCTCATAATAGCGTGATAACAATAGAGGGCGGTGAGCCAATCTTAAGTAAATCGATATTATGACTACCAACACAATTTCACAGATCAAAGCCAGTATAAAAAGCATTCAGGACTACCCAAAACCGGGGATTCTCTTTCGCGACGTGACCAGTCTGCTGGAAGACGCCGCGGCCTACCAAGCGACCATTCAACTGCTGGTCGACAAATATAAAGAGATGGGCTTTACCAAAGTGGTCGGCACTGAAGCGCGTGGTTTCCTGTTTGGTGCGCCACTTGCGTTGCAACTGGGCGTCGGTTTTGTCCCTGTGCGTAAGCCAGGTAAACTGCCGCGCGCGACACTGGCTCAATCCTACGAGCTCGAGTATGGCGTTGATACGCTGGAAATTCACGTTGATGCGATCAGCGCAGGTGATAAAGTTTTGGTGGTTGATGACCTTCTGGCTACTGGCGGTACCATTGAAGCAACGACGAAACTTATCCGCCAACTAGGTGGTGTGGTCGAACACGCTGCTTTTGTTATCAACCTGCCAGAGATTGGTGGTGATAAACGTCTAGAAGGTCTAGGTCTTAACGTTTACAGCATCTGTGAATTCGAAGGACACTAATTAAGTCAATGAGTTATTTAGCTTTAGCGCGAAAGTGGCGTCCGCGTCAGTTCAAGGAAGTGGTTGGGCAGAGTCATGTTTTGACCGCATTGGAAAATGCACTTGCCCACAATCGTCTGCATCACGCTTACCTTTTTAGCGGGACTCGCGGGGTAGGTAAAACCACGATTGGCCGACTGTTTGCCAAAGGATTGAACTGTGAAACGGGCATTACCTCACAGCCTTGCGGCCAGTGTGCGACTTGTCAGGAGATTGACCAAGGCCGTTTTGTCGATCTGCTGGAGATTGATGCCGCTTCTCGTACTAAAGTGGAAGACACTCGTGAACTGCTGGATAACGTGCAATACAAGCCAGCACGGGGTCGATTCAAAGTCTATCTTATCGACGAAGTTCACATGCTCTCGCGTCACTCCTTCAATGCGCTGTTAAAAACGCTGGAAGAGCCGCCGGAGTATGTGAAGTTCTTACTCGCAACTACCGATCCACAAAAACTGCCCGTGACGATTTTGTCGCGTTGTTTGCAGTTTCACCTCAAACCGATCAGCGTTGATGCAATTCACCAACAGTTGGATGTGATCCTTGCCAAAGAGCAAGTAACGGCAGAAGCGCGTGCACTTGGCATGATTTCCCATGCTGCCGATGGCAGTATGCGTGATGCGCTGAGCTTAACTGATCAAGCGATTGCGCTCGGTAATGGCAACATCCTCACTGACGTTGTCAGCCATATGCTCGGCACCATCGATACTGACCAAGCCATTCATCTGCTGGAAGCCATCAGCAGCAAGCAGCCGCAAGTCGCGATGGAAAAAGTGGCGTATCTGGCGCAAAACGGCGTTGAGTGGGACGGCCTACTTCAGCAGTTAGCGACGCAGTTGCACCGTGTCGGTATGTATCAGCTATTACCGTCTACGCTCGATAAAAGCCAGCCCGATGCGGAAAAAATTGAGCTATTGAGCCGCAGTTTGTCGCCGCAAGACGTGCAGCTTTTTTATCAAATTAGCTTGAAAGGGCGGCAAGACTTGCCGCTTGCGCCAAACGGCCGTATCTGTATGGAAATGATTGTGTTGCGTATGATGGCATTTCGCCCGGCAACAGCGGCGCAGATAAATCTGGTTTCAAGCGAGAGCACACCAGTTTCTTCGCCCGCTCCAGCGCCTGTAGAGCAAGCTCAAGCACCTGCATCGACCAGCGCACCAGCCAGCCAAAATGCACAGGTAACCGGTGGTCAGCCCAATGTGCAACCTGAGCCATCACGCTATTTAGCGTCTGCACCGCCGATGCAACCGCCGCCAGCGCAGTATGATGTGCCGGCGCACTATATGGATGACGTTACGGATGATAGGCCGCCAGAGCACTATGAGTCGCCTTATCACCCCGACGTGCAGGAAATGCCAACGCCTGCTGAATCTCCAGCGCCAACTCCTGCCACAGGGCTGCGCCATCAGCTGAGGTCGCAGCGCAAAGGCTTACAACAAAGTGGTGGGGCAAAAAAGCCTAACGCGACATCGGCGAGTAAAGAGTCGGTGTTAGATCGCGTCGCGCAGAAAAACGCCGGCACGATGTCGATGTCGCCAAGCAAAGCTGCGGCCATAGAAACGGTGGTAGAGGCGGACAACGAGCCCTATCAGTGGCGTCCAACCCTCACACCGCAGCAACCAAAACAGAAAGAGCTGACGCCAAGTGAAATCAAACGCGCTCTTGAGCATGAAAAAACGCCAGAGATGGCGGAAAAGCTGATTGCGCAATCCCTTGAACAAAGTGAATGGGCGCGACTTATTGCTCGATTGGAGACGGCAAAACTGGTTGAGCAACTTGCTCTCAATTCCGTCTACCAAAAAGAAGGCTCGACTATCGCTTTGACGCTGCGGCCGCATCAGCAACACTTGAACACCGACAAGGCGCAAAACGAGTTGCTGCACGCACTCAATCGAGTGCTGGGAGAAGAGTGCCATCTTTCGGTCGAGATTGGCGAGCAAGGTGAAACACCTTTGGAGCTGCGTGAGCGTCTCTATCAGCAGAAATTACAGCAGGCTTTTACCAGCCTAGAAGAAGATCCTAACGTGCAGTTTATTTTGCGCCGATTTAGCGCGGAGCTGGACAGAGACAGCGTTCGACCTGTCTAAAATATTCCCGGGGTTGAAATATCGCTTTCTCGACCCCATCCATTGTGAACACCTCATTCAACCAGAGAGATAAACATGTTTGGTAAAGGCGGTATGGGCAACCTAATGAAGCAGGCCCAGCAAATGCAAGAGCGCATGCAAAAGCTTCAAGAAGAAATCGCGAATATGGAAGTGGTGGGTGAATCAGGCGCAGGCCTGGTTAAAATCACCATCACAGGTAGCCACAGCGTGCGCCGCGTTGACATCGACGAAAGCTTGATGGAAGACGACAAAGAGATGCTGGAAGATTTGATCGCCGCTGCGTTCAATGATGCGGCGCGCCGTGTTGAAGAGACGCAAAAAGAGAAAATGGCAAGCATCACTGGCGGTATGCAACTACCACCTGGCATGAAAATGCCTTTCTAATCGACAAGGTTAGCCAATGCGTACCAGTCATATGCTGGAACAATTGATGGAGGCCTTACGCTGCCTGCCTGGGGTTGGCCCCAAGTCGGCGCAGCGTATGGCCTTTCATTTGTTACAGAGAGACAGAAAAGGCGGATTGCAGCTTGCAGACGCCCTTAATCATGCGATGACCGAAATCGGCCACTGCAACGAATGCCGAACCTTTACTGAAGAGGAAGTGTGTAACATCTGCACCAATCCAAAACGTCAGGAAAACGGCTTATTGTGCGTGGTGGAAAGCCCGGCAGATATCGCCGCCGTAGAAGCCACTGGGCAGTTTTCTGGCCGCTACTTTGTGCTGATGGGGCATCTATCGCCTTTAGATGGCATCGGCCCGAGTGATATTGGCTTGGATGTGCTGGATTATCGTCTGCGTCGTGGTGACATCACGGAAGTGATTTTGGCGACTAACCCAACGGTTGAAGGCGAGGCCACTGCGCATTACATTGCAGAGTTATGCCGCGAGCATCAAGTGACCGCCAGCCGTATTGCCCACGGGGTGCCTGTTGGCGGTGAGCTTGAGTTGGTGGATGGCACAACCTTGTCTCATTCGCTCCTCGGGCGGCACAAGCTTTTTTAGCCCAGTTCTGTGTAAAAAACCGCGCCAAGGCGCGGTTTTTTTATAACAAGTGTTTTTTACCACTTTAATCTCTGCGCTCTTGCAGTAGCCCAGCAACGCACATTGGGACGCTGTTGCAGTGAGGGTTAAGAGAGAAAGCTCGCTCGCTCAAGTATCCCGCATACAACTGAGAGCACTTATCCTGTAGACAAACTGGCAAGTCTTGCTGTGACAGCGTTTCGATGATTTGTAGCGCAGTTTGCACATCTCCGCCGGTGCTTTGCGAGAAATCGAGTGAAAGCTCGGCTGCACTGTTGAGTTCCTCGATGGCAAGATTGAGCTGTTGTTTGAGCTCGCTTAGATCAATGTTTCCGAGCGACCCGAATACCAGCACGCCTTGGTTCTGGGCGCCGTACTGCCATGAAACGGCGGCGATTTCATTTGATACCATGTTGCTTTGCATGCGACGAATCGCACTTGCTTGTGTGGCGGGCTCAATAATGATTTTCACTTGATCGGTATTGCTCCGTCCGCCAGTGTCTTTGGCGTAAAGCTGAAAAATATACGTGCCAGCGGTGGTTGGGTAGAGCGCGGTGGCGGTTAGCTTGTCGGCGTTGAGCAGCGCCAGTTGCTGTGGTCCGGCAATTTGGCTCCAACTGGTGGTCTTGATTTTATAAGCCGAGAGAAACGATTTGGCTGAGCCTGCAAGGGTAATGCTGTTGAGAGGCAATTTTAACAGCTGATCTGATCCGGCATTGACGGTCGGTTTGCTCAGTTTATCGGCATCGGTTACATCATCGACATCACATCCCGAGACGAGTGCCATTACGCCAAGCATGAGGATAATTTTCGCTGACTTAAACATGTTTGTTTTCCTTAGGTGCTAGAAGGTGTAACTGATACCCGTTGAGATAAAAGTGTTCTCACTGTCGTAAAAATCGATGTCCGACTCGTGCTGCTGATATCCGGCCATCACGTTCAGTTGCGTATTCTGTAGCGCAAACGGATTGTGGTAGTTGTACACGGCAAACACACTGAACGCTTTGTAATCCTGACGGAGATTAAACACCGGATTTTCGGCATCGTACTCCGCTTCGCTATTTCGCACCGTCGCAATCAGCTCATGACGATTTTGCATGGCTACCACCGATAACTGAGTGGCGATTTCTGCTGAGCTCTGCGCACTGCCATCGGCATTTTTGTCGGTGTAGTAAAAAGCAGGTGAGAGAATGAAGGTTTGTGACAAAGGAAAGGAAAGTTCAACCCCGACACGCTGATAGGTGCTGTCGCGTCGCAGCGATTTCTGTTGAGCGCTGCTTAACGATTGAGAAATGCCAATCGTATCATCATCAATTTCACTCTGAGCAAAAGCATACTTGAGCGTCACTGGAAATGGGATCTGTGTACTGAAGGCCAATCGGCCGCCCATGATGTTCTGCTCAGTCGTTTGACGCTCTTGGTTAGTCAGATACGGATCTTGCCAAGTTTCATCCATGCCCGGCATATTGCCAAACAGCGCCGCGGTAAGGTAGGTTCCTTTTGCAAACATCTGGATGTAGCCAACTTCAGCTTGAAATTGCGCTTCACTAATTTGATCTTCGCTGTTACCAACGAAAATCGCTTGACTACCAAAGGTGTATTGCAAGCGGCCGAGAATAAACGGTGCCGCCGTTTCGGTTTGTTTTCCCTGACGATTCAAGTCTTGCGTTATGGCGTTGTCGTCGTTGGTGTTGAATTGGGAGTTGGTTTGGTTGATACCTGCGTTAAGACTAATGCCACCGCTAAGCCCAGGGGTAAAATCTATCGGCTTGGCCTGTAAACTCGGGATAAGAAGGGCACTGCTTAAACACAATGCCAGTCCTTTGATGTTCATGCTAACTCCTTGCTGAGTGTCAGATTGGTCTGTCAACTCAAGTTAGCATTCCCCGGGTGAATGATTCCTCAGCAGTTTATGGACTAAGTGTGTCCATTTTGGTCACATTCAGTGCGGAGAGGTTTTTCGGCCAATCCAACTCAAAGCGTGCCCCGCCCAAACGAGAAGCCACCACACGGGCACTGCCTTGATGCAAACAGATAATTTGTCGCACAATTGCCAGCCCGAGGCCATGCCCTTTCTCGCTGCTGCGCTCCTGATTGTCGATTTGAGTAAACGGCTCAAACACGCGCTCGGCTTGTTCGGGCGCAATGCCTTGGCCATCATCCTCCACCACCAGTTGATAGGATTGCAGGTTGTCTTTGAGGGAGATATGAATATCCTTTTGCGCAAATCTGGCCGCATTGCTCAGTAGATTCTTCACCGCGCGCAGCAGCGCCTTTTTGTCGATGAAAAAGGCGTGTTGCAGCAATGATGCGGCGATATCGACTTGAACTTGCAAATGAGGGTATTCCAAGCGGAAATGCTCCACTTCTTCCTTTAAATCTTGAGCAAATTCGAAGTGAGTAAAGTGGCTGATATCAGCCATGCGGTTATAGCGTGAAAGCAGCAATGTTTGGTTGATCAGGTGATCGAGGTCTTCAATGCTGGAGTGGATCACTTTGCGATATTTCTCTTTTTGGCTCTCGGCTATCTCGTCGTCTTCCAGCATCTCAAAGGCGAAACGCAGACGATACAAAGGGGTGCGAAGGTCATGCGCCACCGCGTTGGTTAACGCTCTTTGTCCGGCGATCAGCTTTTCTACGTTGTCGGCCATCTTATTAAACGAATCCCCCAACTGTGAGACCACGGAGAGTTTAGATGTGGTGGCGCGCTTGGAAAGCACACCCTGACCAAATTCGTTGGCGGTTTTTACCAAACGTTTGAGGTCTCGCCACAGTGGGTAAACCCACATCACCAGCGCAGCCGAAATGCACAAAAAGAAAAAGCCACCAATGGCGGTGGTCAGCTTCATTTGAGTTTGCGCGGTGATGTTATCTTCAACGTGCAGCCAAACCCCAGGCACAACAGGAGAGAGCAGGGCAATATGGTCATCTTGACTCACGTAGCTGATGATTTGCCCGGGGGTTTTGCGCAGTTTATCTCTCGCAGCCTCGGGCAGTTCGTCGTCGGTAAGCAAACTCAGCTCAAGTGGAATCTGGCGATTTTGTTGCTCTAAATTGGCTTTCCATTCACTGCGTGGATAACGCTGTAAATCTTCTCCGGCGAGATACAAAGTGCCTTTGGCTTGATTGAGAATACTCATTTCACTCGGTTCATTGATGGCAAAGTAGATCACTTTGTCACTGCCACTGACCCGCTGAATTAATGCCATGGGATCGCCGTACTGAAACGTCAGCTTGCCTTGTTGCAAGGAGCGGTAAATGGAGGGCGTCTCGCGGTAACGTTGCAAATCATCCAAACGTAGTGGGTAACTGAAATGGCGAGCGTAGTTATCGATGATGGAAGGCCATTGCTCCTCGGGCGCTTGGTGCAAGCGTTTGGACAAAAGCTCAAAATTGGTGCCATACACGGGTTTGTAAAAATCTTCCGATACATTGCGACTGAGCTGTTGTACTGGGTTAAAGTCGGTCGGAATGATCAGCAGTACTATCGGTAAGAACACCGCAAGCCAAAGAATAAAGAAAGCGCGGATCATCCCATCTCTCCTTCGCCGGGCGCGCACAGTTGGTACCCTTTGCCACGGATGGTTTTGATCAATTTGGGCTCATTCGGGTCATCGTGCAGGGTGCGGCGCAAACGGGAAATACGTCGGTCAATCGAGCGATCCAACCCATCATATTCAAAGCCGCGGATCTGCTGAGCGATATCGTCACGGGTGACGATGGTGCCGACTCGCTGCGCCAAAAGATAGAGCAGTTCAAACTCGCTGGTGGTCAGTTTGATCGGTTGCTGCGCAAGCGAAACGGTGCGGTATTGTAGATTCATGCACAAGGGGCCGATGTGCAGTTCATGCTTGTCGGCAGTGACTGTGCGCTCTTGTCTGCGCAGAAGAGCGCGGATACGTGAGAGCAATAAACGCGGCTTCACTTGCTTGACCACGTAGTCATCAGCGCCGAGTTCCAACCCCATCACTTGGTCAATATCATCGTCGAGGGCCGTTTGCATCAAAATCATGCCGTGGTACTTATCACGCACCGCGCGGCAAACGTCCATACCGCTTTGCCCTGGCAGCATGATGTCGAGGATCACCAAATCGGGTTGCTGACTTAAAATCACGTCCACCGCCGTAATGCCGTCGGCAACGGTGGTAACGGAAAATTCGTAGTGGCTGAGAAAATCTTGGATCAATTCTGCCAGTTCAAGATCGTCTTCCACCAGTACGATCCGACAGGGAGTCGAAGAGGTCTCGTTCATTGTGTTCCATATCCATTTGGCAATGAAGGCAATATAGCGGATTGTGTCTGTGGGTTATGTGACGAATTGTGACACAAGCGTAAAGTTGTGATGCGATAGAAAAAATAGGCGATGACTGACTTCGTTTATTACGTCAGTCGCTCTAACTCGGTAATATTGTCCAGCGCTTGTTGATTGGTTGCGCCGCATACCACAGGGCAAGGTTTAAACTCATGGCATACCTTTGGTCGTTCTGGTTTACCAAACAGCTTACACAGGTTTTGCTCATTGAGCTGAATGCAGCGCACTCCAGCAGGTTTACCATTGGGCATTCCTGGAATGGCGGAAGAGATACTTGGAGCAATACAGCATGCGCCACAACCGAGTCTGCAATCCATCAGAGATCACCTTTTTGCACAGAAAAATCAAAGTGCGCGATAGTAGCAGACTTTAACGCAGAGCTAAACGAGCAATTTTTGCGCTTGCACTTTGCCAGTGGCGAAGGTATAAAACGGCTCCCGCAGTCACAGTGAGTAATGAATCAATGAGCCTACCATTTTGGCAAAGTAAAACGTTGCAGCAGATGAACGAGCAAGAGTGGGAGTCACTGTGTGATGGTTGCGGAAAATGCTGTTTGCACAAGCTGATGGATGAAGAGACCGATGAAGTCTTTTATACCAATGTGGCGTGCAGCTGGCTCAACAGCCAAACTTGCGCTTGCAAAGATTACCCGAACCGTTTTTCATCAGGCGAAAACTGCCTCAAGCTTACTCAAGATAAAATCGCGGAGTTTCACTGGCTGCCGAGCACTTGTGCCTATCGACTGTTGGCGGAGAATAAACCTCTGCCAAGTTGGCACCCGTTGATCACCGGATCAAAAGCGGCGATGCATGCCGCTGGGCAGAGCATCCGTAATAAAGTGGTGTACGAAATCGAAGTGAAAGATTGGGAAGATCATATTGTTGACGATGGTACGTTCTAGTCTTTCTGGGTAAAGCCGATAAAAAATAAAGCGCCGTGATGGCGCTTTATGCTTTTTGCCGCATGTTTGCTGACGAGCGAACGGTCATCGGCAGGGCATTACTTGACCTGCTGCTTGATGAACTCACCTAGCTCGGAGTGATGCATGATGCGAGACACGGGCAGAATGGTTTCTGCAGGGCCCCAAGCAAACACGTTGACTGGCGTATGAGTGTGCGTGCCCGTACCCCAAACGATATTCTGTTTGGTCGCCTGCGCACGTGCCAACACGTTGGTGCGGTCGTTGTAAGGGTAGAAGGCGTCAAAGTCGTTAATCGCTGGGATGCTCTCTTCCGCTAAGTAGCTGTGATTAGCCAAACGGTATGGGTTGGGTTTGTTTTTCAATACAGTTTCAGCTTGGCCTGCTGTGATGGAGAAGTCGCTATTTTTGTTTACGATTTCCGCCAGTTTCGCCGCAGTTTGCTGATTTTTGTCCAGCTTTTCAAACTCGCTCAGCATGCCGTAGTAGCTGGTTTTTTGGTTGTACAAACCATCTAGGATCTCATACGCACCGAAGTTGAAGTTGGGTGCGTATTCGCGTTTTTCAAACGCTTTTCCTGAACGTTTTTCCGGTTTCGGCAAGTTGTAACCTGAGTAACTAAAGCCAAATGAGCCTGTTTCGTGGTCGGCAGTGACGATGATCAGTGTGTCATCACGATCTTTGGCCCACTGGTAAACTGCGTTAACGGTTTCGTCGAACTTAATCATTTCATGCAGCATTGAGCCTGCATCGTTACTGTGACCCGCCCAGTCGATCTGGCCGCCTTCGACCATCAAGAAGAAACCGTCTTTGTCTTTTGACAGGATCTCTAACGCTTTGTCGGTCATCTCTTTGAGGGTGGGCTCTTTACGATCTGGGTTATTCTTCGTTTGGCTATAGGTAATGCCATCATACATGCCCGAGTTGGCGAAAAGGCCGAGCAGTTTATCGCCTTGCGCTTTTTCCAGCATGGTTTTGTTAAACGCCAGTGAGTAGCCCGCTTGCTGCGCTTCTGTGAGCAGGTTACGGTCATCTTTACGTTTTGATTTGAGAGGGACATCACCGTGTGTCAGCGTTTTCAACTGTTGGTAGGTTTCGCCTTTATCGTTGGCTGATTTTGGGATCCAGTGACGCAGACCGCCTGAAAGCATCACATCGACATTGGCCGAAAGCATATCCGAGGCGATTTCATTTTCAAGTGAGCGATGCGGTTGGTGAGCGGCAAACGCGGCTGGCGTTGCGTGAGTCAAGCGCGTATCGGAGATGATGCCCGTGGCTTTGCCAAGGCGCTTAGCTTTTTCCACCACGGTTTCCACTGTGTTGCCTTGCGAGTCGATGCCGATCACTTCAGAGCCCGTCATGATGCCCGTTGCCAGCATGGTCGCTGAACACGCAGAATCCACCACGATAGCGTCTTCTGGATGAGTCAGTGAAGAACCGATAACACCCTCTTTCGCCAGTTGGTAGAGTGCGGTCGTTTGGCCTTTGTAGATAGAGTGCGGCGCGTTGTTCGCGTAAGTTTCCAGTAGGCCAACTTGCTGTGGGCCCATACCGTCACCAATCATCAGAATGACGTTTTTAATTTCTGCCGAAAGTACATTAAAAGAGAGCGTAGAAGTTGCGACTACGGCAACAACAGGTTTAATCAGGTGCTTCATTGTCTATCCCTTATTTATAAAAGCGGCGCAATTACATCATGTATTTATGACGCTTTTGTTGCATAAATAAAAACTTCATAAAAGTGAAAAGTTAAGGGAAAACGGTAAGTTAGAAGATTGAATGCGATAAAAATGCGCGAGCCAACTTAGGGAGCGCTGGCTGGTTAACTCTATGCCGATCAGAAGTTGATCAAACCAGAATCAGTAACATCCCGCCGACGGTGGCGGCGGCTGAAAGATATTGGCCGGCTGAGTAGGAGCTATCGGCTTCTTTTTGGATCTCGTCAGGATGATCCATCCCTAGAGCGCCATAAGTGAACGCTTCTACTTTATCTCCGACGGTTTTGTTTTCTGCTGCTACTTTTTTGCTCTCTTTATCAATCTGCTGCAAAGCAGACAGCAGGGCTTTTCCTTCAGAGGAAAGAGTGACTTTATTTTGCTCCAGCTGCAATGGGGCAGGCGCAGCATCTGAGATTGTGCTGGGTGTTGCTGCTTGCCGCTGGGTGGCCGAGTAGGCCGAAATTGGGTTGGAACCGACTGGATTCATAACGCTCTCCTATCTGAACCCTTAATAGTCTATCGGCGGCAAGTGGAAAAACTTGTGTAAAAAAAAGCCCGTTGCCGCTCACTACTTATGTAAAAGCTTAAGCAAATAAGTTTTGCAAGAAACAGGCCCATTTTTTGGAAAAGCGCGAAAGGGTTACTTACACACCAACTCATCGTTACGGCTTTTCAGCGTTTGATACGCTTTCATGCGATTGCTTTGCTGCACGTAGCGCACCGGTGGCTCAAGCACTTCAAGTTGATAATCGCTGCCATTTTCACTGAGTGAAGTGACAGGTGTAATCACCACGACCTTAAGCTCAGGTGCGCGGCGAAGGATAGAGTTTGCCGTGCCAAGGCCCCCTTCGGTGTGAAATTTACCCGCGATATGGACGATTTGCGTTTGTGGATGAGCCTTGCGATAGTTGACAATCGATTCGGCCATGGTTTCATCCCAAGTGATTTGAGCGGCGTATTGTCTCACGGTTTGTTCTGGCTGACCGTGGTGCATTGAGGCCATAAATTTGTCTTTATAAGGGCTATCGGCGGTGTTGATCTCTGCCGCCAAATAGTGACGCTCTGTCTCATCGAGCTTGTCTAGGTAGCCGATTCCCTGACGGCCGATGCAGCGCACGATCGCTTTTGGCGCATTCGCGGCAATCACGTCCAACCCTTGGCGCTTCGCTAACTCAACCAGTGGCCGATAATCGCTTTCGTAGTTTGGCCACGCATTGCCTTCGCTGATAAACGGCTGCTCGCCGATCTCACCCGCCAAATACTGATTGAGCACAGGTTGCTTGTCGCGCGTGAATTGCTCCATGGACAGTGCCACGCTGCGCTGTGAACTCAGGGTGTGAAGAAGGTCGGTTTGGAAGCGGTGAACGCCGGGGTGAGTGTGCCACTCGCCAACCAAAATGACGTCGGCGGTTAATACTTCGCTCGGCAGATTTTGCAGTGACAGCGCTTGCCCTTGCGGGGAATTGAGCTGATAGTCGTAAAAGTGATTCAAGCTGCTGGTGGAAGGGGAAGTGGCACATCCACCTAACATCATTGCGGCGAGAAGAAGAGAAAAAGACGTTCGCATTATACTGCCTCCATTTACATCGTTGCTGAGTCTAATGGAGGCCGCATGAAGATTCAATAATAATGAGAATGATTCTCTATTGATTCGCTACTGGCTGAGTTTGCGATAAACCCGCAGCATAAAATCGGCTTCGCAATCAAAATGATGAGCCGATCTGAGCGCTTGGCGGAACTCGTCGCTGGCACGCCATGCGAATGGGGTCATTTGTAACAGATCAAATGCCTCTGCGCCGGAAAGCGTCATCATGTAGTTAAGCTTTTCTTGCTGTTGCAAGACAAAGCCTTCTATCTGCTCTGGCTCTTCATCGTGCAGTTTAACATCGGGGTAGATGTTTTCTTTGAATTGCACCAAATGGCGCGCTGCTGGAGTCACGGTGATCACCACGCCATTGTCTACCACGCAGCGAGCCAGTTCTTCCGCTTTGCATGGAGCATAGATGCGTAAAATGCCATCGAAAGCGTGGTCAGCAAAGGGGAGACGGTGGCTGGATGCGACACAGAAATGGCTGGACGGGTAGCGCTTGGCCGCAAAGCGAATTGCCACTTTCGAGATATCTAAACCATGTGTTGTGGCTTCGGCGTATTGCGCGCTTAAACTGCGTGCCACTTGGTCAGTGTAATAGCCTTCACCGCAGCCAATATCGAGCAGACGATGAGCACTGCCTTGCAAGAATGTTTGGCACAGCAGGGCCACTTTTTGCCGCATTGGGTCATAATGCCCACCTTCCAGAAAACGGCGACGTGCCTGCATCATCTCTTTGTTATCACCGGGATCTTTTGAGCGCTTATGGTGCGCGGGCATCAAATTGACATAGCCTTCTTTCGCCAAGTCAAAATGGTGGCGGTTAGCGCAATGAAATGTGCGATCCGTTTGTTGCAGAGCAAGGTGGCACAAAGGACACTGATAAGTCATGAAGACCTCAAAGGTGAGACAAAAACAGGCGGCTGAGTCTATCAAAAGCCACCTGTTTACACCAGTTTCAAGGGCAAGTTGCCCACCAATTCAAGTCGGCCAAGGGAGGATTACTTGGTGTGGTACTGCTCGCAGGCCAGCATGGTGTTCTCAATCAGGCTTGCTACCGTCATTGGGCCAACGCCACCCGGCACTGGGGTGATGAAACTGGCTTTTTCGCGCGCCTTGTTGTAATCGATATCGCCAACCAACTTGCCTGATTCTAGGCGGTTAATACCGACATCAATGACCACAGCACCTTCTTTGATCCATTCGCCAGGGATGAAGTTGGGTTTACCGACCGCAACCACCAGCAGATCGGCTTGGCGTACATGGCCTTCCAGATCTTTCGTAAAGCGGTGACATGTGGTGGTGGTGCAGCCAGCTAATAGCAGCTCAAGAGTCATTGGGCGGCCAACGATATTCGACGCGCCGACGATCACGGCATGCTTGCCATGAGTGGGAATGTTGTAGCGTTCAATCAAGGTCATGATGCCTTTGGGCGTACAAGAGCGAAGCTTTGGAATGCGCTGCGCCAAGCGACCGACATTATAAGGGTGGAAACCATCGACATCTTTTTCTGGGAGGATGCGCTCTAAAACCTGCGTCGTGTCAATGCCAGCAGGCAAAGGCAACTGAACCAGAATGCCATCAATCTGCGCATCATTATTGAGCTCGTCAATCAGCTCCAACAATGCTTTTTCAGAAGTTGAAGCCGGAAGATCAAAAGACTTGGAAACAAAACCGACTTCTTCACACGCACGGCGCTTACTACCGACATAAACTTGAGACGCCGGATCCTCGCCGACCAGTACCACAGCCAGTCCGGGAGCGCGTAAACCTGCCTCTACACGCGCTTTCACCCGCGCGGCCACTTCCGATCGAACAGTTTGAGATATGAGAGTTCCATCAATATTTTGAGCAGTCATGACTTTCCTTAAGAAATCAAATGGCAAAAATTCGCTGCGCATTGTCGCAAATTGTTAAATAAATATCTATACGCAAACGTTTGCCCTGTGGCGTTTTTAAGCAAACGCCTTGATTGACGGACTTTTTTTCGCCACTTAGAACAGAATGTCTAGAAAAGCCGTTGATTTACCGAAATGAACTCGTATAATCCTCTCCCTGTAGCGCGCCCTTAGCTCAGCTGGATAGAGCACGTCCCTTCTAAGGATGTGGTCGTAGGTTCGAATCCTACAGGGCGTGCCATTTATTTCGGGGCGTAGCAGGTTAGTACTTGCTACGCCCTTTTTCGTTTTCGAATGGGTAGCCAGACTACTCGTCAGTTCAGTTGACTCACTCTGCTGTTTGATAGCGCTTTCTTCTATTCGCCTCTCATACGATTTCTCTACTTTATTCTTACCTCATATATTTTTGCTAACTCATTAAACTATTTAAGAAAATTTTGATTTTCGTATCATATTTATACTCAACATTATGATTATCTCTGCTTAATTTATAAATTGATGCTGAGGTTAAAATGAGCATGAGGTTTTGTGAGAAATGTGCCAAGAAAACAGAACATAAAGAGATCATTAAGCAGAAGCCATCAAAGTATGGCAAAAGTCGAAAAGAGCAGTTTAAAGCATTTCTTGAAGGTTTCTTCTCTGGTGTTGCCAGCCCTGCCGGGGCGTCGCTGGATCTGATAGATCGATATGTGGTCTGCACACAATGCGGCCAGCGAAGCCTAGAAAATCATGGCAGCGAGTTCCAGTGAGTTAGGAATAAGAGAAGTCAATCTGTTGCACTGAATATGACATGGGCTGGCAATGGATTCTGCATTGCCAGCTTTGACGGCTTTCTATCTATAGATTATTTGCAATGCGGGCCCTGAACTGAAACGGCTTTTGCGTTGGAGTGGTTATCAAACTTGACGTTGATGCGAACGCCTGCCTTTTCAAAGACCACATCGTCGAAGTCGGTCATGGCGATTTTATAGCCGTTGTCGGCAAACAAGCTCGTTACTTTGGTTCGTTGCCTGATTTGCAGTGCAGAAGTTAGTAGTTTATCCATTTTTGTTAGCCTCGTTGTTTTGTCGCAAGCGTATAAGTCCCTTTAAGTCTAATATGATACTAGTTTATTAACAAATTTCTGCGGTGAATGTTTTAAGCGTATTTATGCAATAAATGGCGAATAGTTATGATTGAGTAGGTTTATTGAAGTCCATATTATGAATAAGGTATTTATTTGTGAGGCAGATCTACATCTAGGGCGTTTGCTTAGGAGGAGTAGTTTAAAAAGGTGACATAACTGGTTACAAAAACCAGCAAGCTGTGCTTTCAAGTGGGTCGACTTCATTGCAGTTTCCACTTAGGGCGAGTGTTGCCATCCAAACGAAAGTTTGGTTTCTGCCTCGGTTCCCTTTGTCTTGCTTTTGTCAGCAATGTCACCATAGTGTCAAATTGAACACTGCTCAATTGACTTTGTTTACCAAGAAAAATAGCATCCCGTTCGCTAAGTTATCCGATGGACTCCATGCCATCGATATCGTTTCACTTACTAGAGGTACAACAGAAACCTATGGACTCGTCGAGTAGTCGAATATCACAGTATGGTTTTTTCGAATGTTCGAAAATGCCAATGGTTTCTTGCTAGCCTGCCTGCTTTTTTAGCTGTTGCCGGGTAGTAAATATCCTTGGTGTCAGCGAACTCTTCCTGTTATTTCGTAAATTCCATACCGACTTTGTTTTATGCAAACGGCAAGGTTTTGTCGTGCGTAACGATTGACTGATGCTCACCGCAGTGAGCCGACAGGTCGTGCGCTGCTTATCGCTTTTTGTCGGGCCAATGTCCGGGCTAGAACGCGCGCAGCGTTGGGGTTTCTTTGTCCTGAGCTAACTCAGGAGAGATAACCATGACTACATTTCGCCATCATCGTATCACCGATGTAAAAAGCGCGCGTTTACCCGCAGTTCAAGCGCTACAAAGCCACATCAAACGTGAATTTTTTAGTGTCAGTAAGTACCTCACCGTTGGAGAGGTGATCACCATGCTGCGCGCCAATCCGGGTCTACCCACGGCGTTGCACATGGTGGTGCTTATCAACGACAAGGGTGAATACCAAGGGCTTGTGATCATGGCGCAGCTTATTACCGCGTGCACTTCACAGCCTGTCGCAGAACTTTGTCAGGGGGAGAGGCATTTCGCCAGCGCATTAGGCGATGCGCACTCTGCGGCGCGGCTTCTCTGCCAGAGCGTTTGGCCAGCTCTTCCGGTTCTTGATAGCTGCCATCGGGTGATGGGTGTGCTTGAACTGCCTCGCGCCCGAGCCATTTTGCGTCTTGATGGGACACAGCAGCCATCTTCAGCCAAACCAGCGAAAGGTTGGCAACGTCATATCCGCTTCTGGAAGTAAATTAGGGGAACTATCATGTCTATTTCTATCATGACTCAAGAGCTGATGGCTCTGCACATCAGCCAGCATCAAGCGGCAATGCAGCGTTTTGTTGCCCAGCATCCACTGGCGGATTGCGCTGAAGCGTTCTCTATGTTGCTGGATGAGCAGCAACTGCACAGCCAGGATGTTCGCGATCTACTGCGTTTACTGCCGCTAGACCAACAGGCGGCTTTGTTTGGCTATTTTTCTCTGCCTTGGCAGCAGGCCATCGCAGAGCAGTTGGCTGCTGATGAACTGGCTCATTTGAGTGAGCGTATGGCACACGATGAGCGGGCGGATCTGCTTGCGCTGCTTGAACCTACGCTCAAACAGCAAGTGCTGCAGCAGATGGATAGCCGTGAACGTCAGGATATCGAACGTCTTGCTTCTTATCCATCGGACTCGATTGGCGCGGTGATGACGACCGATTTTGCTGTCTTGGATGCAACGTTAACCATAGAAGAAGCGATGCACCACTTACGCAGCATTGCGGCGGAGCGGGAAACCATCTATCAAGCGTACGTGGTGGATGAGCAGCAAAAGCTGAAAGGGACTGTCTCGCTACGCGACATGCTGGTGGCGGAGCCTAGCCAGCGCATCGCTGACATTATGACGCAAGCCTTGATTTTCGTTTGGGTCGATGAACTTCAAAGTGTGGCGGCACAAGCGATCAGCAAGTACGACTTGTTGGCAATCCCAGTGCTTGACTTACAGAATCGCTTGGTTGGCATTGTCACCTATGATGACGCCATGGATGTGGCAGAAGATGAAGCCGATCGCCACGTTCATAAAGCGGGAGCGGTGGATTTTAGTGGCAATTTGAAAGACGCCACTATTGGTTTGATGTATCGCAAGCGGGTGTTTTGGCTGGTCCTTTTGGTGTTTGGTAACATTTTCTCCGGTGCCGGAATTGCCTACTTTGAAGACACGATTCAAACTTATGTCGCGCTGGTGTTCTTTTTACCTTTGTTAATCGATAGCGGCGGTAATGCGGGTTCTCAATCGGCTACCTTGATGGTGCGCGCTTTAGCTACCGGAGAAGTCGTGGCAAAAGACTGGGCTAAAATGCTCAGCAAAGAATTATTCATCTCAGCGCTGCTCGGAGTGACGATGGCATTGGCGGTCTCGCTGCTCGGTTTTTGGCGCGGCGGCGCAGAAATTGCGCTAGTGGTGGCGATCACCATGCAGATTGTGGTGATAGTGGGATCGGTGGTTGGTATGTCACTGCCATTTATTCTCAACAAATTGCGTTTTGACCCTGCGTCAGCCAGTGCGCCGTTGATCACCACCATTGCCGATGCCATCGGTGTCATCATCTATTTTTCGGTGGCGACCATGATCTTGGATTTTCCTCCAATGGCTTAAACGCCCGAACACAGGAGAGACAGCATGTGGAATATCCAAGTTTTTATTCTGCCCTTGCTGCTCGCGGCGGCGCTGGGGGCTCTGGTTGGTTTGGAGCGGCAGTGGCACCAACGTATGGCTGGGCTACGGACCAACGCATTAGTCTCCTTAGGCGCGGCCAGCTTCACCCTGATGTCGAGCATGATGGAGGGCGACGCGAGCCCGTCACGTGTTGCCGCGCAGGTAGTGTCTGGCATCGGCTTCTTAGGGGCAGGGGTTATCATGAAAGAGGGCGCGAACATTCGCGGCCTCAATACCGCGGCAACCTTGTGGTGCTCGGCAGCCGTAGGCGTCATGTGTGGCACCGGACTGTGGATCGGGGCCGTGGCGGTTGCGCTGATGATTTTACTCACCAACATGGCGCTGCGCCCCGTGGTGCGGGTGATCAATCAGCGACCTTTAGCGCAAGTGCAGCAAGTGGAATGCTGGTGGCAGTATCGATTGGAAGTGGTCTGCCGCGATGAGGACGAAGCGTACGTGCGTGCGCTACTGTTGCAGGGGATTTCCTCGGGTGCGCTTCAGCTACAAAAATTGGAGAGCGAGAATCAAGCAAATGAGAGCGTGACTTACTCACGCGTCATTTCTTCGGTTATTGCCAGCCAACGAAGCGATTCGCAGATTGAACGGGTGATTGGCCGGCTCAGCCTTGAACCATCCGTCTCTCTGGCGAGCTGGCAGGTAGCCGAGGTGTAGCGATTTTACCAGAGACTCACGCCACTAAGCTGGCGTGATGTTTCTCGCACTGTGACTGATAACCGTGCAGTTTGCTGAAAAGATCGGCATGATATCGCAATAACCATTCACCTCAACTGTTCAGGGAAGAGACATGAAAGACGAAACCCTTTCGATTCATTTTGGCTATGAGACCGATCCAACCACCAAATCTGTCGCGACGCCGATCTATCAAACCGTTGCGTATGAGTTTGACAACGCTCAGCATGGCGCAGATCTGTTTAACCTTGCTGTACCCGGCAACATTTACACGCGTATTATGAACCCCACCAATGATGTGTTGGAAAAACGCATGGCGGCATTGGAAGGCGGGATCGCCGGTTTAGTCGTGAGTGCTGGCAGTGCAGCGATTCACTATGCCATTCTGACTTTGGCTCAAGCGGGGGACAATATTGTCTCCACGCCGCAGCTCTATGGTGGCACCTATACCTTGTTCGCACACATGCTGCCGAACATGGGCATTGAAGTGCGCTTTGCCAAAGACGACCAACCAGAAAGTTTGGCAGCGCTTATCGATGACAAAACCAAAGCCGTCTACTGTGAAAGTATTGGTAACCCGGCTGGCAACATTATTGATCTGGAAAAAGTGGCGCAATTGGCTCACGCGCAGGGGGTGCCTGTGATTGTCGACAATACCGTCGCAACGCCAGCGATCTGTAAACCGATTGAGTTTGGTGCTGACATCGTGGTGCACTCGCTGACCAAATACGTCGGCGGTCACGGTACGACGCTTGGCGGCATTATTATTGATTCCGGCAAATTCCCTTGGGCACAGCATAAAGATCGTTTTCCGGTGTTCAATCAACCAGAGCCTTCTTACCACGGCGTGGTTTATACCGAAGCCTTTGGCCCGGCAGCGTTTATTGGCCGTGCTCGCACTGTGCCACTGCGCAATACGGGCTCGGCGCTCTCGCCAATGAACGCGTTTATGTTGCTACAAGGGCTGGAAACGCTCTCCCTGCGTATGGAGCGCCATACCGAGAATGCAATGAAAGTCGCACAGTTTTTAAGTGAGCACGACAAAGTGAGTTGGGTTAGCTACGCGGGGCTGCCAAGCTCCAAACACTACCCATTGGCGGAGAAATACATGAAAGGCAAACCGTCAGCGATTCTCTCCTTTGGCCTCAAAGACGGTTACGAGGCTGGGGTGCGTTTTTACGATGCACTGAAGATTTTCAAACGCTTAGTAAATATTGGTGATGCGAAATCACTGGCTTGCCATCCTGCCTCGACCACGCATCGCCAGCTAAGTGAAGCAGAGCAAAAACAAGCGGGTGTCGCGCCGGAGATGATCCGTTTGTCGGTGGGTATTGAACATATTGACGACATTCTGGCCGATCTAGAACAAGCGCTAAACGCTTAACCATCAGGATTTCACACTTACAGAGGTCAGCTTTCGCTGGCCTTTTTTATCAGAGAAATCGTTTGGGAAAGATGAATGGTTTTGGCGAGATGAACGCAAGCGAGCCAAAAATTCTCTCTCGCCACTTTAGGTATCTTGAGGATCGATGCACAAAGTAGCGAGAGAGAAAATGGTTAGAACTGTGCTTTAATCCAGATCATCCGATGGTCAGAAGAGACGTCTTTTCCGTTACCGTACTTGCCGATACGAGCATCATTAAATAAGGCGCGACCCGCTTCATAGGAAGCTGGCCAGTAGATACCAGAGTCAACAATGTTCAAGGTCGCCGACGGCATAGCGTAATCGACGCCAAGGCCAAAGGTTGATGAAATACGATTCGGGTACGGATGGTTTACCGCTTTATCGACCGCATGCTCTGCGGCACCAAAGCTGGTGGGGTACAATTCACCATTCATTACTTTTTGGTTCAGCAATGGATCAGCGTGCAGATCTTTCATCACCTGACTGATGCCGTCGCCCGCAACGGGATCGAGGTTGAGATCGCCCATGATGACAAAATGTGAGCCAGTTTTCAGGCCGCCATTCTTACCAGCATCGTCGTAGAAGTAGGCTTTATCTTGCACATAGTCATGCCAAAATGCGACTTCAGCCGCGTTCTGTGCTTTGTTCTTGCCCGGGTCAAACACCGGAGGCGTTGGGTGAGAGAGCAGTAGGTGCACGACTTGATTGCCGTGGGCCGTTGGAATAATGATTGGTGCGTCGACGTGGTTTTTCGACGACAACCGCACTTGTTGCCACTCATCATCGCTGTACCAGTTATCACCGCACTTCATACCCGCAGGGATAGTTTGAGAGCCGTCACAAATGGTGATGGTAGGAATTTGCGCGCCTTGCATGTCTTTCCATTTAAAGGTTTGGAAGGTGCGTGTGTTGGCATTATCTATTTCAAATTTAGACATCAAAGCAAACGCGTATTGGCCGTGATACAAACCAAATCCCCATGCATCGCCCGGCATTTGACCCGCAGCGCCGTTGTTATCCAAGTCAAATTCGCTCAGCAGACCAGTATTCGTGGCGTAAGACTGCGCAAAAGGATACTCAATGGGTTCCAGCTCTGCACTGCCACCAGCACCTTGTAAACTCTGCGCTACCGATAAGTAGTTGTTTTGAAATCCGATCAGCGCCGATTTATCTTCGCCTGTTCCGTCGTTATTGTACTCTGCCATCATCAGCACATCGGGGCGATTTTTCTGGATGATTGCCGCCACATTACGGATCTGGATGACTTTTTCTGCGGTGGTTTTCTCGTTGTCAGCAATACTGCCGTCAAGATACGCCGTGACCAATTGGGTTTGTTTGCTTGGTGAAATTTGCATCTCATTGACCAGATCGGCAAAGGTGGCTCGATCAAAGGAGAGATTGTACGTAGCAATTTTGACCGTGGTCGGTTGTACGTCAACGTATTTTGTTTCTTCACCACAACCAGTCAGTAACGCGCTACCGATGAGTAGGGCAAGGGGAGTAAGTAGAGTTTTCATAGCCATGGAATCTCGTTGGTAATAATTGAGGCGAATACTATATTGATCAATAACTTGAGTAAGAGATTCGGTTCACACAAACACTCACCAAATTACATTGATTGACAGTAAATGTGTGATTAATGCCAAATTGGCATCACTTCCAACAGAAATTGAGCACGTTAAGAAGCAGGATGCTGAGTTAAAACCCTAGGCGTAATCGCTTAGGGTTTTTGTTATGGTTGAGATGGAGTCGTGCTTAAGCGAGAATTACGCCTGACGGATAAATTGGCTCACTCTCTCGGTGAGCCGCTGTTTCTCTTCAGGGCTGATAAAGCTGGCTTCAATCGCATTGAGGCTAAACTGGGCCAGCTCTTGTTTAGTCACGGGATGTGCGTTGGCGACGGCCAGAAAATTATCGCTCATGTAGCCGCCGAAATAGGCAGGATCATCCGAGTTTAGGGTAACGCACAAACCTTGGCGCAGTAAATCGACCACATTGTGCTGCTCCATGTTCTCTACCACTTTCAATTTCAGATTCGATAGCGGACAAACGGTTAGCGGCATTCGACTTTGGATGAGCCTTGCCACTAATGCAGGGTCCTCAACACAGCGCACGCCATGGTCAACCCGCTGTACTTTAAGCAATTCCATCGCGTTTTTCACATTCAGTGCCGGGCCTTCCTCACCAGCATGAGCAACGGCTAGAAAACTGGCTTCATGGGCTTTGGCAAATACCCGCGCAAACTTTTCGGGCGGATTGCCTTGCTCTGAAGAGTCTAAACCGACCGCGATGATTTTATCCTTGAAGGGCAGAGCCTGTTCTAACGTCGCTAGGGCGTCCTCTTCGCTCAAATGGCGCAGAAAACACATAATCAATTGGCTGGAAATGCCTAACTCGTGCTTAGCTTGAGTAAGGGCGCGATGAATGCCATTGACCACCGTTTCAAAGGCAATACCACGCGCGGTGTGGGTCTGCGGGTCGAAGAAGATTTCGCTATGCAGGACATTATCTTGCTGGCAACGTAGCAGATAAGCCCAAGTTAAATCAAAGAAATCTTGTTCGTGAATCAGAACATTGGCGCCTTGATAATAGATATCGAGAAAAGACTGCAAGTTAGAAAACTGGTACGCCTCGCGCACTTCATTTGGCGATGCATAGGGAATGGCAATCTGGTTACGCGTGGCCAGCTCAAACATCAGTTCGGGCTCGAGGGTACCTTCAATGTGCAGATGCAGTTCGACTTTCGGCAGTTGCTCAATAAATTGTTTCATATATCACTCTTAATCAAAAAGTTACGATTAAGCGCCATTCACCTTGAACAGAAAATCCTACAAAGAGAAAAGCGAATAATCACTTTACTCTTCGTAATCAGAACTTTACGGATCCTGGTAGAGACCCCCACACCCTATTAGTGGGGTTATACGAAGCAAATTGTCATTTCGCCCGCGTGCGGTGCAAAAACGTGCCTCGAATAATAACCAATAGTCGAGAAAAGTCCACTGTTCCACTGCCAGCCAACACTTCATGCCCTTGCAGGCTATAGAGCGAGCGTTGTGTGACTCAAACAGCGATATGCGTAACCGCACTTAGGTATAGTCGGTTTTATTTATCACCTAGGGGCAATGATGAAGAAAAACAAATGGTTAAAAAGAACGTGTTTGAGTGCCGTTCTGGGAATGGGCGCGGTCATTGTGCATGCCAGTGCCGCGTCCCTTTCGTTACCAGATGGTGAGCAATGGCTGGCGCATGCCAAGCAGGGGTTAGCGCCTTATTGGATGATGCCGAGTGCCCGAGGGGAGCCAGAGGGTAATTTCCCCACCTTTCGTTGCGACGATGGACAGTTGCTGGATGTGAAACGCGTTTGCGCCGAGCTCAATTATGGTTGGATAACCCCGCATTTTGGCCGCGAGTACACGCGGATGAAATCGCGGCAAACCTATGCGTACGGGGTGCTTTTTCATCTCACTGGCGATCCTGAGGCGCTCAAGCTCGCGCGTCAGGGTGCGAAGTATTTAATCGAAGAGCTGCAAGATAAGGAGCATGGCGGCTTTATCAGCTTCACTCAGGAGGGTAAGGCTGGGCTTGAGTGGCAACAGCGCACTTCGCAAGATCAAGCGTATGCTTTGGTCGGGCTGGCGATGCTCTATTATCTTACTCGCGACGCGCAAATTGAGTCGGTGTTGATCCAGCAGCAGCGCTTTATTTTTGATAAGTATCGTTTACCCGATGGCAAGGGACTCGCTTGGGTGCTGGAAGATGGCGATGAACAAAGTGCCAAGCAACGTGAGCTGGTCGCACAGCTTGATCAGATCAATGGCTATCTACTGCTGGTTGCTCCGCTACTCCCAGAACCGCATAAAAGCCGCTGGCTAGAGGATCTCAATTGGCTGACACAAGTGATGCTAAGCCACTATTACTCGGCTGAGGAACAGCGTTTCTATGGAGCAATTCATCATAAAGCGGTGATGATGCAAAGCGCGAAGCACAACGATTTCGGTCATACCATTAAAGCGTATTGGATGACCTATCTGAGTGGACAAAAACTGGGCAATGCAGCTTGGCAGACGCTCGCGCGTCAAGGCATGCAGCATACATTGCAGCAAGCGCAATACGCACCGAATTGGGCGGATATTGCACCTTGGGTCCCACCAGCGTTGCAAGCTAAATGGAAAGGGCAGCAAGTGTTGAGTTGGCGCAGTCGTCCGGGCAACAATGGGATTTCTTCCTGGGAATGGGCCGAATTGGACCAAGCGGCGATGACGCTGGCGTTACTCGATGGCAACGTCCCCGAAGTACTGTATTACACCTTGCCAAGTTATATGCAGATTTGGGTTGATCCTCGTTTTGGCGGCGTGGGCCTCAACCCTCAATCCACCAAGGCTTTTCACTGGGGCAACGCCTATCATCAATTTGAACATGCATTGGTTGGATACCTTTTTAGCCAGCAGATGAGCAATAAGCCAGTTACGCTCTACTACGCGATGGACAAGGCGCAAGCAGAGCACCTCGCGCCTTATTATTTCAACGCGGATGTCCAACAAGTTGAAAGCCTGCCTAATGCGGCAGGGCTACCACGTATTAAAGTGCAGTTTACGTCGTTAAAACCATGAGCGCTTAAGATTAGGAATGAGAAAAGGGCAGGAGAACTGCCCTTGTTGGAGAAAGAGTTAGTGGAAAAAGCTCACTTGCTGCTTGAGTGAGTCGGCTTGCTTTTGCAACTCATTGGCACTCTGCGCCGTTTGCGCGCTGGTCGCTTTGCTCTCGAGGTTGAGTTCGCTAATCGTATGAGCACTGGCGGCGATCTCTTGGGATACTTGTGCCTGCTCTTCAGCGGTGGCAGCAATCGTATCAGCCTGCGCTGCAATCGCATGAATTTGCTCAGCAATCGCTTCTAGCGCTGAACCTGCCTCTTGCGCTTTATCCAAGACTTGATTGGCGTTGCTTTGACTTTGGGTCATCAAATTTACTGCGTTGACGGTTGAGGCTTTGAGCTTGGCGATAATGGATACGACCTCTTTGACGGACATTTGCGTGCGGTGCGCCAAGGTGCGAACCTCATCGGCGACGACCGCGAAACCGCGCCCTTGTTCACCCGCCCGCGCTGCTTCGATGGCCGCATTGAGTGCTAACAAGTTCGTTTGTTCGGCAATTTCATCGATCATGCGTGTCACGGTTTGGATGCTTTCGCTATCGACATTGACCTGCTCAATGGCCGCGGCAGAACGGTCTAATTGGTCATTGAGCTCGGCAACATCAATACACACACCTTCCACCATATTTAAACCGGATTGGCTGTCATCATTCGCTAGGCGCACGTTTTCTGCAATGCTTTCAACTTGTTGGGCGACGCTCTGCGCCGAGCTCGCCATCTCCTCGATTGCGGTTACCACTTGCTCTACTTGCTGTTGCTGGTTTTCAGATTGTGCCAGATTTTGCTGCGCATCTTTGGCCACGCTGCTTGAGGCGCTATGCACCGTATCGGCGGTAGCGCGGATCTGACTGACCAAACTGTTCAACTGCGAAGCCATGGCGGATGCTCCGTTGTTGAGCTTGGTAATTTCGTTGTTTGAGTTTTTCTCGGTGACGGGAATATCAAGGCTCACTTCACCTTGGCTTAAACGCGCCATGTAACCACTGAGGATAACGAGTGGTTTAAGATTACGATTGAGGGAAATCGTTACCATCACAAAGGTGGCCACCGCAACGGCGGATGCGGTCAGAGCAATCAGCATCAGCAAGTCTTTGCTGCCTTTGGTCACTTCGGCAACAAAGGTGCCGCCAAGCAGTTTCCAGTTCCATCCGGGGACCTCAGTAAAGACTAGATATTTATCTCCCGTTGTACCTTCATACTCGTATGGGTAGGTGATCAAGCCACTTTGTGTGGTGAAAATTTGTTTGAAAGGTTGCTTGCCTTGAGCGTCGACCATTTCTGTAATCGATGGGTCGTCACTGTTTTTACTCGGATGCAGTAAGTATTTCCCTTGATTTTGTTGGTCATTGTCGACCACGACGGTGTAACCGCTGTCTCCCCATTTGATGTTGCTTAGTGAGTTAAACAGATCTTGCGCTACTTTTTCTACTGGTAAGCCGATAAAGGAAATCCCTTTGATACGTCCCAAACTGTCTTTTATTGGTGCGTAATAGGTGATGTAGGTTTCGCCAAACAGCTTGACCTGAGCATAGTATGGCTGGCCGCTGCGCAGTTTTTGATAACCGGGGTGGCTCTGTCCTAACTGGGTGCCAACCACGCGTTGGCCTGACGGGTTTTTCAGTGATGTGGAGACGCGAATAAAATCGTCGTTGAGCGGAGCAAAAATGGTCGCTACGGCGCCGGTATCGCGGGTGAAGTTATCCACCACTTGAGTACTACCGATCAGGCTTTCACCAGCCAAACGAATATCGGCAATAGTGTGGCCTTGAAATTGAATCTGGCTGCCGTCGCTTGCGGCATCGGCGAGATAGCCATTGCGAAAGGTAGATTCCAGCACCTTTGCGGTATGCAAATAAGCATCGAATTGCCCGGAAATGGCTTTTGCCATCGATTCCACTCGTGTTTGGTGTTCACGTAAGGTGTTGTCTAACAAAAGTTGCGCTGCGTTGCGATAGACTAGCGTCGCGATACTGGTGAATGCCAGCAGCAGACATAGCGCGATAATCAGCCTGAGCTGAAATCCAACGCTATGATTTCTAAAGTTATTTATCATTATGGTAAGTTCCCGCTGTGATTAGTAGACTCTTCAAATGTCGTTATATGTTTAATGATTTATTTATTAAGAAGGGTGAATTTATTCGTTTGCGCGCCAAGGTGCTTTGATTCTTATTAATAAATCGATGGATTAAAATTGGTCAGTCTTGAGAAATGAGTGAATAGCGGGATAACAAAACAGCCGGGCTAGGCCGGCTGCTGAACTTATAGAGAGGAAATTGTCGTGCTGAGTTGGTGAGTTTCACCCGGTTGCAGCGTTTTACCTTGATCAATACTCGCTGCGTGCAGCGTCGATTCGACGCACAACATGGTTTGATAGCCGTTATCTGACATATCGGCCATGCCTTTGGCTCCTTCTGCCCACGGATTCCACAATACGGCTGAGTTGTGGCCTTGGTTCTCAACGCAAAAGGTACGCTCAAAAAGAGGATCTTTGACGAGGATTTGCGCTTCGGGCTGAGTGTAAACGCGATCAATGGTGTCGCTCAGTTTCAGGATTTTCTCACCTTGGCAAACCTGGCCTTGCAATAAGCTGTCGATATACTCTGCGCCCATGCCGGATATTTCCGTTTGACTAATGTCACCTACGTTTAGGTAGGTATGCAGTGCGCCAGAAAACGTCCAAGGTTTGTCATCAATGTTAGACACTTTCAGCGTCACGTTAAGCTGGTCGCCCACCTCTACGACCAAACGAGCATCAAACAGATAGGGCCAAATCTGATGGGTCTCTTCGCTGGCAAATAGACCTAATTCGACAATCACACCGCTTTGGTTTTCGCGATGTTCCAGCAACTGCCACTCAGTTGATCGGGCAAAACCGTGTGCTGGCGCGGCAATGCGGCCAAACCAAGGCCAACACACCGGGATCCCACCGCGTAGCGCCGCTTTGCCGTCAAAGATCGCCTTGTCACTCATCCAAATCAAATCTTTTTGGCCTTGAGGCGCAAAAGAAACCACGTGGCCGCCATGCAAAGCGATGCCTGCGCTCGCTTTTTCGTGCATGACACGGACAATTTTCACTTGATCGACTTCGACGATGGTCACGCAATCGGATAGCACCGTAAGAGCAGGAAGGTTTTTGAGTTCCATCTGTATATCCTTAAAAATCAGCTTCTAAAGATAAGATTTGCCAAAATCAAATGTCGAATTGCTGTGTTGAATCGTCAGCAATAGCCTAACTGAAATTGGCATTCACAAATCTCTGATACTAAAAAGGCGACCTAAGGGTCGCCTTTTTGTCTAACGAAAGTTTTCGTTAATCACTTTTAAATCTAAGAATTACTTAGAGATGTGAGCAATTAGGTCTAGAACTTTGTTTGAGTAACCGATTTCGTTGTCGTACCAAGATACAACTTTAACGAATTTGTCAGTTAGTGCGATACCCGCTTTAGCATCGAATACTGAAGTTTGAACTTCACCAATGAAGTCTTGAGATACCACTTCGTCTTCAGTGTAGCCAAGCACGCCTTTCAGTTCGCCTTCAGAAGCTGCTTTCATTGCTTTACAGATGTCAGCGTAAGAAGCCGCTTTTTGTAGGTTAACAGTTAGGTCAACAACAGAAACGTTAGCAGTTGGTACGCGGAAAGCCATACCAGTCAGTTTGCCGTTTAGTTCTGGAAGAACAACGCCTACTGCTTTAGCTGCGCCAGTTGAAGATGGGATGATGTTCTGAGAAGCACCACGGCCACCGCGCCAGTCTTTAGCAGAAGGACCATCTACAGTTTTTTGAGTTGCTGTAGTTGCGTGAACTGTTGTCATCAGACCAGACTCGATACCAAAGTTGTCGTTAAGAACTTTCGCGATAGGAGCCAGACAGTTAGTAGTACAAGAAGCGTTAGAAACGATGTCTTGACCAGCGTAAGAAGCGTGGTTAACGCCCATTACGAACATTGGAGTAGCGTCTTTAGAAGGACCAGTTAGAACAACTTTCTTCGCGCCAGCTTCGATGTGTTTACGAGCAGTTTCGTCAGTTAGGAATAGACCAGTTGCTTCTGCAACTACGTCAACACCGATTTCGTCCCACTTAAGGTCTGCTGGGTTACGCTCTGCAGTTACACGTACAGTTTTGCCGTTAACGATTAGGTTACCGCCTTCAACTGCTACAGTACCGTTGAAACGGCCGTGAGTTGAGTCGTACTTCAGCATGTAAGCCATGTAATCTACGTCGATAAGGTCGTTGATACCTACAACTTCGATGTCAGCGCGCTCTTGCGCTGCACGGAAAACGAAACGACCGATACGGCCAAAACCGTTAATACCTACTTTGATAGTCATTATAGTTGCTCCACAACTTAATTTCTGATTAAAGATAACTGGTAGTAAAATTACAGAATCCAGTAAACATCTGCAAGTGATAATCGGACTTAACTTGTTTAAAGTCAAAAAAAAGCGTCGCTTTTTTTAACAATTCATCGCAAATGCTCGTTTTTTAAACTTCGAACTGATTATTCTACTCGCCAGTTGGCGTAAAATAACTCAGGAGTCAGGGACTCCTGACCCATTTTGAAACTCGGGACACTATGGTGAAAAAGTATGTGCTACAACTTTAATGTTCCGCAAGTTTTTTGCAAAAAAACTCCACAGCACAACGGAAAAATAAGGAAAACGATAACGTGGTATCAGACGAAAAAAACGTGGTGAAGTCAGACCAGCAGTGGCGTGAGCTGCTCTCCGAGGAAGAGTATTATGTCTGTCGGCAACAGGGAACGGAGCCACCTTTTAGCGGCAAACTACTGCACAACAAAGAGACGGGAGAATATGTGTGTACGTGCTGTCAAACGCCGCTGTTCTCATCACTCAACAAGTATGACTCTGGTTGTGGTTGGCCAAGTTTTGATGCACCGATCAATGACCAAGCCATTCGCTATTTAGAAGACTTAAGTCACGGAATGAGGCGAGTTGAAATACGTTGTGCCGCCTGTGATAGTCATCTGGGGCACGTTTTTCCCGACGGTCCGGCAACCACTGGCGAGCGTTTTTGTGTCAATTCTGTGTCGTTAATTTTCAACAAAATGGCAACGAATGACGAATAATTCAGCAGAATATGTTAGCTGATTTCATCAGATCTTAGCTTTGTTGCCTTTTGAGAGCGGAACGAGTGAGCGTAAAAAACCTTCTGAATGGAAGGTTTTTTATTTGCCATTTTTCTACATGTACACAAAGAGCTAGAGTGTTTTGGGTACTAAACTCGCGCGATACTGGCCACTTTTCAGCGCTGATACCACTTCGTCTGCCAGTTCGTTAAGTTGTTCATATTCTTGGTCAGTAAAGCCGAACATAATATTGAGTTCGCGCTGGGTGGCGAGCGGGACGCCAAACTCTTTCGCCACCATGGCCCATAGATAGGCGTGTTTCATTCGCTTTAAGCCTTGATTAGTGCTAGCGAGCGATTTGAGCGCATCGACATTCACCTTGCCATCTTTAGTGAGCTCAAGTGAGTGGTGAAGTAAGGCGAGCGTTTTCTTCGCATCTCGCGAGGTATAAAACGTTGCAAGCGCATACTGCATTTCTGCCGTCTCTAACTGCGGCGATCCTTCCATTTGCAGAAACTGGCGTCGTGCTTCGTGGCTGCCTGTTTGACTCCAGAGAAAATAGAGGCTCTCTGGTTTTGAAGACTGGCTCAGTTCCTTAACGATGCGCTCTAGTTCAGCAATACTGTGGACCAAGGCGTTGAATCGGTTCTGTTTAAGCTCGGTTTGATCGATGGGGGTGATCTGCGAAGCGAGCTCCAAGCATTTTCGATACTCGGCGACCAATTGGTATTCGCGAATTTTATTTTTATCGGACGGATCTTTGAGTACTTCAAAGCGATGCCAAATGAGATCGGTGCGCGCAACACGGCACTGGCCGTCATTCATATTGAGTTTATTGCAGCGTAAATTGGGATAAGCCTGGCATAACTGTTCGGTGGTTTTGTTACCTTCAAAACAGCCACTGAGAAATAAGGGAAGGCTTAATGGGATTAACCATTTTTTTACTTTCATAGTCGTTTGCTTGTGATCCATTACAACAATTCATTTACTCTTTCTTGACTCAGTTTAGTATCCGGATATTTTCTGTGAACAAAATGTCAGTAAAAAGGTAGTTTATGGACACAGAACAGCTATTAAACGCAATGACGCCAGAAGTGTATCAGCGTTTGGCTTATGCGGTAGAAACTGGGCGCTGGCCTGAGGGTACAATACTTTCGAAGGCACAGCGAGATTCCTGTATGCAAGCTGTGATGTTATATCAATCTAAGCACAATACGGACGCGCAACATATGTCGGTTGCGGCTGGTGGCGAGATTTGCTTTAAGTCTAAAGCAGAGCTGAAAAAGCAGTTTCAAGCAGGACAAGAAGATATTGTTCGAGTCAATCCTAACCGAGATTGATCGCTAAAGAACCTAGAACCTAGCATAAGTCTAGATTCTAGGTTTTTACTTTATAAGCTCATTTCGCCGCGCAGTACTTGCTGCATCTGCTGCTTCACTTCTTCGTAAGTCAGATTCTGGCTTAACAAGTAATGTAATTTGGCAAGAGCCGCCTCAGGTGTCATGTCATAGCCACTGATCACGCCAGCTTCCGCAAGAGCACACCCTGTCGCGTAGCCGCCCATGTTGACTTTACCTGCCAAACATTGCGTCAGGTTAACGACAATCACGCCCCGCTCAGATGCCTCTTTCAGATGACCGAGCAGCTCTGGGTTTTGTGGCGCGTTACCTACACCGAAGGTCAACAGGATCATCGCATTTACAGGTTGGCGCAGCGTATTGCGGATCACTTCATGGGAAATGCCCGGATACATGGTGATGACGCCAATCGGTTGGGGGGTGATGTGGTGTACCTTAAACTCGCCTTGTGGTTTTGCGCCGACACTGACGTTGCTGCTCACTTGGATGTTGATACCCGCTTCGAGCAATGGCGGTAAATTCGGTGAAGTAAAGGCGTTAAAACCATCCGCGTGCGATTTCACGCTGCGATTACCACGCATCAATTGGTTGTTGAAGAACAGTGTGACTTCGTTAATCGGGTAGTTAGCGGCAATGTGCAGAGCATTGAGCAGGTTGGCTTGTCCATCAGAGCGAAGTTGTGCCAGCGGAATTTGTGAACCGGTAACAATCACTGGCTTACCGAGATTTTCTAGCATAAAAGAGAGCGCAGAAGCGGTGTACGCCATGGTATCCGTGCCGTGCAGAATCACAAACCCATCATACTTGTCGTAGTTGTCACGAATATCATCGGCGATCTGCTGCCAATCGGCTGGTGTCATGTCTGATGAGTCGATCAGCGGCTCGTACTCATGGATGGTGTATTGCGGCATCTCTGGTCGGTGGAACTCAGGCATGCTGGCAAGTTGCTTTTCCATAAAGCCAGCAACAGGTACGTAACCGTGGTCAGACTTCTGCATACCGATGGTGCCGCCCGTGTAGGCAATGTAGATGTGTTTTCTTGTCATAGTGCGTTATCGCTCTGATGTAGGGGGAACAGAGCGGGAATTATAGCGGAATATGCTGCAATAAAAAGGGGCATCGTGTGATGCCCCAGTTGGTCGGATTACTCTACCTGACAATTCAGGCAGAAAGCATAATAGCCTTTGGGATCATTGAAGCTTTGCAGCAGCGACGCCTGTTGTTCCATCTGTTTGGCAACAGGCAGTAAGCTTTGCGGGATGAGTGATTGCACGTCAAAACCAAGAGAGATAGATACCTGTTTCATGAGCTCTTGGATGAACTGTTCAGTCGGTGACAAAGGCTCTTCAACCCAATAAAGGTTATAGTTCTCGAGATTGGCCATTTTTGCCGCTTCAGCGACTGCGTCGTCAAAGTCGCCGATTTGATCAATCAGGCCATGATTGAGTGCGTCAAAACCTGTCCACACTCGACCTTGAGCGACCTTGTCGACCGCTTCCAAGGACATGTCGCGGTTATCGCCCACCAAGCTGATAAAACGATGATAGCCGTGTTCAATGCCCATCTGGAATGCTTGCGCGGCGCCTTCTGAAATGCCAGTGCTGATGCCCTCTTTGGAGAACGGTGAGGTACCGACACCATCGGTATAGATGCCGAGTTTGTTGAAGCCTTTCTCAAACGTAGTAATCACACTGAAAATCCCGATTGAACCTGTCAGCGTGGTTGGTTGGGCGATGATCTTATCGGCGCTCATCGAAATCCAGTAGCCACCGGAGGCGGCTAGGCTAGACATCGACACCACCACAGGTTTGCCTGCCTCTTTTAAGGCTTGTACTTCGTTGCGAATCACTTCTGAAGCAAAAGCGCTGCCCCCAGGGCTGTCCACACGCAGCACAACCGCTTTCACTTTGTCGTCGTTGCGCGCTTGACGCAGCAGGCCAGCAACGGTGTCACCGCCTACAGTACCACGCGGTTGTTGCCCATCCATGATGGTGCCACTGGCAACCACTACCGCAATATCGTCAGCTGTGTGGTTGAAGTTATCAAGCATGGTTGCTTGGTAGTCGTAATAGCCAATCGCGTTGTAGCTATCTTGGCCATTACTGCCAAATTGCTCAGCAAATTTGGCGCGCAACTGTTGCCTTGTGGCTAACTCGTCGACTAAGCCCAGTTTGAGAGCCAGGGCAGCAAGATCGCCGTCGACCGATTTGAGCTGAGTTAAGAACTCCTCCATCGAAGGATTCAGTGTTTTCGCATCAATGTTACGGTTGGTTGCGACATCATCGACGTAAGCGCCCCACATTTGGCTTAACCAGCGAGTAGCGGACTCTTTTGCTGCTGGTGACATATCATCACGAATGAAAGGTTCAATCGCCGACTTATAGGTGCCAACACGGAAGATGTGAGTGGTGACCTCCAGTTTTTCGAGCAAGGTTTTATAGTAGAGGTTGAAGGCGCTGTAGCCCTTGAGCATTACGCCACCGTCTGGCGCTAAGTAAACTTTATCCGCGTAACTGGCGAGGTAGTATTGACTCTGGTTATAAAATGCACCGATGGCGTAAATCGGTTTGCCGCTGGCTTTAAATTCATTCAGCGCTTTGGCGATATAACGCAGTTTGGTGAGGTTGGTTTCCGGCAAATCGCGCAGCGCCAATACGATACCCGTGATCTTGTCGTCGTCTTTGGCGTAGCGAATGGTTTTCACCACGTCAAACAGGACGTTTTCTTTCGGCATTTCGTTACCAAACAAAGAGCCGGTGATGGAGTCCATCGGGTGAACATATTGGCTTTGTTCAACGATAGGACCTGACAGGTTAAGTACCAGAGCCGAGGCTTTTTCCACTTGAGGCTGTGTTTCTGCGCCATGAAGATAAACAAAATAGATTAACGCGATGGATAGCAGGAAAATCAGGTTTGTTAGGGCTAGACGCACAAAGCTGATTGCTTTCCAGATCCCTTTAAAAATCAAACCAATGAGCTTGAATATTTTTTTCATTGTGTCTCCGTAACGAGATGCGTTGGGTTTCCGCTCGGCGAAAACCAGTTCTTATCTTTTGTATTCTGTGGTTTGACAGTGAAATAAGTTCCCTGCGGGGAGAATAAAATCGTTCTGAGAAGGCAAAAGATAATTTTTTCAAAGCTTAACATGCAACTTCATGAAATGGCATATACGAAACAAGATTGATCGGTGTTACAAATATGTAAACACCTGTTTGATTTTTTGCTTTGTTCGGCATAACGTGGTCAGACCACAATAAATAAAAATGGAAGTTTGTCATGTCTGCCATGTACCCACACTTATTACAACCATTGGATCTCGGTTTTACCCAACTACGCAATCGAGTTTTGATGGGGTCGATGCATACAGGCCTGGAAGAGCATAAGGAAGGATTGCAAAAGCTGGCGGCCTTTTACGAAGAACGTGCCAAAGGTGGCGTTGGCCTGATTGTGACCGGCGGATTCTCCCCCAATTTACGTGGCCGCTTACATCCACTCAGCGCCGAATTTAGCAAACCCAAACACGCTCGTGCGCACCAAGTGGTGACCGAAGCCGTACACAAACATGGCGGTAAAATCGCCTTGCAGATCTTACATGCGGGTCGCTACGCGATGCACCCTTTCGCGCAAAGTGCTTCGGGCATCAAAGCGCCGATCGCCAAGTTCGCCCCGAGCGAAATGAGCCCAAGACAGATCCGCAAAACCATCGACGCTTTTGCCAATAGCGCAGAGTTGGCCCAATTGGCTGGTTACGATGGTGTTGAAATCATGGGCTCAGAAGGTTACCTGATTAACCAGTTCCTCTGTAAACGTACCAACATGCGCTACGACGATTGGGGTGGCAGTTACCGTAAACGCATGCGCTTTGCGGTCGAAGTGGTCAAAGCGGTACGCAAAGCCGTTGGGCAGGAATTTATCATTATCTTCCGTTTGTCGATGCTCGATTTGGTCGAGCAGGGCAGCACGTTTGAAGACGTTATTCTACTGGCCAAAGCGCTTGAAGATGCGGGCGTTACTATTATCAATACCGGCATTGGCTGGCACGAAGCGCGCATTCCGACCATAGCTACCCAAGTGCCGCGCGGTGCATTTACTTGGGTTACCGAGAAAGTTAAACCGCATGTCTCAGTACCGATAGTGACTTGTAATCGCATCAATACGCCAGAAGAAGCCGAGCGTATTTTGGCCTCAGGCCAAGCCGATATGGTTTCCATGGCGCGCCCGTTTTTGGCTGATCCGCATTTTATTGTCAAAGCTGAGCAGCAGAAAGCGCACCTCATCAACACCTGTATTGGTTGTAACCAAGCTTGTCTTGATAACGTATTTCAGGCTAAACGAGCCAGTTGCTTGGTCAACCCACTGGCGTGTTATGAGACGGAGATCGTGGTTGAGCCTGCGCTGGAGAAAAAACGCATCGCGGTGGTGGGCGCAGGGCCTGCGGGGCTCTCTTGTGCGACAACCTTGGCCAAACGTGGTCACAGTGTTGATTTGATTGAGAAAAATGACCGCATTGGTGGCCAGTTCCGCTTAGCCATGCAAATTCCCGGCAAAGAGGAGTTTCGTGAAACCATTCGCTACTTTGCCAACATGATTGACGAAACGGGCGTAAACCTGCGTCTCGATACCGAAGCGAGTTTAGAACTGCTCAAAGAGTACGACGAAGTGGTTTTGGCCACTGGGGTTGAACCGCGCAAAGTGAGCATTCAGGGGCTTGAAGGCAGCGATAAAGTGATTGACTACCAAACCCTGATTCGTGACAAAACGCCTGTGGGCGAGAAAGTGGCGATCATTGGTGCCGGTGGCATTGGTGTTGATGTGGCCAGCATGGTGACGGAGCCTGCGCAGCACACGCTCGACGATTGGCTTCATGAATGGGGCATTGATAAAGAGATGGCGCATCCGGGCGGTCTCTACCCATTCCCTGACGCCGTCAGCGATAAAACTGTGTGGCTATTGCAGCGTCGCAAAGGGCGTGTGGGCCGTGGTCCGGGGAAAACCACAGGTTGGATCCACAAGCGCACCTTGGAGAAACGCGGCGTGAATCTGCTCGGTGGAGTGAGCTACGAGAAAATTACTCCAGAGGGCTTGCACATTCGTTTAGATGGCAAGGAACAGATCCTCGATGCGGATAGCATCATCGTCTGTGCAGGGCAGGAGTCCGTTCGTCCGTTTGAAAGTCAATGGTCAGAACTGGGTGATAAACTGCACGTCATCGGTGGTGCTGATTACGCTGGCGAACTTGACGCGGTGCGCGCCATCAAACAAGGGGTTAAACTGGCGATTAAGCTGTAATTGCGCCAAGTGAATCAACTCAGAGCCGTGCTATGCACGGCTTTTTTATGGGCGTTATTTCCACAGAAAACAGGGTGTTATTGGTACGATTGAATTATGCTAAAGTAAGGCGCAATCGGGTTACCCCACCAAGAATAGCAACTCACTGACTCACACTTTTGAAAAGGACAGATCCATGGACGCTCTCGAACTGCTATTAAATCGCCGTTCTATCGCTAAGTTGAGTGCGCCTGCGCCGGAAGGCAAAGCGCTGGAAAACATCATTCGCGCTGGTTTACGCGCGCCGGATCATGGTGGTCTGACGCCTTGGCGCTTTGTGATAGCGCAAGGAGAAGGCCTGAAAAAACTGGCGGATATTTTGCTAAAAGCCGGACGCGCCAATCAGTGCGATGAAGCCGTGCTGGAAAAGCTAAAAAATGCGCCGTTTCGCGCGCCGATGGTGATCACTGTGGTGGCCAAAGTGACGGAACACGACAAAGTTCCCGCTTTTGAGCAACATCTTTCCGCGGGATGCGCTGCGCAAGCGATGCAAATGGCAGCGGTGGCACAAGGGTTTCAAGGCATTTGGCGATCCGGCGAGTGGATGTTTCATCCTCAAGTCACTCAAGCGTTTGGCCTACAAGGTGACGATGCGATTGTTGGTTTCCTCTATCTTGGAACGGCCGGGTGCAGCGCGATGAAAGTGCCTGAGCGCGATCTGTCTAAATTTGTCGAATATTTATAACTGGTTATTCATACAGTTTTTCTTGATTTTTCAGGGGCACATCCGCTAAGGTGGCCCTTTATTGTTTCTCTTCTTATATCGCTATGAGCCGACTTTTTATCGCTGAAAAGCCCAGCCTTGGCCGCGCAATTGCCGCCGCTCTCCCCAATCCGCAGAAAAAAGATCAAGGCTTTATTGTCTGTGGCAATGGAGATGTGGTGACTTGGTGCATCGGCCATTTGCTTGAACAAGTAGAGCCGGATGCTTACGACGAGCGCTATAAAAAGTGGAATATGGCCGATTTGCCCATTGTGCCGCAGCAGTGGCAGTTGCGCCCGCGGAAAACATCGGCAAAACAGCTTGCGGTGATCAAAAAATTGCTCAAAGAGGCGACTCAAGTGGTGCATGCAGGGGACCCCGATCGCGAAGGGCAATTACTGGTGGATGAAGTACTCGACTACTGCAAAGTGAGTAAAACGAAGAAAGAAGCGGCGCAGCGACTTTTGATCAGTGACCTTAACTTACCTGCTGTCAAAAGAGCCATTTCCTCAATGCGCAGCAATCGCGACTTTATTCCGTTGTCGGTCTCGGCGCTGGCTCGTTCACGCGCTGACTGGTTATACGGCATGAACATGTCGCGCGCGTATACCTTACTTGGGCAAAAAGCGGGCTATCAAGGCGTTTTGTCGGTGGGGCGAGTGCAAACGCCAGTATTGGGTTTGGTGGTGCGCCGTGATGAAGAGATCGAAAATTTTATCCCGCGCGACTATTTTACGTTGCACGCGCTGATCCCCTATCAGCACAACGCTGTCGCTTTTGATATTCGCGCGCGCTGGAAACCGAGTGAGGCGTGCAAACCTTGGCAAGATGAAGAAGGGCGCATTCTTAATCGTAAATTGGTGGAGAATGTTGCGCAGCGTATTGCTGGTCAGCCAGCGACGGTCACAGAGTCTGAGCACAAACAGACCAAACAAGCCGCGCCGTTGCCGTATTCGTTGTCGGCATTGCAGATTGATGCAGCGAAGCGCTTTTCTATGAGCGCACAGCAAGTGCTGGATACCTGTCAGGCTCTGTATGAAAAGCACAAATTGATCACCTATCCGCGCTCTGATTGTCGCTATTTGCCACTAGAGCACCTTTCGCAGGCTAAGACCGTCGTGCAGGCCATCAGCAATAATGCGCATGAACTCGCTGCCGCCGTTGATGGGGCGGATCTCTCGCTCAAATCAAAAGCGTGGAATGACAGTAAAGTAGATGCGCATCATGCGATCATTCCTACTCCAAAGCAGGCGAGTGTTAACGCACTTTCGGGGCAGGAGATGAAGATTTACCAGCTCATCGCTAGGCAGTATCTGATGCAGTTTTATCCTGCGGCGGTGTATGCCGAAGCCAAGCTGGTGTTTGACATTGCAGGGGGCACTTTTATCGCCAAAGGGCGTCAACTGCTTTTGCCAGGTTGGAAGAGCTTAACGGGCGTGACGGAGAAAGAAGATGATGGTACTGACACTGTGCCGCCGTTAGAAAAAGGTACGGTGTTGATGTGCCGGGAAGGGGAAATCAACGATCGTAAAACCGAGCCGCCGAAGCATTTTACCGAAGCGACCTTATTACAGGCGATGACGGGCATTGCACGTTATGTCGCGGATAAAGAGCTGAAGAAGATCCTCCGGGAAACCGACGGATTAGGCACCGAAGCGACCCGTGCGGGCATTTTAGATACCTTGTTCAAGCGACAATTGTTGTCACGTCAAGGCAAAGCCATTTTAAGCACCGCAGCGGGGCGAGGTCTGGTTCATGCGCTGCCGAGCGAGTCGACCTATCCAGACATGACGGCTCATTGGGAGCACCAGTTGCAGGGCATGGAGGAGCGCAATCAAGCGTATCAGCCTTTCATGCAAGCGCTAGAAGCACGCATCTCGGATTTAATGGCACAAGTGAAAAGCGCGCCTGTGCCGCCATCTTTGCAGCATTTGCCAAAAGTGGAGCGCCCTGCGTTTAAGCGGCGTAAAAGCAGCGGCCGAACTTCGGCTTCACGCACCGCTTCCAGTAAAACTGCCGCGAGTCGTAAACCACGCCGTGTTAATAACAGTGAATAGTCGAGTTCAATCCTGATGTTGCCACTTATCTATCATCCGATTTATTCGGATCTGCCTTTACCGCCAGAACATCGCTACCCGATCAATAAATATCGCCATCTGTTTGCAGAGATCAACCGGCAGATGGCTGGCTGTTCGCAGTGGCAAAGCAACATCCATTTTTATCAGCCACAAGCGCTTGCTCTAGAGGACGTGAAACAGATCCATTGTGCTCACTACGTCGAACTACTGGTGTCTGGTCAGCTTCCTGCGGCGAAAATGCGCCGTATTGGCTTTCCTTGGAGTGAACGTTTGATTGAGCGCACCTTAACCTCCGCGGGGGGAACGGTGCTGACAGCGCAAAAGGCGCTGCAACATGGCTTAGCCATTCATCTTAGTGGTGGCTATCATCATGCCCACCACGACTTTGGCAGCGGCTTTTGCCTGTTCAATGATTTGGTGTTGGCAGCTCATGCCGCCTTGCGCCAAGAGGGTGTGGATAAAGTACTGATCATTGATAGCGATGTGCACCACGGCGATGGTACGGCGACCTTATGCCAACAGCGTGATGACATCATCACGCTCTCTTTTCATTGCGAGAAGAACTTTCCAGCGCGTAAGCCCGATTCCGATTTCGATGTGCCCTTGCCACGCCAGTGTGATGACGACGCCTTTCTCGCTGCGTTTTGCGAGGTAGTGCCAATGGCCATCCATCTGCATCGTCCGGATTTGATCCTCTATGATGCTGGAGTCGATATTCATCAGCAAGATGAGCTGGGTTACCTTAATGTGTCGAGTGAAGCAATTTATCAGCGCGACACATTTCTGCTCACACTCGCCAACGAGCTGTCGATCCCGCTGGCGGCTGTGGTGGGTGGTGGCTATCGCGCCAATCATCAAGATTTGGTGCCGATCCACATGCAACTTATCCACGCGGCTATGAGCCTCAAGTAACCCAGCGCCGTCTCGTGCGGCGTTTGTTTTATCCTTTGCTGAGCTTAAACTTATTCAACCCCTGAGTGAGCGCATTGGAAATGTCTTTCAAGCGCAATGACGCGTCGGAAACGTTGCCGCTCAGTGTCGCTGACTCTTCAGCCACATCGCGGATTTTATGGATGCGATTGGAGATATCTTCCGAGACTTTTTCCTGCTCTTCTGCAGCGGCGGCGATCGACGATGTTTGGTCGGAAATCAGGGTGATCAGCGCACTGATTTCATTCAGCACATCGCCAACATCGGCAGACTTACGTACGGCCATTTCGGTATCTTGTGTGCAAAGTTTGGTCTCTTCAGAAACGGCACGTGAATATTCCGAAAGTGTCGAGAGCTTACGTTGTATCTCATCGGTCGAATCTTGAGTGCGTTTGGCCAGTGAGCGAACTTCGTCTGCGACCACGGCAAAGCCACGTCCTTGCTCTCCGGCGCGCGCTGCTTCAATCGCAGCATTGAGGGCGAGAAGGTTGGTCTGCTCGGCAATCGCTTCTATCACGTTTAAGATCTCCCCCACATCCGACACTGCGCTTGCCAACTGCGCAATGCGGTCGTTGGCGCTCTGTAAACGCGTTGCAACCAACTGTACCGAGCCGATGTTTTCCTTTACTGTCGCTTGGCTTTCGAGCGATTGTTGGTTAGCGGAGGCTGCTTGCACTGAGGTTTCAGTACAACTATTGGTGACTTCTTTCACCGCGGCGAGGTTTTCGTAGACAGAACTGGCGATCACTTCGATCGATTGACTTTGCTCTGAGCTGAGATTTTGTGTCCGTTTGGTAATGTCGCGCAAGGTGTTTGACTCGCTTTCTGCGCGCATCGCTTGCTGGCGAATATCGCGGATCAAAGTAGAAATGTTACCGATCATATGGTTGAAGGCAGTCGAGAGATCGGTAATTTCATCTTTGCCAGAAATCGCCAGCAGTTGAGTAAAATCGCCTTCCGCAACGCGATTCGCCTCGCCTCGAAGCACTTGGATGCGTGAGATCACTTTGCGCTGCAAAATGAAATAGCAGATGACAATCAGGGCAATAACGCAGACTAAGAACGAGATGCTCAGCAGCGTGCTGGTGGCAATTTCCTGTTTTGCTAGCTTCACATCGTTGGCTGCATTTTGGTTGGCGAGTTCAATAAATTTGCTGACGGGGGCAACGATTTTAGCTACTTCGCGCATGTAGTTTTCATCATGCAGCAGATCCATGGCTTGTTTCCACGCGGCAAATTCCTCTTTATTCAGGTCCTCGATACGTTTTCCGACAAAGGGTTCAACCAAACCAAATGCTCTTACTTCGGTATCGACCAGCGCCACTGAGAGGTTGTTGGACTCGGCCAAATATGTCATCAGGTTGCTGGGTACACCAAGCTCTTTTAAGCGTTGTTGGTATTCTAGCGAGCGGCCGTCGTACATCGGCGCTTTGCCCGTTATTTGATCGACAATGTGGTTGTATTTGTCACGATATTTTGGGTCGAGCGTGGCAACGAACTGTCGTGCATTGAGAGTGAGCAGCGTTGAGTTTGAGGTAGAGAGTTTCGCTAAGTGGCTGACGTTGTAGCGATAGTCTGCGGTGGCATAACTGGCTTCTACGTTCTGTTTGAGTTGCAAGGCCAAAAACAGGGTAATCCCTGACACGAGTATGATCGCACCGAAAAATACTCGAAATAAATCCCTTATATTCATAAAGTTACCATAATGGTTAAGTTTGTGGACTACAAAAAATGAAGTCAAAGAAGAGCAAGGTTATTTGATACAGACGCGGATAATTAGCGTGCGCATCGAATAAATTATAGATTTATCATTAGAGTCTGCACGCAAAAATCGCACCTAAATGTAATGTTGTTTACATTGCTCAAACTTTTTCAATCGCACCAAGAAGCAAACATACTATTTACATAATTATTATCTATAATTGGTTGGCTTCAATAAATGGCAGAGCTTTTGCTCACTAAAGGGTGAGACTATCTCGCTAGCCATTGTTTCTTCGGTTGCAGGCAGTTTCACTTCCATCAATCAGGCGGTCGTTTCAATCAGTGATGTTAACAGTATGGTGGACCAGAACGTGGCGGGCATTTCGCAGAGAGCGACAGCAATGGAAGAATTAGCGAGATTGGCGGAGGAACAACAACGTAAATTACTCGAATTTCGTGTTTAAAGCCCAACGGTAAAACAGTCAATAATCTGCTTTGATTGCTGTTATTATTCTTTCCCTAATGTGCTTAACTTGATTTTCCCCGGCCGTGAGGTCGGGGCTCTTTTAAATGGACTTTATATTGGCATCGTCTATTTTCGGTGCGAGTAAGTTGTAATTATGTCTAACTATCTAATATTACACGCAATACATAACTGTGAACTAATTAAAGGTTGCAGTTCAACGACCTTATCCACCCTATATGACCTAAGTTATTATGAAAGCTTCAAACGTAATGAGGTGATTGCTAAACAAGATGCGCCAGCAGAGGAGTTATTAATTCTCGCCTCAGGGCAAGTCGGGGTGTATCGAAGAAACGAGCAAGGAAGTAATTTGCTCGTCGCCAAAGTGACAACGGGTGGCTGGTTTGGCGAAGCATCCTTTATCCCAGGCTTCAATCGCGTGGTATCGATCAAAGCGTTAGAGGATGCAATCATTGTAAAACTCCCGACTAGTCGCTTTATTGAACTTTGCCAGGTTGACCCGATGCTGATGAGAAACACATTTAGTGCATTAGCACGGCGTGGCGCATCCATCGGCCATTTTGCGTTGAACAATATGACGACCAATATTCCTCTGAAAATAGCCCGTACCATCCTGTCTCATATTGAAATACTCGGTAATCAAGAGCCTGGGAAACAGACGATTAAAATAAAGATGACCAGAACGGAATTAGCAATGGTGGTTGGGAACACTCGACAAGCGCTGAATAAATATATCGTTCCTTTTGTCGAAGAAGGAATTATTGCCGTCGGGTACGGCTCGATTACTATTAATTCATTGGAAAGTTTAAAAAAGAAGATAGAAACCTTGTCTATGGTCAGTATTTAAGCTTTTTAGTTGGAGAGGAAATGAAAGAGCACTTCATACTCAATAAAAACAGGAAGGGACGTGATTTCCACGTCCCTTCCTCGGTAAGACAATTATTGTTGGCTTTTACTGTAAAAGCGTTGTAATTCAGTCAATCCTTGCATCAATACGGGCAGTTTCGGGCTGTCGTCTCTCACCCGCTTGTAGTTCTCATCGTATAACTTGAAGTTGCCAAACTTATCAATCACCGTCGTTTGGGTTGGTGTGATCAAGGCGATTTCACGAGTGTCACCCGCTAAAATCCAACGGCGTCTGCTCTCATCAAACAGATTCCGCCCTGAACTAAAGTCAGTTGGGTTAGAAGCAACGCCGAGCAGATCTTGCAACAAGGTCACCGACAGGTCGAGGTGGCTGGTGCTTTGATTAAACTGCGCGGGCAGTTTACCCGGCCAATGAATCACCATAGGAACCTGAAGCTGATAGCGGCTGTAGTTAGAATTCGCGCCCCAACTATTGGTTTGCGTTTCGTTAAACTCACTGCCGTGGTTTGAAGTCAGGATCACCACGGTGTTGGCACTCAGTTGCTGCTCTTCTAAAGTAACCAAAATACGCTGCAGCATATTATCGGCCATTCCTATGGCTTGATTGTACGTCTGTTTGAATTTTTCGCTGGCATTCGCGCCTTTTGGCATGGCCGAAGCATCAATGTCGTCCACGGAAGTCAGTTCGATAAAGCTAAACCAAGGCGATTTAGTTTGTTCGCCCAACCAGTTTTGCCAAGCTTCGACGGCTTTTTCGTCGTTAAACTCGGTCTGATTTTGTTCCTCAAGCTGGGCAGCAAGATGTTGTCCGCGGAAAATCACTTCGCGATACAGTGGGTCACTAAAGCCGTTACCGCTGAACAAAGCAAAATCATAGCCTTGCTCTTGCAATACGTTAAGGAAAATGGGCGCTGTGCCTTGCGCTTTGATGCTGCTGGCATAACTGGTTGGCAGGCCATAAAACAAGCCAAACACGCCAAAAGAATCGTTGCTTGAGCTGTAATGATTGGTGAACCACTGATTGTTGATTGCAAACTGGTAGGCCGTTGGCATTTGCGTTTCGCTCAAATGGTCTGCACGCCAGTTGTTGACATTGATCATCAGTATATTCAGGTGATTACCGCGACGATTAAACTCCAATTGCTCCAACGGATAGCGCACCAACTCGACGTTATTTTCGTTTGCCTCCAATCGCTTTAGGTACTCTTCTCTATCGAGTAAACCATGTTTCTCCATGAAGCTTTTCGCTGTCATAGGGTAGGAGAGTGGGAAGTTAGCGCGTTGGCTGGTGACCGGATTATAAAAATAGGCATCCGCCCACATGTAAATCAGGTGGCTGGTAATAAAACAGATAAAGAAAACACCGGCCAAAGGACGGCCAATGTGCTTATGAGCCAGCTTACGTTGTTTTTTCCACACCCACTCAGCAAGGCCAAGCTGGAGGAAAAAAATCAACGGTAAAACAACAAAAAGATGCTGCAAATCAGTGCTGATTGCCGATTTTTCATCGCTGAACAGCAACTCCCAAACGACTGGGGTTAAATGCAAATTGATCGACTGATAGGCTTGAGTATCGACGAGCAAAACAGTCAAGCCAACGGTGGCAAAGGTGACGGCAAAGAATCTGAACAACCGTTGGGAGGGCAGAAGAAAAGTGAGTGGAAACAGAATCAACAGGTACAGCGCGAAGACCAGAAAGCCAAAATGTCCGACCCAGGAAACAACAAGATAAAGCTGGCCCAAGAAGGTTTCCGGCCAAGGTGACTGGGCAATGTAACGCGTACCGATCAACATTGCAGCAATGATGTTGAAGAATGCAAACCAGTGACCCCAACCAACCAGTTTGGATACACGTTCGCCGTATGAGTTTCCGCTGTCTACCATGTATGATTCTGTTATCCGTGATTAATGAGTTTTTTGTTCTTTCAGAGAAGAGATCAGTGCCTGAGCAAATTTTTCTGCAATAACTTTACGTTGTGAAGCAGCAACTTGTTGATTTAAGACATTGGTAGCGATATTGCCCGCAATCATCAATGAAAGTTCTGGGGTCGCTCCGTGTTTGTCTAACACGGCGCCTATTTCAGCAAGAATCGTTTCAACTTGTTGGTCTGTGTATTTAGATGTAATCGGCATAACAACTCTAATAATGATAGTAAAAGCGGCTTATGATAACCTACAATGCCTCACAACTAAAACCTTGAAGCTAGATAAAAGATTATGAGCCTGCATCTTTCCAACGTTATTTTGCATCAGCTTAGTAAAAATGATCAGGATGAACTCACGGTCCACTACCGTTCTGAGTCTCTGAGCAACGATTCATCCACAGAAAATCTTGTGGCTGAGCTGCATCGAGTGTTCCACGCAAAAGCTGGAAAAGGATTCGGCAGCTTCAAATCAGACAGCGAATTTCAGATTTGGCTGCAAGCGATGCGTAAAAATGAGCTCAGTTTTTACGATTTTTCACAGAAAAGCGCCTCACGACTGAAAGATGAACTGAGTAAGTATCCTTTTGCGGATGAAGGTATCTTGGTATTTGCTGAGTACCAGAGCCTCGCAACGCACTATCTGTTTGTCGGCATCTTGCCGCTCAATCAAAGCCTGAAGGTTACGGAAGGTTTGGATATCAGTGCAACTGACTATTTAGATATCAATAAAATGGATATTGCCGCGCGTATTGATCTCTCCGTCTATGAAGTGGATAGCGAATCAAATCGTTACCTCTCTTATATTAAAGGGCGGGTTGGGCGAAAAGTGGCGGACTTCTTCTTGGACTTTATGCAAGCCGAGGTGGGCTTAGACAGCAAGCAGCAAAACCAAGTGCTGATCCAGGCGTTAGATGATTTTTGCACCGATGCTAAGCTAGAAAAGCAGGAAGTGAACGAGTACAGAAAGCAAGTTTACGATTACTGCAATGGGCAACTGAAATCTGGCGAAGAAGTGACGATTCGTGAGTTGTCAGATGAGCTCCCCTCAGGGCCTTCGGGCACCAGTTTTCTCGATTTTACTCAGGCACAAGGCTACCAGTTGGAAGAGAGTTTTCCAGCGGACCGTGGGCTGGTACGCAAGTTAACCAAGTATGTTGGCGCTGGTGGCGGTCTGAATCTTAGCTTCGACAGTTTGTTGCTCGGAGAGCGCATTTTTTACGATCCCGAGACAGATACGCTGACGATTAAAGGCACGCCGCCCAATTTGCGCGATCAACTTACGCGCAATTAGTCATCAAGCAAGTAAAATAGAAAAGAGAGCATGGGCTCTCTTTTTTGTTGTCTGACATGATGTTAGAAGATGGTATATGCTTGTAACAGGTGTTATTCAGGGATTAAACATGTCACTCACAGCAAAAAAAATGAAAATGCGATGTTCAGTTGGCTTGTTGGCTCTGTGGGCGTCGGTATCACTGTTTATCATGATTCAGGCTTACAACATGACGACGGTTGTGCAGGTGATTGAAGAGCTGGGCAATAAAGTTGAACAAACGCATAGCACTTTTGCCTATGAACGCTCGCAAAGAGTGAGTTTGAGCGATGAGATTTCACTCAATCTACAGATTATTTATGCGCTGCGTATTCAACTTGAAGCCAACTATGCAGAGTCTTTTTTTGCGCCAGATGTGTCGCAGTTTATCTACTCGACCGATCACTATCTGCAAAGTGTCAGGAGCCTACTTTCAATAGATAACCAACTTTCTGCCCTTGTTGACGAAATTCGGAAAAAGCGGCTACAAATCAGTACACAATCTCCTTTCGCGATCACACAGTACGCCCTTTTAGGCAGCTATGTCTCTGAAGCAGTCTTTTCCGTATCGCCACAATTTGATCTGATATTTAAGGATATTGACGATTTATTACTTGCTTCAGAAACCCTTCCTGATGAGTACGGTGTGCCTTTAAGAGAGCTTATCGCTGAAAGTGGTGATGTGTTGGCGGAGAATTTACAGATTGACCACTTAGTGCAACAAGTTAACAATCATGCCATTTATGCTCAACAATCAAAACTAGAAGAGTACGTTAACCGTATGATTTTGCACTATATGATGGTATTGATTGCCACCAGTGCTTTGTCTGTGTTGGGTATGCTCTTCTTGCTCTATTTGAAAGACAGAGGTGAAGAGGCGCAGGCACTGGAGAGCGTAAAACAGAGCAAACAGGCTCACGATCAAGAGGTCAGTTTGGATGCGCTCATCCGCTCCAATAGTGAGAAAGTGATAAGTTACTCCCAAGAGTCGTTGGAAGAAGGGAAGGTGATAGACACCAAAACCATGCTGGACTCACTTTCTGGGGATGAAGCGTCGGTGCGCTTATTATTGCAAGTCTTCATTCAAGATCATCGCAATGACTATCAGCGTTTCACTGATGTCGCGGGGCGTGACAAAGTCAAGGCGCAGCGTATCGTACACAGTTTGAAAGGCGTTGCCGCTAACCTTGGCGCGCTGCGGTTAAAAGAAGTGGCATTTGACATTGAGATGACGATGAAAAATGGTGATAGCGTGTCTGAGCAGCAGTTAGCTAAGTTGGAAGAGGCGCTGCGTGAAACCATAGACTTTGCCAAGCAGTTACTAGATGAAGAGTGGAATGAATGACTCGCGCAAAAAAGCGTAGCGGTTTAGGCTACGCTTGGATTGGTTGTTTATGGTTGTCGTGCGATTAAACCGTTTGTGTTTTTGCTAATGTGGATTCGTCCACATCGTCAATTTGCACGGTAGGCTCGCATTTGTCGACAAACCAGCCCATGTAAGAGGTGAAAATGGTCACCGCGATACAGACGAAGCTGAGCCACATAAAAGGCGCATAAGAGAGTGTCGCCACACCAAGAATACTCGCCATATAGATACCATTGTCACTCCAAGGCACCATACCCGAGGTAAGCGTGCCGCCAAATTCTGCGTTGCGTGACAGATTCTTGCGTTGGTAGCCAAGACGGTCATAGTTTTTGGCGCAGATCTTCGGAGTCAGAATCAATGATACGTACATTGCTGAACCAAATACGTTGCCCATAAAGGCCGTACCTATGGTGCTGGTCGCGAGCGACCCCGGGTTTTGCACACGACGTTCAAACAGTTTCGCGATGGTTTCTAGCACGCCGACTTTATCCAGCAAGCCACCAAACCCAAGACCGAAAACAATCACCGCTACCGAGCCCAGCATGGACGACATGCCGCCACGATTTAGGATCGAGTCGATAAAATCAACGCCAGACGAAATAGCAAACGGTGCCCAAGCGGTGTTAAACGCGGTAAGGAAATCGACATCCTGAATCATCACCGCCCAGATAATGCCCAGCAGAGAACCGAAGCTGATAACTGGGAAAGATGGCATGCGCATCGCAAGTAGCGCCAGAACGATAATCACAGGGACAAATGAGTAAGGGGTGATGTAGAACTGCTGTTCCATCGCCTTAATCACCGAATCCACTTGGCTCATGTCGACATTCCCAGCATAGTGAAAGCCAAACGCAGTAAACATCACACCAGTAATCACATAGCTTATCAGTGCAATTGGCAGCATGCCTTTGATGTGTTCCATGACTTCAACGTTGGACATTGACGACGCCAGAATAACCGAATCAGACAACGGTGACATTTTGTCGCCAAAGTAACAGCCGGATAATACTGCGCCAGCCGTGATCGGCGCTGGTACGCCAAGGCCTTGGCCAATCCCCATCATCGCGATACCTGCGGTACCTGCGGCGCCCCAAGAAGTGCCTGTTGCCAGTGCGGTGAGTGAACAGATGATCATAGTGGCTAAAAGGAAAATCGACGGGTGAATTGCCTGCAGACCATAGTAGATAATGGTGGGCACAATACCACCGGAAATCCAAGTGCCAACCAGAGCGCCTACCGCTAGGAGGATGAGTACCGCTCCCAAGCCATTAGAAATTCCGTTTAACGCCGCTGTTTCCAAGGTTTTGTACGAATGACCTAAGCGAATGCCCAACACCATGATGATGAACCAACCGATGTACAGGGCTAATTGAATAGGGAGATCTAGTTTCGCTGTAAACGAAAACGCCAAGAGTAGAAACAAACCGAGCGATATAATGACTTGTAGTAGGTTCGGTAAGCGAGTGTTTTCCTGCTTCATATATTCCTCTGAAGAATGTCGGAGCGTTAGAGGGATTACGCCCCCGGATAGTTAGGAGCTGTACCTTACATTAACATGGTGGATAATTCGAACGTTTTGGTTGTATGTTTTGGTGTTGATCGGTCTGATTGGTGTTTGGTGAAGTTTTCATCTATAAAATATGATATTTAGTGAGATTAAATGTTGTGTGATGTGAAATAAATGTGCTTCAAATGTTAATCTGGTCGTGGCGAGCTGGTATATTGACCAATCGAAGGTCTGACCAGAGTTAGGCGACGCTTGCTATGCATAGTGAGTATGATGAAAAAAAGACCGTTTCACTGAATTAACACTTGAGATTTTGCTGGGAAAATTGAACTATTGGGTTCAAATTCACTTTTTGGTTCGAGATTACACGGAGAGTTAATGTTATGAGAGTTGGTTTAGTTGGTTGGCGCGGCATGGTTGGTTCAGTCCTTATGCAACGTATGGTTGAAGAAAAAGACTTTGACCTGATTGAACCGGTATTTTTTAGTACCTCTCAGGTTGGTATTCCAGCGCCCCTATTTGCAAGCAATAAGGTTGGTGAAGACGCAGGCGTATTGCATGATGCTTTTGACCTCGAAGCCTTAAAACAGTTGGATGCGGTGATTACCTGCCAAGGTGGTAGCTACACAGAGAAAGTGTATCCGGCACTGCGCCAAGCAGGCTGGAAAGGTTACTGGATTGATGCTGCTTCAACACTGCGCATGGCACCCGATTCTATCATTACCCTAGATCCAGTAAACTTAGCGCAAATTCAGCAAGGCATTCACAAGGGAACCAATACCTTTGTTGGTGGGAACTGTACCGTGTCATTGATGCTGATGGCGCTCGGTGGTCTTTACGAGAAAGGCCTAGTGGAATGGATGAGTGCGATGACCTATCAAGCGGCTTCTGGCGCAGGCGCACAAAACATGCGTGAGCTCATTTCACAAATGGGCGTGATTAACGATGCCGTCAGTTCAGAGCTTGCTAACCCGGCCAGTTCTATTTTAGATATTGATAGAAAAGTTGCCGAAACGATGCGCAGCGCATCTTTCCCAACCGACAACTTTGGCGCGCCGCTGGCGGGTGCGTTGATCCCATGGATCGATGTGAAACGCGACAATGGTCAAAGCAAAGAAGAGTGGAAAGCGGGCGTTGAAGCAAACAAAATTTTGGGCTTGCAAGACTCGCCAATCCCTATCGATGGTACGTGTGTGCGTATCGGCGCAATGCGTTGTCACTCTCAAGCTCTGACCATCAAGCTTAAGCAGAATATCCCGTTGGATGAGATTGAAGAGATGATCGCAACGCACAACGATTGGGTTAAAGTCATTCCAAACGAGCGCGATATTACCGCTCAAGAACTGACACCTGCGAAAGTCACTGGCACCTTATCTGTGCCGGTCGGTCGTCTGCGTAAGATGTCAATGGGCGACGATTTCCTCAACGCGTTTACTGTTGGTGACCAACTGCTTTGGGGCGCTGCGGAACCTCTACGCCGCACCTTGCGTATTATTTTGGCAGAAAAACAGTAAGCTGCTTGGTTAATTCCACATTCTAAGCGCCGTGTTCACGGCGCTTTTTTTATCTCACTTGCGACGACACGTTTGTCAGGATCGGCCAGTTCGCTGCCACAATGTTTGCAATAGAGTGCATCGGACTCATGCCCAGAGCGCGAACAATTTGGGCATTTTACCAGTTGACGGTGTGAGTTCATTTCTTGGCTCAGTTCAGCCGTAATGATCCCGGTTGGTACAGCGAGAATCGAATAGCCCATTAGCATGGTCAGTGAGGCGATTGCTTTGCCAAAATCAGTTTCCGGCACTAAGTCACCGTACCCGACGGTGGTAATGGTCACAATCGCCCAATAGATACTTTTGGGAATACTGGTAAACCCGTGTTCTGGTCCTTCAAGGACGTAAATTAGCGCGCCGAAAATAGTCACCAATATTGCTACCGTGCTGAAAAAATCAGGATTTTTCGTCGTGCCATCAAAAGCGAACGCAGGAGCACGTTGGACTCCTGTAAATAGCGTACCAACTTAAGGATGCGGAAAATACGCATGACTCGCAGCAGCCGAATCACGCCCATAAACGTAGCAGAAGGGAACAGCAACACAAGGTAGGTTGGCAAAATGGCCAGCAGATCGACCACGCCGTAAAAGCTCTTCGCATAGGCGACGGGTTTGGGTGAGCAGTAGAGACGCAACAAGTACTCAATGGTAAAAAGCGCGGTAAAGCCGTATTCGAAATAACGTAGCTCTGTTGACCAAGAAGCGCGAACGGTAGGAATGGACTCTAATACCAGCACTGACAGTGAACTGAGAATGGCAATAATGAGAGCAATATCAAAAGCTTTGCCCGCAGGAGTGTGAGTGCCAAAGATGATAACGTACAGACGGTTTTTTAACGTTTCTTGAGACATGATGCGGCTGAAAATGATGTGGCTATTAAACAGTATCGTAGCCACATCATAACCTTAAAGCGAAAATCAGGCTAATCCGGGGAAAAGATTTCGCAAGCCATTGGCAATAAATTCAATGCCGAGTGCGCCAAGGATCAGGCCCATAATCCGCGTGATGACGTTAATGCCCGTTTGACCAAGGAAGCGCACGATAAGTGGTGCAGAGCGGAACAGCAGCCAAGAGCAAAAACTGAATATGGCGACAGTGATGACGATACCCACAGTGTCGAACATACTGGGGTAACGAGCGCCATAGACAATCGTTGAGCTTATTGCACCAGGCCCCGCCATTAAAGGCATGGCAAGTGGTACAACACCGATCTGCTCGCGGCTGACGTATTCGGATTGTTCTTGCTTGTTCTGTTTATCTTCACCGAGTTTACCGCTCATCATTGAGAAGGCAATACTGAGCAGCAACAATCCCCCCGCGACACGAAACGAATCGAGAGAGATGCTAAACATATCCAGCAGCATTTGACCTGCAAGCAGTGATACCACCAAGATCACTGCCACTGCGATGTTCGCAGTCAGTGCCGTTTTGTGTTTTTCTTCCGGCGTCATGTGCCCTGTTAGAGAGACAAAAACAGGCATGATGCCCACCGGATTGACTGCAGCAACTAAGCCTAGGAAAAATTGCAGAAAAATAGCGATTTCGAAGTTTGACATGACGAATTCATACAGAGGGACAGGAGCTTATATTCTAGAAAAGATGCTAAGAATTGACGAGAGAAAAAACGCCTTTTGCGTGCGGTTAGACTAATCTTATCCGAGCTCATCCGGTTGACCAGTTAACTGGGTTAACGGAAGGAGAGCAACTGTGCACATATGTAAATCCAAATGTTGAGATGTTTCATTTTGTGTGGGTCCGAGTTGGGATTCGTGCATAAACGTTAACATCCACACAAAACAGATAAAAAAAACGTCACGATGTGGAGAGATAATTGGGCTTAGATATACTCTCAGTAGCACAAGATTTGGGGTTCACATGTAATTTTGTGGACTAAAAATGAAACTTTTTTACAAATTATTGTGGCTTTTTTAGTTGTTTGGTTCGATTGCTTCTTTTTTGCTCAGTGGTTAAGTTGATTTTATTTATTTTTAAATCAATTGGTTAGTTTTATTTTGAGCGATAAGGTACCACTTTTGAGGGATTTCGCGAGTGAGAACTGATCCAAGTCAATTATTTTCACACTCTGAAATATTATACTCAGTCCTGAAAGCAATTTACTAAGACGGTTGTTAAGTAAGTTACTGATAGACAATCAAAACAACCAACAAGTCGCCTTACTAAAAAGTTTTTAATATTTGTTAATTTAGGAGAATCCCTATGCCTGTAACTAATATGGCTGAACTAGATGCGATGATTGCACGCGTTAAGAAAGCACAAGAAGAGTTCGCTACTTTCTCTCAAGAGCAAGTCGACAAGATCTTCCGTGCTGCTTCTCTTGCTGCAAACCAAGCGCGTATCCCGCTAGCGCAAATGGCGGTTGAAGAATCTGGTATGGGTATTGTTGAAGATAAAGTAATCAAGAACCACTTTGCGTCTGAATTCATCTACAACAAATACAAGGATGAGAAAACCTGTGGCATCCTCGAGGAAGATGACAACCTAGGTACAATGACTATCGCTGAACCTGTAGGTATCATCTGCGGTATCGTTCCAACCACTAACCCGACTTCAACCGCGATCTTCAAATCTCTGATCTCGTTGAAAACTCGTAACGGTATCATCTTCTCTCCACACCCACGTGCAAAGAATTCAACCAACGCAGCTGCGAAACTGGTTTTGGATGCTGCTGTTGCCGCTGGCGCACCAAAAGACATCATCGGTTGGATCGACCAACCTTCAGTTGAGCTTTCAAACGCACTGATGAAGCACGATGGTATTGCACTTATCCTTGCAACTGGTGGTCCAGGCATGGTGAAAGCGGCTTACTCTTCTGGTAAACCAGCAATCGGTGTAGGTGCAGGTAACGTTCCTGTTGTTATCGATGAAACTGCTGACATCAAACGTGCAGTGGCTTCTATCCTGATGTCTAAAACGTTCGATAACGGTGTAGTGTGTGCTTCTGAGCAAGCAGCGATCGTTGTTGACGAAGTATATGACGAAGTGAAAGCGCGTTTTGCTTCTCACAAAGCTTACGTTTTAAGCAAAGCAGAAGCAGAAAAAGTACGTAAAGTACTGTTAATCGATGGCGCACTGAACGCGAAAATCGTAGGCCAACCAGCCGCTGCTATTGCTGAAATGGCGGGTGTTAAAGTACCTGCGGATACTAAAGTGCTGGTGGGTGAAGGTCTGGGCAAAGTCTCTTACGATGACGAATTCGCTCATGAGAAACTGTCTCCAACTCTAGGTCTATTCCGTGCGGACAACTTCGAGGACGCAGTTGCTCAAGCAGTAACTATGGTTGAGATTGGCGGTATCGGTCATACTTCTGGCCTATACACTAACCAAGACGTAAACGCAGACCGTATTCGTTACTTCGGTGACAAACTGAAGACTGCACGTATCCTTGTAAACATCCCAACTACTCACGGTGGTATCGGTGACCTTTACAACTTTAACGTTGCACCATCTCTAACTCTTGGTTGTGGTTCATGGGGTGGTAACTCTATCTCTGAGAACGTAGGTCCTAAGCACCTAATCAACAAGAAAACTGTTGCGAAGCGAGCTGAAAACATGTTGTGGCACAAACTACCTAAGTCAATCTACTTCCGTCGTGGTAGCCTTCCAATCGCACTAAGCGACCTAGAAGGTAAGAAACGCGCATTCCTAGTAACTGACCGTTTCCTATTCAACAACGGTTACGCAGATGACGTAGTACAACTTCTTAAAGCTCAAGGCATGGAAGTTCAAACATTCTTTGATGTTGAAGCTGACCCAACGCTATCTGTTGTAGAGAAAGGCGCAGCTGCAATGCAAAGCTTCCAGCCAGATGTGATTCTCGCGCTAGGTGGTGGTTCACCAATGGATGCGGCGAAGATCATGTGGGTAATGTACGAGCACCCAGAAACTCACTTCGAAGAACTTGCAATGCGCTTTATGGATATCCGTAAACGTATCTACAAGTTCCCTAAAATGGGTAAGAAAGCTGAGCTTGTCTGTATCACTACCACTTCAGGTACAGGTTCAGAAGTGACACCATTCGCGGTTGTTACTGACGACAAGACTGGTGCTAAGTACCCACTAGCAGACTACGAATTGACTCCTCAAATGGCAATCGTAGATGCGAACCTAGTGATGAACATGCCTAAGTCTCTAACCGCATTCGGTGGTTACGATGCAGTGACTCACGCGCTAGAAGCTTACGTATCAGTTCTAGCGAACGAATACTCTGACGGTCAGGCTCTACAAGCTCTGAAGATGCTAAAAGAGTACCTACCTTCAAGCTATGCGAACGGTGCAAAAGACCCAATCGCTCGTGAGAAAGTACACAACGCAGCGACTATCGCTGGTATCGCATTCGCCAACGCGTTCCTAGGTGTATGTCACTCTATGGCGCACAAGATCGGTGCTGAGTTCCACCTACCACACGGTTTGGCGAACGCACTTCTGATCTCTAACGTGGTACGTTACAACGCGAACGATAACCCAACTAAGCAAACTGCGTTCTCTCAATACGACCGTCCACAAGCACGTCGTCGTTACGCTGAAGTTGCTGACCACCTAGGCCTAAGCCAAGCTGGTGACCGCACTGCGCAGAAGATTGAACGTCTACTTGCATGGTTGGATGAGCTGAAAGGTGACCTAGACATCCCAATGTCTATCCAAGCAGCTGGCGTTGCTGAAGCTGACTTCCTAGCGAAAGTGGATGAACTTGCAGTAGAAGCGTTCGATGACCAGTGCACTGGTGCGAACCCACGCTACCCACTCATCGCTGAGCTGAAAGAAGTACTACTTGCTTCTTACTACGGTAAAGCTTTCGTTGAAGGTGAAACTTTCGAAGGTACCACCGTAATCAAGAAGAAAGCAGACCAAGAAGCCGCTAAAGTTGAAGTGGCTAAAGCAAAGAAAGAAAAAGCGGACGCCTAAGTAAGACGGACGTTTTGAGATAGGTTTTCGCTAGCACGAAACCTAAAAAATCGGGAAAAGAGCAAAGCCCCTATCGAAAGATAGGGGCTTTTTTTACCTATCCATCAACATGAAAGGCGTTGGGATTGTACATAAGGTTCGCGGTAAAAGTGAGGATGGTGGTCAAACCTCGGCGCTGACTACCCGTCCGCTAAAGTACTCGTTGGCGACAATGTACTCTGTATTGCGGATGAGTTCGTCTTGCACTTGCGCCCAGTGTGATTCATCAACGTGATTTTGTGTGTGCGACAGAGCCGGGATAACACCACCGACGCGAATATTGAAAGGGGTGAGCTCTTTGGCCCAACTGTGGGTAAAGCCAGAAACGAGCGAGGTGACACTTTCCACGCCAGAAAAGTTTTGATAATCGGCGTGAGTGATAACATTGACGATCACGCCTTTCGTTTCTGTTTGCCGCATACGTTCGGCGCAAACCTGACCAAAGCGATACAGCGCACCCGCGGTGGAGGAGAGTTGTTCGACGAAACCACCATCGGCGGCATGACCGGTTAAAGACGGGAGAGGGAGCGAAGTCCAGCAGTTGACGAGCACATCGGGAACTTGCGCAAACTGCTGTTCTATCTCGGCAAAAAGGCGCTGAATGGTTTCGGTTTGGTCATCACAGATGGCAATAGAACAGGCTTTGTCGGTAATCGTCGCTAACATTTTCTGTGTTTCAGCCAACTGCGCTTTATTTTGGTCGCTCAGAATGATGGTCGCGCCGAGCTTGGCAAAGTGTAGGGCGATGGTTCGGCCGAGCAGAGAGCCTGCATTCGTTACCAAGATTAGCGCGTGCTTAATTTCCATTTCCCCGACTCCATGTGTTAGCGGTACTTTCATCTTGGGAGAAAATGGGGCTTTTCAGTGTGAATAACGTCAAACTAATGACTATCTGAGTCAAGCAGAATGCCAAAGTATGTAAAAAGTCACACTTTAGTCAGTACTTGTAGTGCAACGCATTAATATTCAATAAGTTAAAGTCTAGACTGATGCGCTCAATCGGGCTTTGGCCCAGGCGGTTGACAGCTGATTATACAGCCCGGCTTCAGGTAGGAGTGGAGTGTTTGGCTGCGCTAGCTGGCGTCTTTCATGGCCGGAAAGGTTTTGATACACCTCTTCCGGGAGATCGAAAGTCTCCTCTGGCATATAGGCGAGCGCGTCGGCGATAAGGTAGTGGCTGAGTTTGCTTGAGGCGAGCCCCGCGCGGTGAAACTGCTTTGCTTGCTCCGCTGAAATAGTGTAGCTGGATTGATCGCTTCTCAGTTTCTGCGGCTCGCTTAAAGCAAATTGTTGACGCAGAATTTGCTCCGTGACCGGTTGCGAGTCCGTTTCTTCTACAGGCGTTATGTGGCGTGCATCATTGGAAAACATCGATAGCAGCAAAGCGAAATCGGCACGACGACCATCATGAATGGCGTGGTTAATTCCTGTGCCAAACTGAAGCTCGTTGATGATGCCCGCTTTGTCTAAAGTATGTATTTGCATTATGCCCTCCGCCTGATGTTTTTATAGCGGCAGCAACATAGGTAACTTTAGGTAAAATAAAAGAAAACCCGCTAAGATGAGCGGGTTTGAATTAGTGACTAAATTGAACTTAAGGTGTCGCGAATTATTTCGCTAGGTTCGCTGCAACGAATTCCCAGTTGACCAGAGCCCAGAAGCCGTTCATGTAATCTGGACGTAGGTTGCGGTAGTCGATGTAGTAAGCGTGTTCCCATAGGTCAACGGTTAGCAGTGGCGTCACACCTTCTTCAGTGATCGGTGTTGCTGCGTTTGAGGTGTTAACGATGGCTAGAGAACCGTCAGCCTTTTTCACCAACCAAGTCCAAGAAGAACCGAAGTTGTTGATAGCTGAGTCAGTGAATTTTGCTTTGAACTCTTCGAAAGAACCAAATGCTGCGTTGATTGCATCAGCAACGGCACCTGTTGGCTCGCCGCCCGCATTTGGCGCAAGGCAGTGCCAGTAGAAAGTATGGTTCCAAACTTGTGCTGCGTTGTTGAAGATACCGCCAGTTGAAGTTTTGATGATCTCTTCTAGAGATTTGCCTTCAAACTCAGTGCCTGGGATTAGGCCATTCAGTTTTACAACGTAAGTGTTGTGGTGTTTACCGTGGTGGAACTCAAGAGTTTCTGCAGAGATGTGTGGCTCAAGAGCGTCTTTTGCGTAAGGAAGAGCGGGTAGTTCAAATGCCATTGCTCGATTCTCCATCTATTTGAAGGGGTAACCTTCGATTGCTTCCAGTGTTATTTATCCGATTTTCAACCTGCTTTGGCATGGTTGAATGTCTTTATGACTGACTTGCGCTATAGTTTAGCAAGTTTTTACTTTATTAAAAGGGCTAAGTGACAATTTCTATATGAAATTTCTTTGTCATCGCGCCCCTGATTATAGCCCTAATTTTTATGTGCTTTTTATTCTTGAGTAATAAGGTAAAATGTCGCGATTATTTGCAGTAACTCCATCTAGAGGAAGCAATGGAAACTATCGATAAAATCAAACAGCAAATCGCAGAAAACCCAATCCTTCTTTACATGAAAGGTTCTCCAAAGCTACCAAGCTGTGGTTTCTCCTCTCAAGCAGCTCAAGCTCTGATGGCTTGTGGTGAAAAGTTCGCTTATGTGGACATTCTGCAGAATCCTGACATCCGCGCCGAGCTACCAAGCTACGCACAATGGCCAACGTTCCCACAGCTTTGGGTTGAAGGTGAATTGATCGGCGGTTGCGACATCGTGATCGAGATGTTCCAAAAAGGCGAACTTCAGCCATTGATCAAAGAAGCCGCGGCACGCGCTGCGAGCAACGAAGCGGAGTAATCTCGCTCTGCTTTGCTCTCCCATGGATGACGTGGTGTCAGAGTAGTGGTGATGAGCAATCACGTATAGAATACAAAGGAGCTGCTATTTGGCTCCTTTTTCTTTTTTGAGTGGGTAGAATGAAAATCAAACTATATTACGTCCATGATCCTATGTGCAGTTGGTGTTGGGGTTACAAACCCACCTTGGACAAACTAAAACAGCAGTTGCCGGGGGTAATTCAGTTTGAATATGTGGTCGGGGGGCTTGCTCCTGATTCGACCCTGCCGATGCCACCAGAAATGCAGCAAAAGATAGAAGGGATTTGGCATCAGATTGAGCGTCAGCTCGGTACCCGTTTTAACTATGATTTTTGGACCAAGTGCACACCCGTGCGCAGCACTTATCAAGCGTGCCGAGCGCTAATCGCAGCAGGATTTCAAGACAGCTACGAAGCGATGCTTGATGCTATCCAACAAGCGTATTATCTGCGCGCTATGCCACCGCATGAGGAGGCGACGCACCGCCAATTGGCAAAGGAGCTTGGGCTGAATGTGTCACAGTTTGAGCATGATGTGAATGGGGCGTTTCTTGAGGGAGTTTTTCAGGATCAATTGAGTTTCGCGAGCAGTTTGGGTGTGAACTCCTATCCGAGTTTAGTGCTGCAAATCAACGATGCCTATTTCCCGATCGAGGTGGATTACCTTTCATCAGAATCGACGCTTAAGCAGATCCGCGAACGCATTTTACAAACGATGCCTGCGCAGTCGTAGTGATCAGGATGCCAGTTAAAACAAAGCCGCTCATTGAGCGGCTTTGTTGTTGATGGATGTTCTATCACTACAGAATCATCGCGGCGATCCAGCCAAAAATGATCAGTGGAACGTTGTAGTGGATAAATGTAGGGACAACGGTTTCCCAAATGTGTTCATGTTGACCGTCGGCATTGAGGCCAGACGTTGGACCTAAAGTAGAGTCCGAAGCCGGTGAGCCTGCATCACCAAGTGCTGCTGCAGTGCCCACTAAAGCGATGGTTGCCATCGGTGAGAAGCCAAAAGCGATCGCCAGTGGCACGTAAATGGTGGCCAGAATTGGGATAGTAGAGAACGAAGACCCAATGCCCATGGTGACCAGCAAGCCTACAATCAACATCAGCAGCGCGGCCAGCGCTTTGTTGTCACCAATGCTAGTCGAGAGTGACTCTACCAAAGTTTCTACGCCGCCAGTCTGCTTCATTACCGCAGCAAAACCTGCCGCAGCGATCATAATGAAACCGATCATCGCCATCATGTGTACACCTTTGGTAAACACATCGTGCGTTTCTTTCCACGCAATCACGCCACCAAAGGTAAACACCATGAAGCCAGCGAGCGCACCGATGATCATTGAACCGGTGTAAAGCTGAACGCTCAGCGCGGCGATGATACCAACGGCGGCAACCAGAATATGTTGCTTGTTCAGCCCTTGCGTTTCATCGTGCACGACAGTGAGTTCAGTCTCTGCGTATTCGCGAGGCTTACGGTAGCTAAAGAAAATCGCAATCAATAAGCCGCAAACCATTCCTGCACCAGGCAAGAGCATCGCGGTAGGGACTTGGCTGGCAACGACATTGTCTAGGCCGTTGTCGTGCAGATTTTTCAGCAGAATGTTGTTGAGGAAAATGCCGCCAAAGCCAACGGGTAACACCATGTATGGGGTGATGAGACCAAACGTTAGCACGCACGCGATAAGACGACGGTCTAGTTTTAGTTTGGCAAAAACGCCCAGCAGAGGTGGAATCAAAATGGGGATAAAGGCGATATGCACAGGGATAACGTTTTGCGATGACATAGTCACCAGCACTAGCGCCACGAGCACGGCATATTTGAGGCCGGTGGTTGAAGCGGCGCTGTCTTTACCGTTGAGGCGTTTGATGACGCTTTGCGCCAAAAGATCGGTGATGCCTGATTTGGAAATCGCCACCGCAAAAGTACCTAGCATGGCATAACTCAAGGCAATGGTTGCGCCGCCACCAAGGCCGCTCTCAAACGCGGCAATGGTATCGCCGAGATCCATGCCAGCCACCAAGCCACCTACGATGGCACTGAACGTGAGGGCGACCACCACGTTCACTCGCATCAATGCCAAAATCAGCATGACGCAAACAGAAATAACAACAGGATTCATAGTTTTCTCAGGAAGTTGTGTTTACTTATTATTGTCTTCATCATCGACAAGCGGCCAGCCACCTAACGCTTTCCACTTATTGACAATGCCGCAAAATAGCTCTGCGGTTTTCTCGGTATCGTATAGGGCAGAGTGCGCCTCACGATTATCAAATTCCATCCCCGCGGTTTTACACGCTTTGGCTAACACCGTTTGGCCATAAGCCAAACCACTTAAAGTGGCAGTATCAAAGGTGGCAAAGGGATGGAAAGGGATACGTTTTAGCTTGCAGCGCTCGTTGGCAGCGTTGACAAAGCTGAGGTCAAATGCGGCATTGTGTGCCACCATGATGGCGCGGCCACAGTCTGCCGCTTTTTGCTCTTTGCGGATCAGTTTGTAGATCTCTTTGAGTGCTTCCTGTTCAGTCACAGCGCCGCGTAGCGGGCTAAAAGGGTCGCGGATGCCATTAAATTCTAAGGCTTCCTTTTCTATATTGGCCCCTTCGAATGGTTCGACATGAAAGTGAATGGTTGATGCGGGGTGAAGATCGCCATGTTCATTCATTTTCAACGTGATGGCGCAAATTTCCAAAAGTGCATCAGTTTTTGCATTAAACCCGGCAGTTTCAACGTCTACGACGACAGGGAAATAGCCGCGAAAACGTTTTTTTAGGGTCTGTGCTGTGTTTTCTACAGTCATGTTTCTATTTATTTGTGTGACAAAGACGGCATTATTGCAGATTATGACGGCGAAAAAAACGCTACAGAAAGAGAAAACGGCAAAAGTTTACGGGTTTGATGGCTAGATTTTTGCATGTAAATTTCGAAATGAAGTTGGGTAATGTGCGTTGGCAAACTTGCCAGAGCGTGCAGATGATTGAAGAGATGTTGCCGATAATGAAAATGTGGCTTGTAACCAGTAGTTTAGTGCTAACCACTTTTGCCTCTGTCTCCACGATGGCGATGGACAAACGTTATGTGGCCACGCCGCAACAATCTCAGTGGGAGATGGTGGTCAACTCGCCGCTGGAATGTCGCTTGGTGCATCCCATTCCGAACTTTGGCGACGCGGAGTTTTCTTCGCGTGCCAGCAAAAAAATCGTGCTCGATTTTGAGCTGAAAATGCGCCGCCCGATGGGCGAAACGCGTAATGTCAGCTTGATTTCGATGCCGCCACCTTGGCGACCCGGAGAGCGCGCCGATCGCCTAACTACGCTCAAATTCTTTAAGCAGTTTGATGGTTATGTGGGCGGTCAGACCGCTTGGGGTATTTTGACCGAGCTGGAGAAAGGGCGTTATCCGACATTCAGCTATCAAGATTGGCAAAGCCGCAATCAGCGCATTGAAGTGGTGCTTTCGGCGGTGCTGTTTCAGCAAAAATACAATGCGTTTAGCGACTGCATCGCTAACTTACTGCCGTACAGTTTTGAAGATATCTCCTTCACCATTCTGCATTACGAGCGTAACGGCGACAAACTGACCAAAGCGTCGCAAAAACGCCTTTCGCAAATCGCTGAATACGTGCGCTACAACACCGATATTGATCTGGTGTTAGTCTCCACTTACACCGATTCGACGGATGGCACTAGCCTGAGTCAGAACCTTTCTGAGCGCAGAGCGGAATCGCTGCGGGAGTACTTCAAAGCGCTGGGGCTGACAGAAGATCGCATTCAAGTACAAGGCTTTGGCAAACGTCGCCCAATTGCCGACAACGCGACGCCAATCGGCAAAGATAAGAACCGCCGCGTCGTTATTTCGCTAGGCAGGACCGAGGTATAAGTTCAGTTGAGCCTAAATTTGGCGATAATTTCGCATTGGGTTGCGGTATCGATCTTCTCTACCAACTGCGCAATTTTTGGGTTTGGGTGACGTTTTAGGAAATCAAACAGCGCTTTTTTACAACAGCCGATGGAATCAATAAAGTTCTCGCATTGATGCTGTGGGCACTGCGGGATCAAGGTCAGCACTTTTTCTGAAGCGAGCTGCAAGTACTTGAGTTCATACTCGGTGTCACCAGCCCAACGCCAGAATTGCGCCAGATTATGACAAGAGATAACCGAAATTAAGATCTTATCATCGGCTTCAATCTCAACGCTATTGGCTATCTCGTCACTCAGTGCCAAGGCTTGTTGGTAGTGCAGAATACTGCGAATTGGATCGTCGAGTTGCAGTGCAGTGTCTGCCAATAAGGTGTGTTTTTCCCACTCGTTTATCATGCTTTTCTTCCACTTAGCCAAACTCTCATTAATCTAAATGAAAATAATTCTCATGTAAAGCGGCGTCAATGAAACAAAAAAGAGGAAGCGCTTGGCTTCCTCTCTCACATCACTCAGTGTGTCAGACGGTGGTTATCACCCCTCAGAATGTCCGGCTTAGCCTTCCAATCCTGCAGATGCTTGTTTGTTCTGAATCAGCTCAATCATGTAGCCATCGGGATCTTTGACAAACGCGATGTGCGTTGTGCCGCCTTTTACCGGTCCCGGTTCGCGCGTGACGTTGCCGCCTGCCGCTTTGATGGCATCACAAGTGGTGTAAATATCATCAACACCAATCGCAATATGGCCGAACGCGGTGCCGAGATCGTATTCAGACGTGCCCCAGTTATGCGTCAATTCGATCACTGCGCCTTGTGACTCGTCACCGTAACCAAGGAAAGCCAAGGTGTACTCGTATTCCTTGTTCTCGTTCTTGCGCAGCAGTTGCATACCCATGACTTCGGTATAAAACTGAATAGATTTGTCTAAATCCCCCACGCGTAGCATGGTGTGTAAAATGCGACCATTTGACATTGTTTGCTCCTAATCAATCGAACTTAGTTATCTGGGTAGACCTTCTCTTTGAACTCACAAAGGTCTTCTATAATACAGCTCCCACAACGCGGCTTTCTGGCGATACAGGTATAGCGGCCGTGGAGAATCAACCAGTGATGGACATCAAGTTTAAATTCCTTGGGCACCACTTTCAGCAGCTTTTGCTCTACTTCATCCACATTTTTACCGATGGCAAACTTGGTGCGGTTAGATACACGAAAAATGTGTGTATCAACGGCAATCGTTGGCCAGCCAAACGCAGTATTGAGCACCACATTAGCCGTTTTTCGCCCAACGCCCGGTAAAGCTTCGAGTGCTGCTCGGTCTTCCGGCACTTCACCGCCGTGTTTTTCCAGCAGAATCTGGCAGGTTTTAATGGTGTTTTCTGCTTTCGAGTTAAACAGGCCGATGGTTTTGATGTACTCTTTCAGGCCGTCGACCCCTAAATCTAAGATGCTTTGCGGGGTATTCGCCACCGGGAAAAGTTTGTCCGTGGCTTTGTTGACGCTCACATCCGTCGCTTGGGCTGAGAGCAGCACCGCGATAAGCAGTTCAAACGGTGAATTCCAATTGAGCTCCGTTTGTGGGTTGGGATTGTGCTCGCGCAAACGCTGCAAGATTTGAATTCGTTTTTCTTTGTTCATGCTGACTTCCAAGGGAAAGGCTTAGCGCTAGGATAATTATAATGGCCGCTAAGCCGATAAAACCGATTAGGCGTTAGTGACGCGTGCGCGCTCGATTGCCGGCTTTTCTTGTTGAGGCTGACGTGCTTTGAGATTGGCATCAATCACGTTTTTCAGGGCAATCAAAAAGCCGACGCCAATAAATGCACCCGGTGGCAACAAGGCTAATAAAAAGCTGGTGTCAAAATGGAATATTTCTATACGCAGTGCGGCAGCCCAATCTCCCAGTAATAAATCGGCGCCATCAAAGAGTGTCCCGTTGCCGAGAACTTCACGCATCGCGCCGAGCACGACCAAAACGCTGGTCATGCCCATCCCCATCCAAAAGCCGTCTAATGCTGCGGGCAATACCTCATTTTTAGAGGCATACGCTTCTGCTCGGCCGATGATGATGCAGTTGGTGACGATCAGAGGAATGAAAATACCGAGAGAGAGATAGAGCCCGTAAGCATAGGCATTCATCAGCAATTGTACGCAGCTTACTAAAGACGCGATGATCATAACGAACACGGGGATGCGGATCTCTTTCGGGACATGATTGCGGATCAAAGAGACACTGACGTTTGAGCCAACCAACACCAGTAAGGTAGCAATACCGAGGCCAAGCGCATTGGTGACGGTTGAGGAGACGGCAAGCAGTGGGCATAACCCGAGCAGTTGAACCAGAGCGGGGTTATTGCTCCACATGCCGTTTTTCAGCAAAGTTTTATGTTCACTCATGGCTGTTCTCTCCACAGTTTAATGGCTGAGTCAGAAGTTGCTGGCGATTAGCGTTGACAAACTCTACCGTATTACGCACCGCTTTTACAACGGCACGGGGTGTGATGGTCGCGCCAGTAAATTGGTCGAAATCGCCGCCATCTTTGCGCACCTTCCAACGGTCATAGTTGCTTTCATTGAGTTGCTTACCGGAAAAACTGCTGATCCAGTCGCTCACACGCAAGTCAATCTTATCACCCAATCCGGGTGTTTCTTGATGGCTGAGAACGCGAGTTGCCAAAACCGTGCCTGTGTTATCAATGCCTGTGATGATTTTAATCGCGCCGTTATAGCCATCTGGAGCGATGGATTCAATCGCGATCGCGGTTGGTTCACCGTTCAAGGTCGCGAGGTAAGCGGGCATGGCTTTATCGGTGCCAAGAGCTGGATTGGTGAGCAAAATACAGGATTCAAACAGCAGATTATCGTGCATCTGTTTGGGAATCACCTGATTGAGCACTGAAGAGAGCTGCGCTTGCTCTTGGCGCTTGATCTGATCTTTGGTGAAATATTGGGTAACGGCCACCAAACCTGTGGTGACACAGGCAAAAATAGCGAGCGTTAATCCGTTGTGACGAATGGCGTTAATCATGCACTTTTCCTGTTTAATGTCCGTAAGTTCGCGGTTTGGTGTAGTAGTCGATCAACGGTACACACATATTGGCTAACAGAACGGCAAAGGCGACACCATCAGGGTATCCGCCCCAGCTGCGAATCACGAAAACCAAGGTGCCGATGATGGCGCCAAAGATCAATCGACCTTTCACCGTGGTGGATGCAGACACCGGGTCGGTGGCAATAAAAAACGCGCCGAGCATGGTTGCGCCCGAGAGCAGGTGAAGGACTGGAGAAGCAGTTTCGCCAGGCGCAAACAGCGCAAATAGACTGCTGAGTACCGCTAATGCGCCAAGAAACCCTGCTGGAATGTGCCATTGGATAATTCTTTGTTTGATAAGCACCAAGCCGCCGAGCAGATAGGCGAGGTTTACCCACTGCCAGCCCAGCCCTGCCAAGCCTTCAAAGATCGGCTGTTGAAGAATCTCTGAGGGTGTCGCACCAGCGCGTAACCCAGTTTTGAAAGCATCCAGTGGCGTCGCTGTGGTGATGCCATCGATGCCTGCACGCACTTGCTGGAGTGAAGAGCCATCAAGCGTCAAACCACTAAAAATAAGGGAAAGTGTATCGCCAAAAGTGGTAGCTTCGCGGCCAACGGTTTGCCTAATCTCTTGCAGCATGCTTGGCTCATTCCAACTGGTCATTTGCACCGGAAATGAGATAAGCAGAACCACGTAAGCGACCATGGCCGGATTGAATGGGTTTTGTCCCAAGCCGCCATAAAGGTGCTTGGCAATCACGATGGCAAACACCAGACCAATGGCGATGATCCACCAAGGCGCCAAAGGCGGGATCGCGACAGCGAGTAACCATGCCGTGACGAGGGCGCTGTTATCGCGTAAAGCGCGCGCAGGTGAACGCTTTCTCAACAGCATGACCAAGGCTTCTAAACTCAATGCTAGGGTGATGGCCATGATCAGTTGAATCAAGGTGCCCCAGCCGAAAAAGTAGCTTTGTGCAATCAAGCCAGGCAAGGCACACAACGCGACCCATTTCATCAGGTCAGGCGTGCTGCGTCGATTATGGGCGTGTGGTGAACTGGCAATAAAAAACGACATTACTCGTTCTCCTCAGACTGATTCTTTTCTGCTTGTTGTTGTGCTTTGCGTGCTTTAGCGCGGGCAATAGCGGCTGCGACGGCGGCTTTTTTCGGGTCGTCTTGCACTTCGGCTGGCTCTGCTGGCGCTGCAACTGCCTCTTCACTTTGTGCTTTACGCGCTTTGGCGCGGGCAATCGCGGCTGCGACGGCGGCTTTTTTCGGATCGTCTTGCACTTCGGCTGGCTCTGCCGGCGCTGCGACTGTCTCTCCACTTTGCGCTTTACGTGCTTTGGCGCGGGCAATCGCGGCTGTGACAGCGGCTTTTTTCGGATCGTCTTGCGTTTCGGCTGCTTCTGTAGGCGCTGCAACTGCCTCTTCACTTTGCGCTTTACGCGCTTTAGCGCGGGCAATGGCGGCTGCGACGGCGGCTTTTTTCGGATCGTCTTGCGCTTCTGCTGCTACAACTGCTTCTTCACTTTGCGCTTTACGCGCTTTGGCGCGAGCAATCGCGGCTGCGACAGCGGCTTTCGAGTCGGAACTCTTGGCCTCATCGTCAACGCTTGGCGGCGTTTCTTTGGCCGCTTTACGCTCGCGAGCGAGGCGCTTACGTTCTTCACGCAGTTTGGCCATTTCGGCATTATCAGGTTCGGTTTTCCCTGCTTGTAAAGCCTGCGCTTGCTTTGCTTTCGCTTTGGCAATCGCGGCGGCAACGGCAGGTTTGACTTCGGTTTGCGAGCGGCTTTCTTGCGCTTTCTGAGCTTTAACTCGTGCAATCGCCGCGGCAATCGCATCATCGCCGCCAGTTGATTTCATCTCTTTCCGGCGATCATCAGCCGCTTTCTTAAAGCGGTTTTCCCGTTCCTCTTTCTCTCGCTCAAGGCGCGCTTTTTTCTCTTCAAAACGCAGTTTAGCACGCTCGGCGGCTTCAGCTTCTTGAGCGCGAGTGCGGATTTCGGCTTTTGCTTGGCGATAGTAGTTGACCAGTGGGATTTCACTCGGGCAGACGTAAGCACAAGCGCCGCACTCGATACAATCTTTCAGGTTGAGCTCGGTGCACTTTTCGTACTCTTGCGCTTTGGCGTGCCATTGCAACTGCTGAGGCAAAAGCGATGCAGGGCAAGCCTCAGCACACGCGCCACAGCGAATACAGTCCATCTCATAACGAGATGGTTCAATTTCCCGACGGGTTGGCGCGAGAATGCAGTTCGAGGTTTTGGTGATTGGCACATGCGCGTGCGGTAGGCTAAAGCCCATCATCGGGCCGCCCATAATCAGGCGCGGCAGTTTTTTATCGGCTTGATAGCCAAACTCGTCCAGCAGTGCTTGCACTGGTGTGCCTAGCAAAGCCCAGACATTGCGTGGCTGTTTGAAGGTGTTACCCGTGAGAGTCACAACGCGGTTGACCATCGGCTCGCCATCGACAATCGCTCGTTTGACCGCGTAGAGTGATCCGACGTTCTGTACCAAAATACCGATATCGGCAGGAATGCCACCGGCAGGCACTTCTTTGTTGGTCAACACTTTGATCAGTTGTTTTTCGCCGCCAGAAGGGTATTTGGTCGGGATAACGCGAATCACGATATCTTTGTTGATGGCGGCTTTTTCTAACGCCGCGATCGCAAGGGGTTTGTTGTCTTCAATGCCGATGATGGTGAGCTGGGGCTTTAAAATATGCTCTACAATTTCAATACCTTGGATAACTTCGTCGGCGTGCTCTTGCAGCAGTTTGTCGTCTGCGGTGATGTAAGGTTCGCACTCGGCGGCGTTGACAATCAGAATGTCAGTACGACTCAGCCCAGATTGCAGCTTTTTGGCGGTCGGAAAGCCAGCGCCGCCCATACCGGAAATACCCGCCATGCGGATGAGATCGACCAATGTTTCCGCATCGCACTGCGTGTAATCGCTCACAGGTTGCTTGGGTGCCCATGCATCTTGGCCGTCTGGGCGAATAACGACACACAACTCACTTAAGCCGGAAGGGTGCGCGGTGGTTCTTGGCTCAATCGCTGTGACAATTCCAGAGGTGGACGCATGCACTGGCAGAGTAAAGCCTGTGGTTGACTGAGTGAGCGCTTGCCCTTTGAGGACGCGATCGCCAATGTTGACCAACAGGTTGCCCGCTTTGCCAATGTGCTGTTTAAGCGGCAGAACGATTTCTTGCGGGATGGAAGCAAAAACCAGCTCTTGCTGGTTAGATTGGGTTTTGTTTTCGGCCGGATGAATCCCTCCGGGGAAGTCCCACAGGGCGCCAGTACGAATTTGTTCAATCAAAGACAACATGCTGCCCCTTAATTGTTATTGTTGCTGTCCGAAGCGCGGTGAGTATCTGCCTCGGTAATGTTGACCACAGGGATAGTATTTAGCTGCCATTTCCAGCTCTCTGGAGTGGCTGTAAGCGGGATCATCTCAATACAATCCGTTGGACATGGTGCAACACATAAATCACAGCCAGTACATTCATCCTTGATCACCGTATGCAGGGCCTTGGTGCCGCCGACGATCGCATCCACTGGGCATGCTTGAATACACTTAGTACAGCCGATGCACATGTCTTCATGAATGAAGGCCACGGTTTTGACTTTGCCCTCTAAATCATGAGCCGACTCTTGAGCCTCAACGCCCATCAGATCGGCCAGCTTTTCTATGGTTGCTTGGCCACCAGGAGGGCATTTATTGATGCTGTCGCCATTGGCGATCGCTTCTGCGTAAGGTCGACAACCAGGGTAGCCACATTGACCACATTGAGTTTGCGGCAAAATGGCATCGATTTGATCGACGATGGGGTCAGCTTCGACTTTAAAACGGATCGAAGCGAAACCAAGAATGGCGCCAAACAGCGCCGCCAAAATGGCGATCGCGATAACCGCGATTAAAATGGTACTCATGCTATCTTACCAACCCGGTGAAACCGAGAAATGCCAGAGACATCAAACCTGCGGTGATCATGGCAATCGAAGCGCCTTTGAAAGGAACAGGCACGTCGGCAGCATTAATGCGCTCACGCATAGCAGCAAAGAGGATCAACACCAGCGAAAAGCCCACTGCGGCACCAAAACCGTAAATGATCGATTGGATGAAAGTGTGGTTTTCATTGATATTGAGCAGCGCAACGCCAAGTACAGCACAGTTGGTGGTAATCAATGGCAGGAAGATACCCAACAGACGATAGAGGGTTGGGCTGGTTTTATGTACCACCATTTCGGTGAACTGTACCACCACCGCAATCACGAGAATAAAACTCATGGTTCTGAGGTATTCAATCGCAAGCGGGCGGAGAATGTAGCTTTCCACCAAATAGGCACAGACAGAAGCCAGAGTGAGGACAAACGTAGTCGCAAGCCCCATGCCGATGGCTGTTTCCAGCTTTTTCGACACCCCCATAAATGGACACAGGCCCAAAAACTTCACCAGTACAAAGTTGTTTACCAACACAGTGCCAATCAACAACAACAGATATTCGGTCATAGTTATAAGGTTCTTCAATTCCGATCCCGGTATTATCGTGCTTTGTTACGTCAATAACAACCAATGAAAGCTAAGGTTTTTGTATAGCTGGCTGAAATTTATACGTTATGCAATCGCTCGGACAAGCAGAGCCGAGAAACGTCGCCGTGGATGGCAAGGAAAGCCGTTGGCAACGCTATCAAATAGTGGAATGAAGTCGGTCGTGTGTTTTGAATGAAATTGGCTAACGCGATCTGTTTTTGGCACTTGATAATTCATTTGGCCCGTTAGCCCAATCTCGAGGTGAAATGTACTTATGCCGCTTTTTGGTACAAACACAAAAAGGCCGTCACTGCGCGCTCCGTGGAAAGACGAAGCTGTTCTGATGACGGTTGTTCGATCGCGCCTAACACGTAAGGTTCATGATATTCCGAGTAGAGCAGCGCTTTAAACTGCATGGCGGCTACCCAAGGATCACAAGGCACCAATACCCCACGTTCAGTTTGTAATGAAAGATAATTTTTCATCCGGGCCCAGCCTCGCTTTGGACCATTTTCATAGAAATGTTTACCAATGTCTGAGCGCTCTGCATCATGAATTGCCATGCGATAAATCGAGATGACTTCAGGACGCAGAACCGATTTTAGAAAATTGTAACCAAATTCTAATAGTGCGCTGCGGATGTCGCTATTTTGCTCAAGTGCGAGGAATGAATTGGAAATTTGTGATGCAGCACATTGCTCCATAACGGCAGAAAAGATCTCTTCTTTTGAGCAGAAATAGTTGTAAAGCGTCGCTTTTGAGCCGCCCAGTTGCTTCGATATATGTGACATGGAAGTCTGTTCAAATCCTTGTTTAGTAAAGGATTCTTTGGCTATATCCAAAATGGCTTGGCGCTTTTCATCGCTTTTAACTCGCATCTTTCTTACCAATTCCAACCGAAAAAATGGGGTTAAGTTTCTCTTGACGGTTTCCTGATGTCAAGAGTATAACTGTACAGTACGGTTTAGTTATTTACTCAAGACGTTCAATTTGACTGCTGCCTAACGAAAACGGCGCAACTGGTGTGCGCCGTTCTCATTTCCCCTTGATTTCCGGATGAAGCCAATCTTCAAAGGCTCCATCGTGCATTTTTGACGAAGGTTTACTATATGACATCTCCAACCAAAGAAGAGACAGGCCAAGATTTTGATGCCGCACGCGCTGCTCAATCGCGCAAAAAGGGATTCCTCGCTTTAGCTGCCGCCGTGGCCATCGCGGCGGGCGGCTATACAGCCTATTGGCACTTTGTCGGATCTCATTTTGTAACCACAGACAACGCATACACCGCCGCTGAAGTGGCAGAAGTGACGCCTGCAGTCGGCGGCATTGTCGCTAACGTAAACGTCGTGGATACCCAATATGTCAATCAGGGGGATGTCTTGGTGCAAATTGATGATACCGATGCCCGTTTAGCACTGCGCCAAGCGGAGGCGGATCTGGCTTTAGCCATCCGTCGTGTGCGTAGCTATCTGGCAAACGATGAAGGGCTGACCGCGTTAGTCGAAGCGCAAGAAGCGAATGAGCAACGAGCGCAGGCACAGCTCAATGCTGCTAAAGCCGATTTTGAGCGTGCCCAAATTGATTTGAGCCGCAGAGAAGATCTGCTGCGCTCTGGTTCGGTATCGAAAGAGGAGTTGACCAACGCGAAAACACAATTTGCTCAAGCTAAGGCGAATCTCAATGCGGCCAAAGCCGCCATGGCACAAGCGCAAGCGAATAAGTTATCCAGCATCGGCTCGCAGAAAGCCAATGCAGCATTGACAGACAACACTACGCTGGAAAATAACCCGGAAGTGTTGCTAGCCAAAGCGCGCTATGAGCAAGCGAAAATTGACTTGGAGCGTACCGTGATCCGTGCGCCAATCAGTGGTGTCATTGCCAAGCGCCAGGTACAGACTGGTCGCCGTGTGCAAGTTGGCGTGCCGCTGATGAGTGTGGTTCCCCTGCATAACATTTATGTCGATGCCAATTTTAAAGAGGTGGAGCTGCGCGATGTCAAAGTGGGCCAAGAAGTCACTCTAAAAGCTGATCTGTACGGCGATGATGTACTTTATCACGGTGTCATTGCGGGATTTTCTGGCGGTACAGGCGCAGCGTTCTCCATGATCCCGGCACAAAATGCGACCGGTAACTGGATTAAAGTGGTGCAACGCTTGCCTGTGCGCATCGAACTCGATCCTAAAGATTTGCAAGCACATCCATTGCAAGTCGGTTTATCGATGGAAGTGACGGTCGATACCACCGCCGATACTCACGGGCAAACCTTAGTCAACTATCGCGCAATTAAACTGGCCAACCAAGGTTAAGGAGGCGACATGAGTCATTCCTCCGACCAAGCGATCCAGCCCCTATCGGGAGGGGCACTTTTTATCGGCGCGCTCTGCTTGGCGATGGCCAATTTTCTTGCCATTCTCGATACCACCATAGCGAACGTTTCGGTTTCCAATATCGCAGGTAGCCTCGGTACGTCGACCAGTCAGGGCACTTACGTGATTACCTCATATGCGGTCGCTGAGGCGATATCCGTGCCATTAACTGGCTGGCTCGCGTCGCGTTTTGGATCAATTCGCGTATTTGTCACTTGCTTTATCTTATTTGGTGTATTTTCGCTGCTCTGCGGTATGGCGGACAGCATGAGCACATTGGTGATGTTTCGTGTTTTTCTTGGCTTCGCGGGTGGCCCTCTGATGCCTCTATCGCAAACCTTGATGATTCGCATCTTTCCCAAGCACAAGAGTCACGCGGCGATAGGCATTTGGAGTATGACCACCTTGATTGCGCCGATCATGGGGCCAATACTCGGTGGCTATTTGTGCGACCAATACAGCTGGCCTTACATCTTCATGGTGAAAATGCCGTTTGCCATCATTGCAGGCTTGCTATGCTGGAAACTGCTGCAGAGATTTGAAACCAAGACGGCGAAAGTAAAAATAGACAAAGTGGGTCTGCTGCTGCTGGTTGTTTGGGTGGCTGCACTGCAATTGATGCTGGATGAAGGTAAAGATCACGACTGGTTTGAATCGTCGCGAATTGTCTTTTTGGCGGTAGTGGCGGTGATTGGTTTTATCGCGTTTCTAATATGGGAACTGACCGAAAAGAACCCCGTGGTGGATCTCAAAGTCTTTCGCCATCGAGGCTACAGTATGAGTATGGTGACGCTCTCTTTGGCCTTTGGTGCTTTCTTTAGCATCTCTGTGTTGACGCCGCTTTGGCTACAAATCTACATGGGCTATACCGCCACCATCTCCGGTTTTGCGACAGCGAAAATGGGCATTTTAGCGGTGTTTTTAGCGCCGATTGTTGCCAACTTGGCGTCAAAATATGATCCTCGGCCGTTCGTTTTTACCGGAGTGATGTGGCTTGGGTTGTGGACCTTATATCGCAGTTTTGGTTCGGTTGAGATGACTTTCGCCCAGATCAGTTGGCCGCTGTTTTTTCAAGGTATCGGCATGCCGCTGTTTTTTGTGCCGCTCACTGCGATTGCCTTGGGAAGTGTCAAACCGCATGAAATGGAATCTGCGGCAGGATTAATGAATTTTATCCGAACCTTATCCGGCGCGTTTGCCACATCGATGATCAATACCTCGTGGGAGCATGAAACGCGGTATGTTCATGCGGAGTTGGCAGGCTTAACCGATCGCAGTGGTGTGGCGTTAGAAGCAATGCAAAATGGCGGAATGAGTGCTGAGCAAGCACGCTCTAGCATGGATTGGATGCTGCAAGGGCAAAGTGTCATGATCGCGACTAACCAACTGTTTATGGTGATTGCGTGTATCTTTGCGTTGGCCGCTTGCATGATATGGTTAGCACCTAAGCCCAAACGAGGCGTCGATACCTCGTCGGTACACTGATTCGTCGGTTTCACAAACAAAAAAGCCACATCGCAAGATGTGGCTTTTTTATGAATTTGGCTCCTCCTGCTGGGCTCGAACCAGCGACCTGCGGATTAACAGTCCGTCGCTCTACCGACTGAGCTAAGGAGGAAAGGTCGTGCTAAAAAGCGGGGCAAATGGTACCGATCGGGTGATAGCCTGTCAATAGCTATTCATGTCTGAGACACACATTTTTGCTTAAAAAAAAACTTTACTTTTCTGTATGCCTTACGGTTCAAAGGCTGAGTTTACTTATCCACCAAAGTTGTGGATAAGTGTGTGAGTTAAACTTGAGCAAATAGATTGAGTGGATAATTTAGGTATTAAACTCTAGAAATTAATGACGAATTACTAATGCTAATTTAATGATTTCTATCGAATAATCCAAAAATATGACACGGATCCAAGGTGTGATCGAAATGGTTTGCGGGTCGCGGAAAAGTAAGAAAACAGGCAAAAACGCTCTATTCTGGGGAAAACTTGTGGAAGAATATTTTGCTGTTAAAGCCAGTCAAGCCGCAAAATGGGCGAGGATAATATCAAGTCATTGTCAGGAAATCCAGAAAAAACTCTGTGCGATTTTGCCTGAATGCGGATCAGGCAAAATCGACAAACGTTTGTCGCACTGTCATTCTCTGCAGATGATGTGTATATTTATACAGCTTTGAATCGCAGCCATCAGAAACGGGGAAGATATGAGCAAAGTATTTGATTTAGTTTCGGAATATGCACCATCCGGAGACCAACCAAGTGCAATTAAGCAATTGGTCGAAGGATTAGATTTCGGTTTGGCCCACCAAACTTTATTGGGTGTGACGGGATCAGGCAAAACCTTTACTCTAGCGAATGTCATAGCGCAAGCACAGCGACCCGCGATCCTGTTGGCCCCCAACAAGACCTTAGCGGCTCAGTTGTACGGTGAAATGAAAGCCTTTTTCCCCAACAACGCCGTTGAGTATTTTGTTTCATACTACGATTACTATCAGCCCGAAGCGTATGTGCCCACCACTGACACCTTTATCGAGAAAGATGCCTCCGTCAACGCACATATTGAGCAGATGCGCTTGTCGGCCACCAAAGCGCTGCTGGAGCGAAAAGACGCGATTATTGTCGCTTCGGTTTCTGCGATTTATGGTTTGGGCGATCCTGAAGCGTATTTGCAGATGATGCTGCATATTCGTCGTGGCGACGTGATGAATCAACGCGATATCTTACGCCGATTGGCTGAACTGCAATACAGTCGCAACGACATTGCCTTCGAGCGAGGGCAGTTTAGAGTTCGTGGCGAAGTGATTGATATTTTCCCCGCCGAGTCCGATCAAGATGCGGTACGAGTGGAAATGTTTGACGATGAAATTGATTGCATTAGCATTTTTGATCCCTTGACGGGCGTGATTAAACAGCGTGATATTCCTCGCTTTACGGTTTACCCCAAAACGCACTACGTGACGCCGCGTGATCGCATTCTCGAAGCGATTGAGAATATCAAGAAAGAGTTACTTCAGCGTCAAACCTATTTGCGAGAAAACAATAAATTACTGGAAGATCAGCGTATTACCCAACGCACTCAATTTGATATTGAGATGATGCTCGAGCTGGGCTTCTGCTCGGGTATCGAAAACTACTCTCGTTATCTTAGTGGACGTTCAGAAGGCGAGCCGCCACCAACCTTGTTTGATTACCTCCCGCACGATGGTTTGCTGATCATCGATGAATCGCACGTGACCGTTCCACAAATCGGCGCCATGTATAAAGGTGACCGTTCGCGTAAAGAGACCTTGGTAGAATATGGTTTTCGTCTGCCTTCAGCGTTGGATAACCGCCCGCTCAAGTTTGATGAGTTTGAAGCCTTGGCGCCACAGACTATCTTTGTGTCGGCCACACCCGGCAACTACGAGTTGGAAAAATCGGCGGGTGAAATCGCTGATCAGGTTGTGCGCCCGACAGGATTATTGGATCCAGTCTTGGAAGTGCGCCCAGTGGCGACTCAGGTCGATGATCTGCTTTCGGAGATTCGCCTGCGCGCCGTGAAAGACGAACGGGTGCTGGTGACCACGCTAACCAAACGCATGGCGGAAGATTTGACCGAATATCTGCATGAACACGATGTCAAAGTACGCTATTTGCACTCGGACATTGATACGGTTGAGCGGGTTGAGATCATCCGCGACTTGCGTCTGGGTGAGTTTGACGTGCTTGTAGGGATCAACTTATTGCGCGAGGGGCTCGACATGCCTGAGGTGTCGCTGGTGGCGATTCTGGATGCCGATAAAGAAGGTTTCTTACGCTCTGAACGCTCTCTCATTCAAACCATTGGTCGCGCAGCGCGTAACTTAAATGGTAAAGCCATCCTGTACGCGGACAACATCACCAAATCAATGCAAAAAGCGATGGACGAAACCAACCGCCGTCGAGAGAAGCAGCAGGCTTACAACGAGAAAATGGGCATCCAGCCGCAAGCGCTAAAACGCAATATCAAAGATATTATGGAGCTGGGCGATATTGCCAAGAGCCGCAAGCAGAAGAGCAGCAAAATGGTACCTCTGTCTAAAGTGGCTGAGCCTTCTCAGACTTACGACATCTTGTCTCCGCAGCAACTTGAGAAAGAGATCAGCAAATTGGAAGCTCAAATGTACAAGCATGCACGTGATCTGGAATTTGAGTTGGCCGCAGAGAAGCGCGACCAAATTGAAAAGTTGCGCCAGCAATTCATCGCCAATAGCTAGGAGCAACTTGCAATATCAGACGCAAAAAAAAGCCAACAGCGTTTTCACTATTGGCTACAGTTGCGAACACGAAGTTCACTAACAACGTCAGTTGGCTAGGTGACCTAAAAGGTCAGTTAGCCACTGCATCCTTTATGCCAATCTTTGTGGCTCTCATTGCTTGAATTTCGAACATATTTTCGAAAAATTACCTTTTGTAATTTGCAAAATGCATCGCGCAATGCGATTATTGTTCGAAACACAAATAAAAATTGGCTAGAGTATGCAACACACTACTGATGCGCCGCGCTCGCGTTACCTTCTCATGGTGGAAGATACTGCGTCTGTTGCGGCTTTATACCGATCCTATCTAACGCCATTGGGTATCGACATTAATATTGTCGGTACTGGACGCGATGCGATTGAAAGTCTCAAACACCGAATTCCGGATCTGATCCTGCTTGATTTAAGGTTACCTGATATGACCGGGATGGATGTACTGCACGCAGTGAAAGCCAGTCATCCCGATGTCCCGATTATCTTTATGACCGCGCACGGTTCGATAGATACTGCAGTCGAGGCGATGCGACATGGTTCACAAGACTTTTTGATTAAACCTTGTGAAGCAGATCGCTTGCGGGTCACGGTCAATAACGCCATTCGTAAAGCCAGCAAACTGAAAAATGAAGCCGACAGCCCGGCGAATCAGAACTACCAAGGTTTCATTGGTAGTAGCCAGAAAATGCAGCAGGTTTACCGCACCATAGATTCAGCGGCAAGCAGCAAAGCGAGTATTTTCATCACCGGAGAAAGTGGTACGGGGAAAGAAGTCTGTGCAGAGGCCATTCACGCCGCGAGTCGTCGTGGCGACAAGCCTTTCATCGCGATCAACTGTGCGGCGATTCCCAAAGATTTGATTGAAAGTGAGCTGTTTGGCCACGTAAAAGGTGCTTTTACCGGCGCAGCGACGGATCGGCAAGGGGCGGCAGAATTAGCCGATGGCGGTACTTTGTTTCTTGATGAGCTGTGCGAAATGGATTTGGATTTGCAAACCAAGTTGTTGCGCTTTATCCAAACAGGCACGTTCCAGAAAGTCGGCTCGTCAAAAATGAAAAGTGTCGATGTGCGTTTTGTTTGTGCCACCAACCGCGATCCTTGGAAAGAAGTTCAAGAAGGGCGTTTTCGTGAGGACTTGTACTACCGCTTGTATGTGATCCCACTGCATCTTCCTCCGCTGCGAGAGCGGGGAGAGGATGTGATAGAAATCGCCTACTCTTTACTGGGTTACATGTCTCATGAAGAGGGCAAAAACTTTGTACGTTTCTCTCCACAGGTACTTGAGCGATTCAATGAGTACGAATGGCCTGGCAATGTGCGACAGCTCCAAAACGTGCTGCGCAACATAGTAGTACTAAACAATGGTAAGGAAATTACCTTGGAGATGTTGCCACCGCCGTTAAACCAACCATTGGCTCGCAGTGAAAATCGCCTATTCAAAGAGTTAGAGCCGGTTTCTGTAACAGATATCTACCCGTTATGGATGACAGAAAAAATGGCGATTGAGCAGGCGATCAAAGCGTGTGATGGCAATATTCCACGTGCTGCAGGTTACTTGGACGTTAGTCCATCGACTATCTATCGCAAACTCCAAACTTGGAACAGTAAAGAAGAGATCAGGGCCCGTGATGGAATTACTGAATAAACAGAAAATCGCTTCGCTTGGTGAAGAGATTGGTCCGGAGAATGTGCCTGTATTGCTAGGTATTTTTCTCAACGAACTTGAGACCTACCTCGGGGTACTGTCGGATGCCACTTACAATGACAAAATCACTTACCTCAAAGAGATCAGTCATGCATTAAAAAGCAGCGCCGCCAGCTTTGGTGCCGATGTTCTATGCGACTTTGCCCTCAATTTGGACGGACGAGCGAAACAAAACGACGCGTTTGACGAAGTGAACGATGTGTTGGCAATGATTGATGTGTTACATCAAACTCAGCACGCGTATCAGCGATGGTAAATCGAGGCGTTCTAAGCGCCTAGTATAAGAATCGAAAACGGCCCTAGATGGGCCGTTTGTGTATCACAGATTAAGTTTGGATCAGTTGCTGTTCTATGGCTAAACGCAGTTTGTTGCGATCATGCCGCCAATCGTGGTTGGCAGAGGCAAGAGATTGGGTCGCGAAATGCCAATGTTGTTTTAAATCAGGATGTTCAGTATCGCCAAGAATGACATCAATTTTCCGTCCTTGACAAGCACGCTCACACCATTCCAACTTCTGTTTGAGATCCATTCTTCCTGCTGGGCCATATTCTGGGCTTAGGTTAGCTACAAAAATCAGCTTCGCCTTGCTGTTACGTGCGATCGCTTTACCCAGCTCAGGCAAAAGTAAAGGTGGCATAATACTGGTCAAAAAGCTGCCCGGGCCGAGAATAATCGCATCCGCTTGTTCAAGGGCAATGACGGCTTCCTTCGTCGCGGGCACTTTGGGGGAAAGATCTAAGCGTTTTAAATCGGCCGTCATTTCATCCACGCTGGTTTCCCCAGTAACCCATTTTCCCTCCACCGACAGGGCGGTAAGATCAGACGGGTGCTCAGACATGGGGAGAATATTGACCGCGACTTTGAGCATATCACGCACAAGATTGATGGCGTCCAAAGGCCGAACGGATAAGTTGTCTAATGCCGTGAGCATCAGATTCCCTAAGTTGTGCCCATCAAGCTCGCCACTGCCTTTAAAACGGTATTCAAACATCATGGAACTGATCGATGGTTCGGTGATGAGCTGGTTAATGCAGTTACGTGTATCGCCCCAAGCAATGCCACCTTGGCAGTGGCGAATGCGCCCAGTAGAGCCGCCGTTATCTGTGGTCGCGACAATGCCTGTCGCGTTGCCACCAAAGTCTTTAAGAGCTGCCAAAACTCTTCCTAAGCCATGGCCGCCACCCACTGCGACGACCTTTTTGGAAGTGTATACGTTCATTCAATTCTTCTTATTTTTTGTCATAACCAACTACAATTTAGAGTATTCGATTCATATCAGATACTCATTAAGTAGTAAATTGTGTATTTAGTGATGTTTTTATTGGCTAGAGCTAGATTCCACCATAAATATTAAGTATTTTATCTGGCAAAGCTACCCTTATCTTTCTAGAACAAGGGTGCCATAACTCCGAGCTTAACTTGCTAAGTCGTGTTTTACGATAAGCAGATTAAGCCAGTGGCAAAAGGCCACAAGGGCGACATTGGAAATGATCTCGCCTCCCGTATTTGGAAAGGTGTTCCGTGGCGCAACAATTTGAAGATACATTTCATCGCAAGTTCTATTACCTGCGTTTGTCGGTGACTGACGTCTGTAATTTTAAGTGCACTTACTGCTTACCTAACGGCTATCAGCCGCACGGGCAAGCGCCTTCGTCTTTTTTATCTGTCCCAGAGATCCGCCGGCTGGTGGCTGCGTTTGCCTCTTGCGGCACGAACAAAGTGCGCATTACTGGTGGTGAGCCTAGTCTGCGTAAAGACTTTTTACCCATCATTGAGAGCATTGCTTCAACCCCGGGCATCGAAAAAGTGGCGATGACCACAAATGGCTATCGGCTTGAGAAGCAGGTAGCGCAGTGGAAAGCGGCAGGGCTGACTCACATCAATGTCAGCGTCGATAGTCTTGATGCGCGGATGTTCCAGCAAATTACCGGTGAGAACAAATTTGCTCAAGTGATGTCAGGCATCGACCGTGCATTTGATGTCGGTTATGAGCAAGTCAAAGTCAACGTGGTGTTGATGAAAGGGCTGAATTTACGCGAGTTTCCGGCTTTTCTGCGCTGGATAAAAGATCGCCCCATTCAATTACGTTTGATCGAACTAATGCAAACCGGTGAGATGGACCAACTCTTCAACCAGCATCATGTTTCTGGTGCTGTGATCCGCACTCAACTACTCAACGAAGGCTGGCTACCGAAAGTAAGAGCTGCCAATGATGGCCCTGCACAGGTTTTTGCCCATCCAGATTATCGGGGTGAAATTGGTCTGATCATGCCCTACGAAAAAGATTTTTGCACCAGTTGCAATCGCTTGAGAGTATCGGCGAAAGGTAAATTGCATCTGTGTTTGTTTGGTGAACAAGGAGTCGATCTGCGTGATCTCTTACACCGTGACGAGCAACGTGACGAGCTGATCACTCGCATTGCAGGCGGATTGAAAAATAAAGCCGTCAGCCACTTTCTCCAACAAGGAAACACCGGTGCAACGCCGCATTTGGCTTCTATCGGTGGATAACACCAAACTTCTCGAACTCACCGCCTAAACGGTGAGCAGACAACTGATTAAATGATATGACAAGGTGAACAAAAATGGGTCACGCTGAAAGTAAATTCCAACCAGCAAACATTGCGGTATTGACCGTTTCAGACACACGTAGCGAAGAAAATGACACTTCTGGTGCGTATCTGGTGGAGAGCGCCAAGGAAGCCGGACATCACATAGTCGATAAGAAAATTGTCATCGACGATATGTATAAGATCCGCGCCATCGTATCTCAGTGGATTGCCGATGAGAGCGTACAGGCCGTGCTTATTACTGGCGGAACGGGCTTTACTTCGCGTGATAGCACGCCTGAGGCGCTCAAGCCATTGTTTGATAAAGAAGTAGAAGGCTTTGGTGAGCTATTCCGTCAAGTATCGTATGAAGAGATCGGTACCTCGACGATTCAGTCTCGCGCGATTGCAGGTTTTGCCAATCATACAGTGATTTTTGCCATGCCGGGTTCAACGGGCGCGTGTCGCACGGGCTGGAGCAAAATTATCAAGCAACAATTGGATGCCAGCCATCGTCCGTGCAACTTTATGCCTCACCTGAGTGTATAGAGGAAAGAGTATGAGTCAATTAACCCATATCAATGCCTCGGGCGAAGCCAACATGGTGGATGTGTCGGCTAAAGCTGAAACGGTGCGTGAGGCTAGGGCAGAAGCCTGGGTTCACATGGCGCCAGAAACGCTGCAACTTATTCTTTCCGGCCAACATCATAAAGGTGATGTTTTCGCGACGGCGCGCATTGCCGGTATCCAAGCGGCAAAAAAAACTTGGGATTTAATTCCACTTTGCCACCCTTTGTTGCTGACAAAAGTCGAAGTACAGATCGAAGCCATTGACACGGAAAATAAAGTCCGTATTGAATCGGTATGCAAATTGGCGGGCAAGACAGGCGTTGAAATGGAAGCGTTGACTGCGGCTTCTGTTGCGGCTCTCACCATCTACGATATGTGTAAAGCGGTACAGAAAGACATTGTCATTGGCCACATTCGGCTGTTGGAAAAAACTGGCGGCAAATCAGGGCACTTTAAGGTGGGCGTATGATCAAAGTTCTCTTTTTCGCTCAAACCCGGGAGTTGGTAGGCACGGATGGTGTTGAGCTGCAAGAGCCGTTTGCGAATGTCGAAGCGATTCGAGCTCATCTCGCCTCACAAGCCGGAAAGTGGGCGCTTGCATTGGAAAGCGATAAGCTGCTGGCGGCCGTCAATCAAACTATTGTGCCATTAGATACCGAGGTCAAAGACGGTGATGAGGTGGCATTTTTTCCACCCGTGACAGGAGGTTAGCCTTGGATTCGCGTGTTTCTGTTCAGTTAGAGGACTTCGATCTCGCTACAGAATATGCCCAGTTAGCGCAGGGGAGCGCCGCCGGGGCTGTGGTCACTTTTGTTGGCAAAGTGCGTGATATGAATCTCGGCGACAAAGTGATTGGCTTGTCACTCGAGCATTATCCCGGCATGACGGAAAAGTCTCTGAGTGAGATTTGCGATCAAGCGCAAACACGTTGGCCACTATTAAGCGTTCGCGTGATTCACCGAGTTGGTGACCTAGCACTTGGCGATCAAATTGTCCTAGTCGGCGTGTCCAGCGCGCACCGTAGTGCGGCATTTGAGGCGTGCGAATTTATTATGGACTTCCTCAAGACCAAAGCGCCTTTTTGGAAGAAAGAGATAACCACCGATCAAACGCGCTGGGTGGAATCTCGAGAATCGGACAACAAAGCAGCGCAGCGTTGGCACTCTTCACTATAAATAACAGACAATGAAAAAAGCGATGGTTTATCCCATCGCTTTTTTGTATCACGATCACTGTCAGTAATAACATGATCTTAAGTTAACTTTTGTATCTGTGTTGAATCGGTGACATTGTTCACAAGACCATCTTTTCTGACAAAATAATCGCCACAATTCGTTAGACGCCATATGTCATAAATGTTAATTTTTAACAACATATCTAGCACAAGATGCTGATGTGGAGTGGATTTTTAGATTTATCGACACTTACATTTGCGAGTTTTGGTTAGCTGGTCAAGAAACTTCTGCTGAAAACTAAAGCTGTAGTATAAGGTGCTAATATTGTGCGGTTTCCTAAGGATTATTACGTTTTTTGCTACATTTTTATGGCAAATTACTTTGATGATTGCTAATGTGTGCCGCAATCTTTGCGAGTATTTAGCTATTTTTGCTGAAAAAACAAGCTAAAAATTCCTAAATCACTGGCCGTTCTGGTGTATTGCAAAGAAGTCATGGATGCAAATGAAAAACTTGGAGTTTATGCATGTATAAGAACAAAATCACTCAAGCCCTTCTTCTAGGCGCTGGTTTGGCAATGGCTGCCACTTCTACACTTTCCCTCGCTGCTGACGTTCCAGCAGGCACTAAACTAGCAGCAAAACAGGAACTGGTCCGTGGTAACGGTACAGAAGTTGCGACGATCGACCCGCACAAATCACAAGGTGTGCCTGAGTCTCATGTTATCCGCGATCTATTAGAAGGACTTGTTAACCAGGACGCAGACGGTAAGACAATCCCTGGTGTAGCAACAAGCTGGGAAACGACGGACAACAAAACGTTTACTTTCCACCTACGTAAAGACGCCAAATGGTCTAATGGCGATCCAGTCACGGCACAAGATTTTGTGTACAGCTGGCAGCGGGCCGTTGATCCAGCAACCGCGTCTCCATACTCTTGGTACATGGAATACACCAAGATGGTTAACGCAAAAGATATCGTTGCGGGTAAAAAAGACAAATCAACACTGGGCGTAAAAGCGCTCGATGATCACACCTTGGTGATTGAGCTGGAAACGGCCGTACCTTACTTCGTGATGATGACTGGTCACACCACCATGAAACCGGTTCATAAAGCGACAGTAGAAAAATTTGGCGATCAATGGACGAAACCAGAACACTTCGTTGGTAACGGCGCGTACGTTGTTGATAAATGGGTAGTGAACGAGCGTTTAGAAATGGTTCGTAACCAATACTACTGGGACAATGCGAAAACGGTGATCAACAAAGTCACTTTCTTACCGATCGAAAATGCGGTAGCGGAAATGAACCGTTTCTTGTCTGGTGAAATTGATTTCACGTCGACACTGCCAACTGAACATTTTAAGCGTTTGCAGAAAGAGTACCCAGAATCTGTGTCTGTTGAAGGTAGCCTGTGTACTTACTACTACTCTTTTAACACTAAGAAAGCGCCATTTGATGATGTCCGTGTACGTAAAGCGATCTCTTACGCGATCGATCGTGACATCGTATCAAACGCTATCCTTGGTCAAGGTCAAAAACCAGCGTATTTCCTGACGCCAGAAATCACCGCAGACTTCAACCCTGAACTGCCAGCATACGGCAAGATGACTCAGAAAGAGCGTAACGCAGAAGCAGCACGCCTGCTTGAAGAAGCGGGTTACGGTAAAGGGAATCCACTGAAGTTTACGTTGCTGTACAACACCAACGAGAACCACAAGAAGATTGCAGTAGCACTGGGCTCTATGTGGAAGAAAACACTAGGTTTGGATGTAAACCTAGAGAACCAAGAGTGGAAAACTTATCTATCAACAAAAGATCAGGGTGATTTTGAAGTAGCACGTGCTGGTTGGTGTGGTGACTACAATGAAGCCTCTTCATTCTTGACTCTAATGGTGAGCGCGAACACGACTGGCGGTCAGCACTGGGGTAACAAAGAGTACGATGCTCTGATTGACAAAGCACTCAAGTCTACTTCTGAAGCAGAGCGTTCAAGCTTGTACCTTGAAGCGGAAAATCTGATGGCGAAGGAAATGCCAATTGCTCCAATCTATCAATATGTTCGCTCACGTCTACTGAACCCACGTGTTGGTGGCTTCCCATCAAACAACGCAGAAGAGAAGATCTACTCTAAAGATCTTTACATCATCGCGAAGTAATTAACTAAGCTGATAACTATAAAAAATCCAGGCACTGCATGTGGTTGCACCACATGCAGGGTCTATTTACATTTAAACTGTCACAGACTGAAAGAGTGAGTTTATGCTTAAATTCATCATTAAAAGGATATTTGAGGCGATCCCAACTATGTTGGTTTTGATCACCGTATCTTTCTTTCTCATGCGTTTCGCACCCGGTAACCCGTTTTCAAGCGAGAAACCACTTCCACCGGAAGTTATGGCGAACATTGAAGCAAAATATGGCCTAGATAAGCCAGTATTTGAACAATACACCACTTATCTGTTTAACGTAGTGCAGGGGGATTTTGGTCCTTCATTCAAATACCTAGATTACTCGGTAAACGAGCTGATCTCGGTTGCTCTGCCAGTTTCAGCCAAAGTGGGCTTTATTGCATTTATCTTTACGGTCATTGTTGGGGTGACGATAGGTACAATTGCTGCACTCAAACATAACACTTGGGTCGACTATACCATCATGTCTACAGCGATGATTGGTGTAGTAATGCCTTCGTTTGTTTTGGCCCCCGCACTTATCTACTTGTTTTCGCTGCATTGGGATATTTTCCCTGCCGGTGGTTGGCACGATGGTGGACTGATGTACATCGTATTGCCTGTGATCGGCATGTCGTTATTGTACGTGGCGACATTTGCGCGTATTACGCGCGGCTCTATGATCGAAACACTAAACAGTAACTTCATCCGTACTGCTCGTGCGAAGGGTCTAAGTTATCGTTACATCATTATCAAGCATGCTTTGAAACCAGCCATGCTGCCTGTGGTCTCCTACATGGGGCCGGCATTCGTTGGTATCATTACTGGCTCTGTGGTCATTGAAACCATTTTTGGTTTGCCGGGTATCGGTAAACTATTCGTTAACGCTGCGTTTAACCGCGATTATTCATTGGTTATGGGCGTGACGATTCTGATCGGTTTCTTGTTTATTCTGTTCAACGCCATTGTGGATATTCTGCTGGCGGTGATTGATCCGAAAATTCGCTACTAACAGGGAAGTTTGAAGTTATGTTGACGAAAAAAGAGCATCTTGAAGCGATCGAAAAGTTTTCTGAGAATTTGGAAATCGAAGGTCGCAGCTTATGGCAAGACGCCCGCATCCGCTTTATGCGCAATAAAGCGGCGATGGTGAGCCTATTTATTCTGATGGTGATGACTCTGGCAGTGATCGTCCTGCCAATACTTGCGCCATTTACATTTGACGATACCGACTGGTATGCGATGCACGTTGGTCCAAACGCAGAGCACTGGTTTGGTACAGATAGTCTTGGTCGCGATCTTTATGTCCGTACTTTGATCGGCGGGCGTATCTCACTGATGGTTGGTGTGCTAGGGGCGCTGGTGGCTGTACTGATCGGCACACTTTATGGCGCGGCATCGGGTTTTATTGGCGGCCGTACCGACCGTATCATGATGCGTATTCTGGAAATCCTTTACGCTGTGCCATTCATGTTTCTTGTCATCGTGTTGGTGACCTTCTTTGGCCGCAACATTATCCTTATATTTGTGGCGATAGGTGCGATTGCTTGGCTTGATATGGCGCGTATTGTACGTGGTCAGACACTGAGCTTGCGTAGCAAAGAGTTTATTGAAGCTGCACACGTATGTGGTGTCAGCAAATGGAAAATCATCACACGTCATATCGTACCAAACGTACTCGGCATCGTAGCGGTTTACTCCACTTTGCTGATCCCAAGTATGATTCTGACGGAATCCTTCCTTTCATTCCTTGGTCTTGGTGTTCAAGAGCCGATGACGAGTTGGGGCGCTCTTCTACAAGAAGGCTCACAGACAATGGAAGTTGCAATCTGGCAATTAGCTTTCCCTGCGTTGTTCATGGTCGTAACCCTGTTCTGTTTCAACTACGTCGGTGACGGTCTGCGCGACGCGCTGGATCCAAAAGACAGATAAGTAGAATAAAAGATTAAGGAAGCAATGATGAACTTATTAGATGTCAAAGATCTGCGCGTCGAATTTACCACGCAAGATGGTATCGTCACCGCAGTAAACGATTTAAATTTCTCGTTAAACCAAGGTGAAACCTTAGGTATCGTCGGTGAGTCTGGTTCGGGTAAATCCCAGACGGTATTCGCCATCATGGGCTTATTGGCGAAAAACGGTAAAATTTCAGGTAGTGCTAAGTTTGAGGGCAAAGAGATCCTTAACTTGCCTGAAAAGAAACTGAACAAAGTGCGTGCAGAACAGATCGCGATGATCTTCCAAGATCCAATGACGTCGCTTAACCCGTACATGAAGGTGAGCGATCAGTTGATGGAAGTGCTTATGCTGCACAAAGGCATGAGTAAAGCGCAAGCGTTCGAAGAATCTGTGCGTATGTTGGAAGCGGTAAAAATTCCCGAAGCGCGTAAGCGTATCACCATGTACCCGCATGAGTTCTCAGGTGGTATGCGCCAGCGTGTGATGATCGCGATGGCGCTGCTGTGTCGTCCGAAATTGCTGATCGCCGACGAACCAACGACCGCATTGGATGTGACCGTTCAGGCGCAGATCATGGATCTGCTCAATGAGCTTAAACGCGAGTTCAACACTGCGATTATCATGATTACTCATGATTTGGGCGTCGTTGCTGGCTCTTGTGACAAAGTGCTGGTGATGTACGCGGGACGTACCATGGAATATGGCACGGTTGATGAAATTTTCTATCAACCGACCCATCCGTACGCCGAAGGTCTTTTGAAAGCGATTCCTCGTCTCGATACCGAAGGCGAGATCTTACCAACTATTCCGGGCAATCCGCCCAACTTGTTGCGTTTGCCTCCAGGTTGTCCATATCAAGAACGCTGTCATCGCGTGATGGATCACTGTAAACGCGAAGCGCCAATTCTGACACCATTCGGTGAAGGTCGTCAGCGCGCCTGTTTTTCTGATTGGGAGGCTTGGACAAAATGAGTGCACAAGAGAAAAAGATACTGCTCGACGTTAAAAATCTGAAGGTTCATTTCAGCATCGCGTCTAAATCCGCTTGGCCTTGGAGCAAGCCTGCAAATCTGAAAGCGGTTGACGGTGTTAACATCCGTCTTTACGAAGGGGAAACGCTTGGCGTAGTAGGCGAGTCTGGTTGTGGTAAGTCTACCTTTGCTCGTGCCATTATCGGTCTTGTTCAAGCGACCGAAGGCGAAGTCGTTTGGCTTGGCCAAGATGTGACCAAGATGAAAGAGGTTCAGCGCCGCGAAACACGTAAAGACATGCAGATGATTTTCCAAGATCCATTGGCATCGCTTAACCCGCGTATGACGGTTGGTGACATCATCGCAGAGCCTTTAGAAACCTTCTACCCGCAGCTTTCTAAGCAAGATGTGAAAGATCGTGTGAAAGAGATGATGGCGAAAGTGGGCCTATTGCCTAACGTAATAAACCGTTATCCGCACGAGTTTTCTGGCGGTCAGTGCCAGCGTATTGGTATTGCTCGCGCGTTGATCTTGAACCCGAAAATGATCATCTGTGATGAACCTGTTTCTGCATTGGATGTGTCGATCCAAGCTCAGGTTGTCAACCTATTGAAAGAGCTGCAAAAAGAGCTTGGTCTCTCTTTGGTGTTTATTGCGCACGATTTGTCGGTGGTGAAACACATTTCTGATCGCGTATTGGTGATGTACCTCGGTAATGCTGTTGAGCTAGGTAAATCAGAAGCCTTGTTTGCCGATCCGAAACACCCATACACACGAGCGCTGATGTCAGCGGTGCCGATCCCTGATCCAAAGATTGAACGCAGTAAAACCATCCAGATGTTGGAAGGTGATTTGCCTTCGCCAATCAATCCACCATCAGGCTGTGTCTTCCGCACGCGTTGCCCACAGGCAACGGAAGCGTGTGCCAAAACCAGACCAACTATTCAAGGTACAGACACTCACGCGGTTTCGTGCCTGCACGTTGAAATCTAAGCCATTCAGCCTGTGACGGGCTTAAGCGCGGTATCGTGATGATCCGCGCTTTTTTTGTCTCTATTTTTGCCTCTCTGTGGCGCTTCAAATTACACTTCTGTACTTGTTCGAAATTTCTGAATATCACTAGCAATCACCACTTGTTAAGAAAAATGCCAGCCTGTTTATACTGAGAAAAACACGAGGAGGCACGAAAATGGGCAAGCTGATCAACGGTGAATGGCACGATGTTTGGTACGAAACGCAGCAAAATCAGGGCAAATTTGTCCGTGAAGAGGCCGGATTTCGCCATTGGATAGAAAATCGCGAAGCAGCAACATTTCAACCTGAATCTGGGCGTTATCATCTTTATGTGTCTCTGGCGTGCCCTTGGGCGCATCGTACCTTGATTTTTCGCCATCTTAAGGAGTTAGAAAGCCATATTGATGTCACGATTGTCTGCCCTGATATGCTCAGTGAAGGCTGGAAAATGGGATTGCCTGAGCCGCTATTTGGTCATACGCGTTTGCACCAAATTTACACTCAGGCGCAGAAAGACTACACCGGAAGAGTCACGGTACCTGTTTTGTGGGACAAAAAGACCCACACTATCGTCAGTAACGAATCGTCTGAAATCATTCGTATGTTCAACTCAGAATTTAACCAACTGACGGGTAATACGGAAGATTACTATCCGCTTGCGCTTCGTGATGTGATTGAAGAGTGGAATGCGTTTATCTACCCAAATATCAACAATGGTGTCTATCGTTGCGGATTCGCCACCACACAAGAAGCCTACGAAGAGGCATATGAAGCGCTCTTTGCAGCTTTAGACAAAGTGGAAGCACATTTGGCGACTCATCGTTATTTAGCTGGTCGTCACTTAACTGAGGCTGACTGGCGTCTGTTTACCACCTTGATTCGCTTCGATGCTGTGTATGTTGGCCATTTTAAGTGCAATAAAAAGCGCATTGCCGATTCCCCCAATTTGAATGGCTACCTAAAAGAGCTCTATCAGATCGAAGGCATTGCTGAAACGACGGATTTCTACCATATCAAACGTCATTACTATTTCAGCCATACGACCATTAATCCAAGCCAAGTGGTGCCTGTTGGTCCAGATTTGGATCTGAACTCGCCTCACGGACGTGAGCACCTGTAATGAAAAATGAGTCGTCTTTTGTGTCACAACCTTTGTCATGTCACACTCCATATTGGTGAATCAACTAAACTGAATTTAAAGGGGATTTTCCCATAAAGGAGGTGGAATGGACGTCAGTGGGTTGGTTAATGAGCAAGGCGTTTGGCATCTATTGATTGCGCTGTTACTCGGCGCAATCATCGGCACTCAGCGTGGCTGGGTGATGCGCAACAGTGCAGAAGGGAGCCGAGTAGCGGGCATTCGCACTTTCTCTCTGGTTGGCCTGTTTGGCGGCTTAACCGCTTTACTTGCCGCCCACACATCAGCAATCATCCTTGGCTTTGCATTAATCGCTTTAGTGGTACTCTCTTGCATCGCTTTTGTCATGCAACAGAAAAGCAGTCAGGATATCAGCATTACTGGCGTTGTCGCCTTGTTGATCACTTTTGTCATTGGTAGTTTGGCCGTCAGCGGACAACCTGTGGCGGCGGCCGCATCGGCGGTGATTACCGCGGTGGTGCTCGACAACAAACGCGAGCTTCATCAAGCTTTACAGCGTTTGCAAGAGTACGAGCTTGATGCCGCGCTGCGGCTGATGATGATCTCAGTGGTATTGCTGCCGTTGCTGCCCAATCAACCTTATGGGCCTTGGAATGCGCTCAATCCCTATGAGATCTGGTGGATGGTGGTGTTGATTGCCAGCATCTCTTTTGTTGGTTATTTTGCCATTAAAATCGGTGGTGCTAAGCGCGGGATCTTGTTCACCTCAGTTTTTGCGGGGTTGAGCTCGTCAACCGCCTTAACGCTGCAATTTTCTCATCTCTCCCGCGAACAGCCTGTGATTAGCCCATTGCTTGCCACCGGGATATTACTCAGTTGTGGCACCATGTTTCCTCGACTTTTGGTGGTGCTTTCGGTGCTTAATCCTCAATTGGTGGTTCACTTGTGGCCAGTTGCATTGGCGATGATGCTCATGCTCTACCTTCCCGCTTGGTGGATTTGGCGTTTTAGCGATACAGAATTTTCAGAGCAGCCCGGCAGGCAGAAGAACCCGCTTGCACTGCAATCGGCGCTGTTTTTTGGTGTGATCTTGGCCATCATTATACTGCTTTCTCATGCGCTCGCAGACTGGTTCGGCAATGCTGGAACGTTGATTTTAGCCGCGCTTTCTGGCCTTACTGATGTCGATGCGATTTCGCTCGCGCTCGGCCGACAGAGTGTATCGGGGCTAAATGTGACTACTGCGGCGTTGGGTATTTTTATCGCCGCTTCGGTAAACACCTTAGTCAAAATGGGTATGGTGTTGGCGATAGGTGACAAGCGCTTGTGGAGGCGATTGGTTCCCGTGATGCTTGCCAGCGTTGCAGTCGGCGGGGCGGTGTTCTTCTTACTGCACAGCGGGTCGTTGGCTTGAAAATAAAAAGCCCTCGACTTAGCGAGGGCTTGAACTTTACAGTGACAATTACTTCTGCTCTTGGCTTGACTGAATGGCCGTTAGAGCGATGGTGTAGACGATATCGTCTACAAGCGCACCACGAGACAAGTCATTTACTGGCTTGCGCATACCTTGCAGCATTGGACCGATAGAAACTAGGTCTGCGCTGCGTTGTACCGCTTTGTAAGTCGTGTTGCCTGTGTTTAGATCAGGGAAGACGAATACGGTTGCTTTACCCGCAACTGGAGAGTTTGGTGCTTTAGAAGCGGCCACGTTTTCCATAATTGCTGCGTCGTATTGCAGTGGACCGTCGATGATCAGATCAGGGCGTTTCTCTTGTGCAATGCGTGTTGCTTCGCGCACTTTGTCAACGTCAGCGCCTTTGCCTGATTCACCGGTTGAGTAAGAGATCATGGCTACTCGTGGTTCAATGCCGAACGCTGCGGCAGAATCTGCTGACTGGATAGCAATCTCTGCCAACTGCTCTGCGGTTGGATCTGGGTTGATCGCACAGTCACCGTAAACCAGTACTTGATCAGGCAAAAGCATGAAGAATACTGATGATACGATCGACGCATTTGGTGCTGTCTTGATGATCTGGAACGGAGGAACGATGGTGTTCGCAGTCGTATGGACCGCACCCGAAACCAGACCGTCAACTTCATCGGCTTCGAGCATCATGGTGCCAAGGAACACAGAGTCTTGCAGTTTTTCGCGCGCAACTACTTCGGTCATGCCTTTCGCGCCACGCAGCTCAACTAGGCGAGCAACGTAGTTTTCACGAATCGCATCTGCGTCGATGATTTGCACGCCAGCACCAAGTTCAACGCCTTGCTGAGCGGCAACACGTTTGATCTCTTCAGGGTTACCAAGCAGGACACATTCTGCGATACCGCGCTCGGCACAGATAGCCGCCGCTTTGACGGTACGTGGCTCATCACCTTCTGGAAGCACGATACGTTTACCCGCTTTACGTGCCAGTTCAGTCAACTGATAACGGAACGCTGGTGGGCTCAGACGGCGTGATTTCTGCGTGCCTTCGGTCATGGATTCGATCCAGTTGCCGTCAATGTGGCTTGCAACGTGGTCGTTGATGAATTCAATACGCTCTTTGTCGTCTGCTGGTACTTCTAAGCTAAAGCTTTGCAGGTTCAAAGAGGTCTGCCAAGTGTTGCCTTGTGCTTTGAAGATAGGTAGGCCGGTTTCAAACGCTGGCTTACACAAACCTTCGATTTCAGCCGGAATATCGTAACCACCAGTCAGAAGCACGGCGCCAATTTCCACACCGTTCATTGCGGCAAGCGATGCTGCAACGATAACGTCTGGACGGTCCGCAGAGGTCACCAACAGCGAACCCGGTTTAAAGTGCTCAATCATGTGCGGCAGAGAGCGTGCACAGAAGGTGATGCTTTTGATACGGCGAGTCTTGATGTCACCTTGATTGATGATCTCGGCCTTCAGGTGCTTAGCCATGTCGATGGCGCGAGTAGCAATTAGATTGATGCTCCAAGGCACACAACCCAGAACGCGGATTGGACTTGAGTTGAAGATCTGCATCACTTCAAGCTGGTTCTGTTTTGCGCTGTCGGCGTCGTCAAAGATTTCCGACAAGTCAGGGCGAGTACGGCCCGCTTCGTCAACAGGGGCGTTTAGCTTGTTGATGATCACGCCAGAAATGTTCTTGTTTTTTGTGCCGCCGAAGTTTGAGCAAGCCACTTCAATGCGCTCTTTCAACTGCGATGGGTTGTCTGTGCCTGGGGTGGCAACCAACACAATTTCCGCGCCCAGTGTAGCGGCGATTTCTGCGTTCACTTGGTTGGCGAATGGATGCTTACGTGTTGGAACCAAACCTTCGATCAGCGTAACATCCGCATCTTTATTGATCTGGTTGTAACGCTCTACAACGGTCTCAAGCAGCTCGCCCATGTTATCGTTGCCGATCAAGTTTTCAGCCACTGACATCTGCATTGGCTCGCCAATTTTCATGTCACTATTGACTGCAACGATGGTGCTAGTTAGATCGGGCTGATCACCGCCACTGCGTGGCTGAGCGATAGGTTTGTAAAAAGAAACTTTAACGCCCTTGCGCTCCATAGCGCGTAGGACACCCATGCTGACGCTGGTTAAACCAACACCGGCACTGGCTGGGATAAGCATAATAGTACGGGACATCAGACAAAGTACCTTTAACTATTGGGGGATAAAAGCTTAACTGCGTATGGCTTGGCCGAGCCAAACAATAGCAGTGAAGCCCCTTATTCTTTTGTCAAAAAGAAATCTGGCTAGCGGTGAGGCTAGCCAGTGAAGTCGATTACAGACCTGCGAGACGCGCAGTATCTTCTGCAATCACCAACTCTTCGTTGGTTGAGATAACCATCGCTGGGATACGGCTGTTTGCTGTTGTGATAACGCCTTCGCCGCCGAAACGTGCTTTTAGGTTTGCTTCGCTGTCTACTTCGATACCGAAGATGCCAAGGCGGTTGAGAACCATTTCACGGATTGGAGCAGAGTTTTCTCCGATGCCGCCAGTGAAAGTGATGGCGTCTAGACGACCGTCTAGAGTTGCAGTGTAACCAGCAACGTATTTAGCAAGGCGGTGACAGAATACATCCATCGCGCGAGTTGCTTCTTCTTTCTGGCCGTAGTTGTCTTCAACGAAACGGCAGTCAGACGTCACTTCAGTCAGACCAGTTAGGCCAGACTCTTTGGTCAGCATAGTGTTGATTTTTTCAACCGAGTAGCCAAGCGCATCGTGCAGGTGGAAGATGATCGCAGGGTCGATATCGCCACAACGAGTACCCATTACTAGACCTTCAAGTGGTGTTAGGCCCATTGAAGTATCCACTGACTGGCCGTTCTTCACTGCACAAACAGAAGCGCCGTTACCTAGGTGACAGTTGATGATGTTCACTTCTTCCACTGGCTTGCCAAGGATATTGGCTACTTCACGAGTGATGAAGAGGTGAGACGTGCCGTGCATGCCGTAACGACGGATACCGTGCTCTTTGTACAGGCTGTATGGCAAAGCGTATAGGTAAGATTCTTCAGGCATCGTTTGGTGGAAAGCAGTATCAAATACCGCCACGTTTTTCAGTGCAGGGAACGATTTTTGTGCCGCTTTAATGCCGATGATGTGTGCTGGGTTGTGAAGCGGTGCCAGTGTTGCGCAGTCTTCGATACCTTTGAGAACGTCGTCAGTGATAAGCGCTGACTGAGTGAATTGCTCGCCGCCGTGTACTACACGGTGACCGATTGCTGCTAGGTTTTCAGAAAGCTCTGGCTTAGAAGCAAGAATAGTTTCTACCATAAACGCTAGGGCTTCTTCGTGTGCTGCACCGTTACCCAGCTGAGCTTCGTGTTTGCCATCCAGTTTCCATTTGATACGTGCTTCAGGAAGGTGAAGACACTCAGCAAGACCTGATAGATGCTCGTCGCCATTCTCGGCATCAACAACAGCAAATTTGAGAGAAGAACTACCGCAGTTTAAAACTAAAACTAGCTTAGACATTTGTGACTACCTGTTATTCGTCTGATAAAGATCAGTAAGGATGAAAAATCATTCACAAGAATAGACGATGCCGTTACAGCTGCGTACTAATCTTGGTCAAAAAACTTTTGCTTTCCGTAATAAAGAAAGGTGGCGATCCCAATCACCACCTTTGCCATCCTTTGCAGATAGGTCCTCAGAGTTGCTTAAATTGTAAAATACAGCAACAATGACATTGAGGATCGTCAAAGGATAACGATAATAGGCAATGATAACAAAAAAAATTTGAAAGGATATTAACTTTCATCAATTTTTTGCGTTTTCAGTTTAAATCTTCAACTAAATTTTAGTGAGGGCGTTATGAGCAATAAAGTCGGATTAGCCCACAGCCTACGAGATGGGCAAAAGTACATGGATATCTGGCCGATGCGCAAAGAGTTGAACGCCATATTTCCTGACCAGAGAATCATTAAGGCGACGCGCTTCGGCGTGAAAGTGATGCCTGCGATTGCGGCCATTAGTCTGCTTACCCAAATGGCTTTCGACAATTACCAAGCCCTGCCACAAGCTATTGTGGTGGCACTGTTCGCTCTAAGTATGCCGTTGCAAGGAATGTGGTGGCTTGGCAACCGCTCTAACACGCAATTGCCTCCTGCGTTGGCGAGTTGGTATCGTGAGTTGCATCAGAAGATTGTCGAGACAGGGTTTGCTTTGGAACCCCTCAGATCTCGCCCGCGCTACAAAGAGCTAGCACAGATCCTCAATCGTGCTTTTCGTCAACTGGATAAAAGTGCCTTAGAACGTTGGTTTTAGCGCAATTTCTACGTGCTTAAGTGAATTCTTCCGGGCAGCCTTCGTGCTGCCTTTTGTTTTGCGTTATTTTCCGCTAGACACTTTGTCTTATCTCTCCTTTTTGTTTGTTTTCTGTTAAATCCCACTTTCCATCACGCTAAGTTACTGGTAATAATGTCATTCAGATGCACGAAAAGTGCACACAATAAAGATCGAACACAATAAACAAACACAACATCACCCACCTAAATTATGCTGAAATCAAGGAGTCAAGATGAAAGCAGGAAAACTGATCGCGACGGCCGTTCTTGCCAGTGCTGCATTACTCTCATCTCAATCGGTATTAGCGAAAACTGCCAAAGTTGCGGTATCGCAAATCGTTGAACATCCCGCCTTGGATGCAACGCGTCAAGGATTGCTCGATGGCCTGAAAGCCAAAGGCTATGTTGAAGGGGAAAATCTCGAATTTGATTACAAAACAGCGCAAGGCAACCCAGCGATTGCGGTGCAAATTGCCCGTCAGTTTGTTGGGGAAAACCCAGATGTATTAGTGGGCATTGCTACGCCAACTGCGCAGGCTTTGGTTTCGGCGACTCGCTCTATTCCGGTGGTGTTTACTGCGGTAACTGACCCTGTTGGGGCGAAGCTGGTCAAAACTATGCAGCAACCGGGCAAGAATGTGACGGGTTTGTCTGACCTTTCTCCTGTTTCTCAGCATGTTGACCTTATCAAAGAAATTCTGCCGAATGCCAAGTCGATTGGTGTGGTGTATAACCCAGGTGAAGCCAACGCGGTGACGCTAGTCGAGTTGCTGAAAAAGAGTGCAGCAGAGAAGGGTTTACAGGTGGTGGAAGCCACTGCGCTGAAAAGTGCTGATGTTCAGTCAGCGACTCAAGCGATTGCGGCTAAGTCTGACGTGCTGTATGCACCGACGGACAACACCGTTGCCAGTGCGATCGAAGGGATGATTGGTGCTGCAAACCAAGCGAAAACCCCGGTGTTTGGAGGGGCGACCTCTTATGTTGAAAAAGGGGCGATTGCGAGCTTAGGTTTTGATTACTATCAAGTCGGTGTACAAACGGCAGAGTACGTCGCAGCCATTTTAGATGGCCAAGAACCGGGCAAGTTGGATGTAAAAGTCGCCACTGGTTCTGATTTAGTGGTGAACCAGCGTGTTGCTACTAAGCTCGGTGTAACGATTCCTGCTTCTGTACTTGAGCGCGCGACAGACGTTCAGTAATCCTCCTCATCGGCCAGCGGGAAGCTGGCCCAATTCTTGAGCAGAATTAAAGGAGTGACTATGTCTGCTTTTGCATTTTTCGGAGCTTTAGAGCTTGGCCTGCTGTACGGTTTGGTCGCATTGGGCGTTTTTCTCACCTTTCGTGTGTTGGATTTTCCTGATCTCAGTGTTGACGGTAGTTTTCCGATGGGCGCGGCGGTTGCAGCAACGGCAATCGTGGCGGGCGTTAACCCTTGGCTTGCCACTGGAATGGCGATTCTTGCTGGCGCAATGACCGGTTGGGTAACGGCATTTTTAGCAGTGCGCTGCGGAATATTGCACCTTTTAGCATCCATTCTCACCATGATTGCCGCGTTCTCCATCAACATTCGCATCATGGGCCGGCCAAATATGGCTCTACTTGGGGAAGAAACCATTCTCACGCCGTTTGAGTCTTTGGGCGATCCTATGCTGGTTCGTCCATTGGTGGTTGGTATCTTAGTGTTGATCTCAGCTTGGTTAGTGGTTCGTCTGCTGAGCAGCGATTTTGGTCTGGGTTTGCGTGCCACGGGGGTTAATGCTCGAATGGTGCGCGCGCAAGGTGGAAGCACTTCTTTTTATACCTATTTTGGCCTTGCACTGTCGAACGGTTTTGTCGGCTTTGCGGGGGCATTGTTTGCGCAAACCAATAGTTTTGCCGATGTTACCTCTGGGGTTGGCACCATTGTAGTCGGTCTTGCGGCGGTCATTTTAGGCCAAACGTTGATCTCAGGTCGTAAAATTTGGGTCGCCGTCGTAGCGGTGATTGTTGGCTCGGTTCTTTATCGTTTAGCCGTTGCCTTTGCCTTGAGCTCTGGCATGTTCGGTTTACAAGCATCGGATCTCAACTTAGTGACCGCCATTCTCGTTGCGATTGCCTTGATCGCGCCGAAACTGAAAGGAAACCTCAGTATAAAAAAGTCCGTTAGCCCTGCCAAAGTGGCGGGTGGAAAAAGTCGATCAGGAGGTACGGCATGATTAGGCTGGAAGATATTCAGGTGACGTTTAACCGCGGCACTATTCTTGAAAATCGCGCTTTGCGTGGTGTCTGTTTAGAAGTGCCGGAGCACCAGTTTCTCACGGTTATTGGCTCAAATGGCGCAGGTAAATCAACACTTTTGGGCGCGGTAACAGGTGAAACGCCGATGGTCGGAGGCAAAGTATTGATTGATGACACCGACGTGACCCATCAAACCGTAGACCAGCGGGCTAAGCTTTGCGCACGTGTATTTCAAGATCCATTAGCGGGTACTTGCGGCGCGCTGACCATCGAAGAGAACATGGCTTTGGCTTACATGCGCGGGAAATCTCGTGGTTGGAACTTAGCGCTCTCTTCCCAGCGCAGAAAGCTCTTTCAAGAGCGCATCAGTATTCTGGGTTTAGGTTTAGAGGATAGGCTGGGCGACAGTATTGGCCTGCTATCGGGCGGGCAGCGCCAAGCCGTGAGTTTGGTGATGGCGACCTTATCAGACAGTAAGCTGCTCTTGCTGGATGAGCATACCGCAGCCTTAGACCCTCGTATGGCGGCGTTTATCATCGATCTGACCAAACGCATCGTCAAAGAGTTTAACCTGACTGTGATGATGGTGACTCACTCAATGAAAGATGCGCTAGCGTGTGGCGATCGCACCGTCATGTTGCACCAAGGCGAAATTGTTTTGGATGTCGCCGGAGAGCAACGGGCAGGAATGACGGTGACTCATCTGCTCGAAATGTTCTCGAAAGTGCGTGGTGAAGAGTTAGCGGACGACAGCTTACTGCTCAACTAAAAAGAGTCGCGTCACATCTCTACGCCCCTAACAATACGCCTACCAAGTGTGATCTCCCCTTGAAAAATAAAGGATTATTTATTTTTTAAGGGGGGAGTTTCTCGGTTGTTTGCGCTTTTACAATAAAGCAAAGCAACAACCAGAGTACCTCAAATGACGCATCCCTTTCTTTTTCACTCGCAGACTCAAGATGGATTTTGCTTAAGCCAAGGCTTAGCGCAGGTGACACTTCGCACTCAATCGCAAGGCATTAAAAAGGTCTATCTCAGACATGAACCCGATAATGAAGAGTACTTAGTCGAGATGCAACCGATTGAGCCAGTCGGGGCGTTAAAGCAATGGCGAGCAAGTTTCGCGCTCAACAGTGACCGCGATGTCACTCAATATGTCTTCAAAGTACTGACGGAAGATGGACAGTATTGGTTAGATGCTCGCGGGGTGCAAAAGCGTATGCCGGGCAGCGAATATCACTTTAAATACAATGCTAAGCATCAACCGCCAGAGTGGGTGAAAGAGCAGGTTTTCTATCAAATCTTCCCAGATCGCTTTTGCAACGGCAATCCTGATATCAGCGTGAAAGATGGTGAGTACACAGTAAAAAATGGTACGCGCCCGGTGGTGGCCAAAGCTTGGGGAGAGGCGGTTGATACGGGCTCTGGCTACGGTGGCTGTGAGTTTTATGGCGGCGATCTGGCTGGTATCGCAAGCAAACTGGATTATCTACAAACCTTGGGCGTGAGCGCGCTCTATCTCAACCCTATTTTTACCGCACCGAGTAATCATAAGTACGATACGACCGATTATCTGACGGTCGATCCGCATCTTGGCACCAATCAGGAGTTTGCCGAGCTCACGCAAGCATTACACCAGCGCGACATGAAAGTGATACTCGATGCGGTGTTTAACCACACCTCTTGCGAGCATCCTTGGCTCGATCGCGGCGGGAAAGGAGACAACGGTGCCTACCATCACAGTGATTCGCCTTACCGTGACTACTATTTCTTTGATGGGGATACGAAGAATTACATCGGTTGGAAAGGGATTGAGAACTTACCAGTGCTCAATTTTGCCCATCAAGCGGTAAGAGATTACATCTACCAAGGTGAAGATGCGGTGATACGCCATTGGCTCAAAGCGCCTTATCAAATTGACGGCTGGCGGTTTGATGTGATCCATATGCTCGGTGAAGGGGAAGGGGCTTACAACAATCCCCATTACGTGCAGGCATTTCGTCAGGCGACCAAAGCGCAAAACCCACAGGCGTACGTGCTCGGAGAACATTTTTTCGAGGCCACTAAGTGGCTGCAAGGTGAGCAAGAGGATGGCTCAATGAACTACTACGGTTTTGCCCACCCAGTTCGAGCTCTACTGGCACAACAAGATATTGCTTACGATCCGATTGCCATTGATGGCTGTGAGTTTGTCGAATGGCTCAATGAAGCGCGTGCGAAAGTTCCTTGGCTCAACCAATTAAGCCAGCTCAATCAACTCGATAGCCATGATACCGCACGTTTTATTACTTTGCTCAATCAGCACCAAGGTTACATGGAAATCGCACTCGGGCTGTTGTTTACGTATGTTGGCACGCCGTGCCTTTACTATGGGACAGAAGTGGGCTTAGCAGGCGGACAAGATCCCGATAATCGACGCTGCTTTCCTTGGGAACAGGTCGACACGTCCCCTTGGTTTGGTTATGTGCAACGCTTGATCCAATTAAGAACAACCCATCCTTGTTTACAGCAAGGCGCAATACTGTTTCTGGCGATAGAGAAGGACCACTTTGCCTTTACTCGCCAATTGGGAGAAGAATGCGCGCTGGTGGTTGTCAATTTAGCCAGTCAAACACAGCCGATCTCATTACCATTTTGGCAAACGGGAATATCAGCAGGCCAATTGACGCCGATGATGGAGCAACGCGCGCCTTTAGCCATTAGTGAAGAGATGTGCATGGAGATTGCACCAGAGTCCATTTCCGTATGGATGGTGGACACGAAGTGAGGCTCTCGGCCGCTGCGTACCAGCGGCCGATACGTTTTCATTTTATGCAGGAATGCTTTCTGCATGGAGCTGCGCGCGATAATGCTGCAAATGAGTCACAATCGGCTCAACTTGGGTCAGAGTACGAATGTCACTAAAGAGTGGGGCGGCTTGAGGGTAAGCTTGGCGTAAGTAGGCAAACCACTGCTTAATGCGATTCGGGTAATACTTACTTTTATCGCCGCGTACCTCGTATTCACTGTATTGCAGTAGCAAATCCACCACTTGATCCCACGGCATCGCCTTGTGATCATGTTTCATCACATTGCCTAAGTTCGGCACATTTAGCGCGCCGCGACATACCATTAAAGAATCGACCCCTGTGGTTGCTATACAAGCTTGCCCATCGGCGTAATTCCAGATTTCGCCATTGGCGATCAGAGGAATGTTGCAGCGCTGGCGGATCTGGTCGATATAGTGCCACTTAATTTCACTGGCTTTGTAACCGCCCGTTTTGGTTCGGGCGTGCACCGTCAGTTCATCCGCTTTGCCTTGTTCGACTGCATCGACGATCTCAAAGCAATCTTCTGGATTTTCCCAACCTAGGCGAATTTTGGCAGAGACAGGAATATGCGCAGGAACGGCTTCTCGGCACGCTTTGACCACTTGATAGATAAGCTCTGGATGTTGCAACAGCGCCGCGCCACCTTTACTTTGGTTAACCATCTTCGCCGGGCAACCAAAATTTAGATCGATGCCATAAGCACCAAGCTCGGCTGCTCGTACCGCGTTTTCTGCCATCCAATGTGGATCTTGACCTAGAAGTTGCAATTTGATTGGCACACCAGCACGTGTCCTTGAGCCTTGCAGCAGTTCAGGGCACAAGCGATAGAAGACATGATCGGGAAGTGGCTGACTGACCACGCGAACAAATTCGGTGACGCAGAAATCGTAATCATTGATCTCTGTGAGCATCTCACGCATCAAATGATCCAATACTCCTTCCATCGGTCCCAATATTACACGCATCGCTAATTTTTGCCTCTGTCAAAACGAGGCGCGATTGTAGCGATAAGCGACTCGCTTGTCACGATAAGAGGGATCCCAAAAGCCACAACGAATTTATCCACCACGTGGCCAAGCTTAGGTATATAATCGGCGCTATTTACTGAAAAAATTGCCGAAAAAAGTTAAAGACAATGCAATACCAACTTATCGACCTCACGACTTCCACATGCCCAGAATCAGCCTGGTTTATTGAAGGGGCTGTTTTTGCTGCCAATTTGACCGTCAAACCGACCGATCCAGAACAATGGCTAGCCAGCTTACTGGGCGAAGTCTCTGACGATATTCGTCATGCGGTCACAGAGCAGATCCACAAGCAACACAATCGCATTCTGCGCAATGAGTACTCGCTGCAGACACTACTCGAGCAAAATCAAGAAGCATTAGCGGATTTTGCCGAAGGGTTTATGTCGCTATGGCCGATGGTGGAAGAGCAGTGGCAAGAGGTGCAAATCAATGACGGTACGCAGCGTATGCTCAGCGCATGGTTAACGTGCTTGATGCTGGCTATCGACCAAGAACAAACTCAAGCGCAAATGAAGGCGGCAGGAATCGAGACGCCACCGCAGCTGGGTGATTTTCTGCCTCAGCTCGATCTGATGCTCAACGAAGTAGCACAAGCCGCCGATGAACTGATGGTTGGCAACAAATCGCAAAGTCTGAATCCTTACAAAGGCATCGGCCGCAACGATACATGCCCTTGTGGTAGCGGTAAGAAATTCAAACAGTGTTGCGGGCAGTAACATTGGTCTACAACGTAGAGAAAGCAAAAAGCCGGGAAATCACCCGGCTTTGTTTCATCTTTGCTCAAGCTGTTAGCGAATGGGATTTCTTTTTTTGATGGCAAAGAACTGGGAAATCATCACAAACGCGAGGACCACGAGGTTGGCAGCAAATATCACCACGAGCCACTGTGGCATGGATAAAGTTAAGAACTGCCAAACGATTTTGCTGCAATCTCCATAGGCCTCAAACAGCCAAGGTGCCCACTGGTTTAGCGGTGCCCAATCAGGGAAAGTGACAAACAGATCACAGGTTGCAAAAGGAGATGGATTAAACTGGTAGTCCACGTGTTGCATCGCCAGCGCTAAGCCTTTGTATGAACTGGCTCCCCAAGCCGCAAAACCAAGCCAACGAATCAATGGGTTGCTCGGTGCTATTAGCCCTATGAGTGCCGCGCCACCAATACCAAACATGGCGACTCGTTCATAAATGCACATCACGCAGGGCGAAAGTAGCATGACATGTTGGAAAAAGAGGGCTGCCCCCTCGAAGAAAAGAACAAAAATCAACAAAAGTAGCCATGAGGCACGACTACGAGAAAACCGATTAAGTGATGAAAAAAGAGTCACTTTAAGCAATCCTTTTGTAAAGAAAATAAAAAAGCCCTGAGTACTCAGAGCTTTTTATCTTGGATAAGTTTCTTAATCAATGGAAATATTTAGTGGCCACTAGAAACTGCGTGTGAAACGGCTCCAACATGATGCGAAATCCAACCAGCGTCATAAAACCAGGCAGTCATCGGCTCAAGTAAGAACACAATACCAAACAGACCCACCAAAGCGAGCACGACCGTATATGGCAGTGCCATCAGCACCATACGTCCATAAGAGAGGCGGATCAAAGGCGACAAGGCCGAAGTCAATAAAAACAGAAATGCCGCCTGACCGTTTGGTGTGGCCACCGAAGGTAAGTTGGTCCCCGTGTTGATAGCAACCGCCAGCAAGTCAAACTGATCGCGGTTAATCAAACCTTCGTGCAAGGCGGTTTTCACTTCGTTGATATAAACAGTGCCAACAAACACGTTGTCTGAAACCATAGAGAGCAGACCGTTAGCAACATAGAACATCGCAAGCTGTGTTCCTTTGTCTTCGAGAGCCAATACTGAATCAATCACAGGCTTAAACAGTTCTTGGTCGATGATCACCGCAACAATAGAGAAGAATACCGCTAGTAGCGCAGTGAATGGCAGCGCTTCTTCAAACGCTTTACCCAGTGAATGTTCTTCAATCACTCCTGTGAAGGCAGTGGCGAGGATGATAACCGATAGACCAATCAAACCGACCGCAGCCAAGTGCAGTGCGAGTCCAACAATCAGCCAAACCGCAATCAGGCCCTGAATCCACAGTTTTGCGACGTCTTGATTGGTGCGGGTTTTGCGCTCTTCGTTGTCAAAATCGACCAGGATATGACGAACATTGTCAGGCAGCTCAGCGCCATAGCCGAACACTTTAAACTTCTCAACCGCAACACAAGTGAGTAAGCCGCAGACAAAAACAGGCAGTGTGATTGGCGCCATACGAATCAAGAATTCACCGAACAGCCAGCCTGCTTGATCGGCAATGATCAGGTTTTGCGGTTCGCCAACCATAGTGGTTACGCCACCGAGTGCAGTACCCACACCTGCGTGCATCAATAGTGAGCGTAGAAATGCGCGGTAATTCTCAAGGTCATCTCGAGTTAGCTCAGTAAAGTGATCATCTTGGGTATGATCGTGGTCTGAACTTACCCCGCTGCCAGAGGCCACTTTGTGGTAGATTGAGTAGAACCCGACGGCAACACTGATAACGACAGCGATCACCGTCAGGGCATCTAGAAATGCCGAAAGAAACGCGGCCGCAAAGCAGAATGCTAGAGAAAGCATCGCCTTAGAGCGGATTCCGAGCAAGATCTTAGTGAAGATGAACAGAAGCAGGTGCTTCATAAAGTAGATGCCAGCTACCATGAATACCAGGAGCAGTAGCACTTCGATATTCGCAACCAGTTCATGTTTGACTTGTTCTGGACTGGTCATCCCGATAGCAATTGCCTCAATCGCTAATAAACCGCCGGGTTGAAGTGGGTAACATTTTAGTGCCATCGCCAACGTAAAGATGAACTCTACCACCAGTAGCCAGCCTGCTACGAAAGGATTGACGAGGAAAAAAACGATAGGGTTAATGATTAGAAAAGAAATGATGGCAAGTTTATACCAATCAGGTGCCTTACCAAGAAAATTCTTGATAAAAGCGTTTCCGAGCGATATCGGCATGATAATTCTCTTAATTTAACTGAGTTATGAATAGACACTACAACATAGTGCTTAAGCCTATGTGTCAAAGACGAAACATCTATCTTAAAAACAATAACTTAGAAAAACAACAAATCCTTGTTTTCATGTAGTTTTGCCAAGTTACTTCCCTTGAACTTAAGCACCGCTCCTTTTCGCCCGCAACTCTACTATTAAGTAACACTTAGTCAACAAGAAATCCCCTTCAGATTGACAAATAGCGACTTTGTTTCATAAAACGCGATCGAAGTAGCACAAGTATACCATGAAAAGTATGCAAAAGTTCTCTTATCATCATAATTTACGTTCAAAGGAGAAAAAAGATAAATTAAGGTGGTGTTTTAAGTGATTCACTCAAATTTAATTTTCAGTTTTTCAATTTAAAAATGTGACGAATGACCCTTTATTTATTCTGGGTTTGTGCGTGGTTCGATAGTCATAAACTGTCATTTTTGACAATCTTCTTCAACTTTCTAGTCTTTCAGTACCCACTTGGGATTAGAGTAAATATACAATATTGCAGTTTAGTTTCATTTATTGTTAGGAAATTTTCGCTATTGAATAAGTAGTGGTATGATGAGTGCCATTGAAGACGCCAAAACAAAAACTGGATAACAAAATATAATGGTTATTAAGGCAAAGAGCCCTGCGGGCTTTGCAGAGAAGTATATTATTGAAAGCATCTGGAATGGTCGCTTTCCACCCGGTTCTATTTTACCTGCCGAGCGTGAGCTCTCTGAATTGATTGGGGTAACCAGAACAACACTGCGTGAGGTGTTGCAGCGCTTGGCTCGCGATGGCTGGTTGACTATTCAGCATGGTAAGCCAACCAAAGTAAACCAGTTTATGGAAACATCTGGTCTGCATATCCTAGATACCTTGATGACGCTTGATGTCGATAACGCGACTAACATCGTGGAAGATCTTCTGGCGGCGCGCACCAACATCAGTCCTATTTTTATGCGTTATGCGTTCAAAGTGAATAAAGAGAGCTCTGAGCGAACCATCAGGAATGTGATTGACTCTTGTGAACAATTGCTTGAAGCGCCATCGTGGGATGCATTTTTGTCATCGTCTCCTTATGCCGACAAAATTCAACAAAATGTAAAAGAAGACAATGAGAAAGATGAAGTCAAGCGCCAGGAAATTCTGGTGGCGAAGACGTTCAATTTTTATGATTATATGCTGTTTCAACGTTTGGCGTTCCACTCCGGAAACCAAATCTACGGCCTCATCTTTAATGGTCTAAGAAAACTGTATGATCGTGTTGGAAGCTTCTATTTTTCTAACCCGACTTCGCGAGCGCTTGCTCTGAAGTTTTATCGCCAGTTACTCCAGATCTGCGAGTCAGGTCAACGTGAGCAGCTACCAGGCCTTATTCGTCAATATGGCATTGAAAGCGCGATGATTTGGAACGAGATGAAAAAGCAGTTGCCGACCAATTTCACGGAAGACGATGCTTAGAAGCGAATAAAGAAAACCGCCAAATCGGCGGTTTTCTTTTAAGCGATGGACAGTTTGGGCAGTGGCAGGTAAACACTCTCAATGATCTCATCTAACATGGCGTCATAGCTGGTAAAAATGGCCGCCGAAATTTGACTGGTCAGCTCATAAAGTTCGGTCTTTATCGGACGACTTTCTGCCGATTCTGCGTATGCCTCTAATGCACGAGTGATTTCCATCCCAGCCGGAGAGGCGATACTCAAAGGACTTATCAGCGCTAATTGATTCAGTCTTCTAACCATCCTCTCTGCATTATGACGAAATCGCGTTAGCCCTTGCTCATCTTGAATGTCTTGGATTGAGATGCGCAGCTGTGTCAATGCTTCAAGACTTTCAATCACAATCTGCCAATGACCGTGGTATTCATCACTCAGTTCATCACGTTCTGACTCGGCCAACCAACTGACAGTCACTTCATCGATTAGGTAGAGTGTATGACGGATCAACTTACCATGGTGAAATTGACTTTTTGCCACGCTGTTTTCCTGCCAATTGTTAAAAAGAAACGTGTATTGATTCAATAGGATGCGATACAAAGGCTTGCTGTCTATCGCAGTGAGATCGATCAACATCTGACAACGCAACAACACTTCTTCCTGAATGTGCTTAATCTCGCTACAGTGAGGCTGTTTGTAGAGCAAGCTCAAATGCGCCGCAGAGCGGTGTTGTCGTGTTAAGTGCACCACTTCTCTCAATGTGCTAAGGATTTGATACTTCTGCATGTAACGGTTTTCACGCTTTTGTGAAAGGTAGAAGAGTGAACCTAAAACGGCGATAGACAATAATGATGACAGTAAAACAAACATAACTTACTCCTTGTATGCGTTCCTAGCCACAAAGGGGTAGAGCAGGTTTAATGCCAGAATATTAATTGTTTAAATTCAAATGGTTAGATTTTTCTAGTGAAAATTTCTGTGCCAATTTGGTGCAGTCATCACCAAAAGTGTGAAATAGGACACAAAAAAGCCTCGCATTTATATCGCGAGGCTTGGAGAGAAGTAAAAGGTTGGCGGCGGGTTACATCACACGCATGCCAGGCTGCGCGCCTTCATGCGGCTCAAGGATCCAGAGATCTTTGCCACCAGGGCCTGCCGCTAGGATCATGCCTTCAGACATGCCAAACTTCATCTTACGTGGTTTGAGGTTAGCAACCACAACAGTGTATTTACCAACCAGATCCTCGGGGTTGTAAGCGGCTTTAATGCCAGAGAAAACTTGACGCATTTCACCGCCGATATCCAATTGGAATTTCAAAAGTTTGTCCGCTTTTGGCACCGATTCACAAGACACGATTTTGGCAATACGAAGGTCAACTTTTGCGAAGTCATCGAATTCAATTTCATCGGCAATTGGATCTTTGCTGAGCTCAGTCTCTTGAGCTGCATTAGAGGCTTCCGCTTTCTCTTTTGCCGCCATTTCAGCCGCCGCATCTTCTTTTGATGCTTCAATCATGGCTTCGATGTTTTTCGGATCGATACGATTGAACAGCGCTTTAAACGCGGTAATTTCGTGTGCCGTTAATGGCTGAGCAATCCCTTCCCACGTCAGCTCTTGATTTAAGAAAGCCTCAGTGCGAGCAGCAAGCGCTGGCATCACAGGCTTCAAGTAAGTCATCAGAACGCGGAACAGGTTAATACCAACAGAACAGATTTCCTGCAGTTCCTGATCTTTACCTTCTTGTTTTGCCACAACCCAAGGCGCTTTTTCATCAACGTATTGGTTGGCTTTGTCCGCCAACGCGGTGATTTCACGGATCGCACGACCAAACTCACGCGCTTCGTAAAGTTCTGCGATACGCTCTGCCGCGGCAACAAATTCGTTGTAAAGCTCTGGCTCGACGAAGTTTTCAGCGAGCTTGCCTTCAAAGCGCTTGGCAATGAAACCAGCGTTACGCGATGCTAGGTTGACGATCTTGTTCACCACATCGGCGTTGACGCGCTGAGTAAAGTCTTCAAGGTTAAGATCTAGGTCGTCAATACGGCTGTTCAGCTTTGCTGCGTAGTAGTAACGTAGGCACTCAGGATCTAAATGCTCTAGGTAAGTACTTGCTTTGATGAAAGTACCTTTAGACTTAGACATCTTAGCGCCGTTGACCGTAACGTAGCCATGAACAAAAACGTTGTTTGGCTTACGGAAACCAGCACCGTCTAGCATCGCTGGCCAGAACAGGCTGTGGAAGTAAACGATGTCTTTACCGATGAAATGGTACAGTTCTGTTTTGCTGTCTTTGTTCCAGTATTCATCGAAATCAAGATCATCACGCTTATCACATAGGTTTTTGAATGAACCCATGTAGCCGATTGGCGCATCTAGCCAAACGTAGAAAAACTTGTCTTTTTCGCCTGGAATTTCAAAACCGAAGTAAGGTGCATCACGGGAGATATCCCACTGCTGCAGGCCCGACTCAAACCACTCTTGCATTTTGTTGGCGGTTTCAGTTTGAAGAGAGCCAGAGCGAGTCCACTCTTTGAGCATGCTTTCAAACTGAGGCAGGTCGAAGAAGAAGTGCTCTGAATCTTTCATAACTGGTGTGGCGCCTGATACCGCTGATTTCGGGTTAATCAGTTCAGTTGGGCTGTAGGTTTCGCCACAAGCGTCACAGTTGTCGCCGTATTGGTCTTCTGACTTACATTTTGGGCACGTCCCTTTAACGAAACGATCCGGTAGGAACATCTCTTTTTCAGGGTCGAACAACTGAGAAATAGTACGGCTAGAGATAAAGCCATTTTTCTTCAGTTGTAGATAGATGTGCGAAGCCAGCTCGCGGTTCTCGTCTGAATGCGTGCTGTGGTAGTTATCAAAGCTGATATCAAAGCCAGCAAAGTCCTTCTGGTGCTCCACGTTGACCGCAGCGATCATCTCCTCTGGCGACATACCCATCTGTTGAGCTTTAAGCATGATTGGCGTGCCGTGAGCATCGTCAGCACAGATGAAATTTACAATGTTGCCGCGTAGGCGTTGGTAACGAACCCAAATGTCCGCTTGGATATGCTCAAGCATATGACCAAGGTGGATCGAACCGTTAGCGTACGGAAGGGCACAAGTTACCAGCAATTTCCTTGGGGGAAAGTTTCTTGGATCGTTTGCCATACTTAATATTCGCTTTTCTCGATAGGTATAAAAATTTGATTGATAATACTAACTCAGTAAATCGGTAAGTCCAAGGTGTGACAGAGGATAATCACCTGGTTTTTTTGGGGTTCAGTCGTGCTTTACTCGGTGATAGGATGCAGTCAACAGAGGAGGCGATATGCGTCAATTCACTTCAAAACAAGATTTCTCTTATTGGCTTAATCAGTTCGAACATTGGGCTTTGATACCGCAGTGGGCAGATATGCACGGTGTGGTGAGTTTAAAAGCCGATGGTGGGCTGCACATCACGCTGCCTTTTGCTGCCAAATCGTTGATCGAAGCGTTGACGAGTTGGGTAGAGCAGCAGCAAGCAAGCGGCGAGGCGGCTAAGGTGGGGTTCACTATTGAGCAGCGAGTCAAAGCGATGGAAACGCCAGTTGCTCACGCTGTAAGTGGAGTAAAAAACATCATCGCGGTTACCTCCGCCAAAGGCGGTGTGGGCAAATCTACTACGGCGGTTAATTTGGCACTGGCGATAGCGGCCAGTGGCGCAAAGGTCGGATTGCTTGATGCCGATATTTATGGCCCGTCTTTGCCGCTTATGCTCGGCACACTAAATAAAAAGCCAGACGTCGAGCAGGGAAAATGGATGCAACCCGTGCTGGCGCATGGCATCTATACCAACTCAATCGGTTACTTAGTGGATCAAAACGAAGCCGCTATTTGGCGCGGGCCGATGGCTTCCAAAGCGCTGGCGCAATTGCTCAATGAAACTCAGTGGCCGGATCTCGACTATTTAGTCATCGACATGCCTCCCGGTACCGGTGACATTCAACTGACCTTATCACAGCAAGTGCCAGTGGCAGGCAGTGTTATCGTCACCACGCCGCAAGATCTTGCGTTGGCGGATGCGCGCAAAGGGGCCGCGATGTTTCGTAAAGTAGGCGTACCGGTGCTCGGTGTGGTTGAGAACATGAGTTACCATATTTGCCGACACTGCGGGGCCCAAGAGGCGATTTTCGGCCATGGTGGTGGTGAAGAGATGGCCAAAGAGTATGGACTTGCTCTGCTAAGCCAGATCCCACTGCATATTGAGATGCGCGAAGACATTGACGCTGGTGTGCCAACGGTTTGTCGGCGACCAGAAAGTGAACACGCGCAGCGCTATTATCAGCTTGCGGAGCGTATATGCAGTGCGTTGTACTGGCAAGGAAAGGCAAAACCAGAGACCATTCTCTACACTCGGCTTGATTAAATAAGCCCGTCGATTTTGGATGAAAAAAAGACCAAGTAATCGTTTGCTTGGTTTTTTGTTCTCCGCCACCGGAGAAAAGGGCGTTAAAGCAGGAAAAGCGACTAGTATCTAAAGGATGAACTCCCTATAATCAGGCGGTTTATCTATTCCTACTGCTACAAAATCATCATCGGGTGCAACTAATGTCTGAGAATAATCAATGCGTCATCGTCGGTATTGCGGGCGCGTCAGCTTCTGGAAAAAGTCTGATTGCCAGCACGATCTATAATGAACTTCGTGCCAAAGTAGGCGACCATCAAATCGGTGTGATTACGGAAGATTGCTACTACAATGATCAAAGCCATTTGAGCATGGAAGAACGCGTTAAAACTAACTACGACCACCCGAGCGCACTCGACCACGATCTGCTTTGCGAGCACCTAGAAAAGCTCACCCGAGGTGAAGCGGTTGAAGTCCCTGAGTACAGCTATACTGAACATACTCGCACGGCCAATACCACTACCATGACGCCGAAAAAAGTGATCATCCTAGAAGGCATCTTGCTTTTGACCGATCCGCGTTTGCGTGACTTAATGCACGCGACCGTCTTTATGGATACGCCACTGGATATCTGTCTGCTGCGTCGTGTGAAACGTGATGTAGAAGAGCGCGGCCGTACCATGGAATCGGTGCTGAAACAGTACCAGCAGACTGTGCGCCCAATGTTTATGCAGTTTATTGAGCCTTCAAAACAGTACGCGGACATTATTGTCCCTCGTGGTGGTAAAAACCGCATTGCGATTGATGTACTGAAAGCGCACATTGCAAAACTATTGAAAGCTTAAGTCATTGTCTCGTCAGCGAGCTTTATTTTTATTTGAGAAAGTGGCACTTTAAGTGCCACTTTCTTTTTTGGAGCAAGAACGGCGCAAAATAGGTGTTTTCTCTGTTCTTGTCTCAACTCTTGCATGCAAAGGAATACGCATATGAAAAAACTGTTCCTTATTTTGGCTGCGTCTATCGCGGTTGTCGTGATTGCAGTGATAGCGCTAGTGACCTTAGTGAACCCCAATCAATTTAAACCGCTGATCACCGAACAAGTGGCCAAGCAAACGGGTTTAGAGTTGGTGATTGAAGGTGACATTGAATGGCAATTTTTTCCTTCGATTGGTTTTGCTCTAGGCAAAACGGAATTAAAGAATCCTCAGGGCTTTTCTCAAGAAAACTTATTTAAAGTTGAGAACGTTGGGATCGATATCTCGGTGATGCCTCTGCTCGATAAAGTCTTGCAGATTGGTGATGTTCGCCTTGATGGTGCGGAATTTCATTTAGAGACGCGTAAAGATGGGCAAAAGAATATTGATGCGTTGACTCAGCAACAAAAAACGCAGCAAGAGACGGCTCAACAAGAGGTGATCTCGGAGCCCCCTGCGGATGCTCCACAGCAAGCTAGCGTGGCGGCAGAGTGGCGTATTGAGCTGGCAGGGATCACGGTGAGCAATGCCAAACTCGTTAACCAAGATAGACAAGCGGGTACTTCACTTGAACTCTATGATGTGAATTTCTCACTTTCAGAGTTTGCCTTTGAGCAATGGACTAAAGCGGAGTTTTCAGCCAAAGGAAAAAACAACCAGCAACAGTTCAGCGCAAACGGCAAGCTAGAGTTTCAGTTGGCGCAAGATTTCTCTTCTTATGCTCTGCGCAATATTGAGCTGAACAGTCAGTTTAGCGATCCAGCCACGAAGATGGATAGCATCAAGTTGGTGCTGGACACGTTCGAGTTTGATAAAGACAACGCACTGACCTTTGCAGTCAAAGGCCAAGCATCCGGTATGGACCTTTCGGCCAACGGCTCGGCGCAGTTGCATGTGGATGCGGCAATCAGTACCGTGATGGTGAAGGCATTCCAGTTGGAATCTCAACTCGATGGGGAATCACTGCCTCAATCACCGATGAAGGTGGCAATGAGCTCTGAGGTGACCTTTGATGTGCCGCGCAGCCATTTATCGCTTGTGCTTAATAAACTGACCGCCAACGCCATTGCTTTAGACGGTAAAGCCGATGTGACGTTAGCTGAGATTCCCCAAGTGCGTTTTTCGCTGCACAGCCCAGAGATTGATCTCGATGAATTTCTCGGCCTAACCAAGCCATCGCAAGAAACGGCAAGCACAAACAGCAGCAATGACAAAGAAGCGCATCCAGAGGTAAACAACGACGTTGAGCCTGATCTGAGCGCGTTAAAAACGTTGGATGTGATCGGTCAAGTAAACATTGATAAGTTCAAAGCCAACAATGCCAAGCTGCAAAATGTCATCACCAAGTTCACTGTGAACCGTGGTATCGCGACCTTAGATCGCTTTGATGCCAATCTCTATCAAGGCTCTATCAACGCCAGTGCGAAACTGGATGCCCGCCGATCACCCGCCACTTATAGTGTGAAAAAGCGCATCAAAGGTGTCCAAGTGCAACCGCTATTGGTAGATGTGGCACAAAACGACAAGCTGGAAGGTACGGGTAATATCGATGTTGATGTCAAGGGTGCAAGCTTAACGCCAAGCGGTATTCAGAAAAACCTTGTCGGTACAGTTGAAATCAATTTTGCTGATGGTGCCGTCAACGGAATTAACGTCGCGCAGATGATTCGTGAAAACTACGCCAAGATTAAAGGTGAAAAGTTAGACGCGACCGATGGAGTACAAAAAACCGACTTCAGTTCAATGACGGCAACGTTGACGTTGAACAAAGGCAAGGTGACAACCAATAACATGCACATGCAATCTCCGCTACTGCGTATTCGTGGGAAAGGAGAAGCAAACTACATCAATCAAACGGTTGATTTTACGGTCAGTACTTCCATTGTTGGCACGTTAGAAGGTCAGGGTGGTAAGGATATTGATGAACTGAGAGACGTGACAATTCCTATCAACATTTCAGGCAGTTGGGCGGATCCAAAATTCAAGCTAGTGTTTGACGATGTGCTCAAGCAGAAAGCGCAAAAAGAGATCGACCGCGGAGTCGAGAAGTTGACCGATAAGATCAAAGATGAAAAAACCAAGCAAGCGGTGGATGGATTGTTAAAAGGACTGTTCAACTAAACGCAATAAGTAAATTAAACTAAACACAATAAGGGCGACCATTAAGTCGCCCTTATTGCAAGCGATGTGTGACGAGGAAAAGGCTACCAATCAACCCCTTTCAATGCTTTGATACCGGATTCAAAAGCGTGTTTCACATTTCTCACTTCAGAGACAGTGTCCGCCATTTCGATCAGAGTGCGATGTGCACCGCGCCCGGTGATCACCACCGATTGCATGTGAGGACGCTGCGCTAGCGCATCCACCACATCATCTAAATCAATATAACCATAGCTGACCATGTAGGTGAGTTCGTCAAAAAGAAGCACGTCTAGTGATTCATCTTTGAGCATGCGCTTGCACTCTTGCCAAACTTGCTGTGCGGCTTGGGTATCCGTCTCTTTGTTTTGAGTTTCCCAAGTAAAACCGGTCGCCATGACTTGAAACTCAACGCCTAGTTTTTCCAGCAAATTGCGTTCGCCATTGTCCCAGGTCCCTTTAATAAATTGCGCCACTGCGCATTTTTTGCCGTGGCCGACGGCACGAGCAATGGTGCCAAAGCCGGAAGTGGACTTGCCTTTGCCATTGCCTGTGATCACCAGTAACAAGCCTTTTTCTTCCTGTGCGGCGGCGATTTTGGCATCGACTTGCTGTTTAATTTTCTGCTGTCGTTCCTTATGGCGACTCTCTTTGTTCTCTTCCGAGTGCATATCAACTCCAATAATATTTACCTTTTCGCCATAGTAACGGAAAACCTAACTACAAAGTACTTGTAATCATTAGGGTTAAATAGAAATGGTGCACGCTAAAAAGCATTTTCTTTAGAAAAATGTTGTCGCTTGTTAGAGTCAGAGTTTGAAAGAAGGCGATTACCAAGGATGAAGCGATGAAAAAACTATTGGTTGTATGTATGGGAAACATTTGCCGCTCTCCGACGGCTGAAGCGGTACTGCGCGCTAAAGCAATGAATCTGGGTATGGAGGTAGAAATTGATTCAGCGGGGACGATTGACTATCACAGTGGATTGCAGCCAGACCATCGTTCTCGACGCGCTGGAGAGAAAAGAGGCTACTCGTTCCAAGGAGTTCGAGCGCGGCAAGTGAGAGGAGAGGATTTTGCGTACTTTGATATGGTCTTTGCGGCAGATAAGGCAAATCTTCACGATCTTTTTGCGATTTGTCCTGCGCAGTACCAGCATAAGATTTCGCTCTTTTTGAGCCATTGCTCTTGCGAGCATGATGAGATCCCTGATCCCTACTATGGTGGTGATGCAGGGTTTGAGCAGGTGCTGGATCTGATTGAACAGGCGGCAGATGCCATCTTGGAAAAGTGCAAGAACTAGAAGCTCAAATAGCAAAAGGGCTACTGTTCAGTAGCCCTTTGAGTTAGAGAGGTTAGATTAGCTTGTCGATTGCGGCTTTGCCATTTCAGCAGAAGCTTGGCTGGTTGCCACCTGACTACCGGCACCGCGTTGAACGTAACGCTCAGAGCGGAACGCGGCTGCGACGACGGTAATCTCACGCAACTCCTGTGGACCAGGCGCTTTGGTCATCGGCGCAAAGGCATGTGGCTTAGATAGCGCACTCACCGCTTGCTTTTCCAGCTTGGGCTGAGTTGCCTCTACCGGTGCTTCGACTTTGACCAGATTCTCTGCCGATTCCTCTTTGCTTTCTACCTGAGAAGAAGTCGTTTCCAGAGTCGTCACTTCAGCATTAGTTTCATCAACCGTTTCTTCAACGGCAACCGAAACCTGTTCAGCCGTTTCTTGAGCTGATTCGTTCACAGCTTCCACGTCTGCTTGTGATGTAGGTTCCTTTGCTGCAACGAAAGATTCTTCTGCCACAATGACAGCTTCTTGTGCATCGACAGGCGTTGCCACTTGCTCAATAACTTCAACAGCCGCTTGGTTGTGCTGAACAGAGTCTGCTTTCTGCTGTTCATGGTTGTCACGTCGAACAATAACTTTACCCATGGCGAGTTCTGGGCAAGCAACACCACCTTGTAAAACCACTGCTGATTTGACAACGGTTTCTGTCACAGGCTCTTTCGCGACTTGCTCTTTCTTCGCAACTGGTTTTGGAATGTAGCGCGGCATTACCTTACCCATTGCCATTTCTGGTGACGCAACACCACCTTTACGTAGGCGGAAAGGATTTGGACGGCGGTCACGACCACGACGACGGCGTTGCCCGCTGGCACGAAGATGACGTGGCGAACGACGATTGCGGCGTGGTTTCGCCTCTTTATCTTCGTCTTGCTCATCGACATTGTCTGTATCAATGGTTGCGGCGGTTTGAAGCGCTGCTTCAACTGGCGTAGCAACGAAACTTTCGTTTTGCTCTAGCGCAGGCGTCGCAGCCAATACGTTTTCTTCTACCGTTTCGTCTTGAACCTGATCTTTCACGCGTACAGATTTGTTCAGTTTACGACGCTGACGACGCTCTTTAACTTTCTCTGCCTTCACATTAGCTTTAACAGAATCCAGCTTCTGTGCCCCTTGTGCTTCTGAAGCGAGCTGTAAACCTTTTTCCGCGACTTTAGGGTTCGCTTTGTTTTCTACAGGTGCTTCTGCTTTCACCGGAGCCGCTTTCGGCTTACGCTTTTGTTGTTGGCGCGGTTTCGCGTTTTCATCTTGCGTGGACTCTACGGTAGCACTCTCGTCACGTGGCTTACGGCGACGTTTGTTGTCACGAGGTTCACGGTTGTCACGAGGCTCACGACTGTTAAGACGGCGATCATTACGATCGTGACGTTCACGTTTCTGACGTTTGTCGTCTTTTTCGCCTTCGCTTTGCGTCTGCTGTTTCTCTGTCTCAGCTTTGTCTTGTGCAGAGCCAAACAGGAAGTTACCCAGCGCACTAAAGAAGCGGCTAAACAAGCCTGGCTGCTGTGGCTGAGGTTGAGCTTCTACTTCTTTCACTTGTGGTGCTGGTTTTGGTGCAGGCGCCGATTGCGCCGGAGAAGCGAAACCTTTCAAAACAGGTTCTTCAATGCGTTTCGACTTGAATTCTGTTTCTGAACTCTCTTTTCCTTCCGCTTCTTTCATTGCTTCCAGTTTCTTCGGTAGCAAGTAAGAAAGCAGATCCACCTCTTCGCCTTCGCGTACACGGATCACTTCAAAGTGCGGTGTTTCCATGTCGGAGTTTGGCACCACAGTGATCTTCACTTCTTGAATGCGTTCAATGTGGTTCACTGAGCGACGTTTTTCGTTCAACAGATAAGAAGCAATCGGTACAGGTACCACAGCCAATACTTGGGCGGTATTGTCTTTCAGTGCTTCTTCTTCAATTAAACGCAAAACAGAAAGCGCTAGAGATTCGTTATCGCGAACCACACCTGTGCCGCTACAACGAGGACAAATATGATGGCTTGCTTCTGCTAAAGAAGGGCTCAAGCGCTGACGCGACATTTCCAGCAGACCAAAGCGTGAAATGCGGCCAATTTGTACGCGTGCACGATCGAGACGTACCGCTTCTCGCAAACGGTTTTCCACTTCGCGTTGGTGGCGCACTGGTGTCATATCAATGAAATCGATCACCACCAGACCACCTAAGTCACGCAGACGCAACTGGCGAGCGATTTCGTCGGCTGCTTCTAAGTTGGTGTTTAGAGCGGTTTCTTCAATGTCGCCGCCTTTAGTTGCACGGGCAGAGTTGATATCAATTGAAGTCAGTGCTTCTGTTGGATCAATAACAATAGAACCACCAGAAGGTAGGCGCACTTCACGTTGGAATGCGGACTCGATCTGGCTTTCAATTTGATAGTGACTGAAAAGCGGCACTTCACCATCGTACTTCTTCACACGGCTGATAAAGTCTGGGCGAACCAGTTGAATGTGCTCTTTGGCACGTTCAAAAATGGTGTTGCTGTCGATTAAGATCTCACCAATGTCGCGACGTAAATAATCGCGGATAGCACGAACAATGACGTTACTCTCTTGGTGGATCAAAAACGGTGCTGGATTTGATTCAGAAGCGTCTTTGATTGCCGCCCAGTGATTGAGCAGTACATTTAAATCCCACTCGAGTTCTTCTGCACTTTTGCCTACCCCTGCGGTGCGGACAATCAAGCCCATACCTTGTGGTAGTTCGAGTGTGCTTAAGGCCGTTTTGAGATCGGTTCTCTCGTCACCTTCGATACGGCGAGAAATACCACCTGCTCGAGGGTTATTTGGCATCAGCACTAAGTAGCTGCCCGCCAAAGAGATGAACGTGGTTAAAGCCGCGCCTTTACTACCACGCTCTTCTTTCTCGATCTGTACGATCACTTCCTGACCTTCTTTTAGCACTTCTTTAATGCTCGGACGGCCTTGGTAGGTGTAACCATCAGGGAAGTATTCTTTGGCGATTTCTTTGAGAGGGAGGAAACCGTGTCGCTCAGCACCGTAATCGACGAATGCGGCTTCTAAGCTTGGTTCAACGCGTGTGATACGCCCTTTATAGATATTTGCTTTCTTCGATTCATGCCCAGGACTCTCGATATCCAAATCGTAAAGTCGCTGGCCATCAACCAAAGCGACACGCAACTCTTCTTTTTGAGTTGCGTTAATCAACATTCTTTTCATTGAAAATTTCTCGTTGTCTTTATCTTTTGTTGTCTTTTGTCTCTGTCACAAAGTTCGCTATCTCATGGTGCCTGATCCCGTGGTTTACAGATTGCAGCCTCCCGGCTGGAGGGGGATGCTCTAGGGCACGTCAGTCATCACAAACAACATCGGTTGCCTGTGAGCCGCATCAATATCGGTAATTACTCAACATGAGTGTGCGATGAGTAGTGTGACAGTTATGTTGATGTTGAGATGTCTTACGCCAGTTGCCGCATTCAAACGTCAACAAACTACTCGGTGTGCTTGTGGACAAACGGTCGGTTATATACAAGTAATCAACCGGACCTACCTTCGCAGTCGTGAACTATAGCAGTGCGACGGAGTATCAGCAATCGCCTTTGACGCAAACGTTGAAAGTTTTTAGCTTGAGTTCAATTTTACCTATTGCCGCTGTTGGCTTTATAAACAATTGGTGGGTGATTAGTAACCTGTGGGTAACTTTATTGTTGGGAGAACAAAGCGAGAACGAACCTTATGGCGCAGATAGGTAAATTTTGTCGTTAAGGGAAAAGAAAGACTCTGTGAACTTAAGCCCGTTTACGTTTACAATAGCGCCATGAACGAAATCAGAACGAAAGTCCAATCCGTCGAAATCGATGAGGATATGGCTGGTCAACGCATTGATAATTTCTTGCGTAACCAATTAAAAGATGTCCCTAAAAGCATGATTTATCGAATCGTGCGTAAGGGAGAAGTGCGAGTAAACAAAAAGCGCATCAAAGCAGAGTACAAGTTGCAAGCTGGCGACGTGGTACGTATTCCACCCGTAACGGTGGAAGAAAAAACACCAGAAGTCGCACCCAGCACCAAACTCAACCGGGTAGCAGAGCTTGAGCAGCAGATTATCTTTGAAGACGATCACTTGTTGATCCTTAATAAACCCTCTGGCACGGCGGTACACGGTGGTAGCGGTTTAAAATTTGGTGCGATTGAAGCGCTACGAGCGTTAAGACCGGAGGCGCGTTTTTTAGAGCTGGTGCATCGTATTGACCGTGACACCTCTGGAATCTTACTCGTGGCTAAAAAGCGCTCTGCATTACGACATTTGCAAGCGCAGTTTCGCGAAAAAACAGTTAAGAAGTATTATTTCGCGTTGGTGATGGGTGAGTGGAAAAACAGCTGTAAGGTGGTTAATGCTCCACTGTTGAAGAATGAAGTGAATAGTATCGTTCGCGTTAATCCGAATGGCAAACCTTCTGAAACACGCTTTAGTGTGCTGGAAAAGTTTACCCAGGCGACGTTAGTGCAAGCGAGTCCGATTACCGGCAGAACGCATCAAATTCGTGTCCATACACAGTACAGCGGCCATCCTATTGCGTGGGACGATCGATATGGTGATCGCCGATTTGATGCTTACACAGGTCAACATGGCTTAGATCGTCTGTTTCTGCATGCGGCCAACATACGTTTTGTGCACCCGGCTACCGAAGCGTCAATGGAGATCAACGCGCCGATGGGTGAGCAGCTAGAGGCGGTGCTAGCCTCTCTTCGAAGTGAGAAAAAGGGATGATGGTCATCCCTTTATTCTGATTATCCCAGTACTTTACATCCGTGTTTTTCCAGTATATCGACCAGATCAATGAGAGGCAGCCCGATCAAGGTGTTGGGATCTTTGCCCTCTAACCGTTCAAACAGCGCAATGCCTAATCCTTCACTCTTGAAACTGCCAGCGCAGTAAAAAGGTTGTTCTACATCGACATAGTATTCAATTTGTGCTTGGGAAAGCTGGCGAAAGTGGACGCGAAAGGTATCTAGCTTGCTCAGCGTTTGTCCAGTTTGGCTGTTAAATACGGCTAAACCGGTATAGAAATCAATGCTTTTACCACTTTGTGAGAGTAGTTGTTGTATAGCCTGCTCTCTAGAGAGTGGCTTGCCAACAATTTCTCCACCAATCACGCAGACCTGATCGCTGCCAATGACTAAGCTTGGTTGGGTCAGTGAACAAGATTCCGCTTTGGTTTGTGCCAATCGTAAAACCAGATCTTGTGGAGATTCGCTTGGCAAAGGCGTCTCATCACAAATTGGCGATTGGGTCGTAAAGGGCAGCGACAGTTTTTCAAGCAGTTGCTGGCGAAATGGCGAGGTAGAGGCTAAAACTAGTTGGTAATTTTCCATTTTAATTTACAATTTGGCAGAGCATTTTTCCTAGCATAACGGATCAAAAGCGACCCTTGCTAATGCTCTGTATAGCAAGCGCAAAAAAGTATAACTTTTTTGCCTTTTTCTTTGACTAATTTCTATTTGGAAGATAATATTCGCGCCCTATGCAAAAGGTAAAAATACCGCGAACGGTGGATCCGGCGAAGGCTGCTCAAAAAAGATTGGATTACGATGGTATCATCCAAGCCAGTCTGTTTAAGCGTCTTGCTGAAATGACCGAAGGCGTAAAACGCGACGCAGAAGTCTATTTGTCATTTGAGATAGATGAACAGCGACTGGTTGTTATCTCTGGTAAAGCTAACATCGAAGTCGATTTAGAGTGTCAACGTTGTAATGAGTCATTCACACATCGCTGTGAAGTAGAGTTCACTTACACTCCCTATTACAGTGAGAAAAGTGAGCAAGATGCCCCAGAATGTTACGATTTGGTAGATCTTAACGAGTACGGAGAAGTCGATCTCATTCAATTGGTTGAAGACGAGTTCATTCTAGAATTACCTCAAATTGCCATGCACGATGAAGCGGATTGCAGCGTTGATTCAAATAACATGGTATTTGGCGATATTCCTGAAGAAATTGAGGAAAGCAAACCAAATCCGTTCGATGTTTTAAAAAGCTTAAAGCAATAAGCTTTACGCTGAACCCATAACATAGGAGTAGGGTCAATGGCCGTACAACAAAACCGTAAAACACGTTCAAGACGTGGTATGCGTCGTTCACACGATGCGCTAACTACAGCAGCTCTATCTGTAGACGCGACTTCTGGTGAAACGCATCTACGCCACAACGTAACCGCTGAAGGTTACTACCGTGGCAAAAAGGTTATCAACAAGTAAGGTTGACCTTTGCAAAGTATTACCGTTGCACTTGATGCAATGGGCGGGGATTTTGGTCCTCGCGTCACAGTGCCTGCCGCCGTGCAGGCACTGTCTCATTTCCCAGAGCTAAAAGTGATTCTCACAGGTGATCAACCTTTGATCACAACTCAACTTTCCCGATTAGGTTATAAACCTGACTCTCGTCTGACTATCCGGCATTGCAGTCGTGTAATCTCTAACTCGGAAAAACCTTCTCTGGCACTTCGTAACAGTCAAGACAGTTCGATGCGTTTGGCGATTGAACTGGTTTCTGATGGTAAAGCGGATGCCTGCGTCAGTGGTGGTAACACCGGCGCTTTAATGGCCTTATCTCGTTTTATTCTCAAACTACTGCCTGGCATAGACAGACCTGCATTAGTGTCTGCATTACCCACCGTGTCCGCTGGCCGCAGTTGGATGCTGGACTTAGGGGCGAACGTCTCTTGTGATGCTGACAGTTTGTTTCAGTTTGCGGTGATGGGGGCTGCGCTCGCCGAAGAGCACCTGAATCGTGTACCCAAAGTAGCAGTATTAAATGTGGGTGTTGAGGAGATTAAAGGTAACGATGTGGTCAAACGTTGTGCCGAATTACTTTCCCAAACCGACGCGGTCAATTTTGTCGGCTTCATTGAGGGAAATCAGATTCTACAGAATGTGGCCGACGTGATTGTCTGCGATGGTTTTGTCGGTAACGTTTGTCTTAAGGCGAGTGAAGGCACCGCTCAGCTCTTTATTGAAAAAATAAAAAATAGCATGGCGACTTCGTCTATAAAGGGTTGGATAGCTAAAAAACTGCTTTCTGGGCTATTTTATGAATTAAAAACACTGAACCCCGACCAGTATAACGGCGCAAGTTTGCTAGGATTGCGCGGCATTGTCATTAAAAGTCATGGAAGTGCTGATGTATCTGCGGTTGTTAACGCCATAGGCGAAGCAGTACACGAGGTCAAACGACAAGTACCAAGCCGGATAAGCGATCGTTTGGAAGCGGTTTTACTCGAGAGGCATTATTAGTCTTCATGTATAGCAAAATTTTAGGTACTGGCAGCTACTTGCCATCTCAGATCCGCACCAACGCTGATCTCGAGAAAATGGTAGAGACGAGTGACGAGTGGATTGTGACTCGTACAGGCATCAAAGAACGTCGTATTGCGGCAGAAAACGAAACTGTTGCGGATATGGGTTTCTATGCCGCTGAACATGCCATTGAGATGGCCGGCATTGATAAACATGACATTGATCTCATCATTGTCGCGACGACTAGCGGTAGCCATACTTTCCCTTCATCTGCGTGTCAGGTTCAGGCAAAGCTTGGCATTAAAGGCTGTGCAGCATTTGATCTCGCCGCCGCCTGTTCCGGTTTTATTTATGCACTATCGGTCGCCGATCAGCATATCAAAACAGGGATGTGCAAGAATGTCCTTGTAGTGGGTTCAGATGCGCTGTCAAAAACGTGTGACCCGACCGATCGTTCAACCATTATTCTTTTTGGTGATGGTGCGGGTGCGGTGGTATTAGGCGCAAGTAACGAACCAGGGATACTCTCGACACACATTTATGCCGATGGTGAATTTGGTGATTTACTTAGCCTTGAAGTACCTGAGCGTGGCAAAGACGCCAACAAATGGCTGCATATGGCGGGTAATGAAGTATTCAAGGTAGCAGTGACGCAACTGTCTAAGCTGGTGAAAGACACCCTGGACGCTAACGGCATGCATAAATCTGAGTTGGATTGGTTAGTGCCACATCAGGCGAACTACCGAATCATCTCAGCAACGGCGAAAAAGCTTTCGATGTCTTTGGATCAAGTGGTTATTACCCTAGATCGCCACGGGAACACCTCTGCCGCCACGGTGCCGACAGCATTAGATGAAGCGGTACGCGACGGCCGCATTAAGCGTGGTCAGACATTATTGCTCGAGGCTTTTGGTGGTGGTTTTACCTGGGGTTCGGCCCTAGTACGCTTTTAATTAAGAGTTTCATATTAAAGTCGTCAAATTGCAACGACTTCCCCTTATTTTGCTTTGGTTAAGGAAAATTGCTATGAGCAAGTTTGCTATTGTATTCCCAGGTCAGGGCTCACAAGCTGTAGGTATGCTTGCTGAACTTGGCGAACAATACGACATCGTAAAAGAGACTTTTGCGCAAGCCTCAGAAGCGCTTGGTTATGACCTTTGGTCTTTAGTGCAAAATGGCCCTGCGGAAGATCTCAATCAAACTTTTCGTACCCAGCCTGCTTTGCTGGCCTCATCTGTCGCGATCTGGCGCATATGGCAGCAATTAGGTCTTGCGCAACCTGCGAACTTGGCAGGTCACAGCCTAGGTGAGTATTCGGCGTTGGTCTGTGCGGGTGTTATCGACTTTAAACAAGCGATCAAACTGGTTGAACTGCGTGGGCAATTGATGCAAGAAGCGGTTCCTGCAGGTACCGGTGCGATGTATGCGATTATCGGTTTAGATGATGACGCTATTGCAAAAGCCTGTGAAGAAGCCGCGCAAGGTGAAGTGGTTTCTCCAGTGAACTTCAACTCTCCGGGTCAAGTGGTGATTGCGGGTAGTAAAGATGCGGTAGAGCGTGCGGGCGTGCTGTGTAAAGAAGCGGGTGCCAAACGTGCTTTGCCTCTACCAGTTTCTGTACCATCGCATTGTGCGCTGATGAAGCCTGCGGCAGACAAGCTGGCTGTTGCACTCGAAGCTCTCGAATTTAATGCCCCGCAGCTTTCGGTTATCAATAACGTCGATGTGGTTGCAGAAACCGACCCTGCGAAGATCAAAGATGCCCTTGTTCGTCAGCTTTACAGCCCAGTTCGTTGGACCGAAAGCGTAGAGCTAATGAGCAATCAGGGTGTGGAGAAATTACTTGAAATGGGTCCCGGTAAAGTATTAACCGGTTTGACCAAACGCATTGTTAAGTCTCTAGAAGCGGCAGCGGTGAACGATATGGCTTCGCTGGACGCTGTAAAATAATAAGGAAAACCAATGACAGACTTATTGAGTTTAAGTGGCAAAGTTGCCCTAGTGACAGGCGCAAGCCGTGGTATTGGCCGCTCGATTGCGGAAACCTTGGTTGAACGTGGTGCAACCGTTATCGGTACTGCGACATCAGAAAGTGGCGCAGCCGCCATTTCTGAATATTTAGGCGAAAATGGCAAAGGTTTTGCGTTAAATGTCACCCAAGCTGAGTCAATTGAGGCTACACTAAAGGCCATCAACGATGAGTTCGGTGCGATTGATATTTTGATCAATAATGCAGGTATCACGCGTGATAATCTGTTAATGCGCATGAAAGATGACGAATGGAGTGACATTATGGACACTAACCTTACGTCTATCTTCCGCCTGTCAAAAGCGGTTATGCGTGGCATGATGAAAAAGCGTGATGGTCGCATTATCAACGTCGGCTCTGTTGTTGGCACTATGGGTAATGCAGGGCAGGCAAACTACGCAGCCGCTAAAGCAGGTGTGATCGGCTTTACCAAGTCTCTCGCACGTGAAGTAGCATCGCGTGGTGTGACAGTGAACACGGTTGCCCCTGGTTTTATCGAAACCGACATGACTCGTGCGCTCAATGATGAACAACGTGCCGTCACTTTGGCGAATGTACCAGCAGGTCGTCTTGGTGATCCTCGTGAAATCGCTGAAGCTGTGGTATTTTTGGCGTCGCCAGCGGCGGCTTACATCACTGGCGAAACACTTCATGTGAATGGCGGTATGTATATGGTTTAAATTTTGTGCAGCATCTGTGCATGATTTAGGTCAAATATGTAATGAAAATCGGTTAAAATCGCGTAAATTGTGGTTTGACCAGAAAAGTTAGCCTTGCAACTTTTAATAGATTGAATAAACTACGGAAAACATCGCATAAAGCGAACTCTGTAAAGGAAAAGAAAAATGAGCAACCTCGAAGAACGCGTAAAGAAAATCATTGTTGAACAACTAGGTGTTGACGAATCTGAAGTGAAAAACGAAGCTTCTTTCGTAGATGACCTAGGCGCGGATTCTCTAGATACCGTTGAGCTAGTAATGGCACTAGAAGAAGAATTCGACACTGAGATTCCAGACGAAGAAGCTGAAAAGATCACAACTGTTCAAGCTGCTATCGACTACGTGACTGCTAACGCAGAGTAATAGTCTCTCCCAGGCGGTCACCTAGACCGCCTGTGTTTTTTCCAACTTCTTCTATCCTCCCATAGAAACTCAATTCCCGGAGAATTATATCGTGTCCAAGCGTCGTGTAGTTGTCACTGGCATGGGTATGTTGTCACCGGTCGGCAACACTGTAGCAGATTCATGGAAAGCCCTGCTGGAAGGCAAAAGTGGTATCGTCAATATCGATCATTTCGATACAACTAATTTTTCTACCCGTTTCGCCGGTCTGGTAAAAGACTTCAATTGCGAAGAGTACATGTCTAAAAAAGATGCTCGTAAAATGGATTTGTTTATCCAGTACGGCATCGCAGCAGGCATTCAGGCTCTGGATGACTCAGGTCTGGAAATTAACGAGCAGAACGCACATCGTGTTGGTGTGGCGATTGGTTCTGGCATCGGTGGCCTTGATTTAATTGAAACTGGCCATACCGCTCTAGTCGAGAAAGGCCCACGTAAAGTGAGTCCGTTCTTTGTTCCTTCAACCATCGTTAACATGGTTGCGGGTAACCTATCTATTATGCGTGGTATGCGTGGTCCGAATATCGCTATCTCTACCGCGTGTACAACTGGCCTGCACAATATTGGTCACGCTGCGCGTATGATCGCTTACGGTGACGCCGACGTTATGGTCGCTGGTGGTGCAGAAAAAGCATCAACACCGCTTGGCATGGCTGGTTTTGGCGCGGCGAAAGCGTTATCGACCCGTAATGATGAGCCACAAAAAGCGTCTCGCCCTTGGGACAAAGACCGTGACGGTTTTGTGCTGGGTGACGGTGCTGGCATCATGGTATTGGAAGAGTATGAACACGCTAAAGCACGCGGCGCGAAGATTTACGCTGAACTGGTTGGCTTTGGCATGTCTGGTGATGCTTACCACATGACCTCTCCGAGTGAAGATGGTTCGGGCGGCGCACTGGCGATGGAAGCGGCGATGCGTGATGCTGGAATTGTCGGCACACAAGTTGGTTACGTGAATGCTCACGGCACATCAACACCAGCTGGTGATGTGGCGGAAATCAAGGGTGTTAAGCGTGCTCTTGGTGAAGAAGGCGCGAAACAAGTTAAAGTTTCTTCAACTAAGTCAATGACTGGGCACCTTTTAGGCGCCGCAGGCTCGGTTGAGGCTATCATCACGGTGATGTCATTGGTTGATCAGATTGTTCCACCAACCATCAACCTGGATAACCCAGAAGATGGATTAGAGATTGACCTCGTGCCGCATGTTGCACAAAAAGTGGAGATGGAGTACGCCATCTGTAACTCTTTCGGCTTCGGTGGTACTAACGGTTCTCTGATCTTTAAGAAAATCTAAGTGCTTTAGAGTTTAGAAACTTGTATTTAAACGGCTTGATGCTTAGCATTGAGCCGTTTTTGTTTTTTAGGGATGCTGAAATGTTTTGGGTAAATGGTGTACCAAGTGAGATGGTTTCGCTTACCGACCGTTCATTTCAATATGGCGACGGATGCTTCACCACTATGTTGAGCCGGTATGGGCATATTGAGCACTGGCCTCTGCATATTGAACGTATGCAGGCGTGTCTAAGCGCATTGCATATTCCCATTCCCGACTGGTTACAAGTAAAACAGTGGCTAGACTTAGCGGTACTTGCCGATGAAAAGGCGGTGCTTAAACTGCATATTAGTCGAGGTCTTGGTGGGCGAGGGTACAGTTTTTCCGAGGTAACGCAGCCACTCGTGACGATCTCAAGTGCTTCCTATCCACCGCATTATGCCGCTTTACAACAAACAGGCTTGCAACTGGGGGTGTGTCAAACCCGTTTAGGTATTAATCCATTGCTTGCCGGGCACAAACATAACAACCGTTTGGAGCAGATTTTGTGTAAAGCGGAGATGGAAAAGCAAGGCTATCAAGACGGCGTCACCTTAAATGTGCAAAATCATGTTATTGAAACTACAATGGCCAATCTTTTTTGGCTCAAAGAGTCGGTTTTGTATACCAGTGATGTGTCGCAAAGTGGTGTGGCAGGTATTATGCGTCGTTTGATCCTCGCTCAAGCACAGCATGACGGCATGACAGTTAATGTGATTGATGCGCAGATAGCACAGTTACTTGATGCTGACGAAGTGTTTGTTTGTAACTCGTTGCTTGGTGTAGCGCCGGTGACTCGCATACAAGATCGCAATATGCCGATTGGTGAGATGACACGATACTTTCAAGGAATTTTCTGTTCGTGATTAAGAAGTTATTAGCCGTAATTATTGTTGCTGCCATCGTCATCGCGGTGGGTAGCCAGTATGTTTTATCGCAGATCAAGCAGTATGTGGAACTGCCAGTGAACATCGAACAAGCGCAAATTATCACAGTCCCAGTAGGCAGCGGATTTAGCCGTGCGCTGATCTTGCTTCAAGAGAAGCAATGGATAGGTGACACACCCTTTGCCCGTCTGCTACCGAAACTCTATCCTGAGTTGACGCAGATTAAAGCGGGCACCTATCAAATACGACCAGAGATGTCGCTCTATGATGTGTTGGTGCTCTTTAACGAAGGCAAGGAGCATCAGTTTAGTATCACTTTTGTGGAAGGAAGCCAGTTTAAAGAGTGGATTGAACAGATCGCCAATGAGCCGTACTTGATCCACAAGCTTGAGGGATTAAGTGAAGAGGAGATCGCCAAGCAGTTAGATGTGCCTTATACCAAGCTGGAAGGACTGTTTTTAGCCGAAACCTACCACTACACCATGGGAACATCGGATATTGAACTGTTAAAACGAGCGCATAGTAAACTGAATAAAATACTCGACAAGCATTGGCAGAGTCGTCAGGAGAAGTTGCCACTGCAATCCGCTTATGAAGCGCTTATTTTGGCTTCTATCATTGAAAAAGAGACGGCGATCGACGATGAACGCGAGCGAATTGCCTCAGTCTTTATCAATCGCTTGAATAAAGGTATGCGTTTACAAACCGATCCGACGGTGATTTATGGCTTGGGGGAACACTACGACGGGAATATCCGCAAGAAAGATCTTCGCACGCCGACACCGTACAATACTTATGTGATCAATGGCTTACCACCAACACCGATTGCGATGGCGGGTGAAGCCTCTATTCAAGCGGCATTAAACCCAGAAAAAAATAGCCACTACTTATACTTTGTTGCCAGTGGGAAAGGAGGACACGTTTTCTCGAAAACATTGGCAGAGCACAACAGCGCAGTACGTGCATATTTACGAGAATTAAGAAAAAAATAATGAACAAGACAAAATTTATCGTCGTAGAAGGATTAGAAGGCGCGGGGAAGAGTACCGCAATCAGTACCGTTTTGGATGTGCTTGGTCAGGCTGGTATTCAAGATGTCGTGCAGACTAGAGAACCCGGTGGAACCCCGTTAGCAGAAAAGTTACGTGCTTTGGTTAAAGAAGAACACTCAGGTGAGCATCTACACGATATGACCGAGTTGCTGCTGCTGTATGCGGCACGTGTGCAACTGGTGGAGAACGTGATCAAACCTGCTCTTGCCCAAGGGCAATGGGTGGTGGGGGATAGACATGATATGTCCTCACAAGCGTATCAGGGCGGCGGGCGTCAGATCTCTCCGCTATTGATGAAAAATCTGCGTGATACCGCGCTTGGTGAATTCAAACCAGATTTTACCATTTACATGGATATCGATCCCAAAGTGGGGCTTGAACGAGCTAGAGGGCGTGGGGAGCTTGATCGAATTGAGAAAATGGATATCAGCTTTTTCGAACGTACACGTCAACGTTATTTGCAGATTGCCCAAGCGGATCCATCAGTAGTGATTATCAATGCAGAACAAGCGATCGATGCGGTTGCGCAGGACATTCGCACCGTACTGCAAAAATGGTTAGTGGAAACACAGGATTGAGGATGGTACACGAGTATCCTTGGCTAGAAAATGTGTGGCGTGGGTTACAAGCGTCAATGGCAGCGCAGCGGCTACCTGGTGCGGTTTTGTTGCAAAGTGATGCCGATTTAGGCGTCGAAGTTTTAGTGGATGCGTTTGCTGCCGCTTTGCTGTGCAAAACCTACCCTGATCAAGCCTGCGGGTTTTGCCATAGCTGTGACTTGGTGAAGTCCAATAATCATCCCGATCTCCATCGTATTCTTCCCGAAAAGGAAGGAAAAGCAATTGGCGTCGAACAGATTCGCCATTGTAATCGCTTAACGCAGGAGTCGTCCCAGTTGGGAGGTTACCGACTTTTTATCATTGAACCTGCCGAAGCAATGAACGAGTCAGCCTCCAACGCGCTGTTGAAAACCTTGGAAGAATCGGGTGAGCAGTGCCTTTTTCTGTTGGTCAATCGGGATAAAAAGCGCTTGTTGCCAACGATTGTCAGCCGCTGTCAACAATGGACGGTAACGACGCCAGATCTCAATGCCGCGGTAGAATGGCTGCGTCAGCAGGGCGTGAAGGACGTTGCAAAAGACTTACTTAAACTCAGCCACTATTCACCACTGCAAGCCAAAGCGATGGCGCAAGCCGGAGGGGTTGCGGAGTATCAAAAATTAGAGGCGCTTTTTCTCAGTGTGCTGACCCAACCTTGGGGCGATATCACCGAGTTGGTTTCGTTAATACAAACGTCTTCGCAAAGAAATCTGACTTGGTTGTGGTATCTATTATCTGATGCGCAAAAAGCGGCATTTCGTTTAGACAGTCAAGATCTCTTGTTTGGCAGTCAAACATTGAGTCACTACCCACTTATCCGTTTGCATTCTGCTATGGAATCGCTCACGCAACTAATGCAACAATTGCGTACGTTTCCCGGCTTGAATGAAGAACTTCTTATTACCAACTGGATTATAGAAATCCGAGAGGCACTATGTTTGTAGACTCTCATTGTCATTTAGATAAGTTGAACTATGATGACCTGCATCTGGACATTGCAGATGTGATTAACAAAGCAAAACAAGTCAACGTCGACCAACTTCTCTCGGTGGGTGTGACTTTGGATTCTTTCCCCAAAATGCTTGAGATGATTGAGCCGTTTGACAATGTTCGTGCTTCGTGTGGTGTCCATCCGTTGGATGTCGAAAGCGATTTTTGTTTGGCTACGCTAAAAGAGTACGCCAGTCATCCGAAGGTTGTTGCCGTAGGGGAAACTGGGCTTGACTATCATTACCAACCTGAAACAGCTGCGCTGCAGCGCACTCGCTTTGAACAGCACGTAGAGCTTGCTGTAGAACTTAACAAGCCACTTATCATCCACACGAGACAGGCGAGAGAAGATACGCTGTCCATTTTGAAAAGTGGTGCAGCTGAGCAATGTGGGGGCGTTATTCACTGTTTTACTGAGGATATGCCTTTTGCTCAAGCCGCGATGGAACTGGGTTTTTACATTTCGATTTCAGGGATCGTTACGTTTCGACAAGCTACTGAATTGAAGGAAGTGGTCAAAAACCTACCATTAGACCGCTTGCTGATTGAAACCGATTCCCCTTATTTGGCTCCGGTTCCTCATCGAGGCAAGGAAAACCAACCTGCGTTTGTTGTCGAGGTTGCTGCATATATTGCCCAGCTTAAAGGCATCTCCTTAGCGGAGGTTGCGCAAAAAACGAGCCAAAATTATCGAGATCTTTTTTTGCGATAAAAATATAAAAACCGTTCAAAAAGAGAGCATTTGCTCTCTTTTTTTTCGTTATGTGTGTCGAAATAATCTAATGGCGCTTGTTAACGAAATGTGTTGATTGATTTTGCGACTATTCACCTAAATGTAATTTTGTTACTAAAAATAACATCGTAGCTCATTTTATTTACGCTATAAAATTAATTTTATTAATTACAAAATCATTTAAAAACAACAAGTTAATTTACTATTCATACCTATTGACAGACGTAAATGTGTGTGATCTAAGGCTTGTTTTGAAACTAAATTTCGTAACTTTGTAGAAAGTTTGAGTGGCATCAAGATATATTTAGAGGCGGAAAATATAATGACAAATGTGGTTACATTTTCATTGGGTGCTAACATTTAGGCTACGGGGGTGTGCCGTTAGAACCCAAAATACTAATAACTTAATCAGGAGCATAAACATGTTTAAAGACCTTTTTGCTAACCTGCAAAAAGTTGGTAAAGCTCTGATGCTACCAGTATCAGTTTTACCAGTTGCGGGTATTTTGCTTGGCGTAGGTGCTGCCAACTTCAGCTGGCTACCAGAGGTGGTTTCTCACCTAATGGAGCAAGCAGGTGGTTCAGTATTTGGTCAAATGGCACTACTATTTGCGGTAGGTGTGGCACTTGGCTTTACCAATAACGATGGTGTTTCAGGTCTATCGGCTATCGTTGGTTACGGAATCATGGTTGCAACGCTAAAAGTGATGGCAACCGTAATGGGTGCAGACAAAATCGACACGGGTGTCCTAGGTGGTATCCTTGCTGGTGGTGTGGCTGCTTGGGCATTCAACCGTTTCTACAAAATTCAACTTCCAGAATACCTAGGTTTCTTCGCTGGTAAACGTGCAGTGCCGATTATCACTGGTTTCCTATCTATTATTCTTGGCGTGATTTTGTCATTCATCTGGCCACCAATTGGTGCTGCAATTGCATCGTTCTCTGATTGGGCTGCGCATCAGAACCCAGTAACGGCATTTGGTATCTATGGCGTTGTTGAACGTTCTTTGATCCCATTCGGTCTACACCACATCTGGAACGTACCATTCTTCTATGAAGCGGGTACCTGTGTGAATGGTTCAGGTGAAACAGTACACGGCATCATGACCTGTTTCCTAACTGCTGATGACGCAACTCGTGCAGCGGGTAATGGTTTCGGTCAGCTAGCGGGTGGCTACCTGTTCAAGATGTTTGGTTTGCCAGCTGCGGCGTTTGCTATCGCTCACTGTGCTAAACCAGAAAACCGTGCGAAAGTAATGGGTATCATGGCGTCAGCAGCTCTGACTTCATTCCTAACCGGTATTACTGAGCCAATCGAGTTCTCATTCTTGTTCATCGCTCCAGTATTGTACGCAATCCACGCAGTGCTTGCTGGTCTGGCTTATGTGCTAACTAACTCACTGGGTGTTGTACACGGTCACACCTTCTCTAACGGTTTCATCGACTTCGTAGTTCAATCTCCACGTGCAGAAAACATGTTGCTGCTCGTTGGTTTGGGTGTTGCTTACGCAGTGCTGTACTACGTTGTGTTCACTTTCGTTATCCGTGCAATGGACCTGAAAACACCAGGCCGTGAAGATGAAACTGCAGACGCAACTGCAACATCAGGTACTGAATTAGCAGGTGAACTGGTTGCAGCCTTCGGTGGTAAAGCGAACATTACTAACCTAGATGCATGTATCACTCGTCTACGTGTGTCTGTTGCTGATACTGAAATCGTTGACCAAAACAAACTGAAAAAGCTAGGTGCGGCAGGCGTAGTTGTTGTATCAGGTGGCGTACAAGCTATCTTCGGTACTAAGTCTGACAACCTGAAAACTGAAATGGATGAGTGGATCCGTAACCACGGTTAATTTTCCATCGTCATGTGAAAAGGAGGCTTCGGCCTCCTTTTTTATTTTGCATCTTTTAGTGTTTATTTACCTGCTCACGTGAGTGGCTTTTGTTGTTATCACATTAGCTTTGCATTCCAGATTTTCTTAATTGAGTTATTCGCATAACCTGAGAAGTCGTGTTGTCCAGCGGTTTAAGGGGAAATGGCGTTCAGCGCTATTCTCCGACATTCATTCGGCTGAAACTCTTGAGTAAAGGTCGGTTTCTAGAAATCAGGCGCACAGTTTCAATGGTCGCGAACTGTTTCGTCTTTCCTTAAATATCTAACGTCCTCTGACTAAGCTTTCGGTATTCTAGACAGATTTCCTCTCAATTGGTTCGCTGTAAGGTCGAGTCTGATCATCCAGACGTTAATGACACGCTATCTGGGCTGACTTCAGACTATCGAGAATTTAGGCGGTAGAGGAGAAAAGCGAGTTGTTTCATTCGTTTCTGTTGGTCTAAACGTCGGTGGTATTTAACTGATGGAGTCGTGCTGTAAACAGGAGCAATGGCGGTGATTGAATTAGGATGATTATCACAATGTTTGGAACACGGAAGGCAATAAATGAAAGGCTAGAGTGATTAGTACTTAAATAAATGGTAGGTGCAAAAAAGCCGGCTCAAAAGAGCCGGCTGGAAAACAGATTGGATAGCGTTTACTTATCCATTGCGCGCTTAATGCAAATTGCCGCGCCGCCCCAGGTAATTCCTAGGCCAATAATCATCATGACGATCGCACCAGTTGTCATAATCATGCCTCCTTGCGATTGGTTAAGTTGATGGCAAAGCCAAAGATAAACAGAGCGCCGATCACGGCCCAACCCAGTGTCAGATCGTAGCCACCATAACCTTCCGTGAGTAGAGCCTGCAGCTTGGTTGCCAGAATCACCGCCAATACCGCTGGTGTGATGAACTTCAAGCAAACATCGAACCAAGTGCCGATGGTGAAGTCCGAAATATTGTTCACATAGCCACGGACGTCTGCCACTTTGTTAAGTAGCCATGCCATTAGCACAATCTCCACCAGACCACCGAACATGATGCCGACGTTATTAGCAAAGTGGTCAACTAAATCAAGTAGTAACAAGCCACCATTGGTTGCAAAGGCCATTGAAACCACCACACCAACACCCACTACAACGGTTGCCGCTTTTTTACGGCTCCAGTTAAGTTTGTCGATGATAGCGGACGTAACTGCTTCCATAATCGAGATGTGTGAGCTTAATCCAGCTACGGCAAGAGCGAAGAAGAACAGTGGGCCTAAGATATAAGGCGCAGGCAGTAGGTTGATCGCCGCTGGAAGCGTCACAAAGGCCAGTCCCACACCCGCAGAAACGACTTCGGTAAGTGGTTTGCCTTGTTCTTGCGCCATGTAACCAAGCACAGAGAAAATCATGATGCCTGCTAGGATAGAGAAACCACAGTTAATTAACACCGTCATAAAGGCATTATTTGTGATGTCTGATTTCTCTGGCAAATAACTTGAGTAAGCCAGCATAATGGCAAAGCCGATACTCAGGGTAAAGAAGATCTGTCCGTAAGCGGCTGCCCAAACTTTGACATCCCAAATTTTGCTAAAGTCAGGAGTAAACATATAGTTCACGCCATCTAAAGCGCCAGGTAGGAAAATCATGCGTCCAATCAGAATCAACACCATGATGAACAGAATAGGCATCATGATCTTGGAGGCACGCTCAATGCCGGATTTTACCCCGCCCACAATCGCTGCATAAGTGATTGCCCAAGCAATCAACATAGCAATCGCAATCTTCCACTGAATACTACCTAAGTTAGTGGGTGAGTTATCACCCAGACCAAGATACTCACTGAAGAAGAAAGCGTTCGTATCCGTTCCCCAACTTTGGGTGAAAGACATACCAAAGTAAGAAATTGTCCAACCAATTACAGCGACATAATAGACCGCAATCACGGCGGCAACACCAACTTGGAACCAACCCAGCCACTCAAACTTGGCATGGATTTTAGCGAGTGTTTTTGGCGCTGAGCCACGGTATTTTTGACCCATACTGAACTCAAGGATCATGAATGGAATGCCCGCGGTGATCATGGCAAAAAGGTAAGGAATAAAAAATGCGCCACCACCATTTTCATAGGCCATATACGGAAAACGCCAGATGTTTCCCAAACCTATCGCTGAACCTACAGCGGCTAAGATGAACCCCGCACGGGATCCCCATTGTTCTCGCTTCATATAAGACTCCTATACGACTCCCTGAGGAATGAAGCTTTTCTGCTCAAGTTTTTTGACTAGAGAAAGGAATAACGGTAATTCACAATCAACTTAGTAATTAACCTATTGATAACGTAATTCTTAGTGTATATGTCGTTATCGGCAGAAAAATCCAGAATAAAATGTTTAATTGTTGGATGTGTGTTTGCGAAATCTGAAATATTCAGCTGTCGCTTAAGCAGAAGACTAGCGATTTATCCGGTGCGGCGCAATAGATGACATTTGTTAATTTTGGCGATTTGTCTGGTTTATATCTTGTAACAAAGGGAGATGGCAGATCGATCGTGGCTGAGTATTGGTGGTGTGACAGACTATTATTCTGTAATTGAGCAAGTGTCTTGGAAGATAAACTGTTTTTGCCCACTAGGGTGTATGGCTAGTTTTTATACACCCTTGCAGCAGATATTGTTGTGCGGTTGTTAAAACTTGAAGGTCAATCCCAAGTTGGATTGCAACTGATTCATCCAGTCGGTTTCGAAACGAATAACGCAGTTCTGTCCAGCCTCTGATGAAGTACAAACACCCGATGTGTCATTATCGACCACAGTACCTAACCAGCGCAGTTGTGCAGTGAGTGCGAGATTGTCACTCACTTTATACTCGATACCGCCGAATATACTGGCTGAGAAGCCAAATTTTTTATCCGCCCAATCCACATCGGCATAGGAACTACCTAGCCCTAGTCCAAGATAGCCAGTGAACCCAGATTGGGATGGATAGTAAATACTGCTTTGGAAATGTAAGTAGTGAAAGCCGTATTGATTTTCGACACCTTGCAAATCTGATCCTTGGTAGGAATAGAAAAAGCCGACACGACCTTTCTCAAGTGGTGTTTCTAAGGCAACAGCATAGCTTGTCGAAGGATTGAGATCATAGCTTTTACCCGTATTATCTTCTACCGCACCACCTCCGATGAAACCGAGAAATGGTGTAATCATCACATTCGATGTTTGTGCCTGAACTTGCGTGGTGATCATCAAGCTGATAACAGCCAAAACGAGACTTCTACTTAGCATATAAACCCCTTTATCTCCAATTATTTAATTGTGATACTAGCTTCAAATTCGCGCTGGCATATTAGACAGTTCTTGAACATAATTCTTACAGCTGTTATTACTTTGTTACAGCATGGAGGTGCCTATGGAACACGATCTGAAAACAGCCCTAATCATCACAGCAACTGTGTTTGCGGTTCTACTCTCGTTTGGTTTTATTGCGATCGCTGCCGCTTAAAATCAGGTAACAGCGATGGCAATAAACAGTGGTATTGTCACGAACGGTTACATCAATCTGGATACGGAGCGTTTTGCGAAGTACCAGCATGGGAAAACCGCATTGGTCGCTCAAGGGGGCGGACAGAGAGGAATTTTCACCGCAGGTGTGCTGGACGCTTTTATTCTTGCCAATTTCGACCCTTTTGACGAGTTCTTTGGAACGTCTGCGGGGGCGTTAAACCTTTGCTCTTATCTATGTCGACAACACGGGCTCGGTAAAGCATTCATTACCGAATTGACGACGTCTCAAGAATTTTTCAATCTTTTCAGTTATATCAGGAACAAGCAGTACTTAGGGTTGGATTGGGCCTTGGATAAGATCTGCGCTTATCCTTACAAGCTTGACCTAGACCTAGGAGAAACGAGCTTGGCATATCGTCAAGCTTTTGCTTCTGTAACAGACACCAGCACGCTCACTGATAAGTACTTGCCGATCTTTGGGCCCAATTGGTATCAAACTATGCTGGCAACTTGTGCGATTCCTAAACTCTATTCCAATCCAGTGACGATTGGCGGGCGCGAATATGTGGATGGCGGTGTCTCAGCCTCCATTCCTGTTCAGGAAGCTTGGCGCCGTAACGCCAGAGCCATTATCGTGATTCGAACGGAGCCGTTTGTGTTGCCAGAAAAAGCGGATGTCAAGCAATCAGCCGCTGTGCAGAGAGAGGAAATTGAGTGGTTTCGCCGCTCTTTTGGCAGCGTGCAAGGTAAGTGGCAGAGTCGGCTCAATCGATGGAAAGACGACTGGAGTCATTTCTTCCAGCAGCAAATTGCCGCATCCCAAAGTGAAAAAGGAGAGCCTATTCGCTTGCTGAACGGAGGGCGTTGGTTGTTTGGTGCCGATAACATTTATCGTCTTAGCCATCTTATTGGCGACAACTTTGATTCAGGATTGGCGGATATGCTGATGGTGCACTATCAGACCTACACCTTAACGCGAGATTTTCTTGCCAAACCGCCAGATGACACCTTTGTGATTCAAATAACGCCGGATGGACCGTTACGTTCTTCGTCGTTGCTTAGCGATAAAAAAGATCTACTGGCGGATTATGAGTTAGGTGTACAAGCGGGAAATCGGTTTATTGCTCAGTACGAATCGCTGCGACAGGGGCGAGTGAGAGAAACTTTGCTTCGTTTAGATGAAAGCCAGTAATCACTGGCTTTCCCATCACTAAAGCAAAGCTTATTCGAACACAGGTAAGATGCGCATACAGTTGGTCGAGCCTTCTACATCCATAATGTCACCTTGGGTGATAATTACTAGGTCGCCAAATTCCAACAATTTTTTCTTTCTTAGCGTATTGAGTGCCGCAAGCGCAACATCGAAGCCTGTCTCCACTTTGGTATCAAAGAAAACGGGTGTGACACCGCGATAGAGCGAACAGCGATTGAGAGTGCGTTCGTTAGGCGATAGAGCAAAGATGGGCAGTAGAGAGTTAAGTCTAGATGTCATCAGCGCGGTGCGACCAGATTCCGTTAAGGTGACCATCGCTTTAACTCCCTCCATATGGTTGGCTGCATAAATGGTGGACATGGCAATGGTTTCTTCAGCGGTGGCGAACGATTTATCAATTCGGTAGTTTTGCGTACCTGCTTCAATCATCTTCTCTGCGCCGATGCACACTTCCGCCATGGAACGAACGGTCTCAACCGGGTATTTCCCCGCGGCGGTTTCGCCAGAGAGCATCACCGCATCGGTTCCATCGAGAACCGCGTTAGCGACGTCCATGACTTCGGCGCGTGTCGGCATGGGGTTTTCGATCATGGACTCCATCATTTGTGTCGCAGTAATCACCACGCGATTGAGTTCTTTGGCGCGGCGGATCAGCTTTTTCTGCACACCGATTAATTCAGGGTCGCCAATTTCAACCCCCAAATCGCCGCGAGCCACCATGATCACATCGGAAGCCATGATGATGTCATCGATATTTTCGTCATTCTTAACCGTTTCAGCCCGTTCCACTTTAGCCACCAGCTTGGCCTCTAATCCGGCATCCCGAGCGAGGCGTCTGGCGTAATTCATGTCTTCACCATTGCGAGGAAACGAGATGGCTAAGTAATCCACTTGGATTTCAGCGGCCGTTAGGATGTCTTGTTTGTCTTTTTCAGTGAGTGCGTCAGCCGATAAACCGCCGCCTTTTTTGTTGATGCCTTTGTTGTTGGAGAGCGGTCCGCCGACAATCACTTCGGTATGAACTCGATTTCCCTCGACGTTTAATACCTGCAATTGCACTCTGCCATCATCCAGCAGCAGAATATCATTTAGCCCAACATCTCTTGGTAAAGCTTTATAATCGAGACCGACCGAGTATTGATCCCCTTCGCCTTTGGGTAGGTCGCTGTCTAACGTAAATCGGTCGCCGACATTGAGTTCTATTTTGCCTTCTTTAAACGTCGATACACGAATTTTTGGGCCTTGCAAATCACCCAAAATCGCTACCTGTTTGCCTAATTTAGCCGCAATGGTGCGCACTTTTTCCGCACGTTGTTTGTGATCCTCTGTACTGCCGTGTGAGAAATTCATCCGCACTACGTTGGCTCCTGCGCGGATTATCTCTTCCAAATTATTACCTTTGTCAGTTGAAGGGCCTAATGTAGTGACAATTTTTGTTCTTCTAAGCTTGCTGGTCATAGAGACTCCAGGAATGTGTGTGACACTTTCTATTGAGAAGCGTGGTCGGTTTATGGCTGACTTTCCAGCGTTACAGGAAATTTTTCATTTAAAAATAAGTTATCCAAGAATAGATCTACCAGCGACTAATTTGTGGATATTTGATTGAATACACAAAGATTCATGTTTATACGTGATGCTTGTCACGGGGTTATATCAATTCACTTCACAATTACTTCGCAAAGTAAAAAAATTACCCAGTTATAGAATGTTGGAGTGCAAGATGTACATGGCTCAACCGGGCCATATTGATCATATCAAACAGATCAATGCTGGTCGTGTATATAAACTGATTGATCTCAAAGGGCCAATTTCCCGGATAGACTTATCCAAAGAAAGCCAACTGGCACCAGCGAGCATCACAAAAATCACCCGCGAGTTGATCGAAGCGCATCTTGTGCATGAAACAACAGTGCAGGAAGCGACCAGTCGTGGGCGCCCGGCGGTTGGGCTTCAGGTAAATAACGCCGGTTGGCAATTTCTCTCGATGCGGTTAGGCCGCGGCTATCTGACGATTGCACTCCACGAGTTGGGCGGCGAAGTGCTTATTGATACCAAAATCGATATTCATGAACGCGATCAAGAGGATGTGTTAGCCCGCCTTCTACACGAAATCGAAGAATTCTTTCAAACGTATGCAGAGCAGCTCGATCGCGTTACCAGTATCGCGATTACGCTACCTGGCTTGGTCAATTCTGAGCAAGGCATTGTGCTGCAAATGCCCCATTACAATGTTGAAAATCTCGCATTGGGCCCTGAAATCTATAAGGCCACCGGATTACCTGTTTTTATCGCTAATGACACCCGCGCTTGGGCGTTGGCCGAAAAGTTGTTTGGTCACTCGCAAGAAAATGAGAACTCCGTATTGATTTCGATTCACCACGGTCTTGGCGCTGGGATCATCCTAGACGGTCGAGTACTGCAAGGACGGCATGGCAACATTGGTGAGTTGGGTCATATTCAGATAGATCCCAACGGCCGTCAGTGCCATTGTGGAAACCGAGGCTGTTTAGAGACGGTGGCCAGTTCACAAGCCATACGCCAAGAGGTGTTTGAACGTATCGCTCAGGGAGAAGAATCCATTTTGTCTGGCATGGAAGAGATCACCATTGAGAGCGTTTGTGAAGCGGCGGCGAATGGCGATCCGCTGTGTGTCGCTGTGATTGAAAAACTTGGCCGCTATTTGGGCTCAGCGATTGCTATCGTCATTAACTTATTTAACCCAGAAAAAATTCTTATTGGCGGAGTCATTAACCAAGCCAAAGACGTACTGTATCCCTCGATTCGCCAATGTATTGAAGAGCAGAGCTTGCCCGTTTATCACCAAGATCTTGAGTTAGTCGAATCACGCTTTTATAAGCAGGCGACCATGCCCGGGGCAGCGTTAATTAAACAGGCGCTTTACGATGGTTTATTGCTGATGAAGGTCGTCGAAGGTTAACGACCCATTTTGGCCTGAATAAGCGTCAGGCCAATGCTGTTGTTATGAAATTTCAATTCTCTCGCATCTCGCTATTGCTCTTACGCCAGGTTTAGTGAGCTGCTTATCCCAAATCAGGCAAGTTGATTGCTATCTATTTTTCATTCATGTACTTTTGCTATGGCTTGCATTTTTTAGGCTATTTTTAATAGAGTTTTAACCCATTTAGGATGTTGTATGTCTGGAGTTTTAAATACTGTAGACCAGCGAACCAATCTGGTCGGCGAAAACCGTCTGGAGCTTTTGCTGTTCAGTTTGAATAGCCGTCAGTTATTTGCAATCAACGTGTTTAAAGTGAAAGAGGTGATGAAAGTGCCTCCTCTCACTAAACTGCCTGGCGCGCATTACAACATTCGCGGTGTTGCATCGTTGCGTGGTGAGCCTGTGCCTGTCATTGATCTTAGACGCTCTATCGGTTTTCCACCTTCGCAAATGGCTGGTCAAGAAGAAAACCTGATCATTACGGAGTATAACCGTACGGTACAAGGCTTCTTGGTAGGACAGGTACGCAACATTATTAACACCGCGTGGACCGAAATTCAGCCGCCGCCAAAAACGTCCGGACGCAGCAATTACCTCACCGCCATTACGCAAGTGAAAGAGGGCGACAAAACACAGATTGTCGAAATCATCGATGTGGAAAAAGTGTTGGCGGAAATTGTCGACTACGACGTGTCCATCTCAGAGGAAGTGCTTGATGAGAAACTGGTCAAAAACATGGTTGGGCGCAATGTGTTGGTTGTGGATGACTCTTCAACCGCGCGTAATCAGATCCGCGATACACTTTCGCAGCTCGGTCTGAATATTATTGAGTGCCGTGATGGCCTCGAAGCACTGAGATTATTGAAATCCTGGTGTGATGAAGGCAAGGACTTGACCAAAGAGTTACTGTTGATGATTACCGACGCCGAAATGCCGGAAATGGATGGCTATAAGCTGACACACGAAGTGCGAAGCGATCCAAGAATGGCCAAACTCTTCATCACCTTAAACACATCACTCAGTGGCAGTTTTAATGAAGCCATGGTGAAGAAAGTGGGTTGTGACCGCTTCATCTCCAAGTTCCAACCAGACTTGCTGGTGGAAGTCGCGCAAGACCGCTTGCGAGAAATCCTATAAGTGCCTCAGATTTGTTGCACATCACCAGAAAGGAAGCGAGCGCTTCCTTTTTTGATGCATGTTTCTTAGGTACAAAAAGAGTGTCTTCGCCGCGAGATATGGATTAGTGAAAGTCACGCGAGTGAGTACTCAGTTCTGCCAGATGTGGTGTCAGGTCGATGAGCTTGCCTGCAATTACATGAATTACCTCGCCCTCTCTTTCTAAAATGCCTTTCACCATCAATGCCTTTGCAGAAAGATAAGCGTGCTTTTGCGCTCTTGCAGTGGCTTGCCAAACGACCACGTTAATATTACCAGTATCATCTTCTAGGGTGACAAAAGTAACGCCCGTCGCGGTTCCCGGTGCTTGGCGACCCGTTACCAAACCTGCGACGGTTACGGCAGAGCGATGAGAAAGCTGGCTTAGCTCCTGACAACGTACGAATTTGGGCAACATTCCGGCCCGTGACAACATAGTGATGGGATGTTGGCCAAGAGAAACGCCCGTGGATGCAAAATCTTCAATCAAATTCTGGTAGTCACTCGGCGTGGAGTGAAGCGAGTGGTCACTACTTAGCATGCTGGAAAATAGGGGTAAGTCGCTCAGTGAGTCCATCACTTGCCAGCGAGTCTGATAGCGATTTCCAGAAATGCTGTGCAGTGCGTTGGCCGACGCCAAACTTTCCATATCTCGCTGGTGATTAAGTGTCTGCTTGACCGCATTAATCGTCTGGTAACCTTGTGCCGGGCGGTGCTGGATCAGCCGACGGATTCCTTCTTCGCTTAGCCCTTTGACTAAACTCAGCCCTAAGCGAATCGCAAGCGGCCTTTGCCCAACACGTACGAGAGTGTGCTGCTTTTCAGAGCCGTTAACGCACACAGGCAACACCTCGATACCATGTCGCTGCGCATCTTGAATAAGTTGTGATGCACTGTAAAAACCCATCGGTAAGCTGTTGAGTAAAGCCGTATAAAATTCAGCAGGGTAGTAATGTTTGAGCCAGGCGGAGCAGTAGGCGAGTACCGCAAAAGAGGCAGAATGACTTTCAGGAAAGCCATACTCGCCAAAGCCGCAAATTTGTTCAAAAATTCGTTCGGCAAATTGCGCTTCATAGCCGCGCTCAAGCATGCCATTGATAAGTTTCGATTTAAATTTGAACACGCTACCATTTTTCTTCCAAGCGGCCATCGCACGACGTAGCTGGTCTGCTTCACCGCCGCTAAAGCCTGCGGCGACCATCGCCAGTTTGATCACTTGCTCTTGAAATATTGGCACACCTAAAGTGCGTTCTAATACCGCTTGTACCTCTTTGGATGGGTAAGTCACGGCTTCTTCTTTGCGCCGCCGTTTTAAAAATGGGTGGACCATATCCCCTTGGATTGGCCCTGGGCGAACAATCGCAATTTGGATCACCAAGTCATAATAATTGGCTGGTTTTAAGCGTGGCAGCATGCTCATTTGAGCACGTGATTCAATCTGGAAGACACCAATCGTATCAGCACGTTGGATCATCTTGTACACCTGAGGATCGTCTTGCAGGCGGGTGATCTTGGCGAGGGAAAGCGTACGGTGATGGTGATGTTGAATCAATTGAAAGCAGCGTCGGATCGCCGTCAGCATGCCTAGCGCCAGTATGTCGACTTTCAGTAGCCGCAGGCTTTCAAGATCGTCTTTATCCCATTGAATGATCGTTCTTTCCGGCATCGCCGCGTTTTCCACCGGTACTAGCTCATACAGTGGGCCTGCGGAGATGACAAAGCCGCCCACATGCTGAGAGAGATGTCTGGGAAAGCCAATAATCTCGTTAACCAAGTGAATAAAATGCTGCCCTTTAAGTGAATCAGGCTTGAGGCCAAGTTCAACAATTTGTGCCTGCCAGCCGAGCGAGCGATCGCGGCGATTAATGTTTTTAATAAAAAACTCTAGCTGAGTCTCTTCCAGCCCAAGCGCTTTACCCACTTCTCGCAGTGCGCTTTTGAAGCGGTAGGTGATCACGGTTGCAGCTATCGCTGCTCGCTCTCGACCATATTTGCGGTAAACGTATTGGATAACCTCTTCGCGGCGTTCATGTTCAAAATCCACGTCAATATCAGGCGGTTCATTACGTCCTTTGCTAATAAAACGTTCGAACAAGACCGAGATTTGACGAGGATCGACCGAGGTAATTTCCAAGCAATAACACACGATAGAATTCGCAGCTGAGCCCCGGCCTTGATAAAGAATGTTCTGCCGTTTGGCAAACATCACGATGTCGTGAATGGTGAGGAAGAAAAAGGCGTATTGGAGCTCTTTGATTAATGCCAATTCTTTGCTAATGGTCTCCTCGATATGAGCAGGTACGCCGTTGGGAAAACGGCGATATTTGCCCGCATGGACGAGGTGCTGTAAATAGCCGTCGGGGGTAAAGCCATCAGGGATCAGTTCACTTGGGTATTGATATCTCAGCTCATCAAGGCTGAAGGTACAGCGTTTAGCAATCTGTACACTTTCGGCTAGCCATTCGGCTTTGAAGAGCTTTTGCAGTTTCCCGGCATCGCGCAAACTGCGCTCGGCATTGGTTAATCTATCCGCCCCCAGCTCTTCGACAGTGCAGCCTTGGCGAATGGCCGTTAAGGTGTGTTGTAAGGGCAAACGTTCGCTGTGATGCATGAGTACGCCGCCACAAGCGGTGATGGGTAGATTGAGCTCTTTGGCGAGAGATAGACAATGCTCGCGGTACGTTTGGTCGTCATGGTGCAGATGTCTTTGCAACCCGATCCAGAGCCGGGAAGTATGGTAGCGTTGCAACCATCTTCCCCAATGCAGATCGCGGCTTTTCCCACAAGGCAACCAAAGGATCAAACAGTGCTTGGCAGACATCAAATCCCACTCCGATAACTGGTATTCTCCTTTAGTGCAGCGTCTTCTGGCGTTAGTAATAATCCGGCATAACTCAGCATACGCAAGGCGGTCTGGGCACAACAACAGGCATTGGCACTCACCGCTTAACCAAAACATGCTGCCAACTATCTGACGGATGCTGAGTTGATGCTCTTTGATCGCGGTATGAGCTCGCACAACACCAGCTAGTGAGCATTCATCGGTGATGGCAATGGCGTGATAACGGAGAAAATCCGCTTGTAAAACCAGTTCTTCTGGATGCGAAGCGCCAGTGAGGAAAGAGAAGTTACTTTGGCAAAAAAGTTCGGCGTAAAGCATCGTCAATCAACAGAAAAGTCCGTGAACAAACCAGCGTTGCTGTGGATCGCGAAAGATCCATAGCCACTGACCATCATGAGTTCGGGCGATGAAGTAGTCGCGCATTACATCATCTCCATCCCACCAACCGCTGACCACTCTTTCTGGCCCGTGAATTAAATCGACTTGTTGGCGCAAAACCTTAGGAGTAGTTAGAAGAAAGCTAGGTCGCAATGCATGGCAATCAGGAAGGCGATGTGGGGACGACTGCAAAACGGGCCGATAGTCGGTGGCTTTTTCTGGCCGTGGATCTTGCTTAAGGGAAGGTTGTACAACGGCCTCGTTACCCAGTTTAGCCTGCAACAGCGAACAAAGCTCAGCAGCGGATAGAACGCCAGTCGATTTTGAAAACAGCTCCGCTTTATTGAGCCCATGCTCACCTAGCCTTTGCACTTCAAGCGTTAAACGCGTTACGGGGGCGTCTAAGGTTAAAGATTCCAGTGTTAGGCAAGCAAGCGTTTGCCACTTGTGCCAGAGGTAATCTCCTTGTGCTGAAGTAAAAATAACACGCTTGCGCTGTCCTTCGCGTTGTTGCAATGTCAGTGCTAATTCATAGGCAACCTGATCTTGTAATCGGAGGTGGTTTTCAAGCTGCTTTAATAACTTACTCAATGGCTTTTCTAACCACTGCACATTTTCAATCTCATACAGTAGCTCAAGTTCTTGGCGAAAATGGGCGGGCGGGTGATAAAAATCGACGGGATGTTTAAATTGCCCGGTCAGCCTACCGAGATAGTTGACCAGATCGATATCAAAACGCCGTGCAACCTCTGCAAGAGGCAAAGCCAATAAATCCGCTAAGGTGTTAATCCCGACGCGGCGCAGTTTCTCGACCGTTTCAACGGACAGTTCAGTGCATTGCAAATCGTGCTGCCCTAAGCGCAGGGCAATAGCGTCACGATCATCACTTAGCAAATCATTGCCTGCTTTGGCAAGCAGCATGGCGGCAAGGGGAGAGTAAGCACAAGCATAATGGAAGCGCAGTGAAAGCGGTTTTAAATGAGCCGATAAAACTTGCCAGTAACCTGCGAGGCCAGAGTACAACTGCAACATATGGCTAGCGCGGATCAACAGTCCTTGCGGAGGCATCAGCACCAGATCGGCGGTCACCAGATAGAGCCATTGGGCGATCTCTTTGAGCCTATTGTTCTCAATGTCTGCATCATAAGGCACGACCTGCAAATGGGCACAAAGTGCAGCAGCGCTTGCAAGGCCCATATTAGGCTGAACTCCGGCTGCTTTGGCGGCCGCATTGCTTTGCATGACCTGGTGAGAGTGCTTATTGACGATGGCAATTGCAACGTCCTTCTCTGCTTCGGCAAGACTGTCTAATTGCAAAGCGGGAAAATGGAGATAGAGCCATAGATTCATCGTACTAGCCCTCTCGAACCACAGGAAAAGAAAGCACGCTATCGGGTAACGTCGCGCTCGGTAAGGTTAACGATGTAAAGAGTGGCCGAAAGTCGATCTCAGTGGTACCTCGTGACCAACCGCCTTTGCGCTTTTTCACCTGCACACAGAGGCCAAATGGTCTTGGCTGTAGAGTGAGGCTGAGTGATACAGGTAATGAAAGACGCATGGGTTGCGGTAAACGAAAAACGAAAAGTAGACTGGCGCCTTGTTCACTGGCAACTTGGAGCCGTTTCACCTGATGGATTTCAAGCTCGTTTTGCCACAGCAAAACGCAGCGACAAGCGCCACTTTTTAAACATTGTTCTGCCGCCCACAATGCTTTTTTGGCCGAGTCAGGCAGGAGAACGAGCGTTTCTGCTAACGGATAGCCTAAGTAAGCGAAAAAGGCGGCATTAACCTGAGCTGGTGGTTGCAGCAAAACGACCATGCCTTCTTGGAAGCGTTGTTGCAACAAGGATGTCAGCAAACGCAGCTCGCCAATCGCCAGTTGAGACTCTATCTCCACCACGCCGTGAGAAGGAAAACCGCCACCAAGTAGATGATCTAGCTCGGTATAGCCTGAGCTTATGACAATGCCACTCTGCTCAGTCGAGGTTTGATCGGCTTGCCAGATTAAGTGCTGATTTTTTAAAGTTTGAATGATATCTTGCATAGAATGACACCTGTATATACATACAGTATATTGATGAGGGAGAAACTGGCAAGAAAATTTAGCGGCAAAAATGAAAAGGGCCACAATACGAAAGTACTGCGGCCCAAAAAAGTAGAGAGTTACTCAAACAGTGAAAGGCGATTATTAACGCTTTGGTTGAGCATCAATGCACTGACCATTGACCTGTGTGGCTGGATCCATCAAGTGCAGATAAAGCGGCATTAAGTCTGCCGGTGTTTTCAAACTATTTGCGTCTTCGCCAGGGTAAGCTTTCTCGCGCATGCGGGTACGGGTAGCACCCGGATTAATCGCGTTCACACGTATCGGCGTATTGCTCATTTCGTCGGCCAGGATCTGCATCATACCTTCAACGGCAAACTTAGAAATCGAGTACGAGCCCCAGAAAGAGCGGCCTACATGACCCACCGTTGACGAAGTAAAAATAATTCGTCCTGCTTCAGCTTTACGCAATAAGGGTAGCAGCGCTTGTGTCATCAGAAACTCCGCCTTGACGTTGATTTGCATCGTATCGTCAAAGTCTTCTTCGCTGATCTGATCAAACGGGCTTAAAGTGGCGAGCACACCAGCATTATGTAATAGGCCGTCTAAGCGACCAAACTGGCCTTCAATGGTCTCCGCCATATCGATGTAATTTTGCTTGCTTGCACCCTTGAGATCGAGCGGAATAATCGCCGCTTGAGGGTAACCCGCCGCTTCAATTTCATCGTAAATACTTTCGAGGTTTTTGACGTTGCGGCCTAATAAGATAACGGTCGCGCCGTGTTTTGCGTAGGTTAGGGCTGCTTGGCGACCGATGCCAGCACCAGCACCTGTTACCAGAATCACTTTATTGTTCAGGGCATCTGCAGAGGTTGAATAGTCCACCGTGCTCAATCCTTCTTGATTTTTTTGTATGGTTCCTATGTTGCAAAATCAAACAGATATGCAACGGAAAGTCTTGGTAATCGTGACAAGATGGTTACAATACACTAATTCACACTTTAGGGGGTATCACATTGGAATTTTTATTGGACTATGGCCTGTTTTTGGCCAAAGTTGTCACCTTTATTGTGGCGGTGGTAGTGCTGCTGGTGCTGGTTAAATCAGTCAGTAGCAAATCATCTTCGAGAAAAGGCCAACTGGAAGTGACGGATCTATCTGAGCAGTACAAGCATACGGTTGAGCATTTAGAACATTACCTGCACGATGAGGCTTTTCTTAAAGCTCGCGATAAAGCGAGTAAGAAAGAAGAAAAAGAGAAAGACAAAGCGCGCGATAAAGAGATCAAAAAAGCAGCCAAAGAGGGACGTTTAGAGAGTAAACGCGAGTCGCATCTGTTTGTGATCGATTTTCATGGCAGTATTGATGCCAAAGAAGTGGCTTCGCTCAGAGAAGAAGTGACTGCGATTTTAGCGGTCGCAAAACCCGGAGATGAAGTGTTACTCCGCTTGGAAAGCGGTGGCGGTATGGTTCATGGCTATGGGTTGGCCTCTTCGCAGTTGGATCGCATTAAAGCGGCCGGGTTACCTTTGACCATCTCGGTCGACAAAGTGGCTGCTAGCGGCGGCTATATGATGGCCTGTATCGCTGATAAGATTGTCTCTGCGCCATTTGCGATTGTCGGCTCGATCGGTGTGATTGCGCAGTTGCCTAATTTCAATAAATTATTGAAAAAGCACGATATCGAGTTCGAGCAGCTAACGGCTGGTGAATACAAACGCACCCTCACTATGTTTGGTGAGAACAGCGACAAAGCCAGAGAAAAATTCAAGCAAGAGCTGGAAGAAACGCATGGACTCTTTAAAGATTTCATTCGTCAGCATCGCCCTGAATTAGATTTAGATAAAGTAGCCACTGGCGAACATTGGTTTGGTACTCAGGCACAAACGCTTGGTTTAGTCGATGAGATTGCCACCTCAGATGATCTGATTGTGGCCGCTTGTAAAGAGAAAACGGTGCTTTCAATTCACTATACACAAAAGAAAAAGTTGGCCGATAAATTAGCGGGTGTGGCTGGCAAAGTGGCTGATGGCGTACTGCTGAAATTGGTAGAAAGAGGGCAAAAACCCATCTTGTAAAAAGAACCATATTAAATCGACAGCTCTGAGCAAAGCAGCCTGCAAACCTCTAGCGGTGAGAGTAAAAGCTTTCACCGCTTTTCTTTTTTGCCACTGCATTGAGAAAACATTTCCATGTGCAATGCTTTACACGGCTTTTATCCTCGCCCGAGAAGCGGTTTCGCTCTATAATATGCGCCGCTGATATGGGGCATACGCCCGAAGAAAGAAAACAAAGTGGAGAAGAACATGTCCTCTCAGACTCCGGTGATCACCGTAGATGGACCAAGTGGTGCAGGTAAAGGCACTCTTTGTATGTTGCTGTCGAAAAAGCTCGGCTTTCAACTATTAGATTCTGGCGCAATTTACCGTGTCTTAGCATTGGCCGCGATTCATCATGGTGTGGATACCGAGTCGGAAGATGCGCTTGTCCCGCTAGCTACACATCTTGACGTACAATTTATTGCTGAAGGCGACTTGGTCAAGGTGATTCTTGAAGGTGAAGACGTTTCTAAAGAGCTGCGTAAAGAAGAAACCGGTATGGCGGCGTCAAAAGTTGCAGCATTGCCACGAGTGCGTGAAGCGCTATTACGTCGTCAGCGTGCGTTTGAAACGGCCCCGGGTTTGGTGGCGGATGGCCGTGACATGGGTACCGTTGTTTTCCCACAAGCGCAGGCAAAAATTTTCCTTGATGCCAGCGCGCAAGAGCGTGCGCATCGACGCCTTAAACAGTTGCAAGATAAAGGGTTAGATGTTAAATTTGACGACCTTTTGAGCGAGATCCAAGAGCGTGACGACCGAGATCGTAACCGCCCAGTGGCACCATTACGCCCTGCAGAGGATGCGCTTGTGCTCGATTCTACGTCGATGAGTATCGACGAAGTGGTCGAAAAAGCACTACAATATATCGAATCGAAGCTGGCTGAGTAATTCTGCTCAGGCAGGTAAGAACGTCGATCGCAAGGATGATGATTGGCGAATTTAATAACCCCATGCGGTAGGATACCCATGGCAGTTTAATTTTTTGAAGATTAAATAAATGACTGAATCTTTTGCTCAACTCTTTGAAGAGTTTCTAAACGAGACTGAATTCCAACAAGGTACTATCGTTAAAGGTACTGTAGTTGCTATCGAAAACGGCTACGTTCTTGTTGACGCAGGTCTTAAGTCTGAGTCTGCAATCCCAGCTGAACAGTTCAAGAACGCTGCTGGCGAACTTGAAGTTGAAGTTGGTTCTGAAGTAGACGTTGCTCTGGACGCTGTAGAAGACGGTTTCGGTGAAACTCAACTTTCTCGTGAGAAAGCGAAGCGTCACGAAGCTTGGATCGTTCTTGAGAAAGCTTACGAAGAAGCTGAAACTGTTGTTGGTATCATCAACGGTAAAGTTAAAGGCGGTTTCACTGTTGAACTAAACGGTATCCGTGCTTTCCTTCCAGGTTCTCTAGTAGACGTACGTCCTATCCGTGACACTGCTCACCTAGAAAACAAAGAGCTAGAGTTCAAAGTTATCAAACTTGACCAGAAGCGTAACAACGTAGTTGTTTCTCGTCGTGCTGTTATCGAATCTGAAAGCAGCGTAGAACGTGACGAACTTCTAGAGACTCTACAAGAAGGCAGCGAAGTTAAAGGTATCGTTAAGAACCTGACTGACTACGGTGCGTTCGTAGATCTAGGTGGCGTTGACGGCCTGCTACACATCACTGATATGGCGTGGAAGCGCGTTAAGCACCCATCTGAAATCGTTAACGTTGGTGACGAGATCCTAGTTAAAGTTCTTAAGTTCGATCGTGATCGTACTCGCGTATCACTAGGTCTGAAGCAACTAGGCGAAGATCCATGGGTAGCAATCGCTAAGCGTTACCCAGAAGGTCACAAACTGTCTGGTCGCGTTACTAACCTAACTGACTACGGCTGTTTCGTTGAAATCGAAGAAGGCGTTGAAGGTCTAGTACACGTTTCTGAAATGGATTGGACTAACAAGAACATCCACCCATCTAAAGTTGTTAATGTTGGCGACGAAGTTGAGGTTATGGTTCTGGAAATCGACGAAGAGCGTCGTCGTATCTCTCTAGGTCTGAAACAGTGTAAAGCTAACCCATGGCAGTCATTCGCTGAAGCTCAAGCTAAAGGCGACAAAGTTACTGGTAAGATCAAGTCTATCACTGACTTCGGTATCTTCATCGGTCTAGAAGGCGGCATCGACGGTCTAGTTCACCTGTCTGATATCTCTTGGAACGTACCAGGAGAAGAAGCAGTTCGTGAATTCAAGAAAGGCGATGAAATCTCTGCAGTTGTTCTAGCAGTAGACGCTGAGCGTGAGCGTATTTCTCTAGGCGTTAAGCAAATGGAAAATGACCCATTCAATGCTTATGTAGCTGACAACAAGAAAGGCGTTCTAGTAAACGGTACTGTAACTGCAGTTGACGCGAAAGGCGCAACCATCGAGCTAGAAGATGGCGTTGAAGGTTACATCCGCGCTTCTGAAGTATCACGTGACCGTATCGAAGATGCATCACTGATCCTGAGCGTTGGTGACAAAGTTGAAGCGAAATTTACTGGTGTTGACCGTAAGAACCGCGTAATCAACCTGTCTATCAAAGCGAAAGACGAAGCTGAAGAGCAAGAAGCAATGGCAAGCATCAACAAAGCGGACGACGCTGCGTTTGGTAATGCAATGGCTGACGCTTTCAAAGCAGCTAAAGGCGAATAATTTACGTCTTAGAAAAGGAGCCGAAAGGCTCCTTTTTTTTGTCTGCGCGTCACACAAGTTAAAAATCATAGTATTGATTTCAGAAGATATTTACACAAAGTCTTGATAGTTTTGCTGATAAATCTACACTTATCTTTAAAAGAGGTAGTTGGGTGGTGGATTTTTCACTACATTTTGTAGCAAGTGTTTGTTGGAATTGATATTACTTACTATAATGAGTGGTAAAAATGACTCGAAGGGGAAACTATGACTAAGTCTGAGTTGATTGAAAGACTCTGTGCTGAACAGACGCATCTGTCAGCGAAAGAGATTGAAGATGCTGTCAAAGATATTCTGGAGCACATGGCTTCGACTTTAGAAAGTGGCGATCGTATTGAGATTCGTGGTTTTGGTAGTTTCTCACTTCATTACCGTGAGCCACGAGTTGGCCGAAATCCTAAAACAGGTGACAAAGTGGAATTGGAAGGTAAGCACGTTCCACACTTTAAACCGGGCAAAGAGTTACGTGAGCGCGTAAATCTTGGCTAAGTGAACAGAATATTGACGAAAAGCGGCATACTTAGCGTATGCCGCTTTTTTATGATTAGATAATTGCTATTATCCGTGGTCTGGAGAATCGTTTTCCTGCATAATCTATCGGCTAACACTCGAAGGGTGATGAAACATGAAAATTATAAAAATCATTGCTGTTATAGCTCTCTTTCTTATAGCTCTGGCTTTAGGCTCGCAAAATCAGCAAGTTGTTACATTTAACTATCTTTTGGCAAAAGGTGATTTCCATTTATCAACTTTGCTTGGCGTGGTTTTTGTTGCGGGATTTGCTCTCTCTTGGGCGATCTTTGCGAGTATCCAATTTAAGATGCAACTGAAGTTACGCAAATTGAACAAGCAGTTGAAAAAACAGAATACCCAAATGGAAAAGCAAGCCTAAGGACAAGTTAGCTGAATGCTTGAATTACTCTTCTTGTTACTCCCGATTGCGGCGGCTTACGGATGGTATATGGGCCATCGTAGTGCACAGGATGACAAGCGGAAACACTCTCATCAGATCTCCCAGCAATACATGACGGGTCTTAATCTACTCTTATCTGATCAATCAGATAAAGCGGTGGATCACTTCATTGAGCTACTACAGGTCGATAATGAAACGATCGATACACATCTAGCCTTGGGCAATCTGTTTCGCTCTCGAGGCGAGGTTGATCGTGCGATTCGTATTCACCAAAACCTTATCTCTCGCTCCGGCCTGACATTGGATCAAAAAAACCTAGCTCTGCAACAGTTAGCGAAAGATTACATGGCTTCCGGCTTTTTAGATCGGGCGGAAAAGATTTTTGAGCAACTTGTCGAAGAACCGGATCATCGTGATGCGGCTTTGCAGCAGCTGGTGAGCATCTATCAACAGACTCGTGAGTGGGAGAAAGCCATTCACTATGCTCATTTGTTACTCAAAACAGGCAAAACGTCGATACGTAAAAGTATTGCGCATTACTGGTGTGAGCTGGCGATGTTGGAACAGGCAGATGGCAATCGCACCAAAGCGATTGGCCATTTTAAGAAAGCCTTAGCAGAAGATCCGAAATGTGTTCGTGCTTCGATCTCACTTGGACGAATTTATCTCGATACTGAAGAGTATCGCAAAACCATCCAGCACCTGACCGCTGTGCTTGAGCAAGATCCCGACTTTGTCAGTGAAGCATTGCCCATATTGGCGGAATGCTACCATCACTTAGGGCAAGAAGATGAGCTGGTGGAATTTCTTCGCGAATGTATCAATAAGAAAGCGGGCGTATCGGCAGAATTGATGCTAGCTCAGCTTGTCGCACATCACGATAGCGTTGCTGCGGCTCAAGAGTTGCTCACCAGACAACTGATTAAAAACCCAACCATGAAAGGTTTCTATCGTTTGATGGATTACCACCTCACGGAAGCGGAAGAAGGGCGAGCAAAAGAGAGCTTGACCACCTTGCAAGCCATGGTGGGTGAACAACTGAAAGTTAAACCTCACTATCGATGTCGAAAATGTGGTTTTTCCACCCACTCACTGTATTGGCATTGCCCCTCTTGTAAGGGGTGGGGGACGATTAAGCCAATCCGAGGATTGGACGGTGAATAGTTTTAATGCAGTTGGTATCAAAGTACCAGCTGCATTTTTTTAGCAATGAGTATATTAGGAGATGAAATGATCGACCAAAAAGTTATCGTGGCTTTAGACTATGACAATCAAGCTGACGCGTTAGCCTTTGTGGACAGAATTGATCCCATGTCATGTCGCCTGAAAGTCGGCAAGGAGATGTTTACACTATTTGGTCCGGATTTCGTTCGTGAATTACACAAGCGTGGTTTTTCTGTCTTTTTGGATTTGAAATTTCACGATATCCCAAATACCTGTGCCAAAGCCGTGAGGGCGGCCGCGGAGTTAGGGGTATGGATGGTAAACGTGCATGCCAGTGGCGGTGAACGTATGATGAGTGCTGCTCAAGAGATTCTACTGCCGTACGGAAAAGAAAGGCCGCTTCTAATTGGGGTTACTGTGCTGACCAGCATGGAACAGAGCGATCTGGCAGGCGTTGGCTTAGATATTGAGCCTCAGCAGCAAGTGATGCGTTTGGCTTCTTTGACAAAAAATGCAGGTTTGGATGGTGTAGTCTGCTCGGCACAAGAAGCAACACTATTGAAACAAAATTTAGGGCAAGAGTTTAAATTAGTCACTCCGGGTATCCGTCCTCAGGGTTCAGAGCTAGGGGATCAACGACGTATTATGACTCCGGTCGAAGCAATCGCCGCAGGATCCGATTACTTAGTGATTGGCAGGCCAATCACTCAAGCAGCAAGCCCAGCAGATGTACTAGAGTCTATAAATACAAGTCTTCTCTAGTTTCATAGGTTCGCCATGTGATACTTATGAGGCTATAGTGTGAAATAGATCGCATTATTTGCGGATATTTATAAAAAGTTCTAAATGCATAAAAATGCACAAATAATGAATTTTATTTGTGCATTTTCTATTTTTACCGGAGGAGATAGTTCGGTAAACCTTGATGAAAAGGGAAACTATTGACTAGTTCAATAGTACAAAATGGAAAGATAGAAAAGATCCGTGATTATCTATTCAAGATGTGAAGCTAATGTGACAGGCATATTAGCAGTTTCGAATTTGATATCAGTTCAGTATTTTGTTTTAAATGCATGCCTAGCTGTCAAATCATGGCGGCTTAGGTGATCGAGTACCTTCTGCTTGGTCATGATTTTGTTGTAACGGGATTGTTGCAACTTTGGGAACTGATTTGTCACAGCATGGAGCTCGTTGTAGGTGTTATCGTATATCCTCCGACGTATGGCCTTAATTGTCCCTACGTTTCTCGGCATCACTATCCTCATTTTTGCGATTACGCGATTTGTGCCTGGCGGGCCAGTGGAGCGTATGTTAGCAAGCATGCATTCTGGCAATGACACCGCGACCGTCAATGTTGCAGGAAATAACTCGGCACTTTCTGAAGAGCAAATGGCCGAACTCAATGCATTTTACGGCTTAGATAAACCCGTCTTTGAAGCATACGCAGAGTGGCTTAGCCGATTATTGGTTTTAGATTTTGGCGAATCGACACGCTATTACGAACCCGTTGGTACGATGATCGCTGAACGTCTGCCTGTTTCGCTATTTTACGGTGGTATGACCTTTTTTATCAGCTATTTCATTTCCATCCCTCTGGGTTATTTTAAAGCGATCAAACACGGCTCTGTTTTTGATTCAACCTCTTCCATTCTGATCTTCGTGGGTTATGCTTTGCCCGGATATGTAGTTGGCGTTTTTCTTATTACTGTCTTTGCATACAACCTTGAATGGTTTCCAATGGGGGGATTTGTCGGGGATGATTTTTCCGATTACGAAACATTTTTAGAGCAAGTGAAAGATATTATGTGGCACGCAATATTGCCGCTCATCTGCTATTTAATTGGTGATTTTGCCACCTTAACCATGACGATGAAAAATAGCCTAATGGAGAATCTGTCTTCCGATTATATTCGTACCGCGATTGCCAAAGGCCTACCATTTCAAAAAGCGGTACGTAAGCATGCTCTGCAAAATAGTTTAATTCCCATTGCTAGCCACTTTGGTAATTCATTGTTGTTCTTTATGACGGGCTCCTTCTTAATTGAGGTTATTTTTAATATCGATGGTATTGGTTTACTCGGTTATGAATCGATTATTGAACGAGATTATCCCGTTGTGATGGGAATTGTGGCAATTAATGCAGTCATGCTGATGGTTGGAAATATTTTATCGGATCTCTGCGTAGCGCTAACGGATCCACGAGTGAGGTTCGGCGCATGATGATCAATGTAAGCCCTTTAACACAGAAGAAAATTCGTGCATTTAAAGAGATTAAGCGTGGTTACTGGTCATTTATCATCTTGGTCACTTTGCTGGTGCTCTCGCTGTTTGCTGAATTTCTCGTCAACAGCAAAGCGCTGGCGGTGAAATATAATGGCGATTGGTTTTTCCCTGTGGTGAGTGATGTTCGCCCAGGCACTGATTTCGGCTTGGACTATTCAAGCGAGACGGATTACCGCAGCTTGCAAAACCAATTTGCACAAGAAGGTGGCTCCAATTTCGTGCTGATGCCACTGGTGCCATGGAACCCTTACGAGCAAGATTTTAGCGGTGATTTCCCGCCTGTTGCACCAGATGCCCAAGCCAAACACTACCTCGGCACCGACGTGATTGGCCGCGATATTCTTGCCAGATTGGTGTATGGCTTTCGAACTGCGATGGGGTTCGCTCTTGTGACGATGGCGGTCTCCTATGCCATAGGTACCGTTGTCGGCTGCGCGATGGGTTTCTTTGGAGGTAAGTTCGACCTTTTTGTTCAGCGGCTTATCGAAGTTTGGTCTATGGTGCCTTTTCTCTATGTCATCATGATTTTGGTCTCCATTACACAACCCACTTTTGCCCTCTTTGTGGCGATAAACGTATTATTCGGCTGGATGGGGATGACGTGGTACATGCGTACCATGACCTATAAAGAGTCGGCTCGAGAATATGTTCTGGCTGCGAAAGCGTTGGGGGCGTCTACTTGGCGTATTTTAATGCACCACATCTTGCCAAATACCATGGTGATGATTGTCACGCTCGCACCATTTACCATTGCCGGGAATATCACGGCGCTGACTGCGCTGGATTATTTGGGATTAGGTCTGATGCCACCAACGCCAAGTTGGGGTGAGTTGTTACAACAAGGAAAGTCGAATCTGGATTCACCTTGGATAGTCTCGTCCGTGGTCACTTCCATCGTTGCCATTCTTGTCATGGTGACGTTTATAGGCGAAGCGATCCGCGCGGCATTTGATCCTAAAAAATTCACCAGATACGTATAGAAACGCCAAAACAAGGAAGAAACAGAAATGAAAAATAATAGAGTGGCGCTGTCCGTTTTTGCTGCGTTAGCGGCAGTCAGTTTTAATCTTCACGCACAGAGCTTGCCTGCTGACATCAATTGGATCAGCAATAACGAGGAACCGCTATTCGCCTCACCGGAAGCGAAACAAGGTGGGACACTGCGTACATACTTGACCAGTTTTCCGCAAACATTGCGTAGCGTTGGCCCTGATGCTAACTCGGGTCTGCGTCACTACTTTATGGATGGTGCGCCCAAATTAGCTCAGCGTCATCCAAATACAGGTAAGTGGATACCGCAATTAGCAGAAGCGTGGGCGTTTGATGCCGACAATAAAACGGTTTACTTCAAACTGGACAAAAACGCTAAGTGGTCTGACGGTGAGAAAGTAACCGCTGACGATTATGTCTTTATGATGAAATACTACCAATCGAAAGACATTATTGATCCTTGGTACAACGATTTCTTCACTAACAGCATCAGAGAAGTGGTGAAGTTTGACGATTACACTATCGCGATCAAAACGTCGACGGCGCAAAGCACCGATGCATTGATGGTGTTGATCAATATGCCAAGCAATGGTTTACAGCCGCGTCCACAACACTTTTTTAAAGGGGCTAAAGACGACAACAACGACGGCATGCCAGATAACTTTGTTCGTGCTTTTAACTTCAAAGCAGAGCCGACGACGGCGGCGTATTATATGGCGGATGTCGAAAAAGGTAAGCGCGTGACCTTTAAACATGTTGGTGACGACTGGTGGGGCTACCACAATCGTTACTACCAAAATCGCTACAATGTTGACAGGGTACGCATCAGCATCATCCGTGACCAAGACATCGCGTTGAAACATTTTGAGAAAGGCAACTTAGATTATTACGACATGATTTTGCCGGAATTTTGGCATAGCAAAGCGGATTCTGAAGGCTTTAAAAAAGGACATATCCACAAGTTTTGGGGCTACAACCAAGCGCCACAAGGTGCTGGTGGCTTGTGGATGAACACCGCTATGCCACTACTGGATGATATTAATGTGCGTAAAGGCATCATGTCTGCAACAGACTATGATGGCATGATTGTCAATATCATGCGTGGTGATTATTCTCGTAAGCCCCATGGCTTGGGTTTTGGCCATGGTCAATACGATAAGCCAGACAACAAAGCGCCTGAGTTTGATGCAGCAAAAGCAATTGAATACTTCGAAAAAGCCGGTTTTGATAAAGTGGGGGCTGATGGTATTCGCGTCAACACCAATGGCCAGCGATTATCCTTCTCTATCACCTATGGCTATCAGTCATGGACGCCTCGTATTGCCTATCTCAAAGAGCAAGCGAAACTGGCCGGTTTAGAATTTACTTTAAACTTGGTCGATGGCTCTTCGGCATTTAAATACATTTTGGAGAAAAAGCATCAACTGGCTTTCCTAAACATGGGGTCGGGCGAAATTCCGGCTTATTGGGAATACCTCCATTCGGACAACGCGAATAAACCGCAAACCAACGCCCACACGAACTTCAGCAGTCCTGAATTGGATAAGCTGATCGAAGCCTATGATGCGGAGTTTGACGAGCAAAAACGCTACCAGCTCTCTCATCAAATTCAGGACTACGTTAGTGACGCAGCCATTATTGTTCCTGGATATATGGTGCCCTATACCCGAGCCGTTCACTGGCGTTGGCTGAAAATGCCAGCAAATCCAATGACGAAGAAAACCGAAGATTTCTTCCATCCTATGGAAATCAGCAATTTCTGGATCGATCAAGATGTGAAGAAAGAGACAGAAAAAGCGATGAAAGCAGGCAAGACGTTCCCTGAAGTCACGGTTGTTGACGACAGATTTAAGCTGTAACCAAAGGATATAGGGTCAGGAAGATGGACAGTGAAGTTGTACTAAGTGTCAGAAACTTAGAAACTGAATTTCTAACAGACAGCGGGCCTGTGCAAGTACTGCATGGCGTCAGTTTTGATGTCAAAAAAGGCCGCACACTGGGCCTAGTGGGAGAGTCAGGATGCGGTAAAAGTGTCACCTCGATGTCCATCATGGGGTTATTACCGAAACCTTACGGGCGGATCATCGGCGGCGACATCCTTTACCGTGGGAAAAACTTGGCTGCGCTACCGGCACAAGAAATGTACGCCATGCGTGGTGATCGCATTTCTATCATCTTCCAAGACCCTATGACGGCGCTGAACCCAGTGCACACGGTCGGCAAACAATTGATGGAAGTGCTTAAACTGCACCGCCCAGAATTGAGTCGCAGTGAACGCCGCAGTCATGCATTGGAGATGCTGAAAAAAGTGCATATCCCGATGCCGGAGAAGCGCTTGGATGAGTATCCCCATAACCTTTCTGGCGGCATGAGACAACGTGTCATGATCGCTATGGCGTTGGCTTGCAAACCTGAAATATTGATCTGTGATGAGCCGACTACAGCGCTGGATGTGACTGTACAGGCATCTATTCTTGATCTGATCAATGAGTTGCAACAGGAAACGGGTATGGCCGTCGTTTTTATCACTCACGATCTCGGGGTGGTAGCGGAGATTTGTGACGATGTTGCAGTCATGTATGCAGGAAAAATCGTCGAGTATGCGGACGTCTTTGAGCTGTTTGATGCCCCCAAGCACCCGTACACAGAGCGCTTAATGGGACTCATGCCGAGCCTAGAGCATGCCCCTAAACAGTTGATTGAGATTAAACCCATCGATATCAGCAAATTTCCGGAATTCAGAGGGTGATCATGGAAGAGATATTGAGAATCGACAATCTCAAGCAACACTTTGTTTCGGGTAAAAAATTGTTTGCCAAAGGGTACACAGTCAAAGCCGTTGATGGGGTATCTCTTTCGGTTAAACGTGGTGAAACGCTTGGTCTCGTGGGCGAATCAGGGTGTGGCAAAAGCACCTTGGGCCGAACCATTTTAAAATTGTTCGAGCCTACTGAAGGCAAAATCTATTTTGAAGGGCGGGATATTACCCAACTTAGCCCGAAAGAGATGCGTCCTTTGCGTAAAGAGATGCAGATTGTTTTTCAAGATCCGCTCGAGTCGCTCAATCAACGCCATACCGTTGGCATGATTTTGGAAGAGCCGTTTATTATCCATAAAGTGGGCACGGCGGCAGAGCGTAAACAGTGGGTAGTTGAACTACTTGAAAAAGTCGGTCTACCAGCGAATGCGGTCAGCCGCTATCCGCATGAATTTTCTGGTGGACAGCGTCAACGTATTGGTATTGCCCGAGCCATTGCGCTTAAGCCTAAATTACTTATTTGTGATGAATCTGTATCGGCGTTGGATGTTTCCGTACAGGCACAAATTATTAATTTACTCTTAAGACTGCAGCAAGAAATGAATCTGGCCATGATATTTATCTCTCATGATTTATCAGTAGTGAGACAAGTATCCGATAATGTTGCCGTCATGTACTTTGGAAAAATAGTGGAATACGGAAAATCGATTGAACTTTATGATAATCCACAAAATGAATATACAAAGAAATTGCTTTCTGCTATACCAATTACTCATCCAAAGTATAGAAAGAAAAAGCGAGAACTCCCTCGGAAAATTTCGTAGCGAAGCTATATAAGCCAAAGCACTTTTTTAAAATACAGATTTATTTCAATTGATTTAGCATTAGTTACATTAGTAAAAAATGAATAAGGATTTAATCGCAAAGATACGCTTTGCGGTTAAGAGGTTTATCGAGGTTATTATGCCACGAAGGACACGTGCATTTTAAAATTGATAAACTGTTTAACTTTAAGTTTATTCTAATAAACTTAATTTTCATGGAAGTTAAAAAGTATGCAGCACACAACAAAGTGGAAGGTGACGCCACTTGCTGTGATATTAGCCGCATTATTCTCAACCTCAGCCTTGGCCGATGAGGATAATACGGTTGACAACAGCGGGGCAGAATCGACCCAAACTGAAGAGAGCGCATCTTGTTTTGTTTGTAATGTGAGTGGAGCCGTCTCTCTATCTTACGATACAAATATTTATAACAAGGATGATCATCGTTCTGTTCGCAATCTCTCTTGGAGTGGTGATCTAAGCTACAAGCTATCTAGCAACACCAAAGTTTACTTTTCGACTGGTGGATATCGAGCCTTTGAGGACGAAACCGGCACTTACGCGACGGATTCTGTTCTAGGTCTGAGCTATTCGAATCTCTACAATTTTGGTGAAACTGGAAAAATTGGTGCAAGTGGACAATTCACTATTCCGACCTCCGAATCCTCTGAAAAAGACGAATTGCAAACAGCGTTTCGTCTTTCGGTTCCTGTCACGCTAACAGCGTGGGACATTGACTTTAGTATTTCTCCTCGTTTGAGAAAGAATTTTCATAAATATAAAACAGCTGGCGGTAAGTCACTTACCGAGTGGACATATTCGCTGTCTACTTCGGCTGTAAAATCGTGGGATTCTCTTTCTATCGGTATAACTGCACTTGGAGGGAATACAGTTAGTTATCAGGGGACTCGGAGAAATAGTTGGAACTACGAAGGTTCACTGTATGCAGATTATAGCTTCAGTGATAGTTGGTCGATGACATTGACCGCATCATCTTCTGGTTTCTATCAAGATGCGGAAAGAGGCACCATAGGAAATATAGATCTGCTCGATCAAGAGAATGCCTCATATACAGCAACAGTAACGTTCTCCTTCTAGGAATAAAACAAATAACAAGGATTTCTAAATGATGTTTAAAAGATTAGCTCTTGCATCTGCAATTACAGCATTATTAGCAGGCTGTGGAGCCGATGATCAGGCCTATGACCATGTTGAAAGAGATGCGAAAGAAATCGCGGTAAAAGATCTTAAAGATGGTCGTTGGTTTTATGTTCCAACCACTGGAGCGGCACCTCGCTTCGCTTTAAACCAGTTCCCTTTCTTACAAGGCGATCCTCGCTACGTAGAGCTTTGCTTTACTAAGGAAGGCTTGGAAGTACGCAGCTATGATAAGAACTACCCAAATGCGCATTTACCAAAAGATGAAAATAATTATTGTGGTGATGACAAGTTTGTAGCCGATGATGACACGGTTAACTTTGCTCAAGTTTTGACTATCCCAGGTGATTTCGCTGCATATCGTTGCCAAGAAGACTCCTACGGTGACTGTACTAATGAAGAAGAAGTCAACGATGATGCAAGCTTAAGTTATAGAAAGAAAACACACTTTACGCCTATACCCGAGGATCTAGAAGTCTCTGAGTTTAACATGGAAGATCTTTATGGCCTTACGGATGGCGTTTCTGAGCAAGGCACACCAAGGCTTATTTCTTGGGAATTCGATCCAAAGAAAGGTGTTCTTAACTTTGAACTAGAGCGTACGTTCCGTGTCGATATGGACAAACTTACCGACTATATCGATTTTGATACCAAAGCTAGCATTTCAGATGCTTTGGTTGATGGCGCGTTCAAATCGCGTTTCTACTATTCATTAGTGCATGAGAGTGTAATTGCCACCGAAGGTTATCAACCCATTTTGTACCCAGTAGGTGACGAAAACGATATCGGCTTTTTTACAACCGCAACCAAAGCACTCAATCCTATCACTAACAAGTATGATCGCGATGTTGTTTATCTTAATCGCTTCAATCCAAACCAAGAGTCAATCAAATACTATCTGACAGACAATTTCTTTGAAGAGAAAAACAAAATCTTCTTAGATGCCACGCTGCAATCTATTGAAAAAATGAACCAAGCTTTGAACGTGTTTGGCGCAGATGCAGGGAAACCGGAAATTGAGATTGTCAACAAGTCTCAACCCGCAGGTGTGCATCCTGGTGACTTACGTTACAACGTGATCAATTTGGTCGATGAACCATTAGCAAATGGTCTTCTTGGATATGGCCCTTCGGTATCTAACCCGATGACTGGTGAGATCATAAAAGGTCATGTCAACCAGTATGCGGGCGTTTCACGTACGACGGTTCCTTACAACTGGGACAATTTAGCTCGCTTTTATAATCGCAATCAGTTGGATACTAACGGTTTGGATCCCTTGCCGTCCGAAGATAAGGCAGCCAAGACAGAAGTAGAATCTCGTGTGGCATCGTTGGCGACTATGGCGGCAATAGCAAAACTTGAAGCCGATGAAAACAGTCAAGTGCCTATGATAAGTAAAGAAGAACTGTTACCGGGTAGGCTAGCAACGAAAAATCCAACGTCACTGGTTAAGAACTTTAACGACGATATGGTTTTTGAAGATGTGGTTGCCGCTGAAGAAAACCGACTCGCTTTTTGGTCAGAAAATAATGTGTACCCAGTTGAGGCAACGTGGGTCTCTTCTACGAGCAAAGCAATGCTCGATAACTTGAAGTTAGATGATGATCGCTACTTTGACATTAAGATGGATGACTCTGGAAATGAGGTTTCACGTCAACTAAAGCGTTGGAAAGCACTACCTAAAGATCTACAGACTATCGTAGCGAATGCAATTACGGTCGCTACATACAGTAATACTTTGGTTCATGAACTTGGGCACAATATGGGATTGCGCCATAACTTTAAAGGGTCAAACGACAAGGCAAACTATTATACTTTGGAACAAGCTCATAAGTTAGGATTGACAAATATTCCAGCTTATAGCTCTACAATGGATTACGCACCAAGCATGTTGGATGAGACACCAACATGGGGGTTATATGATATTGCTGCCTTTAAGTTTGGCTATGGTCGAAAAGTAGAAACTATTCAAGCTGCTTCTGTTGCAAAACCAGAACCGTTGGTCGAGCCTAGTGCGAACGCTTCTGAAGAAGAAAAAGCAGCTTATAGTGCCTATCTTGCTGCTAAGAAAGCCTACGAAGAGAGCTTTGCTTATAAATTTGGTAACAATCCAGCAAATGAGTCACTGATGGTCTGCTCAGAAGTAGAAAAGCTATCTGGGCAAAACGACGGTAAATCACTTTACAATTGTGACTTTAGTCGCTTCGATGCTGCTGCGTTGAGCGGTAATGTCGATGATTACGCAAAAACACGCTATGGCGTACTTTATTACTTAGATAAAGCAAATGAGATTGAGCGTAAAAAATACGATTTCTGTACAGACGGAAATGTCTCTTTGAACAGTGATTGTAACCGCTTTGACGAAGGAACAACGTTAGATGAGATTGTTTCTTACGAGTGGCAAAATTATTTAGATAGTTACGATCGTCGTAATCTGGCTGTATACAGTACGACGGGATTATATTCATCAGACTATCCAAACTACATTGTTCGTCGTTATTCAGAAATGTCGTCAATTAGAGACAAAATGGAGGATCTAGAACGTATTGATAATATCTACACGAATCTAGGTTACAGCGCGAGTACTGATAAACCAGGAGATTTCTTACTACGCTTAGCTTCAAATCCTACTTACTGTATGGATGGCAGATCAACGAATACTTGGTTCTGTGATTATGCGTATGGTGCTCAAAAAGCGGCTGCATTCTTCCTTGATGTCCTTCGTACACCAGAGCATCAGTGTGTGATCGAAAATGCTTCTGGTACGCAAAAAATAGTCTCATTGGGCAAATTGTTGGACAACAATTCACATCTTATTCCTGCTGATTACGATTTAGCGGCAGCAAACTGTTTTGATAAGCTAGCTGCAGAGTTTATTGAGAGTTCTGACAGTGGATATAAATCTGTCGCGGAAACGAAGAATGGCCGTTTCTTAACGTCAATTGGTAGTATTGATCCAGATTATCCGTGGTCGAACGCGGTTTCTGTGCTAGGCAACTGGCCAGATAAAGCATTGGCAAGCTACTTCTTGGCACGTCGCTACTCAAATCGCTATACCGATGAAGTCAGTTTCGCTTCGTTGCTAGATATACCTGGTGTTCAAGCGGAATACGAAAACATTATGGCGAATATTGTGGCTGGTAAGTCATTGAATAAGCCAGTAGAACTTGTGGATAAAGCAGGTAACGCTTATACGAATCTGAAGGGTGTTAATGTCAATATTCATCTGACAGAACAAATGGAGTCACTATCTCCAATGCCACGCGGTATCAGGACGTTCTTTGGAATATCTAATCGCAGTCGAGAGCGTATTGCTGACGTTATTCTTAATATGGGCGTAAGTCAGATGAAATCGAACGATTTTAAAGTGAAAGCACGTGGCAAAGCCCAGTTTGATTCGTTCACTAAACAGCAAGATCGCTATGGCATTATCGCTGGTGACAAAGTTGAGTTTGTTATTGATGGTAAGAAGTTTGTAGCAACTAAATCTAATAAGCTGGCTTACAGTTATGCAAACCAACTCGTTACTTCAGATGGTTACGATTTGAAAACATACTTGGACGGTTACGATGCTGCTGTTTTAGCAACAATTGCATCAAATATTGATAAGGCATGGGGAGTATTCCGCACGGATATTAAACCTGCGTACCATGATGCGGTTCTATTGTTTGACGCACCTATGGTAAACGCAATGAAAGTTGCTATCGATGCAGATATCGCAGCAGATGTAGAACTTATTTCTACTTCATTTAATAGCTTTGTTACCGCCAATATAACGGCTGGCGATATTGTGTATGATAATGTCGCATCAACACTTAGCTATAAAGGAGGCAAAGCACACAGTGTTGACGATGTTTACGCTGCATATTACGACGCTTTTCTTCTGATATTTAATGAATATGGTGATGACATGATGTTTGCTGTCGATAATGTGTACGCAGGTTATACAGCGGCAGAATCGGCGGATAAAGATCTATGGTCAAAAGACCTAAACTTAATCCAAGCTTACCTAAAAGGTGATATTGGTGCAGTGGCTGGTAAGTATTATGAGCTATTAGATAGACTGCCAAATGCAGATAGATTTAATTAAATGAAAACTTAGAAATAAATACAAGCCCAATGTTTTGGGCTTGTATTGCATTAAATATTTTAAAACGAACAGTATGGATAGAAAATGAAAAAATTAAGTATGTATATAAGTGGGTTATTAGCTGGTTCAGTATTAAATCCGGTATTTGCCACAACAGAAATTGATCCTAGTATTCTTGAGGGGCGAGATACTATTGGTAAAATAACTATTCCGAGTAAGTGTGATAGTGCAATATGTATGGAAGTCGAAGGTGATTATATCCTAGACTTAGAACCGGATAATGATGAGATCCCCGCCAACGAAGGAACCGTAGTAATAAAAAATCCAAACATAAATATTGTCTATCCTCTTGGAAATGACAACCCTATTTACGATGTAATAATTGCTTCAGGCGTTCCTTTGAAGAGTACGCTGGAGGATTTGTTTATTTCTGGACCTGATTCAACACCGATGCCTTGGTATTTAAATAGGAACGGAGCTTATAGCGACTGTCAGGGAGAATGTTCTTCTTCTGATTCTAAAGATGAAAAAAAAGATTCAGAAAAAGATAAAAATGAACCAGAAAAAGATAAAAATGAACCAGAAAAAGATAACAATAAAGACTCTGATAGTAAAAATGAAAATGGCAAAGAAGATTCAAAGTCTTCGAATTCAGAGGAAAAATCTAATACTGATGTTATGTTAGAGGTAGTCGACCGTGTAGCTACCATGTTTGAAAATATGTGGGACTCCACTATAAATGGTTGGAGTGCAGATGCCGATGTAGAAGTAGGTGAAGAATATTCTGTTACAGAAAATGGAAAAACGGTAACATATAAAGGGAAATCCACATATAGTTTTACATTTGGTAAGAAAGGACCTGGTAAAGGCAAGAACAATTTCAGTATAGATGGTTGGGATAATAGCACATTCGATATTTCTATTGTCAGTAGCAGAGATATATTGTCTGATGGCATAGATCTGGCAGACAACCCATGGAGAGAATTTGACTCATTTGACTTTACGTCCGGTAGTTTGAATGCCTTTAGTATTAAAGATAATAGTTTTGTTTTCAACTTTTTCTCAGATGCGATAAATAAAAATGGGTTGGTTTATCTTGGAGGCGATTTAAATGCTCTTTCAAATGAACTAGTTAGTCGAGAAAATCCTATGAATCTTACTCTTTTGGATCTTGCTAATATGAGCCAAATTAAGTTGGTTGACTTAATGTCGGATCCAATAGTCGGTAGTAAGTTGGCATTTATTCCGCTGGGAATGTTATACTCTGAAAATGCAATTCATGCTAAGTTGCAGACTTTGAATACGGAAGAAGATATGGTTAAGTTTAGAGATGAGATGCTAAACTTAACTTTAGGGAGCATGGTGGCAATTAAAGGTTTTGATAGTATCACGTTACATGAATTCCTCTCAGATCCAAGTATAAATGATCAAGTATCAAAACTCAGACTTTTAGATCTTTTAGATGAAGATGTTGTATCCTATGCCCTTAAAAAAAATAACGATGATTCTGCTGTTGATAGTGTTCTAGGAGATAGAAACAATACGGGTGTATTATTTGATGAGAATAATGCAAAGCTTATTGATTCGAAGCCGATTGATCCATCTCTAACGCTTTGTTCATCTAATATCCAGTTTTGTTCAGAAATGTCTATTATTTATTAATGTTCTCCATTGAATTTATATTAAATATATCCATATAATTGAATTGATAATACTCTTGTCCTTCCATTGCTTTTAAATGAAAGGACATTTTTTATTTTAAGCCCTTAACCAGGTGGTTATTATTTAGTTTGGCTTTGCTTGTAAAACTACTCATGCTAGACGCTTCCTTAATTTTCCCAGAAGTTAAAGAGGACAAATAAAATGAGTAGATATAATCAAGCTTCCCACGTATTTTGGCAGTGTCGTAAGTTTCCGTATCTACGAAAGAACAGGTTGTGGAGAAACCACTTTGGCAAAAAGGCTATTTGTCGATAGTGTTGGAATCAACGAAGGAATATTATGCTGATATATACGGCATCAAGAGAAACAAAAGCGCGTGAAGCAACAACAGTCGGTGCTAGGAGGGCGTTCAAAAATCTGTGTCAGCTAATTTTGGCTAAATATCTAAGACGTCATCCAAGCGCCCCTCGAAGTGGATCGCTAGTTGAGACAATGTCATATTCCAGTTCTGGATTGGCATTGTCTATTTCTAGGAGGCGTTCAATATCCCAGCGTACAGCAGCTTAAGCAAGCTGTTTTCGTTCGGGAAACCGCGCCCTTAGTCTTGGTTAGTTTACGGAACTGACGGTGTACCGCTTCAATCGCATTCGTGGTGTAGATAGCCTTACGAACGTACTCCGGATACTTGAAGTAAACCGATAGATTTTCCCATTTATTTCGCCAAGAACGCAGTACGATCGGGTACTGTTGACCCCATTTCGACTCTAAGCGCTCCAGCTCCATCTCAGCAGCTTCTTTGCTGACAGTACGGTAGACTGGCTTCAGGAAAGCCTGTTAGCCCATCTACGCAGGCGATCAAGATATCTTCAACGCCACGGTTATACAAATCTGTCAGCACTGATAGCCAATAGTTTGCCCCTTCTGACTCTGATAGGTACAGTCCAAGAAGTTCCTTTTTACCTTCAATGTTTGACCCTAGGATCGTGTATATCGCTTTACTGACATAGCGTCCGTCTTCTTTAATTTTGTAGTGGATTGCATCGAGCCAGACAAACGGATAGAGCGCATCGATCGGACGTTGCTGTCACTCCTTCAGCTCAGGTATCAAACGGTCGTTAACACCTGTGATGGTCGCCTCAGAGATATCAATGCCATACATATCTTCTACGTGACCACGGATATCACGGTAGCTCATACCGAGCGAGAACATGGATTGGATCTTACGGTCGATCTCATCAGTCAGCTTGGTCTGGTTTTTTTTAACTAATTGCGGTTCAAACGACCCTAAGCGGTCACGTGGGGTATCCAGTTCAAAAGTGCCTACAGAAGACTTAATCGTTTTCTTGCTGGAGCCATTCTTTCGGTTTGGTTGTTCATCATTTTCCAGATGTTGTTCCAGCTCTGCCTTCAAGGCAGCTTCGGTGATCTGTTTGATGAGAGGAGTTAAGAAGCCATTTTTGCCAGTCAGGTCTTGGCCGGACTGAAGGGCTTTAATGGCTTGCTCTAGATCGAAGTTTTTGGTCATGTGGCATTCCTGTTTTGTATATCATCCTGAAATGACACAGATTTCTAAACACGACCGATGCTAGACTAAACAAAAGTCCTCCTTGCAGGGGGCTTACACAAAGCCACCATTTTTAGAAGGAGGTAATTTTCTCTTACATCACTTGATATACAGCGGCACACCACTATGAAACTTAAAGTCATCGTCTGGCGAAGAGACAAGCTGCGCTTCGATTTCGCCAAAGTAGGTGATTCTTGCACTGATATCTTTTCCTGCGATTTGCTCGGCTAGCGAGAGATAATCTTGGTAATGCCTTGCTTCTGAACGTAGCAAAGAGATGTAAAATTTCGCGATTTCATCATCCATGTGCGGAGCCAGTTTGGCGAAGCGTTCACAAGAGCGAGCTTCGATATAGCCACCGATGATCAACTTATCAATCAGTGTTTCAGGTTCGTGAGTCTTCATGTGTGAGAGCAAACCTTTTGCATAGCGACTGGCCGGAATGCTTTGATATTCAATCCCACGGCTTTGCATGATTTCCAGTACCTGATAAAAGTGATGCAGCTCTTCTTTGATAAGCAACACCATCTTATCTATCAGCTCTTGGCTGTAGGGTGAGTTTGATTTGGCCATAATCGCTTTAGAAATATTGCTCTTTCCCTTGAGCGTTTCAATCGAGCCAATCCCGCGATACGCAAAATCTTCATAGGGTTTAAACCAATCCAGCAGTGTGTGTGCGCTTTCTTTATCAACCGCGTATTTGCGGATAAGATACATGGCAGATTGGCCTGCTTTCAACTCACACAGTAAGTGATCGAGCAAAATAGTAGCTAGATTTTCTGGCTTTTTGGCTTGCTCAACCCATTCATCCGGTGTTTCACAGTGCAAAAAAGTGTGGATAGGCGCGAGTAGCTCCTGATAGGCATCGAGACTGATCATAGTTCTGTTCTAACAAAGTAAAAAGGCCGCCAATGGCGACCTTGTTGATTGGAAACCTGGAAGCGGATTCTACCACTTTTTCTTGTCACCGAAGAGTGCATCCATATCGTTATTGCGCTCTTTATCTTCCATCTGCTGCAACTCTTCAGCGTGCTTGTCGGAACGACGTTTATCGAGCTCACTGAGCATCATATCAAGCTTCTCTTTGGCTTGGATGGAGTAGGCGTCGTTTTTGGTGCTGAGGACGTCAATGCCTTTACGCAGCAGCTGTACCGCTGTCCCAGCTTGCCCACGAGCAATCGAGTCATTGGCACGTTTAATCACGTTTTCAATGTTAATGCGGATCTGCATGGTTTCCAAACGAGCGTTTTCTTCTACATAGGCTTGGGTTTCAAAACGGCCTTTGTTGTGTTCATTTCGAATGGTTTCACGCAAACGCTTAACCAATTTGAGCATCACAATGGCTTGCTTATCGCTGGTGGGCACTTTAAACGCAGTGCTTTCGCCGCCTTGATAGTTGTTCTTCAGATGTTCAATTTGCTGCTTCATGCCTTCAACTCGCTGTGCGAGTTGTTTGCTCTTAGGATCTAACGCCGCCATGTTTTCCAGCGCATCCAAGATGCGATTGTTAAGGCAGACAAGCAATTCCTTGCTAAAAGGAATATGGTGCGCATGACCAATCAGCTCTTCTGTGGCATCAATGATAGCAACGTAGCGGGCGGATTCTTGTCGTTTCGCGGTTTCCACTTTGACCTTGTACTGGAGCATGATGTTGTAACCAAGAACTAAAACCAGTAATACGGCGACCAAAGCGATAATTAAACCAATATTCATATCTGTGTGTGTCTGCTTTTATTATTGACGGCTAACAAGTAAGGATACACGAACACAAGGCGTTCATGCACCTATTAATCATATTCTTAGTGATTATTGCTGTTCTGAAAAGGATTAGTAATCAAAACTTACGAATCTAAGTAAAGAATGAGGCGTGGATTACAAAATAGTCGTCTGGTCGCGTCCTGAGCTGTGAAGGGATAGAAACTTTGTAATTTCGCTGTTCTTTATACGCTATCCACGTTATAACCTATTATTATATTTGAGAACCTAAAATGCATGGTTTTTACTCATGTGGATGAAGTTTAGTTATGAGTAACGGACTACGAGGCGACTATGAAACTGCAACAACTGAAATACATCGTTGAGGTTGTCAATCACAATCTCAATGTGTCTGCGACAGCAGAGAGTCTGTATACCTCACAGCCGGGTATCAGTAAGCAAGTACGATTGCTGGAAGATGAACTGGGTATTCAAATCTTTGAGCGAAGTGGAAAACATCTTACGCAAGTGACCCGAGCGGGTGAGGACATCGTACGGATTTCCCAAGAAATTCTCGCGCGAGTAGAAAGCATCAAAGCCGTGGCTGGTGAGCACACCCATCCGGAAATGGGTACGCTGAACATTTCAACGACCCACACTCAGGCCCGCTATGCGTTACCTGATGTGATTAAAGGCTTCACTGCCCGTTATCCGAAAGTTTCTCTGCATATGCATCAAGGCACGCCAAGCCAAATGTCAGAAGCCATTGCCAAAGGCACGGCTAATTTCGCCATTGCGACTGAAGCACTACACCTCTATCAAGATGCCGTTATGTTACCTTGCTACCACTGGAATCGTTCAATTGTCGTGCCGAAAGATCATCCGCTGGCGCGCAAAGAGAAAGTAACTATTCAAGATTTAGCCACTTACCCATTGGTGACGTACGTATTTGGTTTCACAGGGCGCTCTGAGTTAGATACGGCGTTTAATCGTGTCGGCCTCACTCCGAAAGTCGTCTTTACCGCGACGGATGCCGATGTGATCAAAACCTACGTGCGTATGGGAATTGGCGTTGGTGTGATTGCCAGCATGGCAGTCGATAAAGAGCAGGATAAAGATTTGGTCTCGATTGATGCCAGCCACCTGTTTGGTGCCAGCACCACCAGTATCGGTTTTCGTCGTGGGACTTTCTTGCGCTCTTATATGTATGATTTTATGGAACGTTTTGCACCGCACCTGACTCGCCCAGTGGTTGAGCAGGCGATTTCGCTCAAATCGAACGCGGAAATTGAAGAAATGTTTAAAGATATCGTTCTACCTATCCGCTAAACGCTTTCCAAGCGTATCGACTTCCTCCAAAATACCTGCTTGTTTTGGGGGAAGTATGCAAGCTCAATTTCATTTCATAAACGACTGGTTGCTGGAAAACGAAGATCTCTGGCGCTTCGAACCTTTTCACCGCAGTTTAGCCAACACACTGCCTTGGCAAGCTTCCCATCCTGAACTCTGCAACTGGCTGTCTCTGTTGAGCCATCAGCAAATCGCACAACTTAAAACACAGCCAGAAATACTGGAGGAGCAGCTAAAGCCTTTCTTCCCGAGTTTATCTATTGTCAAGGATATGGCGGATGTTGCTTCGCTCAACAAAAGGCAAATTAGCCTATCATCGATGATTAGCAACGGTATTCCAGGTCGAAAGTTGCAGCAAATTACCGCGATGGGCGCCGTTTGTCTGGATCACCACGCTGGTGATTCGTGGTTAGAATGGTGCGCGGGAAAAGGATATCTCGGACGCGTGTTGGCGGGCGAAAGTCAGCAGCCTGTTACTAGTTTTGAATATCAGCATGCTTTGTGTGAAGAGGGCCAAAAAGCGGCGGACGAGCTCAATTTGGCGATGTCGTTTGTTCAAGGCGATGCGTTTGATGAGCGATCTAAGCGGTTTTTTCACCCCAATCAACACGCGGTTGCACTGCACGCGTGCGGTGATCTTCATGTCCGCCTGATACAGAACGGTACGAGCGCTAACGTTGCCGCAATGAGCATTGCGCCCTGCTGTTATCATTTAATTCAGGATGAAGCTTATCAAGCGTTATCGATACCCGCGCAGCAATCCAAACTGAAGCTGAGTAAAAAAGAGCTACGCATTCCTTTGCAACAAACCGTTACCGGTGGTGAGCGCGTCAAACGCCAACGTGAGCAGGAAATGATTTATCGACTTGCTTTTGACTTGATATGCCGAGAGCAGTTGCAGCTGCAAGAGTACGTGCCTGTGCCCAGTATTAAAAAATCGCAATTAAATGCAGGTTTTGCAGCATTTTGCCGCTGGGCCGCGACGCAAAAGTCGTTGTGTTGGCCTAAGGTCGATTATGACCGTTTTGAAACATTGGGTGAAGAGCGCTTCTGGCGTATGGAGCGATTGAGCTTAGTGCAGCAAATTTTTCAGCGTCCGTTGGAAATGTGGCTAGTCTATGATCGAGTGCTTTTTTTGCAGCAGCACGGCTATCATGTCGATCTGTTCACCTTTTGCGAACGCAGGGTTACACCAAGGAATCTGCTGATCCAAGCGCGAAAAATGGCACCTACCAAGTGACATTGCTGTGAAATTGATTTTTTGATAGATCGTTTTTTCATAATTTATATGAATAAAAGAATAAAAAAAGCTCGCATCAGTGGCGAGCTTTTTGCGTCTCTAGCCGAGTGTTCGACTAGCGGAGTAACCTTAGTTGAACATAGCAATAGCGTCAGCTGGTGCGATGTACTCAAGGTTGAAGTTGTCTGCAACTTCTTTACAAGTGACTTTGCCGTGAATGACGTTCAAGCCTTTTAAGAAGCCTTTGTCGTCAGTCAGTGCGCGCTGGTAACCCAGATTAGCCAGTTTCACGATGTAAGGGAGGGTGGCATTGTTCAATGCGAAAGTGGACGTACGTGCAACTGCACCTGGCATGTTGGCCACGCAGTAATGAACCACATCATCAACGATGTAAGTCGGTTCTGCGTGAGTGGTCGCATGAGATGTTTCAAAGCAGCCGCCTTGGTCAATCGCCACGTCAACCACCGCCGAGCCTGGCTTCATTTTCGCAATGTGTTCTTTGGTTACCAGTTTTGGCGCTGCTGCACCCGGAATTAATACGGCACCGATAACAAGATCCGCTTCTAGAACGTGCTTCTCGATCGCATCTTCTGTAGAATAAACCACTTTAGCGCGGCCTTGGAATTCTTCGTCCAGTTTACGAAGCGTGTCTACGCTACGGTCAAGGATAGTGACATCCGCACGTAGACCAACCGCCATGCGCGCTGCGTTCGCGCCCACAACGCCGCCGCCGATAACAACGACTTTTGCTGGTTCAACGCCAGGTACACCGCCCAGAAGAAGACCACAACCGCCGTGAGACTTCTCAAGAGTCTGTGCACCAGCTTGGATAGACATACGACCAGCAACTTCAGACATCGGTGCGAGTAGTGGCAAGCGACCCATATGATCTGTTACAGTCTCATAGGCTATGCAGACAGCTTTGCTCTTGATTAGCTCTTCAGTTTGTGGAAAATCTGGGGCTAAGTGTAAATAGGTAAATAAAATTTGCCCTTCACGAAGCATTGCACGTTCGACAGCTTGAGGTTCTTTAACCTTTACAATCATTTCTGCTTTCGCAAATACGTCAGCAGCAGTAGGAAGAATGGATGCGCCTGCAGCAATATAGTCATCGTCTGAAAAACCGATGCCTGCGCCGGCATTAGTTTCAACAAACACTTGGTGACCATGAGAGATCACTTCTCTCACGCTGACTGGGATCATGCCAACACGGTATTCATGGTTCTTGATTTCCTTTGGAACGCCAATAATCATCCTGACTCCTTAAGTTATTATGGTTGTATTGACTATGTGTAGGGTAGTATTGTCGAATTAACGCCTAGTATAGGTGGGTTTAAATGAAATTTGATACTGAATATTAAAAAGTTGTAGTATATTTTTTTGCAAGGAAGTAATAAGGTGGAATAAAAAATGGCAGACAACTACAAAAAGCCGTCCAAGGATCTAGACCGTATCGACCGCAACATTCTGAATGAGTTGCAAAAAGATGGTCGAATTTCAAACGTAGAACTCTCAAAACGCGTAGGCCTCTCGCCAACGCCGTGTTTGGAGCGTGTGCGCCGTCTCGAACGTCAAGGTTACATCACGGGTTATACCGCGTTGTTAAACCCTCAGTATCTTGACGCTTCTCTATTGGTATTTGTTGAGATTACGTTAAACCGTGGTGCACCGGATGTGTTTGAGCAATTCAACACCGCAGTGCAAAAGCTTGATGATATCCAAGAGTGTCATCTGGTTTCTGGTGACTTCGACTATTTGCTGAAAACTCGTGTATCTGACATGGGGGCCTACCGTAAATTGTTGGGTGACACGCTTTTGCGCCTACCTGGTGTGAACGACACGCGAACCTACGTCGTTATGGAAGAAGTGAAGCAAAGCAATCAGCTGGTGATTAAAACCCGTTAAATTCTTGTAAGGAAAGCAGGTTATATGCCTGCTTTCGCAGACGAGACGTTGGGTTTTTCCTTTCGATGTGGTTAAATCAACTTATTAATCCGAGCGGCTTTGGCCGCTCGGAGTGTTTCAGATTAATAATGATTCAAGTTGATTTATGTTCAAAGAGAACGCGAAGAAAGTCGAAACGATTATAAAAACAAGCGAAGAGCCTCAGTCTTCCCGTCTGAACGGTTTTCAACGTCTCAAAGAGTGCGGTCTGATCCTCGGCGTGCTCAGCTCTGTTTTTCTAGCGATAGCACTCATCACTTTCAGCCCAGCCGATCCTTCTTGGTCGCAAACGGCTTGGGGCGGGGGAATTAGCAATGCCGGCGGCATTTTGGGCGCTTGGATCGCCGATACCCTCTTTTTTGCTTTTGGCTTATTGGCCTACCCACTTCCTTTGTTACTCACCATCGCTGCGTGGGTATTCTTCCGCAAACGAGACGAAGACGAACACATCGACCTGATGCTTTGGGGAACGCGTTTACTTGGTCTCGTGATTCTGATCCTGACCAGCTGTGGTTTGGCGGACATCAACTTTGATGATATCTGGTATTTCTCTTCTGGTGGCGTGATTGGCGATGTATTGACTAACTTAGCCTTGCCTGTGCTCAATTTATTAGGCACCACGTTAGTGTTGCTCTTTTTATGGGGGGCGGGCTTTACCTTGCTGACTGGGATTTCTTGGTTAGCGATTGTTGAATCGCTCGGCAATCTGGCTATTGGGTTGTTTGTTTGGCTAGTCAACAAAGTGCGTGGTGACGCGGGTGAGACATTGGAGCCTCAGTTACAAAATATCAGCTTAGAACGTGAGTCGTTAGATACGCCTAATGTGAGCGAGAAAACGCAAGACTTGCCGCAGCACCATGATGAAGAATATCTTGAAGAGTCCGCTGTGGCCGCTTCGCCGCAAACTAACTATCCCATTCATATGCCTTCTCAGGCCAATTACCACGCAGACATTGCGCCAGAAATGCCGCAAGAAACGCGCAGTCAAAAGCTGACGGCGACGATTGAGGAGTTGGAACAAGAGGCGATGTTTGCTGATGACATGCCAACTGAATCGCCCCTCTATTCGCAGCCTACAGCGTCACCCGTAGAACCAGCGCCAGAGAACGCAGAGCCGCTATGGCTTCAAGATGAGCCATCGTTTGAGCCTGTCATTTCGGCCTCCGAGCTGGATAAAATCGGGGATGAAATGGGTGAGCCGCATCGACGTGAACCAGTAATGTCGAGCTTGGAAGACGATCTCGATTCACCGCCTTGGATGCAAGAGGCAGAAGAGTATGAAGCGCAAACTCCGCTTGAGCAGCAATCGTGGTCTTTGTCAGAAACAGAGACATCTGCGTCTTATGAAAATGACGAGAGTGAAGAAGAGTCTCAAGCTGATGAAGATGTCACCGCTTTTCAGAATATGGTCAGCCAAGCACAGCAAAACATGGCAGGGGCAAACAATCCGTTCTTGATGAAAAAAGAGCAGAACCTGCCTGTACCACAAGAGCCGTTGCCGACGTTAGAGCTGCTTTATCATCCAGAAAAGCGAGAAAATTTCATCGATAAAGAAGCGCTGGAGCACATTGCGCGTTTGGTGGAATCAAAACTGGCCGACTACAAAATTAAAGCGCGCGTTGTGGGGATTTTCCCCGGCCCTGTGATTACGCGTTTTGAGTTGGATTTGGCGCCAGGGGTGAAGGTTAGTCGTATATCCAGCTTATCGATGGACTTGGCGCGTTCGCTGTCTGCTATGGCGGTGCGTGTTGTCGAGGTGATCCCCGGCAAGCCTTACGTCGGTCTCGAACTGCCCAACATGAGCCGCCAGACCGTCTATCTCTCTGATGTGATTGCGAGCCCTCAGTTTGAGCAGGCCACCTCACCGACCACCGTGGTGCTGGGGCAAGATATTGCGGGTGAAGCGTTGGTTGCCGATTTGTCTAAGATGCCACACGTGCTGGTGGCAGGTACCACGGGTTCCGGTAAATCTGTCGGGGTCAACGTGATGATCCTGAGCATGCTGTATAAAGCTAGCCCTGAAGAGGTGCGCTTTATCATGATCGACCCGAAAATGCTTGAGTTGTCTGTCTACGAAGGTATTCCGCATCTGTTAGCCGAAGTGGTGACCGACATGAAGGATGCTTCTAATGCGCTGCGCTGGTGTGTGGGTGAGATGGAGCGTCGCTACAAACTGATGTCAGTGATGGGTGTCCGTAACATTAAAGGCTTTAATGAAAAGCTGAAAATGGCCGCAGAAGCGGGTCATCCGATTCACGATCCGTTGTGGAAAGAAGGCGATAGCATGGATACGGAGCCGCCCTTGCTGGAAAAACTGCCCTACATTGTGGTGGTGGTTGATGAGTTTGCCGACTTGATGATGGTGGTGGGTAAAAAAGTGGAAGAACTGATTGCTCGCTTGGCGCAAAAAGCGCGCGCCGCAGGCATCCACTTGATCCTCGCGACCCAGCGTCCTTCGGTCGATGTGATCACGGGTCTAATCAAAGCAAACATTCCAACCCGAGTGGCGTTTACCGTGTCAACCAAAACGGACTCACGAACTATTTTGGACCAAGGTGGCGCGGAGTCGTTACTGGGAATGGGTGATATGCTCTATCTGCCTCCCGGTTCAAGTCACACGATTCGCGTTCATGGTGCGTTTGCTTCCGATGACGATGTGCATGCCGTGGTAAATAACTGGAAAGCGCGTGGCAAACCCAATTATATCGAAGAGATTGTCAGCGGCGATCAAGGCCCCGATGCACTGTTGCCGGGAGAGCAGATGGAAAGCGACGATGAGTTGGACCCGCTGTTCGATCAGGTGGTCGAGCATGTGGTTCAATCGCGCCGTGGCTCTGTGTCTGGCGTTCAGCGTCGCTTTAAAATTGGTTATAACCGAGCCGCACGGATCGTAGAGCAACTCGAAGCGCAGGGCATTGTCAGCGCGCCGGGCCATAACGGCAATCGAGAAGTCCTAGCTCCCGCGCCACCCAGAGATTAATGAACTTACGGATTGAATCGCCGTCCAATAACACGAGTTTTCTCGCCACAAGTTGTAGAAAGGTAGAAAAATGAAGAAATGGTTTACGTTGATGTTTCTAAGCGCGTCGGTAATGGCTTCCCCACAGGAGGAGCTCAGCAACCGCTTGGCGATCAACGATGGCTTTAGCGCCCAATTTTCCCAAACGGTCCTCAGCCCCGAAGGGGAAACCATTATGGAAGGGGAAGGAACCGTTGAAATTGCTCGTCCGAGTCTGTTTCGCTGGAACACCGCTTTCCCGGATGAAAACCTGTTAGTTTCCGATGGCAAAACGCTCTGGTACTACAGCCCTTTTATTGAACAGGTCAGCATTTACTGGCAAGAGCAAGCGACGGAGCAAACCCCCTTTGTACTACTAACACGCAATCGAGCCAGTGATTGGCAGAATTATCGCGTTGAGCAACAAGGCAATGTCTTTACCTTAATTCCGAAAGCAGTCGATTCGACTCAAGGCCAGTTTCAAATCGATATCGACGCCAAAGGCATAGTCAATGGCTTTAATGTGATTGAGCAAGACGGCCAAAAAGGGCTGTTCAAGTTCAGCCAAGTAAAGCTGGGCAAACCGAATGCCGACAGATTTACCTTCGCCATTCCAGAGGGAGTGGAAGTGGATGATCAAAGGAATTAATCGCTCGTGACCAATTACACGTTAGATTTTTCAGGGGACGAGGATTTTCGTCCCCTTGCTGCTCGTATGAGGCCAGAAACGGTAGAGCAGTATATCGGTCAGCAACATATTCTCGGGCCGGGAAAGCCGCTGCGCCGAGCATTGGAAGCCGGCCATTTGCACTCGATGATTCTTTGGGGCCCACCCGGCACGGGTAAAACCACCTTGGCTGAAGTGGCCGCAAACTACGCCAATGCGGAAGTAGAGCGTGTTTCTGCGGTGACATCGGGGGTCAAAGAGATCCGTGCGGCGATTGAAAAAGCGCGTGAAAACAAACTTGCTGGGCGACGAACCATTTTGTTTGTCGATGAGGTGCACCGTTTTAATAAATCTCAACAGGATGCCTTTTTGCCCCACATTGAAGATGGCACGGTGACGTTTATTGGCGCGACCACGGAAAACCCTTCTTTCGAACTCAACAACGCATTACTGTCGCGAGCGCGAGTGTACAAGCTCGCGTCACTTAGTAGCGATGAAATCTTGCTTGCTCTGCGTCAAGCAATCGAGGATAAGTCGCGCGGCTTGGGTAACATTTCTGCGTATTTTGCCGACAACGTTCTAAGTCGCCTCGCTGAGTTGGTGAATGGTGACGCGAGAATGTCACTCAACTATCTGGAACTGCTCTACGACATGGCCGAAGAGAATGCGCAAGGCGAAAAGCAGATCACCTTGGCGCTGTTGGCCGAAGTGGCGGGAGAAAAAGTCTCCCGCTTTGATAACAAAGGCGATATTTGGTACGACCTGATCTCCGCGGTGCATAAGTCGATTCGCGGATCGAATCCCGATGCGGCCTTGTATTGGGCTGCGCGCATGATTGCCGCAGGTTGTGATCCACTCTACATCGCCCGCCGTCTGCTGGCGATTGCGTCTGAAGACGTTGGTAACGCGGATCCAAGAGCGATGCAAGTGGCACTCGCCGCGTGGGATTGTTTCACCCGTGTAGGTCCGGCAGAAGGTGAACGCGCGATCGCACAGGCGATCGTCTACTTAGCCTGCGCGCCGAAAAGCAATGCCGTGTATACCGCGTGGAAACAAGCGCTGGCCGATGCCCACAACTTGCCCGAATATGAGGTGCCATTCCATTTGCGCAACGCGCCAACCGGACTGATGAAAGATCTCGGCTACGGTGAAGGCTATCGCTACGCACACGATGAGCCCGGGGCTTACGCTGCGGGAGAACGCTACCTTCCATTAGAAATGGCATCACGTAAGTACTATCAGCCAACAAACCGCGGTTTAGAGGGCAAAATCGCGGAAAAGTTAGATTACCTGGCTAATTTAGACGCAAATAGCCCACAAAAGCGCTATGAAAAGTAGGCGTTTTTGGATACATTTATTCGGTTAATTTTTTCAACGTGTTCGTCTGGATTGAGCACGTCATTTCACAACAAAAAGCATAGGATTAACAATGCTGGATTCTAAATTACTTCGTACAGAGCTGGATGAAACAGCTGCTAAACTGGCACGTCGTGGCTTTAAGCTGGACGTAGAGACTATTCGTGAACTTGAAGAACAACGTAAGTCCATTCAAGTAGAAGTTGAAAATTTACAATCCACGCGTAACTCCATCTCCAAGCAAATTGGTCAGCTTATGGCCGCTGGCGACAAAGAAGGTGCAGAAGCGGTTAAGCAGCAAATCGGTTCTCTAGGTTCTGATCTGGATGCGAAGAAAGTCGAGCTTGACGCGTTGATGGCAAAACTGGAAGAGATCACGCTTTCTGTTCCAAACCTGCCAGCCGATGAAGTACCAGATGGCAAAGATGAAAACGACAACCTAGAAATCTCTCGCTGGGGTGAGCCGAAAACTTACGACTTCGAAGTGAAAGATCACGTTGACCTAGGCGAAATGGGCGGTGGTTTAGACTTCGCCAGCGCAGTAAAAATCACGGGCGCACGCTTTATCGTAATGAAAGGTCAGTTTGCCCGTCTGCACCGTGCAATCGCTCAGTTTATGCTGGATCTGCACACGGAAGAGCATGGCTATACAGAAATGTATGTGCCTTACCTAGTTAACGCAGACAGCCTATTCGGTACTGGTCAACTGCCTAAATTTGGTAAGGATCTGTTCCATACTGAGCCGTTGACGGAAAAAGCCAGTGACGAAGAGCCGCGCAAGCTTTCTCTCATTCCAACGGCTGAAGTTCCTGTGACTAACTTAGTGCGCGATACCATCACGGACGAAGCGGATCTGCCAATCAAGATGACGGCACATACGCCGTGTTTCCGCTCTGAAGCAGGTTCTTATGGTCGTGATACGCGCGGTTTGATCCGTATGCATCAGTTCGACAAAGTGGAACTGGTTCAAATCACTAAACCTGAAGACTCAATGAACGCCTTGGAAGAGCTGACTGGTCATGCAGAAAAAGTACTGCAGCTGCTCGAGCTACCTTACCGTAAAGTGCTACTTTGTACTGGCGACATGGGTTTCGGTTCTCACAAGACTTACGACTTAGAAGTGTGGGTGCCTGCGCAAAATACCTACCGTGAAATCTCTTCATGCTCAAACATGTGGGATTTCCAAGCACGTCGCATGCAAGCACGCTTCCGTCGTAAAGCAGAGAAGAAACCAGAGCTGGTGCATACTCTAAACGGCTCTGGTTTGGCCGTTGGCCGTACCATGGTTGCGATTCTTGAAAACAACCAAGAAGCAGACGGTCGTATTGCCATCCCAACAGTGCTGCAGAAATACATGGGCGGCGCAACGCACATCGGTTAATTTGATCAAATCAATATCAAACCCAGCCTCTGCGCTGGGTTTTTTTATATCAAAAAACACTCTTCTCTTTGTAACGCGCTCTCGATGGCGTTGACCAGTTTTTCAATATGCTCTCGCTCACTGATAAAGGGCGGCATGATATAGATCAGTTTGCCAAATGGACGAATCCACACGCCGAGCTCGACAAACAGAGCTTGGATCTCTTCCATATTGACTGGACGATGAGTTTCAACCACGCCAATCGCGCCTAGCCAGCGCGTCTCTTTGACGATTGGGTAAGCTTGCAGTGATGGTAGTAATTGAGAAAACAGTCGCTCAATCTCACTCGTTTGCTTCTGCCAATCTCCTTGTTCGATTAGCTCTAAACTCGCCGTTGCAACCGCGCAGGCGAGGGGGTTGCCCATAAATGTTGGTCCATGCATAAAGCAGCCAGCTTCCCCGCTGCACACGGTGTCGGCGACCTGTTTGCTGGTCAAGGTAGCGGACAGCGTCATATAACCGCCCGTCAACGCTTTTCCTACGCACAAAATATCCGGTTGAACATCAGCGTGTTCACAAGCAAAGAGCTTGCCTGTGCGGCCAAAACCCGTGGCGATTTCATCGGCAATCAGCAGCAGGCCATATTGGTCACAAAGCGTTCGGACACCTTTTAAAAACTCAGGATGATAGATGCGCATGCCGCCAGCGCCTTGGACGATAGGCTCTAAGATCACCGCCGCCAACTGAGTATGATGCTGGTTGATTTGCTCGGTGAAATGGGCTAAATCGTCTGGGTTCCACTCATCCCAAAAACCGACCGTGGGCGAGTTGGCGAAAATATGCTCCGGTAAAAAGCCTTTGTATAAAGAGTGCATGGAGTTGTCAGGGTCGGTGACCGACATTGCGGCGAACGTATCACCGTGATAGCCGTGGCGTAACGTGAGGAATTTAGGTCGAGATTCACCTTTGGCGTGCCAATATTGCAACGCCATTTTCAAACTGACTTCTACAGCCACCGATCCCGAATCGGCTAAGAATACGTGCTCAAGGTTGCTCGGTGCGAGTGATAGCAGTTTCTTGCACAGATTAATGGCGGGTTGGTGCGTGATGCCACCAAACATGACATGGGAAACTCGATCAATCTGAGCGTGCGCCGCAGCGTTAAGGTGTGGATGGTTATAGCCATGAATGGCTGACCACCATGAGGACATACCGTCAACCAGCGTTCGACCGTCTTCTAACTGCAGTGTCACACCTTGCGCGGCACTGACCGGATAGCAGGTCAGAGGTGTTAAGGTTGAAGTGTAAGGATGCCAGATGTGGCGGCGGTCGAAGGCTAAATCCATGTGTTGTTCCAATAATTTGATGTTTAAAAAATAACCCAATGTAAACTTTGTTGTGTTTGATTTCGTTGACAGTTTATCGGGACTCAGTAGACTGTCAACAAAACGAAAACGACTTAACAAAAAGTTACGCAAGGAATACACGTGGAAGTACGTCACAACTGGACTCATGCACAAGTGCGTGAGCTAATGGATAAGCCTTTTATGGATTTGCTTTTTGCAGCGCAGCAAGTTCACCGTCATTACCATCCCGCCAACCAAGTGCAAGTCAGCACTTTGCTGTCGATTAAAACCGGCGCTTGCCCTGAAGATTGCAAGTATTGCCCGCAGAGTGCTCGTTATCAAACTGACGTTGAGAAAGAGCGCTTAATGGAAGTCGAGCGGGTGCTGGATGCCGCGCAGAAAGCGAAAAACGCAGGTTCTACGCGTTTTTGTATGGGTGCTGCGTGGAAAAATCCGAAAGAGCGTGATATGCCGCTGCTCAAAGAGATGATCCAAGGGGTTAAAGGGATGGGGCTAGAAACCTGTATGACGCTGGGTATGCTCACGCCTGAGCAAGCGAACCAGCTTGCCGAAGCGGGCCTTGATTATTACAACCATAACCTTGATACCTCGCCAGAGTTTTACGGCAACATCATCACCACTCGCACCTATCAAGATCGCCTAGATACACTTTCTCACGTGCGTGACGCGGGAATGAAAATCTGTTCTGGCGGGATCATTGGCATGGGTGAGAGTGCCCATGACCGCGCCGGATTGCTGGTGGAATTAGCCAACTTGCCGGTTCATCCGGAAAGTGTGCCGATCAATATGTTGGTCAAAGTCAAAGGGACGCCTCTGGAAAGCGCAGAAGATGTCGATCCTTTTGACTTTATTCGCTTAATTGCCATCGCCCGCATCATGATGCCGCAATCGGCGGTACGTCTCTCTGCTGGCCGTGAAAATATGAATGAGCAGATGCAAACCTTATGTTTTATGGCGGGTGCCAACTCCATTTTCTACGGTTGCAAACTTTTGACCACTCCCAATCCATCCGAAGACAAAGACATGTTGCTGTTTAACAAGCTGGGGATTAACCGCCAGCAAGTGTCGCAAAAACCGGATGAAATTGAAGAAAACGACTTGCTTGATCGCGTGGTAGAACGAGTGGCTGCTCGTCCGGCGAAAGACGACCTGTTTTATGACGCCAGCGTTTAAGTCCAGAATTGAAGGCGCGCTTTCGCAAAGAGCGCAGCAAGGTTTGAGCCGGCGCACTCAGGTGATTTTCTCTGGCAACCAAACCGAGCTCGAATGTGATGGCAAACGCTATATCAACTTCTCTGCCAATGATTATTTGGGTTTAGCAAACGACCAGTCACTAGTGCGCGCATGGCAGCAAGGACTGAGTTTATACGGCTGTGGCAGTGGCGCGTCGCCTATGGTGACGGGGTTTTCCCCGGCGCACAGCAACCTTGAAGCAGCCTTATGCGATTGGTTAGGCTTTGAACGGGCCATCTTGTTTGGCTCGGGCTTTGCGGCCAATCAAGCCATGTTGTTCAGTTTGTTAGAAAAAGGCGATTTTCTTTACCAAGATAAACTTAATCACGCCTCTTTGCAGGAAGCTGGCCACCTTTCGTCCGCGACGATGAAACGGTGGAAGCATAACGACACTCGTCATCTCGATACTTTGCTGGATGCAAAAGGGTGCAGCCTCGTGGTTACTGAGGGCGTTTTCAGTATGGATGGCGATCTCGCTCCGTTGGCAAACATTGCTCAGGTCGCCAAGCAAAAAAACGCTTGGCTGGCGATCGATGATGCCCACGGCATTGGCGTGCTTGGCGAGGAAGGGCGGGGCAGTTGCGATTTGGCTGCGATTAAACCAGAGCTTTTGGTGGTCACTTTTGGCAAAGCGTTTGGCTTGTCTGGTGCGGCGATCTTATGCGACCAATCCACTGGCGACTATCTGGCCCAATTTGCCCGTCATCATGTCTATTCGACGGCGATTCCACCCGCTCAGGCGTTTGCCTTAACCCACGCGATTGAGATGATACGTACGCAACGTTGGCGAAGAGAAAAGTTAGATGAGTTGCAACAAACGTATGCTCTGTTGCTGAAAAATGAGGCGGGCTACGTTGATACATCGACACCAATAAAACCTTGGATTATAGGTGATGCACAACGCACGATGGCTGTCTCTGAGCACTGTCGCCAGCAAGGCTTATGGCTGACGGCGATTCGTCCGCCAACCGTTTTACAAGGAACTTCGCGTTTGAGAATTACCCTCACCGCTAACCACAATACCGAGCAACTTAAAGTGCTGGCTCGCAGTTTGCTGCAGGCGATGGGAGAGAGCAAGTGAAGCAAGCATTATTAACCGACACAGCCAATAGCGATAAACAGGCGATTGCCTTGGCGTTTGGTAAAGCAGCGAAAACTTACGATCAACACGCGGCGTTTCAGCGTGATGTGGGTCATCGGTTGCTGGAGAAAATGCCAGAAGACCTCACTGGGCGGCGTGTTTTAGATCTTGGCTGCGGTACTGGCTATTTCTCAGAGTTGCTGCGAGATAGGGGAGCTTCGGTGGTGTGCGCTGATCTCTCGCCACAGATGTTAGCAACGGCTCGCAAACGCTGTGGCGATTGGCGCGTCACCTATCAGGTTGCTGATGCCGAAGCTTTGCCTTTTTCTGCCACTAAATTTGATTACGTTTTTAGCAGCTTGGCTTTGCAGTGGTGCCAGGATTTGGCCTATCCGCTGAGAGAAATCAAACGCGTGCTCAAGCCAAAAGGCATGGCGTTTTTCTCCACATTGTTGGATGGTTCACTGCTGGAGCTGAAAACCGCGTGGCAAAAAATTGATGCATATCAACACGTCAACCATTTCATCTCCGCCAATCAGGTAAAAATTGCGTTAGCGCAATCTCATTGCCATAACCATCATCTAGACTTGACCGACATCACAGTTTGGTACCCATCAGCGTTTGCCGTGATGCGAGATCTCAAAGGTATTGGGGCGAATCACGTAAGTGGTCGTTCACATGGTTTAACCAGCCGCAAAGTATTGACGCAGGTTGAGCGCGAGTATCAAACATTTCAAAACCATCTGGGGCATGTACCGGCCAGTTATAAGGTTTGTTTAGGGGTTATAGAGATATGAGTAGGGCATTTTTTGTTGCAGGTACGGATACCGATGTTGGCAAAACCGTGGCTTCAAAAGCCATTCTTCATGCGTTGGCAGCGAGAGAGGTAAAAACGATCGGTTACAAGCCCGTGGCTGCGGGCAGTGAAAAAACGGCCGAAGGTTGGCGAAATTCCGATGCGCTGCACCTGCAAGCCGCTGCAACAGTTGACGTTGCTTATGAGGATGTTAACCCGTATGCGCTTGAGCTACCCGCTTCTCCTCACATTGCGGCGAAACATGAACAGGTCACTATTGACTATGCCCTTCTAAGTGACAAGTTGGCGCAGCATAAGCAAAATGCCGATGTGGTGTTAGTCGAAGGCGCTGGCGGCTGGCGTGTGCCCATCTCAGATGAAGAAAGTTTGTCTACTTGGGTACAACAAGAACAACTGCCCGTTATTTTGGTGGTCGGTATCAAGTTAGGTTGCTTAAGTCACGCGCTGTTAACGGCAGAAGTGATCAAATCCGACGGCTTGAACCTGATTGGCTGGGTGGCCAATCGAGTGAATCCGGGGACCGAACACTATGCCGACATCATTGAAATGTTGGAAACGCGCTTAGCGGTGCCTAAGCTCGGAGAAATTCCTTATATTCCCAAAGCCAAGCGCAAAGATTTGGGTAAGTACATTGATGTCACTGCACTACTTGGGGCATAACGTGCCAAGATAATCGCTCAAATAAAAAGAAGAAGGGCTGCCTGTTGGCAGCCCTTCTTGCGTATTCAAAACTTACTTGTCTTGCACCAGCCCCATAAGAGCTTGCTGAGTATCAGAGATTTGCTTGGCAACCTGCTGCTCTGTCGAAATGCCTAGTTGTTGCTTCGCTTCCTCTTCAGAAATTCCCAGATGGCAGCACAATAGATCAATCGCCATTTGATAGTTGTTTGACTCTACCATAATCATTCCCTTAGTTTGATGGATGACGTCAATCTCAATTCCCTACCTAGCCGTACTTCGAGAATTCATCGACGTTGTTTTGTCTGCTAGAGAATCTATCATGATCAACAAGAACCACAATAAGACCAAAGTCTAACGATTTTGTTTAAATAACTATGCGTTATTTTTGCCTATTTTATACATCATTACCCACCATCTATTAGTAAACAAATGTTGCAATTTATCGCTTAACCTTGTTTTAAAAAAATTAGACTATATCTATCAGTCAAAGAAGTCAGATCACACTGACGTTAAAGTAAAAAGCTTCCCTGGAGAAAAGTCATGAAGCGAGTCATGTTGTTCTTAATCACCAACCTAGCTGTCGTATTGGTACTGAGCTTAGTGTTGAATATTGTTTACGCCGTTACCGGAATGAAACCGGGCAGCCTATCCGGGTTACTGGTTATGGCGGCGGTGTTTGGTTTTGGTGGTGCGTTCATCTCGCTGATGATGTCAAAGAGCATGGCATTGCGCTCTGTTGGCGGCATGGTGATTGAAAGCCCACGTAACGAAACCGAACATTGGTTGCTGCAAACGGTTAGCCGTCAGGCGCAGCAAGCGGGCATTGGTATGCCGACGGTGGCCATCTACGATTCACCAGACATCAATGCGTTTGCCACAGGGGCGAAACGTGACGATTCACTGGTGGCCGTTTCAACCGGGCTGTTGCATAACATGACCCGTGATGAAGCTGAAGCGGTCTTGGCCCATGAAGTGAGCCATATTGCCAATGGCGACATGGTGACCATGACGTTAATGCAAGGCGTGGTGAACACCTTTGTTATCTTCCTATCGCGTTTTATTGCCAATATGGTGGCTTCAAACGACGATGAAGAGGGCGAAGGCAGCAACATGATGGTCTACTTTGGTGTCTCTATCGCTCTGGAGTTGGTCTTTGGTTTCCTCGCTAGCTTTATCACCATGTGGTACAGCCGCCACCGTGAGTTCCACGCTGATGCAGGCGCGGCTCGCTTAGTGGGTAAAGAGAAAATGATTGCGGCGCTGGAGCGTTTGAAGATCAGCCAAGAGTCGAAACTGGATGGCACTATGATGGCGTTTGGCATCAATGGTAAACAGTCGCTGACTGAACTGCTGATGAGCCACCCGCCACTGGATAAACGAATCTCTGCTCTACGTGGTGGACAGTTCTAACCCCAGTGCATCTGCTCTTACTCAAGGCTTGGTTGAAAAACCAAGCCTTTTTCATATTCAGTGATCGCTTCCTCTCTTTTTTGCGTATCAAATTGCACAAGATACTTATACAAAATAATTCTTGTACAACTTTGACAAGCTGTTCTATCTTGTACGTAGATAAAAGTTGTACAACTAATCTGGGAGGCGGTGTTAATGGATGTATCACGGGTGGCGCAATGTTATCAAACCTTGAGTAAGGACAATCTGTTTTTACTTGAGCAGATTTACCACCAAGACGTGGTGTTTGAAGATGCCGCGCATCGTCTCGAAGGCTTTTCCAATCTATTTGATTACTTTCAGGCTTTGTATCGCAATGTGATTCGCTGTGATTTCTCTATCCATGAGCGCTGCCAAATGGAAGACAAAGGCTTTATTACTTGGACCATGACACTGCAACACCCCAAGCTCAAACAAGGCTGTGCGATTGAAGTGCAGGGCGTTTCCCATCTACGTTTTTCTGAGGGTAAGGTGATTTATCACCGCGACTACTTTGATCTTGGCGAAATGCTTTATGAACATCTGCCGCTGCTCGGTAGTGTCATTAAGGCGATTAAAAAGAGGCTAGGGCAATGAGTACAGCGGTTTTAATCACTGGCGCGACCTCAGGCATCGGCAAAAAACTTGCCCAAGATTACGCGGCGAGTGGCGTTGACGTGATTGCGTGTGGGCGTAACCAAGCCGCATTGAATGAGTTAGCGGCACACAGCCCCCGTATTTCCTGCTTGCAGTTTGATGTCACTGACTATGAGCAGACGAAAAAGGCTTTGGCGGCTCTGCCTTTTACCCCAAGCATGTGGATTTTCAACGCTGGCGACTGCGAATACCTCGACCATGGCGTGGTGGATGCCAAACTAGTGGCACGAGTGATGAATGTGAACGTGATGGGCGTGGTGAACTGCATTGAGGGTTGCCAACATCACTTTCAAGCAGAGCATCGATTAGTGATTGTCGGCTCGATTGCCTCAGAGCTTGCGTTGCCAAGAGCAGAAGCTTATGGCGCGTCGAAAGCCGCAGTGAGCTACTTTGCCAGAAGTCTGGCTCTTGACTTGCAACCTAAAGGTATCACCGTCTCGGTGGTTTTCCCGGGTTTTGTACAAACGCCTTTGACCGATAAAAACACCTTTGCTATGCCGATGATGATATCGGTCGATGAAGCTTCACAAGCCATTCGAACTCAACTGAACGCGGGCAAAGAGTTCCTCTATTTCCCCGCAGGCTTTACCACCATCCTACGTTTAATCGCTTGCTTGCCTTATCGCTGGGCAAAGGTGGCTAACGTCAAAACTGCTGTTTAATAATAAGGATCAAGCATGAAGATTGCGATTATAGGCACTGGAATTTCAGGGCTCACCTGCGGTTACTACCTACACAAAGAGCACGATGTCACTTTGTTCGAAGCCAACGATTATGTCGGTGGTCACACCGCCACCGTGGAGATAGAAAAAGATGGCCAGAACTACGCGATTGATACTGGGTTTATCGTTTATAACGACCGCACCTATCCCAACTTCATGAAAATGATGGACGAAATTGGTGTGCAAGGCTTGCCGACGCAGATGAGTTTCAGTGTGCGCAACGACAGCAATGGTCTAGAGTACAACGGACACACCGCCACCACGCTGTTTGCGCAAAAACGCAATTGGTTTAAGCCACAGTTTTATCGCTTTATCGGCGAAATCTTACGCTTCAACCGTCTGGCCAAGCAGGCGGCGCAGGATTCCTCAGCGCAAGTGCAGACACTCGGCGAGTTTTTGCAGTTACATAGCTTCAGTGACTATTTTAGTGATAACTATATTCTGCCTATGGGCGCAGCAATCTGGTCTTCGACTTTGGCTGACATGCGCGCGTTTCCGCTGACTTTCTTCTTGCGTTTTTTCCTCAATCACGGCTTGTTGGACATCACCAACCGCCCACAGTGGTACGTGATTAAGGGGGGCTCCAAGGCGTATATTCCTCCACTGACACAAGGTTTCGCCGATAAGATTCGTTTAAATAGCCCGGTCAGCAAAGTGGTGCGCCAAGCGGATAAGGTGGTACTGCATGTCAATGGCCAAACCGAGTGGTTCGATCAAGTGATTTTCGCCTGCCACAGCGATCAAGCGTTGCACATGTTGCACGATGCCAGCACAGCGGAAACCGAGATTTTGTCGGATATGGCCTACCAAGCCAATGAAGTGGTTCTGCATACTGACACCTCGTTATTACCCAAACGCAAAGCCGCTTGGGCCTCATGGAACTATTTTTTAGATGGTCATGCCGAAGAAGCGCAGCGCCTGCCTTCACTGACTTACAACATGAACATCTTGCAGCATATCCAATCAGAGCACACGTTTTGCGTCACGCTAAATCGCAGCGAAGCGATTCAACCAGACAAAATTCTGCGCCGTTTTGTCTACCACCATCCGGTCTTTACCACTCAGTCGATTGCCGCTCAGGCACGTCGTGAAGAGATCCAAGGGCAACATCAAGCTTGGTTTTGCGGCGCCTATTGGTACAACGGTTTTCACGAAGATGGCGTGCGCAGTGCGCTCGACGTGGTGAAAGCAATCTCTGCTGCAGCGCAATCTGAGGCGCAGCACAAAGGAGCGGCATGATGGCAAGCCCAGCCCAAAGTCAGTTGTACGTCGGCACTGTGCGTCATAGGCGCTTTACGCCGGTACAACACGCGTTGAATTACCCACTGTTTATGCCAGCGATTGATCTCGATGAGCTGGAAACATTGCAGCAGTCCGTTTGGGGTTTCGGCCAGCGCTGGTGGCATTGGGCGAGATGGAAACGCAGTGACTACCTAGGCAGCGGCGATCTAAAAACGGCGGTGCAAGAGAAAGTACGCCAACTGACTGGGGTCGATTGCCAGGGGAAAGTGATCGCAGTCTGTCATCTACGTTATCTCGGGCTCTACTTCAGTCCGGTCAATTTTTATTACTTGCATGACGCTGAGGGGAACTGGCGCTACATGTTGGCGGAAGTGAGTAACACACCGTGGAATGAGCGCCACTACTATGCGGTGTCTGCCAATCAAGACGACCAAACATATGGTTGGACGCAACAAAAAGCGTTCCATGTGTCGCCGTTTAACCCACTCGATCAACAATATCAATGGCGACTGAAACCACTTGGTGATCACTTGAGTGTTCATCTTGAGTGCCACAAAGGCGAAAAACACTTCGATGCGACCATGGCGATGAAAGCGTTGCCATTCAACAGCAAAAACTTGTTGATGCAGTTGATCAAAATGCCGAGCCAGACAGTAAAAGTGGTGTTCGGTATTTATTGGCATGCGTTAAAGCTGTGGCTAAAAGGGGCTCCCTTTTATTCCCATCCTAAATACCAGTCTGATTCGCACCCAGACAAGCAAACGTCAGCAACAGAGACAAAAAATAAAAAGCGCAAGGAGAATTCTGCATGCTAAATACGTCATCCATGGTTATGCCTCGTCAGCTCTCTACCACGCAAAAGGCGGCGCGCAGAATCATTTTCCAATGTCTGCAGAAGATGGAAACGGGCACTCTGACCGTTATTGAAAGCTTTCACACTGAGAGTCGCGAACGCAGCGAGCGCTTTGGTACCCCGGGTAACGATCTCTCTGGGACAAATGTCGTTGCGACGATCGAAGTCAAACATCCCGGCTTTTACTCGCGTGTGTTACGCGGTGGCAGTATTGCTGCCGGAGAAGCCTACATGGACGGTTGGTGGGACAGCCCGGATCTCACGGCTCTGATGAAGCTGATGGCCCTCAACTTAGCGGCCTTAGACGGTTTGGAAGAGCAAAGTAGCTGGCTGAGCAAGCTAGTGTATAAAATGGCCCACTGGGCAAATCGCAATACCCAGCAAAACTCGAAAAAGAACATTCATGCGCACTACGATCTTGGTAACGATCTCTATCGTGCTTTTCTTGATGAAAATATGCTCTACTCGTCGGCGATTTTTCAGCAGGAGACCGACAGCTTAGAGCAAGCGCAAATCCAAAAGATGGATCGTTTGTGCCAACAGTTGAAACTCAAGTCCAGTGACCACGTGATCGAAATCGGCACAGGCTGGGGAGCGATGGCGGTCTACATGGCTAAGCACTACGGATGTAAGGTGACCACCACCACCATCTCTGAGAAGCAATACGAATACACCCAGCAGTTGGTCGACAAGCTTGGCTTGTCTGAGCAGCTCACCCTGCTCAAGCAAGATTATCGCGATCTGCGCGGTCAATTTGACAAGCTGGTTTCGATTGAAATGATTGAAGCGGTGGGTAAGCAGTACTTGCCATCTTACATCAAGACCTGCCAATCACTGCTGAAACCCGGTGGTCTGATGGCGATTCAGGCTATTACCATCGCCGATCAGCGTTATGAGTACTACAGCGATAACGTCGATTTCATCCAGAAATACATTTTCCCCGGTGGCTTTTTGCCTTCCGTGACCTCGTTGACTCAGGCAACCACACAACACAGCGACTTGCTGTTGAGGGATCTTTACGATATCGGCCTCGACTATGCCAAAACCTTGGCACACTGGCACCGTCGCTTTAATCAAGCCGAAACTGAAGTGCGTGCTTTGGGTTATGACGAACGCTTCATTCGCATGTGGCGCTACTACCTGAGCTACTGTGAAGGGGGCTTTTTAGCACGCACCATCAGCACAGTGCACATGACTTTTCAGCGGCCTGCATGATGCGATTGTTGCTTGTCTCGACTTGGTTTCAACTTGGCTGGTTTTTGTGCGTGCTCGGCAAAGAGACTTGGCAGTGGGCAGCGCTCGGCTATGTGATTGCCACCTTGCTGTGGAGTTGGAAAACCCAGCCTCGGCAGCTGAAAAGCATCGCTATAGTTGCCATCAGTGGCATAGTGTTGGACAGCATAAACCAGCAAGTTGAGCTGCTCAACTTTGTCTCCGATGCGTTACCGCTGTGGATGGTCTGCTTGTGGTGGCTGTTTGCTTGGTATGCCAGCCAGCTCATTTCGGTTATCAGACGCTTTCGCCGCGCGCAAGTCTGTTTGATTGGCGGCATCGCAGGCGCGTTGAGTTACATCGCGGGTGAGCAGTTGGGCGCGGTGCAGTTTGGTTACGGCTTTTTGCTGACGGCCTTCATTTTGTTGATGCAGTGGATATTGATAACGTTTTGCATACTCAAGGTATACGACAATGAAAATTTCGTTCGTGAAAGCGCGTGTTAAGCACACACTGATTGCAATGATGTTTATTGTGATGAGCGTTGCGTTGCCGGTGAAAGCGCAACTGAGCGGTGCGGATACCCAGAATTGGCGCCAATGGCGCACCGTTGGCGAGGCGCAGCTAAGCTGGCTGTTTTTTGATATCTACCAGTCTCGCCTTTTGACCTCAACCGGGCGTTTTGAACAGGGGGCGGATGTCAGTCCTCATCCATTAGCTCTGGAGATCAATTACCTGCGTGATATCAGCCAAAAAGATCTGCTCAAAGCAACGCAGCAGCAGTGGCAAAAACTCGGTTTTTCGAAAGCGGCGCAACAACGTTGGATAGCGGTCCTCAGTGAGCTTTTTCCGGATGTTCAAACGGGTGATAGCCTGACCTATTTGACCAACGGGCAAACTGGACAACTGATGTTTAAACGCTTGGCGCAAAGTGACTACGAAGTGATTGGCTATGTGGCCGATGAAGAGCTCAATGACGCTTTTTTATCCATTTGGTTATCGCCGCAGAGCAATTATCCGCAGCTTCGTCAACAACTGATAGGGCAGGTAAGCCGATGAAATGGACATTGACATTACCAGCGAATGGGATGAAAAGCTGGTTGATCACCTGCTTGTGTTTTCTGTTGAGTGCGTGTTCAGCGGATCTCAACCAGTACAAAGCAACCTCGCCGACTTTTGATCTTTTTGGCTATTTTGCAGGAAAGACACACGCATGGGGTATGGTGCAAGATTACAGTGGCCAGCAGACGCGGCGATTTGAGGTCACTATTGTCGGCCAAGTCAGTGGTAACCAACTTACGCTGGTGGAAGACTTCGTGTTTGATGATGGCGAAGTCGACCAGCGCATCTGGACAATTACTCGCCTAGCGAATGGCCAGTATCAAGGAGAAGCTGACGATATTATTGGCGTGGCTCACGGCGCCGAGCAGGGCAATGCGCTGCAATGGCGGTACGACTTTGAACTGAAAATGGATGACGGCACGGTGACGGTTGCTTTTGATGATTGGCTGTATCGTCAAGATGACAAGCATGTGTTCAATTTGACCAAAATCAAGAAGTTTGGTATCGAGGTCGGGACGATTACTCTCTTTTTCCAAAAGCAATAATAAAGTTTGCTGAACAAAAAAAGGTTGATGTTTTTGCATCAACCTTTTTTTAACGCTGAGCGACTTACAGTTTATCAGTCAGCTCAATCGCTTGACCGATGTAGTTTGCTGGCGTCATCTCTTTCAAACGCGCTTTTTCGTGCTCTGGAAGCTCAAGGCCGTCGATGAATTGACGCATCGCTTCACCGTCTACGCGCTTACCACGAGTGAGCTCTTTCAGCTTCTCGTATGGTTTTTCAATGCCGTAACGGCGCATCACCGTTTGGACTGGCTCAGCCAGAACCTCCCAATTTTTGTCCAGTTCAGCAAGTAGTGCCTCACGGTTGACTTCCAGCTTGCTGATGCCTTTAAGCGTCGATGTGTAAGCGATGATGGCGTAACCAACACCCACACCTAGGTTACGCAGAACCGTTGAGTCAGTTAGGTCACGTTGCCAACGAGAGATAGGCAGTTTTTGCGCTAGGTGACCGAATACCGCATTGGCAAGACCAAGGTTACCTTCCGAGTTTTCAAAGTCGATTGGGTTCACTTTGTGCGGCATAGTTGAAGAGCCGATTTCGCCAGCAATGGTTCTTTGTTTGAAGTGACCAAGGGCAATGTAACCCCAAACGTCACGATCGAAGTCAATCAAAATGGTGTTGAAACGGGCCACGGCATCAAACAGCTCAGCGATGTAATCGTGTGGTTCGATCTGAGTTGTGTATGGGTTCCAAGTCACGCCAAGCGACTCAGTGATGAACTCTTCTGAGAATTTGTGCCAATCAAGCTCTGGATAAGCAGAAAGGTGAGCGTTGTAGTTACCGACCGCGCCGTTGATTTTCGCTAGGATCTCAACATTCTCGATCTGCTTGTATTGACGCTCCATTCGGTACGCCACGTTTGCCATCTCTTTACCCATGGTGGATGGAGAAGCTGGCTGACCGTGAGTACGAGATAGAAGAGGAATGTCGCGATATTCCACTGCCAACGCTTTGATGGCGTCAATCAGGTTACGGATTTCTGGCAGAATCACCGTTTCACGTGCTTCTTTAAGCATCAGAGCGTGAGAGGTGTTATTGATGTCTTCTGAGGTACAAGCGAAGTGGATAAATTCGTTTACTGCGTGCAGTTCAGGCTCGTCCGCCACTTTTTCTTTTAGGAAATATTCAACCGCTTTAACGTCGTGATTAGTGGTGCGTTCGATCTCTTTAATACGAAGTGCATCTTGCTCAGAAAAGTTTGCCGCGATGTCATCAAGGAATTGGTTAGCTTGGGCACTGAACGCTGGGACTTCTTTGATTGCATCGGTTGCTGCAAGCTTTTGTAACCAACGGATTTCAACGATAGTACGGTACTTAAGTAAACCGTATTCGCTGAAGATTTCGCGCAATGCAATCGTCTTACTTCCGTAACGGCCGTCTACTGGTGAAACAGCTGTCAATGCTGACAGTTCCATGATGTTCTCCTGAATTGGGTTTCTAAATTTTGTGAGCGTTATACCAATAACTGTGGCAATTGTCACGAATATTGCGCAATCGTTTGCGCGGGTTTATTTTAGCCTGAAAAAGTTAGCTCGCGTTTTATCGCGAGCTAAACAGTTACATTCTGGCCAAGAGAATTTGGGCCTGTTCGATCATCTTCTTACGACCGAAAATCAAATGGCGACGTTTGCCGCCAACCTGACGCCACAATACGGCGCAGCGAATACCAGAGAGCAGTAGTGCCCGAACCTTATGCTGATTGGCAGTTTGACGCAGCATAGCAGGGGTTCCGTTTACCTGAATGCGTGGGCCAATCGGACTCACTACGTCAAGATAAACGCTCGCTAAGTTGCTTAGCATCTGCTCTTCAAGGAGATCGTAGTGCTCGGTTTGACGCTGTAACATCTGAATTCTGTCGCCGAGCTGAGCCATTGCATCGTTACGACGTACCAGCTTTCTTTCCAAGGCCATCAGACTGATCAGATAGCGAGTAATTTCGTTGCCAGAAGGGGTACTGTCGATGCCTTTGACCAGACACTCCAACCCCAATTTGAGGCTTTGCTCATGGCCAAATACATCCAGTGTGTTGGCTGGATTGGTATTCACGATGGCTTTCATCGACGTTTCAAAGGCATCTTGATCACAATGTCCGTTTTTCGCCACTTCTTGAACCAGTGCCACAGCTTGGCACATGCCAGCAAATGCGATAGTGCGGTCATAAAGTGTATTCGCCACGTAACGTCTCCTAAGCTTGAGTGTATGGAATGCGTTTTTCGATGATACCGCCACCAAGGCAAACGTCGCCCTGATAGAAAACCGCCGATTGCCCTGGAGTTACGGCAATTTGCGCCTCATCAAAGATCACTTTAATGTTGTCATCATCAATAGGAATGATTGTACAAGCAATATCTTGCTGGCGATAACGAGTTTTTACGCTGCATTTCATCACTTCGCGAATTGGCTCACGATCCACCCAGTGCAGTTGAGAAGCCACTAAGCCTTCAGATTTCAACAGCGGGTGCTCTTGCCCCTGTACGGCGATGAGCACATTGCGTTGCAGATCTTTTTCGGCCACAAACCAAGGATCTTCATTACCGCCACCGCCTTTGCGGCCACCAATGTGCAAGCCTTTACGTTGACCTAAAGTGTGGTACATCAAACCTTGGTGCTGGCCAACGACTTCACCCTCTGGCGTTTCAATGTTGCCCGGTTGAGCGGGCAAATAGCGGCTAAGAAAATCGGTGAATTTGCGTTCGCCGATAAAGCAGATACCGGTCGAGTCTTTTTTCTTCGCGGTGATCAAACCTTGTTCTTCAGCGATACGGCGTACTTCGGGTTTTTCCAGTTCACCAACCGGGAAAAGGCTGCGCGCCACTTGGTCGTGGCTCAGGGTATACAGAAAGTAACTTTGGTCTTTATTGCCATCCAAACCACGCAGCATTTGCGGCTTTTCACCGTTAGCGGGGAAGGTACGACGCACGTAGTGACCCATCGCAATGTAGTCTGCCTCAAGAACTTCATCGGCAAACTCAAGGAAGGCTTTGAACTTAATTTCTTTGTTACAAAGAATGTCTGGGTTTGGCGTTCGACCTGCTTTGTACTCGGCAAGGAAATATTCGAACACATTGTCCCAATATTCTGCGGCAAAATTAATCGTATGCAGGTGAATGCCAAGTTTATCGCAAACAGCTTGAGCGTCCGCTAAATCTTCGGCTGCGGTACAATACTCAGAGTTATCATCTTCTTCCCAGTTCTTCATAAATAGGCCTTCGACTTGATAGCCTTGTTGTTTGAGGAGATAGGCAGAAACCGATGAATCTACACCGCCGGACATGCCAACGATGACCTTCTTTTGGCTGTTATCAGACATTACTTAACACCACTTCAATTAACTGGACGCAGATTCTAACAGAAAGCATACAGCGGCAACAGATCCGCGACGGCAATCACAAATCGTTTTGCCGAATTTTCCCGCAAAATAGTTCTGCCATCGATAATAGAGTGCGTAGAGAAAAGCGAACTGTGGCATAGTGGGCCAAATTTCAAATCGGAACAGAGTTTATGAGTAACGAAAACCAGTTTATAGAAGAAGCAGAATTGATTGAAGTCATCGAAAATCAACTCGAAGATAGCAATCCAATTAAAGTGAAAGAAACCTTGATGCGTTTAATGATGACTGGCCATTCGCGTGAGGAAGCCATTGCGATGATGGCATGCGCTGTTTCAATAGAGATTTTTGATGTGATGCGAAATGAAGGAAAATTCAATCTCAAACGTTACGCCGAACACCTCGATCAGCTACCTGATCTGGGCTTTATGGAAGGGGAATAATCGTACGCAAAAGAAAAAGAGCAGGGCAAACGTTTGCTATAATTGCCTTTATTGCCGCTGGTTAGGCAGCAGGTTAGAATCCGCTCTCTTTTTTAACCCCTTACTCAGACGAACACTATGAAATTTCCCGGACAACGCAAATCAAAGCATTATTTTCCTGTACATGCCCGCGATCCGCTGGTGAGCCAAGCGCAGGAAAGCAAACGAATGACGCGTACACATGTTATCGGTATTGACCAAACTTTGGTGGATATTGAAGCGAAAGTGACGTCAGAGATGATTGAGAAATACGGTCTGAGTAAAGGTCACTCATTGGTTATTGATGACCAAACGGCAGAAGCACTTTATCAGCAATTAAAGCAAGAGAATTTGATCACCAACGAATATGCGGGCGGGACAATAGGAAATACATTGCATAATTACTCTGTATTGGCCGATGATCGCTCAACGCTACTCGGTGTCATGAGCCAAGATATTAAAATTGGCAGTTACGGCTATCGTTATTTATGTAATACATCCAGCCGTATGGATCTCAATTACTTGCAAGGTGTGGATGGAGCAATAGGCCGCTGTTTTGCGCTAATTACCGAAGACGGTGAACGAACGTTCGCGATCAGTGAAGGCCAAATGAACCAATTGAAACCGCAAAGTATTCCTGAAAAGATTTTTAAAAAAGCATCAGCTCTGGTTTTGACGGCTTATTTGATTCGTTGTAAAGAAGGCGACCCCATGCCGGAAGCGACAATGAAAGCGATCGAGTACGCGAAGAAATATAATGTGCCCGTCGTACTAACCCTTGGTACTAAGTTTGTTATTCAGGATGATCCACAGTTTTGGCAAGCATTTATCCATGATCATGTCACGGTCGTGGCGATGAACGAAGACGAAGCCGAGGCATTAACTGGTGAAAGCGATCCGCTTGCGGCTTCAGATAAAACTCTCGATTGGGCTGACTTGGTATTGTGTACCGCTGGTCCGCTTGGGTTATTTATGGCCGGTTACACCGAAGAAAGTGCAAAACGTGAAACATCACTGCCTCTTTTGCCAGGCTGCATTGCAGAGTTTAATCGCTATGAATTTAGTCGCCCGACGCGAAAAGCCTCATGTGAAAACCCAATTAAGGTTTATTCACATATTTCACCATATATGGGCGGCCCTGAGAAAATTAAAAATACCAATGGTGCGGGCGATGCGGCGCTTTCTGCGGTGTTGCACGATATGGCGGCGAATAAATACCACAAAGAGAATGTGCCCAACTCAAGCAAGCATGTGCACGAATTTCTCACTTATTCATCTTTTTCTCAAGTGTGTAAGTATGCAAATCGTGCCAGTTATGAAGTTCTTGCTCAGCACTCACCGCGTTTGTCACGTGGCTTACCAGAACGGGAAGATAGCTTAGAAGAAGCGTATTGGGAACGTTAAATAGAAAACAAAAAAGGCTCCGCAAGGAGCCTTTTTATATAATGCAAAGCTTAGATTTCGAAATCTTCTAGAGATTTACCTGCATCTAACTGCGCTTGAATTGCTGATGGAGTACGACCTTGGCCTGTCCAAGTTTTTTCTTCGCCGTTCACATCAACATATTTGTATTTGGCAGGACGTGGAGCACGTTTACTTTTACCTTTGCTCTTGCTTTTGGTTTCGCCAGAAAGCGCGCTGATTAGCGCATCAACGTCAATGCCATCTTTTGCAATCTGCTCTGCAATCGCAGCCAGTCTTGCTTCTTGTTCAGCTTTTGCCGCACGCTCTTCCGCTTCCGCTTCTTGACGTTCAGCAACAACCGTTGACAGTTTGTCTAATGCTTCTTCTAGTTGCTCTAGAGTGAGTTCTCTTGAGTAAGCACGTAGGCTGCGAATATTAAGTAGAGTCTTTGTTAGTTCCGACATAACCTTTCCTATGTTAAGTAAGTCGACATCGCAATAATAATATCGAGGTTCAGATAAAACGAATAAGATTAAATTCTTTACGTTGCTAATATTAACGCTAAATACGATATAAGCAATATTTATAGTGTTTTTTTTATTGTTTAATCGTTACTAACTTTATATCTCACGTCTTTACTATAGACATATGCTAGCCGCGCAAATTTCTGTGACAAATGTTATGCATTGAGTGTAATTCATATCTATGATTCATAGTTGAGCGTGATAAAAATGACGCCTCCTTTTTTACATACTGGCGCAACAGGATACATATCGTGACCATTTTTCCTTGTTTTATTAGGTGATGTTTTTAGACAGATGTATTGCAAAGCCAATGAGGATGAGTACAATGACGTCTACCTGATGCGGTAACTTAGTTGGTTTGTTGTTTTTATAAACAATAAATGGTTAAAAATAAGTTATCGCCGTAGAGGCGCAACGACAAAGAGTAACTATTATTGGGGTGATGCCAATGAATAATAGTGAAAGGTGTAAGTTGCCGAAGTAAGTTGCATATCAAAGCGGCTTGCTGGTGTTGTATTCGAATAGGAACAACACTGCCATAGTCTTTTATGTATAAACTATGGAGCGCTACTGTAGGGTTGGGTGAAGTGTTCACTTCCCTGTCGCTTAGTTCAACAAAAACATCGGAAATTTTTCTGACGGTTTGTTCTGCAGTAGATCTCTAACCAAAAACTGGTTTTTGAAGATCATGAATTTAATAGATTTTTCTACATCTCCGATTTCTTTACTACCGCCAATAGTAGCCCTTACCCTAGCGATATTGACCCGTAAGGTGCTGGTTTCTCTGGGCGTTGGTATCATTCTCGGAGCCATTTTGCTCAACAGTTACTCTGTAATCAACGCAGCCACTTATGTTGGTGAAAAAGTATCAGCCGTTTTCGTTGAAGATGGCGGCCTCAATACTTGGAACATGAGTATTGTGGGTTTTCTTTTGCTACTCGGTATGACTACAGCGTTACTCACTCTTTCCGGCGGTACTCGCGCCTTTGCAGAATGGGCACAATCGCGAGTAAAAAGTAAGCGCGGTTCTAAATTGCTTGCCGCATTTTTAGGCGTGTTCATTTTTGTTGATGACTACTTTAACAGCCTAGCTGTGGGCGCAATTTCTCGCCCAGTTACCGATCGATTCTACGTTTCTCGCGCCAAGCTGGCTTACATTCTCGACTCCACCGCCGCGCCGATGTGTGTCGTGATGCCAGCGTCAAGCTGGGGTGCGTACATCATGACCATCATCGGCGGTATTTTGGTTTCACATGGCATCACTGAATATTCAGCGTTAGGGGCTTACCTGCGTTTGGTTCCAATGAACTTTTACGCGATCTTTGCCTTGCTGATGGTGTTTGCTGTCGCTTGGTTTGGCCTTGATATTGGTAAGATGCGTGAGCATGAAATTGCCGCTTCGCAAGGACGTGGATTCGACAATGACGCGGAAACCGATCTTAAAGAAGCCCATGAAATCGACGAAGAGCTGGATATCCGAGAAAGCGAAAAAGGAAAAGTATCCGATCTCGTCTTACCAATCGTTGCTCTGATTATTGCCACTGTGGCTTCGATGCTTTATACCGGCGCACAAGCGCTGGCTGCCGATGGAAAAGCGTTTAATTTTCTGGGAGCATTTGAAAATACGAATGTTGGCACTTCACTGATTTACGGTGGTTTAGTCGGTCTAGCAGTAGCGCTGTTTACCGTGCTAAAACAGGGCCTTGCCTTGGTCGAAATTGCTCGCACCTTGTGGATTGGCGCGAAATCAATGTTTGGCGCGATTTTGATTCTTGTGTTTGCCTGGACGATCGGCTCGGTGATTGGCGACATGAAAACAGGCTCGTACTTGTCGACGATGGCGCAAGGCAATATTGATTCCCATTGGCTACCTGTGATTCTGTTCCTGCTTTCCGGTTTGATGGCGTTTTCAACCGGCACCTCTTGGGGTACGTTTGGCATTATGTTGCCAATCGCTGGTGACATGGCGGGCGCGACCGACATTGCGTTGATGCTACCGATGTTGAGTGCAGTCTTGGCTGGTTCAGTCTTTGGTGATCACTGCTCGCCGATTTCAGATACCACGATTTTGTCATCGACCGGGGCGCGTTGTAATCACATTGACCATGTCGCGACTCAGTTGCCTTATGCACTTGCTGTTGCACTTGTCTCGTGTATCGGCTTTGTGGCTCTGGGCATGACGGCGTCAGTAACGCTCTCTCTGGCCGCTGCGAGTGCCGCTTTCATCGTAGTGTGCGCGGTGTTTTCTTGGATGTCTAAGTCCAAAAGAGTGAGCTTGCAAAAAGCTTAACTTGATGATTTATAAAAAGTAAAATGGGAGGCCAACGCCTCCCATTTTATTTGTCATATACAAATTGGTCATTTTTGAAAATAAACTATTGCAAAATTTCCACAGCTTGGTTAGTGTGGATAGCAACAAAGTCAACGACGTAAAGAGCAAATAAGTATGCGCAGTTTTGTAATGAACATTCATCACCATCATCACCCAGCCTAGTCTTTCGGGAGATGAGCGCATACCCGGGAGACAGGAATCTTCCGGAGGTGAAAATCGTCGAATTCAGATTTTAAACCCTCGGGAGACCAACATCTTCCGAGGGTTTTTTAATTTCAACGGTTTAACTATTTCAAATTGAAGCACAGGGATTATGTCATGCCAACACAACGTTTAAGAATTGCCATTCAGAAAAAAGGCCGTTTGAGCCAAGAGTGCCAACTGCTGCTGAAAAAATGCGGTGTTAAGTTCAACATTATGGGTGAGCGCCTCGTGGTTCACTCTGAAAATATGCCTATCGACTTACTCTTAGTCCGTGATGACGACATCCCAGGTTTAATCATGGATGGCGTGGTGGATCTCGGTTTCATCGGGGAAAACGTCTTGGAAGAGGTGCGCTTGGAGCGCAAAGCGACCGGGACTGCGTGTCAGTTCGAAACATTAAGACGTTTAGATTTCGGTGGCTGTCGTCTATCGATTGCCTTGGATAAAGACGCGGTGTACAACGGGCCTAAAGATTTAGCTGGTAAACGTATTGCGACCACCTATCCGCAGCTACTCAAAGCTTACATGGATGAGCAAGGCGTGCCATTTTCGACCTGTATGCTGACTGGCTCGGTTGAAGTGGCTCCGCGTGCAGGCTTGGCGGACGCGATTGCTGACTTGGTCTCCACTGGAGCCACTTTAGAGGCAAACGGTTTGAAAGAGGTTGAGGTCATTTTCCAATCGAAAGCGACGCTGATCCAACGAGCAGGGCAGTTTGACGCAGACAAACAAAATCTGATTGAAAAACTGCTGACTCGTATGCAAGGGGTTCAGCAAGCAAAAGAGTCTAAATACATCATGTTGCACGCACCTGTGGATAAGCTGGAACAGGTAAAAGCACTTCTTCCTGGTGCGGAAGATCCAACGGTACTGCCGCTGTCTGCGGAAAAGCAAAGAGTGGCGGTACATCTGGTGAGTTCAGAAAACCTTTTCTGGGAAACCATGGAACAGCTGAAAGAGCTCGGTGCGAGTTCTATCCTAGTACTGCCAATTGAGAAAATGATGGAGTAAGCAGCATGAGAACGGTTGTATGGCAGTCACTCAGTGAAGCGCAGCAAGATTCACTGCTCGAAAGACCAGCAATGGCAGAAGGCGCGAACATTACCGCTGCAGTAACTGCAGTGATTGAGAAAGTGCGCCAAGAAGGTGATGCGGCCCTGTTGGAACTGACCGAAAAATTTGACCGAGTCAAACCTGCATCGATTCGTGTCAGTACCGCAGAGATTGATGCGGCAGCAGAGCGCCTTTCGGAAAAGATGAAGCAAGCGCTGCAGCAAGCGTATGACAATATTTCCAAGTTCCACAAAGCACAGAAACCCACACCGATTAAAGTAGAAACTCAGCCTGGTGTGGTGTGCGAGCAAGTGACTCGCCCTATTCAAAAAGTGGGCTTGTACATTCCTGGCGGCAGCGCACCACTGCCTTCCACGGTTTTGATGCTGGGTGTGCCGGCACAGATAGCCGGTTGTCGTAAAGTGGTGCTCTGTTCACCGCCGCCAATCGCGGACGAAATACTCTATGTCGCCAAACTGTGTAATATCGACGAGGTGTATAACCTCGGTGGCGGACAAGCGATCGCAGCGATGGCTTACGGAACGGAAACGGTTAGCAAAGTCGATAAAATATTTGGTCCTGGCAATGCTTATGTCACCGAAGCGAAACGTCAGGTCAGCAAAGATTTTCGCGGTGCTGCGATTGATATGCCAGCAGGCCCATCTGAAGTGTTGGTGATTGCAGACGATACCGCAGATGCGGAGTTTATTGCGGCCGACCTGCTTAGCCAAGCAGAGCATGGCCCTGACTCTCAGGTGGTGCTCGTGACCCCTTCGGTGGTGATTGCTGATAAGGTGACCGATGCGGTTCAGCGTCAGCTCAAACAGCTCAGCCGAGCCGAGATTGCGCAAAAAGCGTTGGCATCGAGCCTCATCATCATTGCTGACTCGCTTACTCAAGCGGTCTCTATCTCCAACTATTACGGGCCAGAGCACCTGATTGTGCAGACCAAAGCGCCACGTGAACTGCTGCCACTACTGGATAACGCGGGTTCCATCTTCCTTGGCGATTGGTCGCCAGAATCGGCTGGTGATTATGCATCTGGCACGAACCATGTTCTGCCAACCTATGGTTACACTCGAACCTACTCAAGCTTAGGGTTAGCCGATTTCTCCAAACGCATGACGGTTCAGGAGCTCTCTGCGGAGGGGCTGAAAAACTTAGCGCCAACCGTTGTCACTATGGCCGAAGCCGAAGGGTTGGATGCGCACAAACGTGCCGTGACCATTCGCGTGGAAAAATTACAGTCGCGTCGATAAGGAAGAAAAAATGGAAAAATTAGCGCGTAAAAGTGTGCAACAACTGACCCCTTATCTCTCAGCGCGTCGCATCGGTGGTTGCGGTGATGTGTGGCTTAACGCCAATGAATCGCCATTTGACAATGAATATCGTACCGATTTCACCCGCTTGAATCGTTATAGTGAGTGTCAGCCGAAAGGGCTAATCGCCGCTTATGCGGCGTATGCTGGGGTAGCGCCAGAGCAAACCTTGACTTCTCGCGGTGCTGATGAAGGCATCGAGTTGCTTATCCGGGCGTTCTGCGAGCCCGGACAAGATGCGATTCTCTATTGTCCGCCGACTTACGGCATGTACTCGGTCAGCGCAGAAACGATTGGTGTAGAGCGAAAAACGGTGCCGCTGACGGCGGATTGGCAACTCAATCTCAACGAGATTGAAGCTAATTTAGATAAGGTCAAACTGGTGTTTGTCTGTAGCCCAAATAACCCGACAGGCAATCTCGTCAAACGCGAAGACATTATTACCCTGCTTGAGATGACCAAAGATCGTGCGATTGTGGTGATGGACGAAGCCTACATCGACTTTTGTCCAGAAGCTTCGACGGTGGGTTTGCTGAGTGAATATTCGAACTTAGCGATTTTGCGTACCCTTTCCAAAGCCTTTGCCTTGGCAGGATTGCGCTGTGGGTTTACCTTGGCCAACGAAGAGTTAATCAACGTATTGCTCAAAGTGATTGCTCCCTATCCGGTGCCCGTGCCAGTGGCAGAAATCGCCATGCAAGCGCTATCTGAGGCGGGCTTAGCGCGTGCGAAATACCAAGTCCTCGATTTGAACGCCAACCGTGCCTACTTACAAGTTGGTCTTTCTATGATCCCAGGATTGCAAGTCTTTGAAGGCTGGGGTAACTACTTGTTAGTGAAATTCCCTGATGGTGATGCGCTATTTAAAGCCGCGTGGGAGACGGGAATTATCCTGCGCAATTCACCGATTGAGGATTGTGTCCGAATCAGTGTTGGTAATCGTGAAGAGTGTGAGAAGACACTCGGTTTTATTCGCAATTACTACTCGTAAAGCAGAATGCATCGCCCTGAGCCAGCATGGACTTAGGGTAAAAAATAAGGAAGTGAGCGTGAGCAAGCAACAAAAAATTCTTTTCATCGACCGAGATGGCACCCTGATTGTCGAGCCACCGGTGGATTTTCAGGTAGACCGTCTAGACAAGCTGAAACTGGAGCCATTTGTTATTCCAAGTCTGTTATCGCTGCAAGCGGCAGGTTACCGCTTGGTGATGGTGACCAACCAAGACGGTTTGGGGACCGACAGCTATCCGCAGGAAGATTTCGACGCACCGCACAATATGATGATGGAGATTTTCGAATCTCAAGGGGTAAAGTTCGACGATGTATTGATCTGCCCCCATTTTGAGCGTGAGAACTGTTCGTGTCGTAAACCTAAGCTTGGCTTAGTCAAAGAGTACTTACAGGCCGGGAAAGTGGATTTCCAGAACTCTTACGTGATTGGCGATCGTCAAACGGATCTCCAACTTGCAGAAAACATGGCCATTCGCGGTATTCAATACCACCCAGAAACCATGAGCTGGAAACAGATCCTAAAAGATCTCACCTTGAAAGCGCGCGTTGCTGAGGTAGTTCGCACCACCAAAGAAACTGACATCAAAGTGGCGGTTAATCTTGATGAGCAAGGTGGTAATGAGATCTCTACTGGCCTTGGGTTTTTCGACCATATGCTCGATCAAATTGCCACGCACGGCGGATTCAAAATGGTGTGTCAAGTGCAGGGCGATCTGCATATCGATGATCATCACACCATCGAAGATACCGCACTGGCGCTTGGTCAGGCACTGAAAGAAGCGCTGGGTGATAAGCGTGGTATTGGCCGTTTTGGTTTCAGCTTGCCAATGGACGAATGTTTGGCGCAGTGCGCCTTGGATCTCTCTGGCCGACCATACCTGAAATTCGACGCGAAATTTGGCCGCGAGCAGGTCGGCGATCTCTCCACCGAGATGGTGGTGCATTTCTTCCGTTCGCTCACTGATACCTTAGCTTGCACACTGCACCTTTCTTCCTCGGGTGACAATGATCACCACATCATCGAAAGCTTATTCAAAGCGTTTGGTCGCACTTTGCGCCAAGCGATTAAAGTGGAAGGAACCGAATTGCCAAGCAGCAAAGGCGTGCTTTAAAGGAGAGAAAACCGTGACACAACAGAAAGTGGTCATTATTGATACAGGCTGTGCCAACGTCTCTTCGGTAAAATTTGCCATTGAACGTCTCGGCTACGATGTGGTGATTTCCAGAGATCCGCAAGTGGTTCTCTCTGCCGACAAGCTGTTCCTTCCGGGCGTAGGCACTGCGAGTGAAGCGATGAAAAACCTCGCAGAGCGCGATCTGATTGATCTTGTTAAGAAGGTAGAAAAACCGCTGCTCGGTATCTGCTTGGGCATGCAACTCTTGGGTAAGGTTTCTCAAGAAAAAGGCCAAAAAGCGGACGAACTGGTTGAGTGTCTTGGCCTGTGTGATGGCGAAGTGAAGCTACTTGAAACGGGCGATTTACCGCTGCCGCATATGGGGTGGAATACCGTGTCGGCAAAAAATGGGCATCCTCTGTTTAAAGGCATCGAGGAAGGGGAGTATTTTTACTTCGTCCACAGCTTTGCGATGCCAGTCGGTAGCTACACCATTGCAGAATGTGAGTACGGCAACCCGTTCACCGCCGCAGTGCAAAGTGGTAACTACTACGGCGTGCAGTTCCACCCAGAGCGTTCTTCAAAAGCGGGCGCGCAGCTGATACAAAACTTCTTAGAATTATAAAAGGGATTTAGTGTGATTATTCCAGCTCTTGATTTAATTGAAGGACAGGTCGTTCGCCTCTATCAGGGTGATTACGGCCAAGTCACCGAATACAAAGTCGACCCCGCAGAGCAGTTTAACTTGTACCACCAAGCTGGCGCCAACTGGCTGCACTTGGTGGATCTCACGGGGGCGAAAGACACCTCGGCACGCCAACTTGATTTGATTGCCAAACTGCTTGCCAGTACACCAGCGCATATTCAAATCGGCGGTGGTGTGCGCACAGAACAAGACGTAGTGGATCTGCTGGAAGCAGGCGCACAGCGCGTTGTGGTTGGTTCAACCGCAGTAAAACAGCCTGAATTAGTAAAAGGTTGGATGGAAAAATACGGCGCGGAGAAAATCGTTCTGGCGCTAGACATCAACATCGACCAAGACGGCACGCGCAAAGTGGCGATTTCTGGTTGGCAAGAAGATTCGGGCGTTACCATCGAAGCGCTGATTGACGATTACCTGACCGTCGGCTTAAAGCACGTACTTTGTACCGATATTTCCCGCGATGGCACCTTGGAGGGCTCTAATGTTGAATTGTATGTGGATTTGTGCAAACAGTACCCACAAGTGCAGTTTCAATCGTCTGGTGGCATCGGCTCGCTGGCGGATATTGAAGCTCTGAAAGGCAGTGGTGTGGCGGGCGTGATTGTTGGTCGAGCGCTACTTGATGGCAAGTTCAGCGCAGAGGAGGCATTTGCATGTTGGCAAAGCGAATAATTCCGTGTTTAGACGTTCGTGATGGGCAAGTGGTGAAAGGCGTTCAGTTCCGTAACCATGAAATCATCGGTGACATCGTTCCTCTGGCTAAACGCTATGCAGAAGAAGGCGCTGACGAGCTGGTGTTCTACGATATTACCGCTTCAAGCGATGGCCGCGTGGTCGACAAAAGCTGGGTGGCACGAGTAGCCGAAGTGATCGACATTCCCTTCTGCGTCGCTGGTGGGATTAAATCTGCCGAAGACGCAGCACGCATTCTTGAGTTTGGCGCTGACAAAGTGTCGATCAACTCGCCGGCATTGGCCAATCCGCAGTTGATTACCGACCTTGCGGATAAATTTGGCGTGCAGTGCATTGTGGTTGGCATCGACTCTTATTTCGACAAAGAAACTGGCCAATATCAGGTTTACCAGTTCACTGGTGATGAAGCGCGCACTAAAGCGACTCAGTGGCAAACCCGAGACTGGGTGCAAGAAGTGCAAAAGCGCGGCGCCGGTGAAATTGTGCTCAATATGATGAACCAAGACGGCGTGCGTAACGGCTACGATATTGAGCAGCTCAACATGGTGCGTGAAGTGTGTAAGGTGCCGTTGATTGCCTCTGGTGGTGCAGGTGCAATGGAGCACTTCGCACAGGCGTACCAAAAAGCCAATGTGGACGGCGCGCTGGCGGCATCGGTATTTCACAAGCAGATCATTAATATCGGTGAACTGAAACAGTATTTAAAACAACAGGGTATTGAGGTACGAGTATGAGTTTTAGTACAGCAGACGTGAACGCCCTGCAGGGACGGATTGATTGGCAGAAAGTCGACGGTTTGGTACCAGCCATCGTACAAGATTTTCAATCGAGCCAAGTGCTGATGATGGGTTACATGAATCAAGAAGCATTGGCAAAAACAAGTGAAACAGGGCAAGTGACGTTTTTCTCTCGCACTAAAGAGCGTCTTTGGACCAAAGGGGAAACCTCAGGCAACGTTTTGCAGTTGGTGAACATCGCGTTGGATTGTGACAGTGATACCTTGCTGGTCAAAGTGAAGCCGATCGGTCCGACGTGCCACACTGGCACGACAACGTGTTGGGATGGCGATGCGCAAGCGGAGTCACAAATGGTGTGGCTTCATCAACTTGAGCAGCTACTGGCTGCCCGCAAGAGTGCCGATCCTGACTCTTCCTATACCGCCAGTTTATACGCTCGCGGTACCAAGCGTATTTCGCAGAAAGTGGGCGAAGAAGGTGTTGAAGTCGCGCTTGCGGCGACGTCGGGCGATAAGGCGGAACTAGTGTGTGAATCCGCCGACTTGATTTATCACTTGTTGGTGCTTTTGCAAGATCAAGGCCTGTCGCTGAGTGATGTGATCAACAAGCTCAAAGAGCGTCATAAGTAAGGGAAGTTAAAGGTCCTAAGTTATAGGACCTAGATCCTAGGTAGGGTGCGCGGGGAGTCTTGCGCACTTTATTTATTTTAGCAAGTGTTATGGAATACAGATGCTTCGCTTACAGAATACGCAAATGTTGAAATATCTATTAAGTATATGAGCAATAATCCGTAATCCGTAATCCGTAATCCGAGATTTTAGGTCCTAGAACCTAGAATCTGCCTTTTAAACCTAGAACCTGCTTTCACCCACAACACTTCTTAAACTTTTTGCCACTACCACAAATACAGGGATCATTGCGCCCGACTTTCAAGCTGCTAATGGATTGACTAAGACGTGGGTCTGGCTCGGCTTCTTCGTCTGGAAACGTGCCATCAATGTAATACCAAAGCCCCTCTTCTTTAACGAAACGTGAGCGTTCGCTTAAGCAATATTGCTTGTCGTCTTCCTTAAAGTAGGCCTTGAACTCGACAAAACCTTCGTTCTCGTTGCTTCCCGCTTCTGCTTTGACCACTTCAAGCTTGCACCAATCATTCTCAATGGATTCAGCGATGCCTTCGCGCTGTTCTTCGGCATGGCAGCTTGGGTGGTAGGTATTCACAACGTAATCGACCAAACCCAACACATGAGCAGTGTAGCGCGAGCGCATCAACTGTTCCGGCGTTGTCGCATTACTATGATTACGGTGTGCTTTTTCACAGCAGTGTTGATAGGTGAGTTGAGAACCACAAGGGCATAAAGACATAACGGTATCCAGCTAAAATAGAAACACAAAGCCCTCGCTAGGAGGGCTTGCGGCAATATACTCGATTACGATGTTTGCGAAAGCAGTTCTTGTGTCCAACTAGTCGCTTGGCTGTAGGCTTTACACAACTGATTTTCACTGATATCGAGCTGTTGTTGATATCTGCTGGCCAGTTCCCAGTCCGCTTGTTCGTAAGCGATGATCATCGAGAGTAGATAGCCAAGCAATCCTTCTCGCTCGATAAGAGCAGTTTTGACTTCTTCGTCGACCGGAATGTCGTTCAGGATGTCGTTGAGTGGTTGGTCAAGCAGGGAGTCTAAAAGTGAAAATAGACCAGTTAGAAATGCTTGCCCCGGATCGTACTGCGCTTTGGTGTATCCAAGCAATAGTTCGCAAGCTCGAGCGCGTTGCACAGCGAGCGCGTAGAGCGAATCCGGCTTATCTTCTTGTACCGATGCCACCGCAACCAAAGAGATAAAGCGTCTTAATCTATCTTCACCAAGGTAAATTAGAGCCTGACGAAACGACTTAATTTTCGCCGCTAAGGTGTAACCCGAGTTGACATAGGTCATCAGCTTGTAAGAGAGCGTCACATCAATGGAAAACAGCCGTTCCACTTCATTAAAATCTATCGGCTCGTCGGCGATCTCTTTACAAAGTTGCACCACGGTGAGAAACGAAGGGTTGAGCTTCTTTTTCTGAATCATTTCTGGCTTACTAAAAAAGTAGCCTTGAAAATAGTGAAAGCCTGCATCGATCGCTTGTTCATACTCTTGATAGGTTTCGACCTTCTCTGCCAAGAATTCAATATTAAGGCGGGCGAGTGATCCAATATAGACGGCCGCTTTCTCAATCGGGACGATACGGATATCAAATTTAATAATGTGGATAAAAGGCAGAAAGCGTTTCCAAGCACGGTTCGGCACAAAGTCATCCAAAGCGATGCGATAGCCTGCACGGTGCAGCGTTTTAATCGCTTCAAGTAGTTCATCCGTCGGCGGACAATCTTCTAAAATCTCTACCACTAAGCTTTCTTTGGGAAACAGGGTAGGGACGAGATTGAGCAGGCTTTGATAGGGAAAATTAACAAAACCCAGTTTGTTGCCCAGCGTGCTGTAATGGGTGGACAAAAAATGATCGGACAGCAGACGGCTGGTAGCCAGCTCCGGCTCAACTTCAGGAAAGGTATTTTTCGGTCCATCCCTGAACAGGAGCTCGTAGCCAATCGTCTTTTTATTCCGGTTTAGAATGGGCTGTCGTGCAACGTATGAATACTTCAAGTGGTTTACTTAATCTGATCAACGCAGTGAGTTTGTCTTGATGATAGCGAGTTTTAACAAAAGATCTATGTTCAATACGACAGTTTGCCAACCCGGTCATCTCTTTACTTTTTGTTGTCTCTTAAGCGGTGAATGGCCGAGTTTGCAGCTCACACCGTTCTGCCGTGACACGTAAAACCGAGCCTTGTTGATACCAGTCGCCAAGAACAATACGTGTCATTTGTCCTTGCGCATTTTCGAAGTGATGGACGTTAGGTCTGTGGGTATGGCCATGAATCATCAGTGTAACCTGATATTGCGCCATCACCTTTTCGACTTCTTCCTGATTGACGTCCATAATCTCAAGTGATTTATGACTCTTGTCGTCGCGAACACCGGACTGGACTTTGGCAACAATACGCTTTTTGATCATCCAAGGAATGCGTTTAAACAGCCATTGCAGCCAAGGTTGATGCACGGTACGGCGAAATTTTTGATAGCTGACATCATCGGTGCAAAGAGTATCACCGTGTAAAATCACCGCCTTTCGTCCATACAGATCTATGGTAGTGACGTCTGCCAGCAGCGTTATGCCCGTTTGTTTGCAAAAGCGCTTACCCAGCAGAAAGTCACGGTTTCCTTGTACGAAATAAACCGCAACGCCGCTTTCGGTTAACCTTTTGAACTCGGAGCGAATTTGATTGGCAAACGGCGTTTGGTCATCATCGCCAATCCAAAATTCAAACAGGTCGCCCAAGACATAAAGGGCATCCGCGTGAGGCGCTTCATCACGCATAAAACGGACAAAACACTCGGTAATGTCGCTGCGTGCGGGACTAAGGTGCAGGTCTGAAATAAATAGTGTCGTCATAGAAATAAGGGGAGGCATTGCCTCCCCATCAACTCTTCGTGTTGAAAATACCGCGAGCTATTACGCGTGAATAGTGGTGCCAGTGATAACCACTTCTTCTAGTGGTACATCTTGATGCATGCCACGAGAACCTGTGCTCACACCTTTAATTTTGTTCACTACATCCATGCCTTCAACCACTTCACCAAACACACAGTAGCCCCAACCATCTAGGCTTTCAGAGCGGAAATCCAGGAAGGTATTGTTGTTTACGTTGATGAAGAACTGTGAGCTGGCTGAATGCGGTTCCATGGTACGCGCCATTGCGATAGTACCGATTTTGTTGCTCAAACCGTTGTTCGCTTCATTTTTGATCGGTGAACGGGTTTGTTTTTCACGCAGACCCGATTCCATGCCGCCGCCTTGAATCATAAAACCATCGATAACACGGTGGAACAGAGTGTTGTCGTAGAAACCGTCACGGCAGTACTGTAGGAAGTTCGCACTGGTTTCCGGTGCTTTTTCTTCGTTCAATTGAATCTTAATGTCACCAAAATTTGTGTGCAGGGTGATCATGCGCTGTTCCTTTACTGTTTTTGTCAAAATGAGAATTCTAGCCTAAGTTCAGTCGCATGCAAACGCAGTGCGAACATTTCGAGGTTTTGTGTCTGAAGTTTAGCCGTTTATCGTTTTATCGGTTAATTGCTATTACCTATTAGAGATTGAGTTGATATACTCGCCCTCCTGTAATTCATTCACAAGCTTAGATAGAGATCATGTTGAAGATATATAACACACTCACCAGACAGAAAGAGGAATTCAAACCAATTACGGCCGGTAAAGTTGGCATGTATGTCTGTGGGGTGACCATCTATGATCTTTGTCACATCGGGCATGGCCGCACGTTTGTGTCGTTTGATGTGGTTTCTCGTTACCTTCGCTACTTAGGCTATGACCTGACATTTGTGCGTAACATCACTGATATCGACGACAAGATCATCAAACGCGCAGCCGAAAACGGTGAATCGTGTGACTCACTGACCGAGCGTCTGATTGGTGAAATGCATGCCGATTTCGATGCCTTGAATATGAAGCGTCCGGATGTCGAGCCGCGTGCCACTCAATACATCCAAGAGATTATTGAGCTGGTCGAGAAGTTGATTGAGCGCGGTTTTGCCTATGTGGCCGACAATGGCGACGTGATGTTTGAAGTCAATAAGTTTGACGAATATGGCAAGCTGTCGAAGCAAGATCTGGATCAACTGCAAGCGGGTGCTCGCGTGGATGTGGAAACGGCCAAACGCTGCCCACTGGATTTTGTTCTGTGGAAAATGTCTAAACCGGGCGAACCAACGTGGGAATCGCCATGGGGCCCGGGTCGTCCGGGTTGGCACATCGAATGTTCTGCGATGAACTCGTCAATTCTTGGCAACCACTTTGATATTCACGGCGGCGGCTCGGACTTGCAGTTCCCGCACCACGAAAACGAAATCGCGCAATCTTGCTGCGCGCATGACACCAAGTACGTTAACACTTGGATGCACAGCGGCATGGTGATGGTCGACAAAGAGAAAATGTCAAAATCACTCGGTAACTTCTTCACCATTCGCGACGTGCTGTCTCACTACGATGCAGAAACGGTACGCTACTTCTTAATGTCAGGTCATTACCGCAGCCAACTAAACTACAGCGAAGAGAACTTAAACCAAGCACGTGCATCGCTTGAGCGCTTGTACACTGCCCTGCGTGGTTTGGATCTCAGCGCCGCACCAGCCGGTGGTGAAGAGTATGTAACGCGTTTTACCACCGCAATGAACGACGATTTCAATACCCCAGAAGCGTATTCAGTGCTGTTTGATATGGCTCGCGAAGTTAACCGCTTAAAAACCGAAAGCCTCGAGAAAGCGAGCGCGCTTGGTGCGCTGATGCGTGAACTGGCGGATGTGATTGGTATTTTGCATCAAGATCCAGAAGCGTTTCTCAAAGGCGATGCCGGTAATGACGATGAAGTGGCTGAAATCGAAGCACTGATCAAGCTGCGTAATGACTCGCGCGCGGCGAAAGATTGGGCTAACGCTGATTTGGCTCGCGACAGACTCAACGAGATGGGCATCGTTCTGGAAGATGGCCCAGAAGGGACGAGCTGGCGTCGCAAATAATTATATCTTTTTAAAAAGGGCTGATTATTCAGCCCTTTTCTTTGAATCTTTCACTTTTCATTTAGGTAGCAATCTGTGGCTCAGATGTATTTTTACTACTCAGCAATGAATGCGGGTAAATCAACAACGCTTCTTCAATCGGCATTTAACTATCAAGAGCGGGGCATGACGCCGGTTATTTTTACCGCCGCATTGGACGATCGTTATGGTGTCGGCAAGGTGAGCTCTCGCATCGGTTTGCAAGCAGAAGCGCATTTGTTCACTGGCGAAAGCGATCTTTATCATGAGATTGCCAGATTAAACCAAGCAGAAAAACGGCACTGTGTACTGGTGGATGAAAGCCAGTTTTTGTCGAAAGAGCAGGTCTATCAGTTGACTGAAGTGGTCGATAAGCTTGGCATCCCAGTGCTGTGTTATGGTCTGCGCACGGATTTTCTCGGTGAGTTGTTTGAAGGCAGCAAGTATCTGCTTTCGTGGGCTGATAAGTTAATCGAGCTGAAAACCATCTGTCACTGTGGCCGAAAAGCCAACATGGTCATTCGCACCGATGAGCATGGTAATGCCATTGCAGAGGGGGATCAGGTGGCTATTGGTGGCAATGATCGTTATGTGTCGGTTTGTCGTCAGCACTACAAAGAAGCGCTTGGCAAGTAACGTATTATAGGGCTGCCTTGAGTTTTTTATGGCAGCCCGTTGTCTAACCTTCTTACTGCCCCTTTGCCTCACTAGGCAGTGACAAGGCATCCAAAGTGGATTGATAGTGAAACTCAAACCCCAGCGAGAGCAGCTTTTCGGCGCTGATCTCTTTATCTGCTACATCGACTATCTCAGGTAACATCACGGGCATCCCTGCCGCGTCTAAAGCGCTTTGATAAAACGTCGCCTTATCGACGGTGCGCGGCGTTGTCACGTTGAGGATCTGATCATCAGCATGAGTGACGGCAAAAACCGCGGCACTCACGGCGTCTTGCTGATGCAACATATTGGCGGGTGCAAGGCGGCTCACTTGCTTTAAGTGTGCGACAAATCGTGCCGGATGACGTTGTGGTCCAATCAAGCCACTCAAGCGCAAAATGGTGAAAGGGTGGCCAGATTGAACGAGTGCGTTTTCTGCTTGCAGCATGATGCGCGCTTTGTCGCTAAATTGGTGATTATTTTGCGCTATCGCCAAATTGGCCGCATCTTCGACCATTTTCTCAGCACGATTTGGATAAACCGTGGTTGAGCTTATCATTATCACCTTAGTTGCAGGTGAGCTGCGAAGCGCATCGACAATCAGTTGCCAGTGCTGGGCATACTCAGCGCCTTGGCCCTTGCGAAAGCCGGGAGGAAAACAGCCAATGACCACGTCAAATTTTCTTGTATTGAGATAGTGGCTGAGCTGTTGGTGTGCATCAGAATGATTGAGATCCAGCGGCCATTTTCTGCTTTGGGGGAAATCGAGGCTTTCGAGCGCCTCTTGTGAGCGACGGGTAATAAACACCGTATGGCCAAGCGTTGTGAGTGTTTGTGCTAGAGGGAAACCGAGCCAACCCGTTCCAATGATAAGAATGTTTTTCATCGCTAAACCTTAAATCAATTTCTCAAAACAGTACTTATTGCAACATTAAGCGCATCTAAACAGTGTTCTGCTAAAAATGCCAGCCGAATTACGCTAACGCTTGCAAGTGGACTTTCTCCGTCAGCGAGTGAAAATGAATGAGAAGCTATTGGTCGAAAAACAGCTCCATATTGCCTTTAAAAACACGCCACTGGGAATTCAGTGGCGTGATACTTTTAATCAAGGATTGGCTCAAGTTGATAGGCTGGCCGTTATTGAGCGCGTTAAGCGTCTATTCAATACGACTAAGAACTGAGTACTCTAAGCGTACGCTCCGCATGCTCCGCGACTTCAATTCCTTCGTCGGTCAAATAACCGCCATCAATTTGTGTGCATAACCCTTTGTCAAATAGACGTTTTACCGCTTCTTGCGCCGATTGAGAGGCTTCTTTGTGAACTTTAATACCTGTGGCTGCGCTACTTAAATCGAACTGAAGTAATAGGTTCAGTTCTGCGATGTGCTCTTCGGTAAATTTCATGGACATACTCCGATTATCATTGTGGTTTCAACTTAGTACGACTGAGCGCGTCTGACAATGAATAAGGTCAAGAAATGTTAAATGCCTGAAAGATTGTGCTTCATTTTGTGCACTGAAAAAGCCTTTATACAAGAAACGCTGTTTTATTATTCGTCTAATCAATGCAACGTATTATTTGCCCATCAGTTGTATTATATTTAGGAAAGTTTATGAAATGAGCGGTGTGTTGGTTGCAACGTCAACGCGTTTTTGTAAGTGGTTGTCGACCCAGTCTGTGTGGCAATACTTTTTCACCAGAAAGCAAAAAAGCAGCCAATGAGTCGTAGAAAAGGAAAAACAATGAAAAAGATGAAATTAGCATTGGCGGTCTCAATGCTGTTGACGATTGTTGGCTGCCAATCCACTCCAGAAGAGAACGCGACGGCGAGTGAAACCAACCAAGCAAGCCAAGATACCAGTGCGCCATTTAAGGGTGTGCAAAAGTCTCACAAGTACTGGGTTGAGACTTTGGCAGAGGTGAGTGCTCTTAATATCTATGCGCCAGAAAACTACCGTGATCTGCTCAATGCTTGGAAAGAAGCTGGCAAGATCTATGCGGAAATAGAGAAAGAGCCGTCACTTGCGGGTAAAAGCTACTCACTCTTTTCGAGCGATACTTATGCGCAAGCGTACGATGAACAGATTAAATTGGTTGAGCAAAACTATCGCGCTCTAGAAACCTTAAAACAAAAAGCAGACGTTATTCTGGCCGATTCGATTGCTCAGATGGAGTATCTCGATGAGATCGACGCGGTGAGCTACTACAAAGCGGATTACGATCGCTTGGCGGTTCAGTACAAAAAACTCTTCACTTATGTGGTGGTCGATGAGCTCCAAGACGCTCAAGCGAAGCAGGTGGAGTTCCTCAACAACGCTAAACAACTTGAAATCAAAGTCGTTAAGAAAATCTACATTCTTCCGCTACAGCAAGAACTGAAAACGTTGAAGAAAGAAGATTTTAACGAAGTTGCGCCAGTGAGTTTTGCGACAGCGGAAAACGTGGTGAATATTGCGGCCAATATCGCGCAGACCAACCCACGTGACAAAACGGCGATCGAGCAAGCTGTGTTTAATGCGAAGTTTGAAATCGAGCACGTTAAGCAAGTGACTCACCAAGTGAAGTTATTGGCTTCAGTGAAAAGTAATCGATTCGAAAGCTCCGTATTGGAAATCGAGAACAAGTTGCTAGCGATTTCAAAAGCCGTGGATGGTTCTGACTACCGCAACGTGATGTTGCGTGAGCAGGCAGAGAAAATTTTAGCCAGTGTGGAAAGAATGCATGCCGCCGATAAGACATCGGATTTAGCCGATGAAGTGGCAGCCCTAAAACGCACAGTGGCTGAACTGAATGCGAAAAGCAGCGAGCAACAAAAAGCGCTAGAGAAAGCCAGCAAGCGCGAAGCTTCTCTACAAGCGCAAATTGATCGCGAAGCATCGCACATCAAGAGCCTTGAAGAGCTGATTGCGAATCTGAAACAGCAGTTAGCGCTGAGCCAAACTATTCCAGCGAAAAACGCCGCCGATACGCCTGCACAAGCAGAAACTGCCGATGTTGTAGAAGGTGTTGATGCAGCGGTAGCAGAAGCACCTGTAGCGGAAACGCCTGTAGTAGAAACGGAAGCGGCAGCAGTAGATGAAGTGGTAGAAACCACAGTCGCTGAGTAGTGTTCAACCCCTTATCCTTCGCCCTGATATTGGTTTCATTATCAGGGCGTTTTTGTATTTGGCATCCCTGAAGCTTGTTTTTTAACAACAAAAGGGATCTACAGAGTGTGATGGACGATTGTTTTATCGTCACGAAAGCAACAAATTTTGTAAGCATTCCAAATGCCCCTTGAAAAAGTCTGGAAAAGGAGAGATTATCCGCGCCATTCGGAATTGTTTCTAAATGTAACTCGTCAATGAACTTCAATCAGTTTGATTCGCTACTGCCACCTCAGGCTGCTGAAAGAGCGGCTGAAATCGGTGAAGGCAAAGCAACTAAAGACCCAGTGAAATCTTTTTTACTCGCTATATCTGCGGGTATTCACATTGGTATCGCGTTTGTTTTCTATACCACAGTCACAACCGGCGCTGGTGATCTCCCTTGGGGGATGACGCGTTTAGTCGGGGGCTTGGCTTTTAGTTTGGGCCTGATTTTAGTTGTGGTGACGGGCGGAGAACTTTTTACCAGCTCGGTACTTACTCTTGTGGCAAGAGCAAGCGGAAAAATCTCATGGCGGGTGCTGTTTAAAAACTGGATGGTCGTGTACGTGGGCAACTTGGTTGGGGCCATTTGGTTGGTGGCTTGTATGCTGACCACCAAACAGTACATGTTTGACCACGGACAAGTCGGGCTAAACGCCATGGCTATTTCCCAACACAAACTGCATCACGGTTTCTTTCAAGCCGTAGCGCTTGGCATCATGTGTAACGTGCTGGTTTGTATTGCTGTTTGGATGACTTTCAGTGGTCGTACGCTAACCGATAAAATCACGGTGATGATTTTACCTGTGGCGATGTTTGTCTCGGCGGGTTTTGAGCACTGTATTGCCAACATGTTTCAGGTTCCGATGGCGGTCGGCATAAAGCTGTTTGCGCCAGCGGAATTCTGGCAAATCACCGGCGCGAATATCGCTGACTATGCTGATTTGACCATGAGCAATTTCTTAATCAATAACTTACTGCCAGTGACGTTGGGGAACATCATTGGTGGCGGTGTGTTTGTCGGTATGTGGTATTGGTTAATCTACCTAAGAGACTGATAAACAATAGGGCAGGCGCGAGTCTGCCCTTTTTTATGCATGTCATGCCTGAAATTCAATCCACTCCTTGAGTTCGACCAACTCTTCGGGTTCATGTTTGAGCCAGTCTAAAACTCCTTCCTCTAACTCATTTTCGTGTCGGTGCAAGCTTGCCACGCCAAAAGTTTCCATTATCAAATGTCCTTATTGAAGCCATTGCTAAAACGATAGTGGCTGGATATTACAAAAGTGTGATTTGCACATCAGCAAGCGGAGCCTAGCGACAACGCAATGGCGAGAAAGATATTCAGGTTATCCACATTTTCTGTGGATAACTTGTCGCAAAGCGCGTGTGTATCTTTTTATTCGCTAACTTATCTAAAAATAACAAGTTAATCATTGCTTATCTGGGCGTTTTAGTTGCGATTTTATGTTGGAAAAATGGCGATAACGGCATCATTTCTGTTATTTGGTAGAAAATGCGTTGGCTAAAGTAATTAATCGTCAATGAAGTGGCTTACCAGCAGAAATGGGACAAGCATCTGTAGTGCAAAATAGGTCTATTTCCGACGTATATTTCGCAGCGAGAGCGCTTTTTGGCGATATGGGAATTTAGCATCTGCACTACAAGTTTTTTACATGCACACGTTTCTTAACGGCGAACTTCCCTACTTTTGCCATGAAATTCTCTTACGTTTCGCATTTTAATGTTTCACTAATGTTTCCGTTTTAACGAGTTTGCAAACACAGTAATTTGTCACATTTTTTCATAAGTTTATACATGAAATATCAATCAGACACATCTCTGGATGAGCTCAAAAAAGTGTTGAATAACAGGCGCTGAAAGCCGAGATTTGATTGAACCCTACAAATGGAATGGTCTAACATTTTGCTAAAGATGACGTTAAAAACCTCGTCGCATTCGATTGAGGTAAGAAAAACAAACCAATACAAAGTAGGCAAATGTATGAGTGATGTTAACAAAATTGAGAGTGGTGAAAAACGCTCCCTAGAGTGGCAATCCTTTCTCTTCATTACGGTCGTTCTCTTTCCTGCGTTAAGTATCGCTTTTGTCGGCGGGTATGGATTTATTGTCTGGATGCTACAAGTGTTCTTTTTCGGTCCTCCTGGCGGTCACGGCTAATCCTTAACCTCAGTCCATATCTTCGACACGTTTTTAGAGAACAAACCATGAAATCTATGATCATTAAAATTTGGCGCACTATGTCGCGCCCGGCGATGCATATCAGCTTGGGGGTGTTGACTATGGGCGGCTTTCTCGCTGGGGTAATCTTCTGGGGCGGTTTTAATACGGCCTTGGAAGCAACCAACACAGAAGAGTTTTGCATCAGTTGCCATACGATGCGCGACAACGTTTATCAAGAACTGCAAGAGACGGTGCACTGGAAAAATCACTCAGGCGTTCGTGCCACTTGCCCAGACTGCCATGTTCCGCACAACTGGACGGATAAAATTGCACGCAAAATGCAAGCGTCTAAAGAGGTGTTTGCACAGGTTTTTGGTAACTACGATGAACCCGGTGTATTTGAAGCTCGCCGTATCGAATTGGCTAAGCATGAGTGGGAGCGTTTCTCGGCCAACAAATCGCTTGAGTGCAAAAATTGTCACGATTATGACTCGATGGACTTCTCGCTGATGTCGCCGACTGCGCGCATTCAAATGAAGCAAGCAGCAGAGAAAGATCAGAGCTGCGTCGATTGTCACAAAGGCATTGCGCATAAGCTGCCAGCGGGTATGGACAGCATTGGCGGCATCGTTGGCGACTTAGAACAGATGGCCTCCAATACAGATTACTCGGTCGGAAAAGCACTGGTGAGTGTGCGCCATCTGCCACTCTATTTTGACGCTCAGGGCACCAACGAAGCGGGCCTACTGAACCCGGCATCTACAGTTAAAGTTTTGCAAGCGAAAGGCGAATATGTCGAGGTTGAGATCGATGGCTGGCGTAAAGCCAAAGGGTTTGGCCGTGTTATCCAAGAGGATTTCGGCAAAAACATTGCAGTGGCCTCGCTATTAAAAGAAGCCTCACTGGATGACAAAATGGTGACTACGGGCGAAGAAAAAATCGATGAGCTCACGGGTCTGCCATGGGAAAAAGTAGCGGCGAAAGTGTGGCTCAAAAAAGAGTCCATGCTCAATGACATCAACCCTGTGTGGGAAAAATCGAGCGAAGCGTACAAAACCAACTGCTCGGTCTGTCATACCCAACCAGATGAGGCGCATTTTGATGCTAACACCTGGCCGAGTATGTTCGATGGGATGTTGGCGTTCGTCAACCTCGATACCGACAGCGAAGCATTGATCCTCAAATATCTACAGAAGCACTCTTCAGATTATGCTGAAGGTCATCACTAATAAGCCTTGGATGGAGTAATTTACATGGCGATTACGCGAAGAAGTTTCCTCAAAGGGGTTGCAACGACAAGCGCAGCCTCAGTTATTGGTCCTAGCTTATTAGCATCGGCTTCGGCACACGCGGTAGAAACCACTGGAACTTGGAAGGTCTCTGGCTCTCACTGGGGCGCATTTCGCGCCCACATCTATGCGGGTAAAGTGCAAGAGATCAAACCGCTTGAGCTGGACAAAAATCCGACCGAAATGCTCAACGGCATTAAAGGCATCATATACAGTCCATCGCGCGTTCGCTATCCGATGGTGCGCTTAGATTGGCTGAAAAAACATAAGTACAGTGCGGATACACGCGGCAATAACCGTTTTGTACGTGTGACTTGGGATGAAGCGTTAGATCTGTTCTATCGCGAACTTGAACGGGTGCAAAAAGAGTACGGACCTTGGGCGCTGCACGCAGGCCAAACAGGTTGGAACCAAACGGGGTCATTCAACAACTGTACGGCGCATATGCAGCGCGCTGTTGGCATGCACGGTAACTACATTACCAAAGTGGGCGACTACTCGACTGGTGCGGGTCAAACGATTTTGCCGTATGTACTCGGCTCCACCGAAGTGTACGCGCAAGGTACCTCTTGGTCTGAGATTCTAGAAAATGCTGACAACATCATTCTGTGGGCGAATGATCCGGTGAAAAACCTGCAAGTGGGTTGGAACTGTGAAACTCATGAGTCGTTCGCTTACCTTGAGCAGCTAAGAGACAAAGTCGCGAAAGCTGAGATCAAGGTGATCTCGGTCGATCCGGTGAAGAACAAGACGCAGCGTTATCTGCAAAACGAACATTTGTACGTGAACCCGATGACCGACGTCCCATTCATGTTGGCGATTGCGCACGTGTTATACAACGAGAATCTGTATGACAAGAAATTCATCGAAACCTACTGTCTCGGTTTTGTTGAGTTTATCGATTATGTTCAGGGTAAAACCAAAGACAAAGTGGCGAAAACACCGGAATGGGCAGCAGAGATCTGTGGCGTGCAAGCAGACAAAATCCGCGAGTTCGCGCGCATGTTGGTTGGCGGGCGTACGCAAATCTTGATGGGCTGGTGTATTCAGCGCCAGGAACACGGTGAGCAGCCCTACTGGGCGGCAGCGGTTCTGGCGGCGATGATTGGCCAAATTGGTCTGCCGGGTGGGGGCATCTCTTACGGTCACCACTATTCAAGCATCGGTGTGCCGTCGACGGGTTTTGCCGGCCCCGGCGGTTTCCCGCGCAACCTAGATACTGGCATGAAACCAAAATGGGACAACAATGACTTCAATGGTTACAGCCGTACTATCCCCGTAGCGCGTTGGATCGACTGTCTGCTAGAGCCAGGTAAAGAGATCAACTACAACGGTGGCAAAGTGAAGTTACCGGATTTCAAGATGATGGTGATTTCCGGCTGCAACCCATGGCACCATCACCAAGATCGCAACCGTATGAAGCAAGCATTCCAGAAGCTACAAACCGTAGTGACGATTGATTTTGCTTGGACGGCAACGTGTCGCTTCTCCGACATCGTGTTGCCCGCGTGTACCCAGTGGGAGCGCAACGACATCGACGTATACGGCTCTTACTCAAGCCGCGGCTTGATTGCGATGCACCGTTTGGTGGATCCTCTGTTCCAGTCGAAGCCCGATTTCCAAATCATGAAGGAACTGACGGAACGTTTCGGTCGTAGCGAAGAGTACTCACGCGGTATGAGTGAGATGGATTGGATTCGCAGCCTCTACAACGACTGTAAGAAAGCCAATCAAGGCAAGTTTGAGATGCCAGAGTTCGATGAATTCTGGGAAAAGAGTGTGCTGGACTTTGGTCAAGGCAAACCTTGGGTTCGTCATGCCGACTTCCGTCAAGATCCGGAAATTAACCCGCTTGGCACACCATCAGGCTTTATCGAAATCACGTCGCGTAAGATTGGTCGTTACGGCTATGAGCATTGCCAAGAGCACCCAATGTGGTTTGAAAAATCGGAGCGCTCGCACGGTGGCCCGGGCTCGGACAAACATCCGTTCTGGTTGCAGTCGTGCCACCCAGACAAGCGTCTGCACTCGCAAATGTGTGAATCCGAGGCGTTTCGTGCCACGTATGCTGTGCAAGGTCGAGAGCCTGTCTACATCAACCCGCAGGATGCTAAGGCCAAAGGCATTAAACAGGGCGATTTAGTGCGCGTGTTTAACGATCGTGGTCAACTGCTGGCTGGGGCCGTTTTGAGCGACAGTTATCCGCGCGGTGTGATTCGAATTGAAGAAGGGGCATGGTACGGTCCGCTGAGTGAAAAATTGGGGGCGATGGATACCTATGGCGACCCAAATACGCTGACTCAAGATATTGGCTCGTCTGAGCTAGCTCAGGCGACCTCGGCCAACACCTGTATTGTCGATTTCGAGAAATTCACGGGTAAAGTCCCTCCGGTGACCTCATTTGGTGGGCCAATAGAAGTGGCTTAAGCATTGACGTGTTATCTACCAGCCTTCGGGCTGGTATTTTTTTAGCGCTTTCTCATGGTTGAAATATGCTCAGTCAGTACAAAGCGTGAGACAGCTAACACAGTGCGGAAGGCGTGTTGTTTGATAATAAAATTATCAACCTAAGAAGAAAGAAAAGAAGAAAGCCATGATGCACACGTTAGCCAACCATATTGAGTTCGAACTTATCGACGACGACCTCGCCGTTTGTATCGGGCAAAACCAAGCCCATTTTCGCTATCAAGGCATTCACGCCCGCACGGTAGGTTCGCGTTTGGTGCTGTTACAAACGCCGTTTAACTTTCCGGCTGAAGCACAATTGCATGGCGATGGGTTTCAAATGTTGGCGCAAACGGGCGGCACACGTCAGCATGTTGTTGATATCGGTCGCTGTGCCGACAATAGCGAGCAATATCGCCTCTATCCCGCCCACGCAAACAAACGTTACTACAATACTCTCGTGGTCGAAGAGCCGAACGGTTACACCTTGTTTGGCTTTACCTCTTGTCACCGTTTTGCTGGCTATTTTGAATTGGTCGAAAACGGCCACACGTGGCAGTTGTTGGCGTGTCTTGACGGAGAAGAGACTCAAGTCACCGATTGGACCAGTAATATGCTTGAGTCGCTGACCATTCTCACTGGTGAGTCACTGTCGTCTCTCTATGCCGAATACGCGGCGATGATTGGTAAACATCACCCAGCGCGCCGCGGAGTGACACAAACCGCGCCCATCGGCTGGTGTTCGTGGTACGCCTATTATGCTGACGTGACGGAGCACGACATTCACGCCAATTTGCAGCAGATGGAGGACTATTTGCCGGATCTCGAGTGGGTACTGCTGGATGATGGTTATCAGGCGTTTATGGGCGACTGGCTGACGCCTTCGGCAAAATTCCCCTCAGGCATCAAACAAGTGATTACCGATATCCGCGCCAAAGGTAAAAAGCCCGCCATCTGGCTTGCCCCTTTTATTGCGCAGCCCGAATCACAGCTGTTTCGTCAGCATCCCGACTGGTTTGTTCGCCATGCCGATGGGCATCTCCTTAAAGCTGAAGAGATCACCTATGGCGGCTGGCGCTGTACGCCATGGTATCTGCTCGATACCTCACATCCTGAGGTGCAAGACCACCTAACCCAAGTGGTGAAAACCATGCGCGAAGAGTGGGGTGTGGAGCTGTTTAAGCTGGATGCAAATTATTGGGGAGCGCTCAAAGGTCATCGCTATATTCAAGGTATCACCTCGGTCGAAGCGTATCGACTTGGTATGCAGGCCATCGCCAAAGGTGCGGGAGAGGCGTGGCTGCTAGGCTGCAATGCGCCAATGTGGCCGTCGCTTGGTCTGGTGGATGCTATGCGTGTGTCCGACGATGTTGAACGGCATGCGGCACGTTTTGAGCAAATCGCCAAAGAGACTTTCTATCGCAGTTGGCAGCATCGTAAGTTGTGGCAAATCGATCCAGATTGCGCCACGTTTACTTCGCTCTCCAATCAGGGCGCAAGTCACGCAGACTATGAGTTTCATCGCACCGTGCTACTTGCCAGTGGTGGTTTGCTACTGAGTGGCGATCCACTGCCGGAGCTCTCCGCTTTTGCCAAGTCCAGCCTGAGTAAATTGATGGTGCGGCAGAAACACAATCAGGAAGCGGCGAAATTCACCGCGCTCAGTCTCGATCACGCTTTTTTGAAACTCACAGAGCACAACGATCTGCACTGCTTGTTCAATTATCATGGGCAAGAGGAAAAAACTATCACCTTGATCGCCGACACTCCCGTGTATTGGTATGACTATTGGACACAAGAGCGGTTAAGCGAAGAACCCTGCCAGATGTTTATTTTGTCGCTGGCCAAGGGGCTAAACGCCAAAGCGATTTTTACGCACCGAAAATAGCGAATAGCGCCCCCCTCGCGAGAGGGGGGCACGGCCGATAAAGTGGTTTACTCAAACAGAAACAGATAACCATAACCGACCAAAAACGCCGGGATAGACGAGTAAATCGTCGCAATCAAGGCCGCTTTGGGCGCCATCGCAATCGCAGGGAAGAGCGCATCACCGTCATTAGAAATGGCATTTGCCAATTGTGCTGACAAAGGAACTGCGCCAGAAAGGTACAAACTTGTGACCAAAATCTGCGGACCGCATCCGGGCAGCATACCAACCGCTAAACCAACCAGCGGCATCCATAATCCCCAACCTGCCAGCGATTCGGTGAGATTGATGCCGGAAAAATGGTTGAACAGCTCAAAGGCGAGAAAAGCCATGATTACCCAAGCGCTGACGAAATTGGTGTCTTGCGCCGCTTTTTGCATTGGGTGTGAGCCCGCCTTTTTGTCATCTTCAGCCACCGTCGACTGGTAATCCTGTAACTCTTTGGTGAGCGCCCAAAGCAACATACAAACAATGGCTAACACAGCACCCAGCCATTCAATGCGCTCTTCACCAAGGCCCAACCACTGATTGATATCAACTTGAAATGAGCCAAGCAGGGCAACGACAGCACCTGGTACAATCATCCATTGCCAGAACATGCCTTGCAGATTAATCGCATGCTGCTGCACCTGAGTAAGATCTTCAGACGTTTTTTGGCACGAGACATCACACACCGCTTTTTCAGGTTTGTTTGGACGCAGAAAATCATCGGCATGAAAGTAGTTTACCGTCAGGCCCGAAAGCGTACCCACTACTACACCAAGAGCAACCACACCCAACCCAGTGATGGGCTCGCTGGCCAGCAAAAGAAACGCCGCATCGCCCATAGTGGCGGTCAATACGGCAACAATAGCGCCAAAGCCAATTCGCCCGCTGACAAACTGAGTGGTGACGACAATCGCACCGCCACAGCCGGGTAGCGCGCCTAACAGGGCGGCAAACAATACCTGATAGTTCCGAGAATAATGGTACAAACGGGTTAGGGCGTTATCTTTTTTCACCACAAGCGCCAAGTAATGATAAATCACTAAAGTGAGCGCGACATAACAAGAGACAGCCCAAAATGAGTCAGATAAGGCGGCAACCGTCAGGGCTTGAGTGCTTGGCGTCACCAGTAAAGCGACCAGGAATACAGGTAACACCAGACGTTTGTACGCAAAGTGAAACTGTGAGAGATAAAATGGATTTGTCCATTGTTGTACAGATTTCGTCATCTCCATAGGCACCTCACCACATACAAATAGGAATTATTCTCATTATATGTAAATGACAATTATTCTCAAATGATTTCATGCCCTTTGTTTGAAACAGCGCTTTTCTTGTTTTCGGCCAATGACATTCTAAAAAAATCAGGTAAAGTATGCGGCTTTGTGAGCATACCCGCTGAGCGGTAGCGTGGCGGGAATAACAATATTGAGATAGGAAAGACAATGATTCTAGTTGTAGGTCATAAAAACCCGGACAGTGACAGCATTTGTGGCGCTTTGGTGGCAACTGAGCTTTTGAAAGCTCGTGGCCTTGAAGCGAAAGCGATTCGCCAAGGCGAAATCAACCGCGAAACTCAACACATTCTTGAAACCGCTGGCGTTGACCAGCCAGAACTGCGCACCAGTGTTGCAGGTGAGAAAGTGTGGCTGGTTGACTACACGGACTTGGCTCAAGCGCCAGATGACATCAACGAAGCAGAAATCTTGGGTATTGTTGACCACCATCGTTTGGGCGACGTGATGACTGTCAATCCACTTGAAGCATGGATCTGGCCTGTAGGCTGTACCTGCACCATTTTGTTCAACCTGTTCAAAATGGAAAATGCGCCAATTACACGTGAGCTGGCAACACTGATGATGTCTGCCATTCTTTCCGATACCGTTGGTTTCGCTTCTCCAACTTGCACGGAAAAAGACAAAGCGGCAGTGATGGAGCTGGCAGAATTGGCTGGCGTGGCGGATCTTGATAAGTTCATCAAAGATCTACTGATTGCTAAAACAGACATTGAAGGATTGTCTGCGGCGCAGTTGGTGGAAAAAGATCTTAAAGCTTACCCATTTAATGGCCGTGATGTGGTGGTTGGTCAGGTTGAACTGGCGACGCTTGAGCAGGTTGATGGCATGATTAATGCGCTTGAAGCGGATCTGCAACGTCGTTGTGACGAGCAAGCGCTGGCGTTTGCAGCCGTGATGCTCACCGACATCACAACTGCGCAGACACGTTTGATTTACAAAGGTGAATGGGCTGAGAAATTGGCAAAACACGAGAAAGACGGTTTGCTGATGATGGAAAACACCTTGAGCCGTAAAAAACAAGGCTGGCCTTGGCTGCAAGTTGAGCTGGCTTAACCTGCGGATGAGCGCGGAGTGTTTGCACTCGCGCTGGTAGAAGTATGGGGATTACCCCATAATGGAAACGCCCATTTGCGACCGCAGGTGGGCGTTTTTACTGGTCAATTTTGACCCATAACGGCACGAGCGGAGATTCGCCATGACGACCCCTTTATCTCAAGATCAAATCCGAACTATCAACAGCTACGACCAAGAGCAGCGCCTGCGTTACTGCATTAAAGAGATTGTTGCCCAGCGCCAAGTGTGGATCCTCACCGATGAGCATGGCTGTGTGATGCTCAACAGTGACGAAGACGAGTGCGTGCCAGTCTGGCCAAACAAAGAATTTGCCGAAGAGTGGGCAACCGGCGATTGGCAAGAGTGCCAGGCGGAGTCTATTTCGCTCAATAAATGGCACAGCCGTTGGACGCAAGGTTTGGAAGAAGACCAACTGTCGGTCGCAGTTTTTCCTAGTATCAACGAAGAAGGGGTGATTCTGTTCCCTGACGAGTTCGATTTTGAGCTGAAAAAACAGGCCGCTCGCAAATAAGCTGGCTGACAGAAAAGTGATAAGTATAGAAACGGCGCATGTGAGCGCCGTTTTTATTTCAAGCAGTATTTTTCGCCCAATCAGTAACCTACTAGCGCAAAAAGCTCCGCACTCTTGGCCGTTTTAACCGCGTTTTTCAAGGTACCATCGTGCTCGAACTGACGTAAAACCCGCTCAATGACGGGTTTGACTTCGCTTTCTGACATGCCTGCTTTAATTTCTGGATGATAGAGCAGGGTAATCAATACCACATCCAGCGGTGACAGCAGCTCTTCCGGTGAGTGGTCATTAAATATCGAAGGATAGGCCTCATCAGAATCATTCGGTAAGCCAAGCACTTGGGTAATCTCTTCCACCACGCAGGCGACCAACTTGCCATATTCTCGCGCCTTATCGACCGGGATCACCACAGCGCCAGAATAGATCGCGCCATTTTTTTGCTTGAAGCCTGCTTTACAAATGGCGCTGGCGAGCTCTTCGTCAGACGCTTTGCCTATCCATTGACTCACCACTTGTTGATAGTTTGCTTCTTGAGTGAACACCCAAACCACGTTGGCTTTTTGTCGGCTATTGGTGACTTCAATCGTCAATCCCGTGAGTTGTGCTAAATGGGCGATGTGCATTTGTAGCAGTTGATTGTGCAGCGCTTGGTCACCAACTTGATGCTCAACAAAAATAGAGATGGGATCTTGCCATTTGCGGATGGGCTTTTCGCCTGGGCTGTATTCGTCACGCAACGCCACTTGAATAAAGGCATTTTCGATATACGCCGGGTCAAGCCAAGTCTCGATATTTGGGGCAGAGTACAGGGCGGGAGAGAAAAGCAGCGCAAGAAATCCTTTCCACAGCGACTTCATCTTGAGATTCATTAGTGACTCCAATGCGTGATCTTCTCAATCGCCCAATGTTATTTCTGCCGAGATCAATAATGAACGGGCGCTTTGTAGAAATGGTTTTCAACCAAGCGTTGTGTGATCGGGTGTTGAGGATCGCCAAGGACCAGTTGTGTCTCACCAGACTCGACTACATCGCCATCATGCATCACCATCACTTTGTCCGTAATGTGTTTGATGATACCTATGTGTTGCGATACATAGACAAACGACACGCCCATTTCCTCTTGAAGTTCAAGAAAGAGGTTGATGATCTGCGAACGCATGGCCATATCCAAACCGTTGAGTGCTTCATCGGCGACAATAACCGAGGGTTGCAGAATAAGCGCTCTGGCCAAACAAACACGCTGCTTTTGCCCGGTGGCCAGCATCTGCGGGTAAAAGTAGGCATGTTCAGGCAGCAAGCCAACACGCAGTAAAGTGTCTTTGACACGTTTGAGACGCGCTTCTGGTGGCATGTTGGTATTTCGTTTCAGCGGACCTTCCAAAATTCGCCCAATCTGAATGCTCGGATTGAGCGAGGTGTTAGGATCTTGGAATATCATCCGGATCAGCTTGCAGCGCGTGGCGTAATCTTTGTGTTCCAGTCTTTCACCATTGACGCGGATCTCGCCTGAGGTGGGTTCAACCATCCCCGCCAGCATGCGAGCCAGAGTCGATTTTCCAGAGCCGTTTTGACCGATAAAACCGATCGTTTGCCCTGCTTCTAGGGTAAAACTCACCGGTTTGACCGCATGCTGAACTTTGCGTCTAAACAAGCCTGAACGAGTGACAAAATCTTTGCACAGATTGTCCACTTCCAGCAGAGCACTCATGAATCTTTCTCCGTATTAAGAGGGAAATGACAACTGAACTTATGATTTTTAATTCGTCTTGCGTAAGGGATCTCCACACATTGGCGCTGCGCGTATGGACACCGAGGGCCCAGTCGACAGCCTATAGGCAAATGCTGCAGAGGCGGAATGGAGCCGGGCAAGGATTGCAATTTCTGTTTGTGCGGGATCCAGTGGTTAAAATCGGGCATAGCTTTAAGCAGGGCGTCCGTGTACGGATGCTTAGGCCCTTCCAAGATTTTGTCGGTATCTGCCGATTCGACCGATTGGCCACAATACATCACAGTGATACGGCTAGCCCACTGGGTAATATTGGTTAAATCGTGGCCGATCAACAAAATAGTGGTGTTGTTAAGCTGGTTCATGCGACTGAGCAGACGCAAGATCTGATTTTGTGTGATCGGATCTAAGTCATTGGTCGGCTCGTCAGCGATAAGCAGTTTTGGCGCGGTGGCGATGGCCATCGCAATCATCACTTTCTGACATTCCCCATCGGTTAGCTCATAGGGGTAGCTTTTCATCAAGCGCTCGTGATCTTTGATACCCACTTTGTGCAGCAAGGCTATCGCGCGTTTTTTGCGCCATTTAAAGCGCTCCCACCATTTTCCATCGAAAGTGCGCGATGGAATCGATTCAATCAGCTGATGGCCAACCTCTTCAGAAGGGTCCAAACAGGTCGAGGGTTCTTGAAAGATCATCGCGATATCGCGAGCAATAACACGCCGCCGCTCGCTCGGAGTGAGCTGAAGCAAGTCAATGTTACCGAGTCGCATACGGTCTGCGGTTATTTTCCAGTTATCCTTACACACGCCGACAATTGCTTTCGCGACCAAGCTTTTACCCGAGCCAGATTCGCCCACCAAGCCACGAATTTCCCCTTCATTCAAGGTTAAACTCATTCGGTCAACCGCTTTGACCAAGCCTTGAGGGGTTTCGATTTCTATTGTCAAATGACGAATATCTAACAGCGGCATTATTCAATCCCCGCATTGAGCGCGCGGCGCACGCCTTCGCCGACCAAGTTGATCACCACCACAGTAAACATGATCGATAATCCCGGCAGGGTCACCGTCCACGGCGCCAAATAAATCAGTTCAACCGAATCACCAATGATTGCGCCCCATTCGGTGCTGGGCGCTTGTGCACCAAGGCCAAGAAAACCGAGTGCGGTGATATCGAGAATTGCCACCGAGAGCGCCAAGGTCAGCTCAGCGGCGATAACCGTCAGCACATTCGGCAAAATTGAGTTCCACAGCAAATAGAAGTCATTTGCTCCATCAAGCCGCGCGGCCATAATGTAGTCTTTCTCTACTTCTGTGTGCACCGCTATGTAAACCGAGCGAATAAAACGCGGGATAAGCGCTAAACACACCGCGAGCAGCACTGTCATCTCGCCAACGCCGAAAAACGCCACAAAGATGATCGCCAAAAGGAGCGAAGGGATGGACATAATGGTGTCGAGCAAATGGTTTAAGGTACTCGACAATAGGCCTTTGGTCATGCCAGCCAAAATGCCGATGGCGCAGCCAATCAAAGCGGCGATAGCAGTGACGATGACGGCAGCGCCGAAGGTCGGTTGAGTGCCCATGATCAAACGCGACAAAATATCGCGGCCAAGGTCATCGGTGCCGAGAAAATAATCCACAGTGCCTGCCGGGTTCCATGACGGCGGATGCAAAAGCTGGCTGGTTTGCGCTTGTGGATCGTAAGGCGCGAGCAGCGGCGCAAACAGCGTGACGAGCGTGATCAGCGCCAAACACCATAAACCAAACATCGCAAGATTATTACTGCGGAAACTACGCCAGAAACGCTCGAATTGCGTTGGAATATGCTCTTCCTGGTAGACGCTATCGGTTAGCATACCATTCCTTCCTTACCAGAGGGTTTATCATCGCGCCAATCAGATCGGACAGAATGTTCGCCGTCAGAACCAACGTAGCCACTACCATAACGCCTGCCTGAATGGAGACATAATCTCGGTTGGAGAGGGCATCAAGCAGCCATCTTCCTACTCCAGGCCAGTTAAAAATCGACTCGGTAATGATAACCAGCGTCAGCATACTGGAAAGCTGTACGCCCACTTTGGGGATAATTGGCGGTATGGCATTGCGCATTACGTGTTGGGTGACAATCTGCCTGGTGGTCAAACCTTTGATTCGCGCAGCACGAATGTAATTCTGGCTCATGACATCGGCCACAGAAGCACGCATCAGGCCAATCACCTGTGTGGTTGGCGCGAGTGCCAGTACCAAGCAAGGGAGCACTAAATGCTCAAGTACACTTTGCAGTGCATGCGCTTTGTAAGGTCCTTGAGCCAAAAACGCATCAACAATAGCGAAACCGGTGACATGTGGAATTTCGTAGAGCAAGTCATAGCGGCCCGACACGGGGAAGAGTTCAAAGTGCAACGAAAAAACCATCAACATTAGCAGGGCGACCCAGAAAAGCGGCGCAGAGTATCCTGACATGGAGATGAATGAGATGGTGGTGTCGACCCATTTTCCTTGCTTCATACCCGCAATCGTGCCAAACGGAATACCGATAAATAGCGCCAGTAGAAAGGCCAGAATACACAACTCCAGTGTCGCGGGAAACACCACTGCCAGCTCATCAAAGATTTGGTTGCCATTCTTACTCACGCCAAAATTAAGCTGAGTTAATTCGCTGAGATAAAGCTGCCAACCTTGCCAAAAATCCGCTCTCGCCCAGACGGAATCAGGCTCTAGACGCAGAATGGAAAAGCCAGCGATGGTCAGAATCGTCAGCGTAATGACAAACAGATTCAGTCGTCGAACCGTGTACCAAAACATTAATAGGTTCTCTCCACACTGTCGAAAGGTTGTGAGTTAAACGGGCTGGATTTAAAACCAACCAGGGATTTGTCGTGGGCGCGAAATTGCACACCGTGTGCCAATGGAATGACAGGAAACTCTTCATTGAGGATGTTCTGTGCTTGGCGATATAAGTTTAAACGATAACGATTTTTTTCGGTTTCAAGCGCCAGATCGAGCAGAAAATCGAAGTCACTGTTGCACCACATCGCCACGTTAATGCCAGCAAGCTCTGAATTACACGACAGCAGTGGGCGCAGAAAGTTATCCGGATCGCCTGTGTCAGCGACCCAGCCAGTGAGAATCAGATCCGCGGCCGTTTCGTCTGGCAATACTCGCTCGAAACGCTCTTCATAAAGCAGATTGAGTTGAATCCCAATATCGGCCAAATTGGCTTGAATCAGTTCTGCGGTTTTGCGTGGGCTCGGATTGTAGGCACTTGGCTCAGATGGGACCCACATAGATAGCGTTAATCCGCTCTCATAGCCCGCCTCACGCAGCAGGGCTAAGGCGTAGTTACGGTCAAAACGGATTTTGACGCTATCTTTTTGGTAAGCCCAAGAACTTGGTGGCAGCAAGGTGTAAGCGAGTGTCCCTGTGCCATAGTAGACAGAATCAAGGATATTTTGTCGATTGATGGCTAAGTTGAGCGCCTGTCTAACGCGGACATCTTGTAGCGCTTGATGGCTGGTATTGATGGCTATAAACGCAACGTTCATTGCAGGTGTTGCCGTTAGAACCATGCTGGGGTGCTTTTCAATCACGGGGATCTGGCTTGAGATCGGCGAGCTAAGCACATCGCATTCGTTACGCAGCAATTTCGCTAAAGTGCCTGTTCCGCGCTGAGAAATATCGAACACCACTTGCTCCATCTTAACTGGCCCTCGCCAGTAATGCTCATGGCGGCGCAGACGAACCAGATCGTTGATTTGGTACTCTTCGAGCGCAAAAGGGCCGCTACCCACAGGGTAGAGATCCAATTTCTCTTTGCTGTCTTGTTGTGCCAACTGATGGCCATACTCGGCGGAAAGGATCACCGCGTGGCTGGTGGCGAGATTCGATAAAAAAGCAAAGTTAGGACGGCTAAGAATGAATTTTACCTGATGATCGGAAAGGGCAACCACATCGGTTAATAAGTTCGCTAGATCGATTCCCGTAAACCAAGGATAACTGCCACCGCCAACCAGATGGTAGGGGTGTGTTGGGTCAATGATACGGCGAAAACTGAACACTACATCTTGCGCGTTGAGGTTGCGCGTTGGGGTAAACCAAGCCGTATTTTGAAACGCGACATCAGTGCGCAAATTAAAAATGTATTCGGTGCCAGATTTATTCACCTGCCAATCTTGGGCAATACTCGCTATCGGTTGATGTGTGGTGGGATCCAACGTGAGCAGGGTATCGTAAATTTGCGGACTCAATGCGTCTGCAGTAATCCCGCTATCAATCAGCTGAGGGTTAAAAGTTTTCAGATTACTCTGGCCACAGAAAACAAAACCGCTCTTACGGATTTCCGTGTGGTCAACTTCATTACCACATCCCGTAAGCAGGCCGATGCCAATCAATCCGAATGCAAGCTGTATTAATGTTTTCATAAAATGAAACGTTTCGTATGGATGAGCTGAGAATCAGCGTCAAAATAGCGCACTAATCTACCATTTTTATCACTGGGGTCCAAACACAAATTCGTTTTTCAGCAAGGCGTTATAACGGCTATTTTTCTCATCAGCCGAAGTATGCCAACTCGAGCAAACGGACTCTGGTGATTGTGTTAAGTGTAACATTGTCACGCTGCTTTTTCGTGCTAGGTTAGGCTAGTTTTGCCCAACTAATGCGTATTTTCTCACCATGCCGCGAAACTGATGATAACTCAAGCCGAGCAAGTCAGCCGCTTGGCGTTGATTGTATTTGCTCTCTTCCAGTACTTGTGTGAGTAGCAAGATATCTTGATTTTCTTGCCACTGTTTATAATCCAATGGGAATTTAAACTCGGTGGAGGGAGGTTCTTTCGCTGCGCTAGGGTTGCTCTCTTCTTGGTTAGCGGGCGAAGCCGCCAGAGTCACTAAGGCGTTTTTCTGTGTCCAACTGGTGGCAAATGGATTGAAACTTAGTTCGTCGATGGGATCAGGATCGAGCCCGTGGCGGTAGATAGCACGTTCGACCACGTTTTTTAACTCACGCACATTGCCCGGCCATGGGTATTCGTTCAACTGGTTTTGGGCGTTTTGCGTAAAACCGACGAAGTAATCGAGTTTTAGCTCGCGACACATCTTGATTGCATAGTGTTCGGCCAACAATAAGATATCTTCGCGACGCTCTCGAAGCGGCGGCAACATAATGACGTCAAATGCCAGCCTGTCTAACAAGTCGGCGCGAAAAACACCGCTTTCTGCCATTTGCGGTAGATCAGCGTTAGTCGCGCAAACTAAACGCACATCGGCGGTCAGTGATTGGTGACCACCAACTCGCTCGTATTCGCCGTATTCAATCACCCGCAGCAGCTTTTCCTGAACCATAAGCGGTGCTGTCGCCAGCTCGTCGAGAAACAAAGTGCCACCTTCAGCCCGTTCGAAACGGCCTTTGTGCTTTCCTTTTGATCCCGTAAACGAGCCAGATTCGTGACCAAACAGTTCAGAATCAATCAAGCCTTCACTGAGTGTTGCGCAATTGAGCGACAACAATGGCTTATCCCAACGTTTTGAGAGATAGTGAAGCCGCTGGGCGATCAACTCTTTTCCCGTACCACGTTCGCCAATGATCAAGACCGGGCGCTCAATAGGTGCCAGTTGCGATACTTTGTCTAGCACAGCAAGAAAAGCCGGCGATTCACCGATAAGGTTTTGCTTCATAACATCCTTCTCATGGTCAGCAGAGGCGAAGTGGTAAAATTTGCCAAAAATTGGTGAGAATCATCATAGCATAGTGTGGTGATCAGACAAGTGACTTGCTATCTGCATGAAAAAAAAAGAAAATTTAAGTTGGCACGCTTATTGTTATACCTTTAGCAAGCAAGTATTTTATGTCGTGCACCCTAACACAGCGCACGAGTCCAGAGAGTCACAGAGGAGTTTCATTATGGGCATTTTTTCTCGCTTTGCAGACATTATCAATTCCAACATCAGCGCATTGCTCGACAAGGCTGAAGACCCGGAAAAAATGATTCGTCTCATTATTCAGGAAATGGAAGACACACTCGTTGAAGTACGCACCAACTCGGCTAAAGCGTTAGCGGATAAAAAAGAGCTGGCACGTAAAGTTGAAGCGATGGAAGCACAGATCGCCGATTGGCAACAAAAAGCGACCTTAGCGTTGACCAAACAGCGTGAAGATCTGGCGCGTGCCGCGCTGATTGAAAGACAAAAATTGCAAGATATTATCAAAGGGTTGCATACGGAGCAGACCTTAGTTGAAGAAACCATCGAAAAGTTGACGGGGGAAATCGGCAAACTGGAAACCAAAATTGCCGAAACACGTGCCAAGCAGCAAGCGCTGACCATTCGCAATCAAGCGGCGTCAAATCGTCGCGATGTACAACGTCATCTAAGTTCTGGCCGCACCCATGAAGCGATGGCAAAGTTTGAACAGTACGCGCGTAAAGTCGATGAGCTTGAAGCGGAAGCGGATCTCTACGCCAACAGCGGTGCGTCCAAGTCACTTGAACAAGAGTTTGCAGAACTTCAGGCGCAAGACGAAATTGAACAAGAGCTGGCAAAGCTAAAAGAACAAGTTAACTCACAAGAAAAATAATCCAAGGAGCCACTATGACGACATTTGTGATCGCTGGACCATTAATTGTCTTTCTGATTTTTGTCGCACCACTTTGGTTGTTCCTTCATTACCGTAGTAAGCGCAAAGCCAGCAGCGGGCTATCTAATGTCGATCTGCAAAGGCTAGAGTCTCTATCGGAGCGAGCGGAATCGTTGCAAAACCGACTAGAGACTCTGGAGCGCATTCTCGACGCAGAAACACCCGATTGGAGGCGCAGATATGAGTGATAGAGAACTATACCGTGACCCGGTGAATGGCAAACTTTCTGGAGTATGCGCAGGCATTGCCAACTTTTTCGGTGCGGAAGTGTGGCTGATTCGTATCTTGGTGATTTCGGCGGCGCTACTCGGCGGCAGCTTTCTCGTAATCTTGGCCTATGTCGCGATGACGTTGATGCTGGAGAAGCAGCCGGTGAGATATGAAGAGAATCTCAAGGTAAAACAGGAACACAAACTCAAAGCAAAGCCTTGGCAGGCTGGGCAAAGCGCGGAAGAGCTGCTGTCTGTGTTGGAAAGAGACTTTAGTAAAATTGAAGGCAGGGTACGCGATATGGAAGCGTATGTGACGTCTAATACGTTCAAAGTGAACCGCGAGTTTAGCAAGCTCTAAGCGAACTAATACCCTAAAATCAATAAGAAAAGTGAGAGCAAGCTTCGGGCTTGCTCTTGTTTTTTGCTGATTCTAACCTTGTTCAAGTTCTAAACTGGAACAAAAAGCGTATGTCATCTAAGGTTTAGTTAACCTGAGATCGGTTTAAGCCATCGCCATCAATCCTGATTTTTCAGTGGTTGTGATGTTTAACGATGGCTTCTCTGGTTTTAGGCAGTAAGCGATTAATCCACCGAGTAAGTTCAACATGAAACCATGTAGACTTCTGTGTCTAGAATGCTCTATCTGAGAGATATTCTTTAGTTGGTCGTTGATGGTTTCAATGATGAACCGTTTAGACAACATCGCTCTGTCCCAAGCCGCTAATACCTTAGGTTTCATGTTCTTCCGTTGAGTGGTAACAAGGGTAATCCCGCCCTTTTTCAAATCGTCAGTAAGTGCCTTACTGATATAGCCTTTATCAGCATAAAGCTTATCTAATAGCCCTTTTGACAGCTCCCGAACGGGCTTTCTGTCATCCGTATTAGCGGGCGTAAGTTTAGCTGCCACAATACCGCCAAGATGATTGGTAATAATGTGCAGCTTAAATCTATAAAACCAACCCATTGTTCCTTTACCTCTTGCCGCTGTTCCTTTGAATACCTTGTGTCTTGGTATGCGTAAGTTATGGCAGACTTTAATACTCGTAGAATCAATAAACTCAATACCAGTAGGCTCTCCTATAACGTGGGTAAAGAAAGAACTTAGTGGTATAAGCACGGATGGCATCACTTCAAGAAATCGGGTGTAGCTGAGGAGTGTTGGAAAATCACTTTTGTAATAACGACAGATAATTCCCAGATAAAAATTTTTGAAATCACGTTGGTGAGACATATGGAAAGCGACAATGATGGTCATAATTTCGCTTTCAGACATTCGTCCTTTCCGGTTACGTTTCCTATCGCCACTTTCGAGTTGAAGTTTTTGCCATTGGGGTAGAAAAGCCTTACAAAAATCATCGACATGACAGAATAAGTCTACTAGTACCGTTTCCATTTAATTCTGATCGATTGAGCTACCAATCCAATGGTAGCTCTTTTACATCAATAGCCACCTTGATACTTCGGCTGACACCAGCTTCTTTCGTTATCAATCCACGCTCTTCAAGCTTCAATAACATCTGATGAACACTTGGTGGTGATACCTCAAAGTAATCTTGTAGATCTGCATGAGCTGGCGCTCGTCCATTCACTTTGGTGTAGTAGTAAATATAGGCCAGATACTGCCCTTGTTTCTTGGTGTATTTCCCAGACATTTTCCCATCTTAGATCGACATTTTTACCGGAGTATGATCAATTGTTGGTTTTAAGAATGAAGCCTATCATGCCATGAATATCTCCTACCGTGTTGAACTAACTTGTGAAGAAATTGCTGAACTTAACGAACTCACCAGTAAAGGGAAGCACAACGCCAGAAAGCTAAAACGTGCCCAAATCCTTTTACTGGCAAATCACAGGCAACATACAGACGCTGAAATATGCCAGCTCTTAAACACCAGTACTTCAACGGTCTATAGAACCAAACGCGGTTTTGTTGAAGAAGGCCTGCAATCTGCCCTGGAAGAAGGAAAACGTCGTGGGCAGCCGAAGGCATTAAGCTCAAGCGAGGAAGCCACACTTATCACTATCGCCTGTACCAAGCCACCTGAAGGGGTCGCTCGCTGGACGCTTTCTTTAATTGCAGACAGGCTGATTGCTTTGACGGACTTAGAAAGTATTTCTCTGGAAACAATCCGCTCACGACTTAAGGAAAATCAACTCAAACCATGGCAGAAAAAAATGTGGTGCATTGGTCAACTCAATGCGGACTTCATTGCACAGATGGAAGAAGTTTTGGAGTTGTATGCTCAACCTGCCAACCCCAAAGAGCCGGTCATTAACTTCGATGAGGCCATGAAGCAGATGGTTTCCCATACAAGAGAGCCTATTTCAGCTAAACCTGGACAACCAGAACGCATCGATTATGAATATCGCAGGGAAGCGGTAGCGAATATCTTCCTGATGTATGACCGACATAATGGTTGGCGACATGCGAAAGCAACAAAAACCAAAAAGTTCGAAGACTTTGCTTGGTGCATGAAAGAGTTAGTTGATGAACATTACCCGGATGCAGAGCAAATTCATGTTGTATTAGACAATTTTACCACTCACAAGGCTGGCGCACTTTATCACACGTTCCCTGCGGGAGAGGCTCGTCGAATATTAAGGAAAATCACTTTCCACTATACTCCCCCTCATGCCAGTTGGCTCAACATGGTGGAGATTGAGATCGGCGTTATGAATCAGCAATGCCTTAATCGACGTATCGGGAGTTGGGAGGAATTACATCGGGAACTTAAAGCTTGGGAGACTATGCGCAATACAGAGAAAGCATCCATTGAATGGTTGTTTGATGTAGACAAAGCCCGGAATAAACTTCACCGGGCTTATGATGAACTAACCATTCAAAACTAAATGGAAAGGGTACTACAATGCTCAGGTTGGTGAAACTTACGCGATGATTAAAGCGCTGAACAAACTTACAGGACTTGGTATGCCTGAAACTCAGTGTATTGTATAAGAATCAACCAATTGCAGGCAGTTTGGTTCTCTGACCGAATTACGCAACAAAGCCGTTAAAAATGCGAAGATCAACTTCGAACGTCAGTTAGAAAAGTTAGAAGACTTAATTCCAACCACGGATGAGTTTGAGCTTTATTTGGTGTATCCCGCTATTGATGCTTGTGAGGCATTGTCTACCTTACTACATGGTTTGTTGGATCGCGATGATCTGTACGAATCAATGCAAAAAATCAGTCAGATTTCAGTGCGAACGGTGGCGCAGTTGGAAGAAGCTCAAACCGGTGATAAGATTACCAATGATAATCAGAAAGAGAATGAAGCGGTATGTGCGGAGTGGGATGTGCAATGGGCGATTTTCCGACCATTACGTGAAGCGACAGAACGTGATATTGATTTAATTAAAGATTTACGCCAAGAATTGCGTGACGAGTGCATGAGTAATATTGGTTTAACCCTAGATTAAGAAAAAGGAGTAAAGCATGCTGGAATCCATGGCTCAGTGGTTGAGTCAGTATGATATTGAAATATCCCAAGTGATTCATGTTGCTGAAGCGCTGGGCTTAATCATGCTGATTGCCATTGCTATCCATGTCCTGTTACATCGGGGTGTGGTTGCTTGGTTAAAAAGGCATGCTGAGCAATCTCACGCGTCTTGGCGTCATGTGCTCTTTGCTGGCAACTTGTTTAGCCGTATTGCATTGTTGATACAAGGCATCGTGATCGGCATTCAAGCCAAATGGTGGCTTTCTCCTGACAGTGCTATTCGGGAGGGAATCTTAACGTTTGTGGCGCTATGGATAGTGGTTTATGCCTTGCTAACCTTATATTCGCTATTGAATGTTTTGGAAGTGTTGCTTGCTCGGACTCCCGTTGGGCGAAATATGCCCCTAAAAGGCATTGCCCAAAGTCTCAAAATTATCTTATTTATTATTGCGGCTCTGCTTGTCACCTCTGTTTTAATTGGGAAATCGCCATTGATTCTGCTCAGTGGTGTTGGTGCGATGACCGCAGTGATCATGTTGGTATTTAAAGACCCCATTTTGGGCTTAGTGGCTGGCGTTCAGCTCTCAGCGAATAAAATGCTCAGTGTGGGGGATTGGCTAGAAATGCCTAAATATGGTGCTGACGGTGATGTTATTGATATCAGCTTAACCACCGTTAAAGTTCAAAATTGGGACAAAACCATCACCACGATTCCCACGTATGCACTGATTTCCGATTCTTTTAAAAACTGGAAAGGCATGCAGGAATCTGGGGGGCGGCGGATTAAACGCAGCGTGCTGATTGATGCATCCAGCGTTCATTTTTTATCTGAGCGCGAAATCGAGTGTTTAACCCATGCTCAGTTACTTGAACCTTATATAATACAGAAGGTTGAGGAAATTACGGCTTATAATCGAGCCCACAACGTGGATGAGAGTTACCTGATCAATGGTCGCCGCCTGACGAACTTAGGCAGTTTTCGAGCATATTTAGAGCGTTATCTACGAGCTCATTCTGATGTTCATCAACAGATGACGTTGATGGTGCGACAGTTGGCCCCTACCCATGAAGGGATTGCTTTAGAGCTATATTGTTTTACTGCTACCACAGTTTGGGTGGAATACGAGCGTATTCAATCTGATATTTTTGACCATCTTTATGCGGTGTTGCCAGAGTTTGGTTTACGGGTCTCTCAAGCTCCTACTGGCAGTGATATCCGTCAGTGGCAGAAGCATTGATATTCAAAGAAAAGCGTTTTCGATATCGATTTTTTCAGCCTGAAGAGCATCATCCCCGCGTAGGCGCAATGCTGATCGTTTAAGGAGAATGAATAACTTGAACGATCCGTAAATTCAAGCAAACTACTGGCTCGACTGAAAGGAGCCCGTATGTTTGCTGCTGAATTAGAAGACTTTTCTTCAAGCTACCCACTGCAGAGCGATTACTTACATGTCTTGAATGCTCACCTGCTTATTGAGTGGGTAAACAACGCATTGAGTATGACATCCCATGCGACGGTCCGACGTTGAAAAATTCAGCTACAAGATGTTCTCAGACTCGTGATTGGCATGTCTTTGCTGAGACAGGAATCTATCTAGCGGCTAAGGAAGCGAAAGTCAGCCCCCTGAGAATTAGCTTTAAATTCGGTTTTAAGGTGGTTTTGTATATGTCAGACGAGCAACTTACAGTCGATACCAGCACGACTCAAAGATTTAACTGATGACCTGAAAGATTTCATTCTCCCCAAACCAGACCGCCCAAATTATGAACGGTCGGTCAAGATAAGGCCCAATAAATATCCTTTAAAGAGTAGCCGAAAGAAGAAGTATTCTTAATCGAACAGCATTGCGCGTAGGCGGGGAGCTCATTTTATTTGGTGGAGAATACGTTTATTGTGGTTCTTCTTCATCTCGGCTTTCAATCACACCATGCTCTTTTTTCCATAACTCCCAACGTTCGGTAGCAAGTTGCTGCATGAACTAAGCAATTACTCTCTAACAGCTCAAATTCTTGAGCTGTTAGATCTAGACTGGGCTTTCTATCCCTCAAGCAGTACGCGATTAATCCTCCCAACAGATTCAGGATAAAACCATGCATACTTCGATGGCGAGAATGCTCGATATACGAAATGTTCTTCAACTGGTCATTCACTGTCTCGATAATAAAACGTTTTTTCAGTAACGCTCGGTCCCATAAAGAGATAAATTTCTTCTTCATGTTCTTACGAACCGTGGTAATGAGTTCAACGCCCTTATCCAGAAGCTCACCTGTTAAAGCTTTGCTGATATAGCCTTTATCACCGTACAGTTTCCCCCAGATTGTATCAGCCATCTCTGGTACTGGCTTCCTGTCATCTTCATTGCCTTTAGTCAATTTGAGGGCGACAAGCTCGCCTAGGTGATTGATGATCAGATGAAGTTTGAAGCCGAAAGACCAGCCCATCGTCCCCTTTCCATGGCAGGCAACACCTTCAAACACTTTATTTCTTTTGGCTCGAATGATGTGGCAAACCTCAATCTTGGTCGAGTCTACAAACTGGATACCCGTAGGCTTACCTAGCTTTGATGTCAGATAACTGCACATTGGCACGACTACGCTAGCCGTCATACCAAGGAATCTCGTGTAACTTAAAAGGTTTGGAAAGTATTTGGTCAGATTACGGCACACATAGAGCAAATAGTAGCTCTTGAAATCTCGATAGTGGGATTGGTGAAAGTGAATAAGGATGGTCATTATCTCAGCTGGAGATAGCTTACAGGCCCTACGGCGCTTGAGTTCACCGACTTCGATGAGTTGCTGTTGCCACTGCTCAATAAACAACTGACAGAAATCATCGACATCACAGAAGGTTTCAATTAATTTGTCCATGCTCTTTCCTTGGAGGTATCTGTTCCTTTTGGTCGAATGATCAGATCGGGGAACGAGCAATTAGTTCCTCTGCCAGCTCAGTTTCTTATCCAGAGTTCAGGTTACTTAGCAAACAAGCCAAAGCGAATTTTACCTTGGCTGACGTGCAGTATGAACGCTTTAAAAAACTGCGTGCTGACAAAGTGGTTTCAGAACAAGACTTTGATCAGGCTCAAGCCAATCATAATTCGGCGCGTGCCACCTTAGAGCAAGCGGAAGCCAACTTGCGGTACACCAAGCTTGTTGCTCCTTACGACGGTACCGTATCGCTGGTTGTGGCGGAAACGCACGAATACGTTGGCGCGAAGCAGGCGGTCATGAATATCCAGAGCAATCAACTGTTAAAGGTGATTTTCCAATTGCCAGACCATCTGCTCGGGCGTTTTTCATCAGAAAAAGAACCCATGGCCAGTATGAAGTTTGATGCTTTTCCTGAGCATGAATTCCCTTTGCGTTTTCAAGAAATTGATACGGAAGCCGACTCCAAAACAGGCAGTTACAAAGTCACCATGATTATGGAGCGCCCTCAAGAGCTCGGGGTATTACCTGGCATGGCCGGTAATGTGCACCTTGTGGCGTCTTCCAATACCGCAACGCAGATCCCCAACAATGCCATTTTTATGCGTGAGCAACAGCAGTATGTCTGGCGTGTGGATGAACAAGGTATCGTTCAGGCTGCGCCGATTGAACTCAATCCTAAGCGTGAAGTATTGAGCGGACTGCAGGATGGCGACAAGATCATTATTTCTGGTGTCAGTGGTATAGAAGCAGGAATAAAAGTGCGTGAATGGATCAAAGAGCGAGGGCTGTAACGTGAAGCAATGGACATATTTTAGCGCGTTGGCCTCCATCGTGCTGCTGAGCGGATGTGGAGAGGGGCAACAAGCCATAGCGCCAGCGATTCCTAACGTAAAAGTAGCAGGTCAGGTAGACAGTGCAACGCCAGACACGCTTTATTTTCCTGCGGTGGCTCATGCCGCACAGAGATCTCAATTGAGCTTTCGCGTCGCGGGTGAAGTCACTAATCTGCATGTTCGTGAAGGGGATAGGATCCTCAAAGGCGCAGTGATCGCAGAACTCGACCCAACCGACTATCGATTAGAGGTTGAAAATGCCCAAGCGCGCTTTTCCGTGGTGGACAGCCAGTTCAATCGCTCCAAGCCTTTGGTTGAAAAAGGGCTATTGGCAAAATCGCAATTTGATGAAATTGCGGCGCAAAGAGAAATCGCCCTAGCCGAATTAGAACTGGCTAAATTACGCCTCTCATTTACTCAACTGAAAGCGCCGATGGATGGCATTATCTCTCGCGTTAATGTGGAGAAGTTTGAGAACGTGCAAGTTGGCCAGCAAGTGGTCAATATCCACAGCTTGGATGCGGTAGAAGTGTTGATTCAATTGCCAGATCAGCTTTATACCAATCAGCCATCCCAAGAAAAATTATCGCAAATTCAAGCAAGTGTCCGTGTTCCCAGTGGCAATGAATATGTGGCAAGTGTTCAAGAGTTCACCACAGAACCCGATCCTACAACGGGCACGTTTACCGTCACCTTGTCGATGCCTATGCCGAAAAACGAATTTATTCTTGACGGCATGGCAGTGGAAGTGACAGCGAGAGGAGAGCAAGTGGGATTGGATCTCAATCGAGGGATCCGAGTGCCAATCGAAGCGGTATTCAATGCTGACGGTGATTCGCTCAATGCTGACAATAAGTTTGTCTGGATTGTGAACGCCGATAGCACGGTAAGTAAGCGCAAAGTTGTGGTCGGTAAAGCTTCGAAAGAGAGCGTGCAGATCTACCAAGGCTTAAACAAGGATGATCAAGTCGTGGTCGCGGGAATTGCCAGACTGCGGGATGGTATGGCGGTGAAAGTGGTTGCTCAGGAGGCTGGCAATGAATGATAAAACACAACGATCGCCTCAAAGCGACCAAGAAATAGCGGGAATTGCGGCCTATTTTATTCGTAATCGTGTGATCAGTTGGATGATTTCGTTGATTTTCTTGATTGGTGGCACGGCGGCCTTTTTTGGTCTGGGGCGTTTGGAAGACCCTGCTTTTACTATTAAAGACGCCATGGTGGTGACCTCCTATCCCGGAGCAACACCGCAGCAAGTCGAAGAAGAAGTGACCTATCCGCTAGAGAAAGCCGTTCAACAGCTTCCATATGTAGACGAAGTGAACTCCTTGTCGAGTCGAGGATTGTCACAAATCACCGTCTCAATGAAAAAGAACTACGGGCCAAATGACTTACCGCAGATTTGGGATGAACTTCGTCGCAAAGTCAATGACTTGAAAGGCCAGTTACCGCCGGGTGTTAATGCTCCACAAGTGATTGATGATTTTGGTGATGTGTACGGCATTTTGTTGGCGATAACCGGGGAAGGTTACAGTTACAAAGAGTTGCTGGACTACGTTGATTATTTGCGTCGAGAGCTGGAGCTGGTGGACGGAGTTAGTAAGGTATCGGTGTCTGGGCAGCAACAAGAACAAGTGTTTATTGAAGTTTCGATGAAGCGCTTGAGTAGCCTTGGTCTCTCTCCCAATACTGTGTTCAACTTACTTTCAACCCAGAATGCGGTATCGGATGCCGGGGCGATTCGCATTGGTGATGAGTACATTCGCATACATCCTACTGGTGAGTTCCAGAATGTGGATCAACTGGGCGACTTGATCATCACAGAGAGTGGCGCGCAAGGGTTGATATATTTGCGTGATGTAGCAGAGATCAAACGCGGGTATGTTGAGGTACCGAGTAACATCATCAACTTTAACGGCAAATTGGCGTTGAATATTGGCGTTTCCTTTGCTCAAGGGGTCAACGTGGTGGAAGTCGGTAAGCTGTTTGACCGACGTTTGGCCGAACTCAAATATCAACAACCGGTTGGGATTGATATTGCAGAAATTTACAGTCAGCCGAAAGAAGTGGATAAATCGGTGAGTGGGTTTGTCGTGAGTCTCGGGCAAGCCGTGGCGATTGTGATTATTGTCTTGCTGTTTTTTATGGGGTTACGCTCAGGTCTACTGATCGGTTTGATCTTATTGCTGACAGTGCTCGGTACCTTCATCTTCATGCTGTATTTTAAGATCGATTTGCAACGTATCTCCCTAGGAGCTTTGGTTATCGCGCTGGGGATGCTGGTCGATAATGCCATTGTGGTGGTCGAAGGAATCTTAATTGGCACGCAAAAAGGCCGGACACGTCTTCAAGCCGCGACGGATATTGTCACGCAAACCAAATGGCCTTTGCTCGGCGCCACGGTGATCGCAGTAACGGCATTCGCACCGATTGGTTTGTCACAAGACGCAACGGGTGAATACTGTGGCACGTTGTTTACGGTTCTATTGATTTCTTTAATGTTGAGCTGGTTCACCGCTATCTCCCTAACCCCATTTTTTGCCGATCTCTTTTTTAGAGGACAAAAAGTAAATGCGTAGCAAAATGGCGACGAGGTTGATCCGTACCAAGGGATGATTTTTGTCGTATACAAAAACTTTCTCGAGTTCTGTATGCGGCGTGCGTGGCTGACAATGGGGATTCTATTAGTCGGCTTGTTTGTTAGTTTGTATGGTTTTACCTTGGTTAAACAGGCGTTTTTCCCATCGTCGACCACACCGATATTCCAAGCGGACATCTGGTTGCCTGAAGGCACTGATATCCGCGCGACCAACACCAAACTCAAAGTGTTGCAAAACTGGCTGGCTGAACAAGATGGTGTGGAACATGTCACCACAACGGCGGGTAAAGGTTTACAGCGTTTTATGCTGACTTACGCACCAGAGAAAAGCTACGCAGCCTATGGCGAAATCACCACTCGCGTGACGAACTATGAAGCACTGGCACCGCTGATGGCGAAGTTTCGCCAATATGTCGGCAATCATTTTCCTGAAATTAACTACAAACTGAAACAGATTGAATTAGGCCCCGGTGGCGGCGCGAAAATCGAGGCGCGTATTGTGGGATCGGATCCGACGGTGCTACGCACTATCGCATCACAGGTGATGGATGTCATGTATGCGGACCCCGGTGCTACCAACGTCCGTCACGATTGGCGAGAACGGACTAAAGTACTTGAACCGCAATTTAATGAAAGCCAAGCACGCCGCTATGGCATCACTAAATCGGATGTGGATGAATTCCTCGCGATGTCATTCTCGGGAAAAGCGATCGGGGTCTATCGTGATGGGACAACTCTGATGCCGATTGTGGCGCGTTTGCCCGAAGCTGAGCGTGTTGACATTCGCAATATCGAGGGTATGAAGATTTGGAGCCCGGCCTTGGGTGAGTACATTCCATTGCAGCAGGTTACCTTGGGGTATGAACTCAAGTGGGAAGATCCGATCATAGTGCGGAAAAACCGCAAACGCATCCTCACTGTAATGGCCGACCCGGACATTTTAGGTGAAGAGACCGCCGCGACACTACAAACGAGATTGATGCCAGCCGTTGAAGCGATTTCGTTGCCTCCCGGCTACTCGTTAGAATGGGGCGGAGAGTATGAATCGTCGCGAGATGCGCAGACGTCACTGTTCCAGACTATGCCAATGGGTTACCTGTTCATGTTCTTGATCACCGTGTTCCTGTTTAATTCAGTTAAGGAACCTCTCATCGTCTGGTTAACGGTACCACTGGCGGTGATTGGTGTGACGACTGGGTTACTTGCGCTCAATACCCCATTTGGCTTTATGGCGCTACTTGGCTTCTTAAGCCTCTCGGGCATGTTGCTGAAAAATGGTATTGTGCTACTGGATCAGATCGAAATAGAAATGAAATCGGGTAAAGACCCTTATATTGCAGTGGTTGATGCCTCACTCAGTCGTGTGCGTCCGGTGTGTATGGCGGCAATAACCACCATTTTAGGCATGGTGCCGTTACTGCCTGATATTTTCTTCAAACCGATGGCAGTGACCATTATGTTTGGTCTTGGATTTGCGACGGTACTGACATTGATTGTCGTGCCTGTGTTGTATCGTCTGTTCCATAAAGTGGCCGTGCCGAAATAGGGCTCGGGAGAGCATTGATTTGATGCGCTTTGTTGGGTGAGGTTATCGTGACCGCAAAGCGCATTGTTTAGGGATGATAGAATGACAGAACAGAATACCTGTGCATGGGCGATGAACCACCCCTTGGAGCGTGAATATCATGACGCTGAATGGGGCAAGCCTGTTTATGATGACAGAAAATTATTTGAATTTATTACCTTAGAAGGGGCTCAAGCTGGGTTGAGCTGGATTACGGTGCTGAAAAAGCGCGAAGGTTATCGTCAGGCATTTGAGGATTATGATATATCGCTTCTCTCTACGTATGGTGAGGAGCGTGTCGCTGAAATTATTGAACAGTTTGATGTGGTGAGACATAAAGGAAAAATTGCTTCGGTGTTTAGTAATGCAAAAGCGGCGATTGCGCTGCAACAAGAGTTTGGCTCACTCAGCAACGCGTTGTGGCAGTTTGTCGAGCATAAACCTGTGGTGAATCCGTGGACGTCGATGCAGCAAGTTCCTGCCTCTACAGAGCAATCAAAAGCGATGAGCAAGTTTTTGAAAAAACGTGGGTTTAAGTTTGTTGGAGAGACGATTTGTTACGCCTTCATGCAGGCAGTTGGTATGGTCGATGATCACGTGGTTGGCTGCCCTTGTAAAGCGCAACCCTAACTCAGGTATGAGTAAGACAAACCCTTTAACACAACTCGCCCTCTACAATGGAGGGCGAGTTACCTCTAGACTACTGACTGAGTGAAACTTCTTTTTCTAACAGCACAGCGTTGTAGCGTTCAAGCCCAGCTTGTAGATCGGCAATCAGGTCGTTGATATCTTCCAGCCCAATATGTAGGCGAATGAGCGTGCCTGTAAAATTTGGATTGGCGATGGTGCGCAGGCTGTTAAAGCTCTTGGGCTCATTGGCCAAGATCAAGCTTTCAAACCCGCCCCAAGAGTAGCCCATGCTAAAGTGTTGCATTCCATCTAACAGTGCCGTGGTCGCTTTTGGGCAGCTGGTTTTTAGCACGAATGAAAACAGTCCGTTACCACCAGTGAAATCGCGCTTGAAAAATTCGTGCCCCGGACAGCTCGGTAGAGCGGGGTGGCGAACATGGTCGACTTCGGGGCGCGTTGCGAGCCATTCGGCAACTTTTAGGCTGTTTTCCGCATGTTGGCGCAGACGCACGTCCAAAGTACGAATGCCGCGTAGGCCAAGATAAGCGTCATCTGGCGAAACGCACTGGCCCATCAAGTAGCTTTGCTCGCGCAGTTGATCCCAGTATTGCTCGCTGGCAACCGCGGTGCCTAACATCACATCAGAATGACCAACGATGTACTTAGTTGCTGCTTGAATGGAAATATCGACACCATGTTCAAATGGCGAGAAATTCACGCCTGCCGCCCAAGTGTTATCCAGCATGACAATGATGCTGTGCTCGTGAGCGATGCGCGCGAGTGTCGGAATGTCCTGTACTTCCATGGTGATAGAACCCGGAGATTCGGTAAACAGCACTTTGGTGTTCGGTTTGATCAGTGAACGGATGTCTTCACCGATCATCGGATCGTAATAAGTGGTCTCAACGCCGAATTTTTTAAGGATTTTGTCACAGAAGTCGCGGGTGGGTTCATAGCAGGTATCCACCATCAACAGATGGTCGCCGGACTCGACGAACGAAAGAATCGCGTTACTGATGGCTGCGGTGCCGCAGGGGTAAAGCGCACAGCCCGCGCCACCTTCAATTTCCACCATCGCTTCTTGAAAGGCAAAGTGCGTTGTCGTACCGCGACGTCCGTAGAACAAGGTTTTGTTGGCGCGATTTACCATCGCATGATGCTTTTCCGCCACACTCTCAAAAACGACAGTCGAAGCGCGTTGTACTGGAGGGTTTACCACTCCGTTGGTCCATTTTTTATTGCGTCCCGCCGTCACGAATTTTGTTTGTTTGCCTTCCGACATATCAGTTCCTTGTCCCAAATAAGAATCCTCTATTTAAAACATGGACAGCAGGGGATTGGCAAGGGGACAAGCCAAACAAAAAAGCATTTCTTAAAAGCGTTTGGCCTAACGTTCACAGCAAAGGATTAAACAGATAAAAGAGCCTTTCAAGGAAGCGAGAATAGAGGCTGCGTTCATTCCATTGTTGTAGTCGTAGTTTGTGTGACTGCGCTTTATATTCTTGCTGGAGCTGGTGCATCTCTAAGGTAAATTGCAGATCCTCAATAGCGAGCGTGACTTCGAAGTTCAGCCACAGGCTGCGCATATCAAGGTTGACCGTGCCGACTAGGCAGAATTGCTTATCGATGACGACCGATTTGGTGTGCAGTAAGCCGCCGTAAAACTCATAGATTTTCACACCCGCTTCCATTAGCTCAGTATAAAAAGCGCGTGAGGCCCACTGCACCATCATGGAGTCGTTCTTGTGCGGAATGATCAACTCAACCTGAATCCCTCTTTGCGCGGTCATTTTGAGTGTTTCGAGCAAATCGGCACTCGGCACAAAGTAAGGGGTTGTGATCGTCACTGAGTGGTTGGCTTGGTTGATCGCCAGCGTCAGCGCTTGATAGATCAGATACTCAGGCATACCTGGGCCAGAGGGAACCACTTGAATGGGATGCTTGTGCAGCTCGGCATCCAAAGGGCATTCGGGTAATCTAGGCAGGAATCGAGAGCCAGTTTCCACTTCCCAGTCCCAGCAATGGATGGCTGAGAGCACATTCACCGTAGGCCCGGTGATACGCACCATGATGTCGATCCACTGTCCGACGCCGCTGCTCTGTTTGAAAAAAGCCGGGTCAACCAGATTCATTGAACCAGTGTAAGCAATTTCATCATCTATAACGATGATCTTGCGATGTTGGCGTAAATCGAGTCGGCGTAGGAATATCCGCCAAGGACTCACTTCAAGTGCCTGAACCACGTGAATGCCGGCGGTTTTCATCATCGAATACCATGGGCTACGGAAAAAGCGTGGGCTGCCTGCGGAATCGAGCAGCAGTTTCACATCCACCCCTCGTTTGGCTGCTTGAATCAGTGCAGAGGCGACCGAATCCGCAAGCCCTCCGGGATGCCAGATGTAAAACACCATACGGATACTGCTTTGCGCCGCTTCGATATCGCGAATTACAGAATGCAGTATCTCGTCTGGTGAGCGTTGCAGCGAAAGCGAGTTACCGCTTAGAGCGGGTAAGCCGAGGCGATTGTTACACAGCTCATCTATCCGATAGATATGGTGCCCCATCGATTCTGGTGTGTGCGCTTGGCAATCGTTTAGTTGCGAGAACCATTTCGCGTAGGGAGTAAACATCTCTTTGGCTCGCTCGGCGCGTTTACGGCCTAAGTTCAACTCACCAAACAGGAAATAGCAGGCAATGCCCAACACAGGCAAGATGTAGATTATCATCAGCCATGCCAGCGAGACGCTCACAGCTCGTCGCTTCAACACAACTCGCAAGGTGACCCCGGCAACCAGTACCCAGTATAAACCGATGCCTGCCAGAGTAAGAAAGTGGTAGAACTTATCCATCATGATCTCTAAACATTTTTTCTCGTTTTCGATAGTAAGCGCAAACGCGCCAATTAGGAATAGGTAGTAAATGATACCAGTGTCACGCAAACAGAATGAATATGTTTAAAGATTGTTAACAACAGGTCGTAAATGTTGCATTGTGGGCAAATAATCAGCGGTTAATGATGATTATTACAGTTGTGGCAGGAAATTATGTCAGCCGGGCTTTCAATTTTATGCTCAAACTGATTTACTTGCCACATTAATGATTTGGCCGATATTTTCGATGGGTGTACAAAAATTATTACACCTCATCGTTTGACGCCGAAACAAGATAAAAAGCAAACACAACAGCGGTAACAATTATGGCAAGTAACAATCGAGGCCACTTCTCATCGAGACTTGGCTTTATTATGGCGGCAGCAGGTTCGGCTGTCGGTCTGGGTAATGTTTGGGGATTCCCAACCAAAGCGGCGAGCAACGGCGGCGCAGCATTTTTAGTGATCTATTTGGCGATGGTTTTCCTACTGGCATTTCCTATGCTGGTGGCTGAATTGACGATTGGTCGTCATGGTCAATCGAACCCGATTGCTTCACTGCGGACGATTTGGACGAAAAATCGCGCAGCCGCAGGCTTGTTTGGTTTGATCGCCATGATCGCCGCTTCCATGATCCTCAGTTTTTACTCAATTTTGGCAGGTTGGTTGATGGGTTTTGCCGCAGCGCCTGCATTGGAAGTGGTCGGTTTACAAAGCGCAGCCGACTGGCTGGTCAACTTCGGTGGTGCGCGTAACGTCGTCTTAGCCGTTCTATTCTCGCTCTTAACCATTCTTGTTGTGCAAAAAGGCGTCGCCGATGGTATCGAAAAGTGGTCAACTCGCTTAATGCCTATGCTGTTCGTCCTTTTCGCGGTGATGATCGCGTACATTTTTACTCAAGATGGAGCGATGGAAGGCCTGAAAATGTATCTGATCCCTGACATTTCCCACATCACGCCAAGCTTGATGGTCGATGCGATGGGACAAGCTTTCTTCTCGCTCTCTTTGGGCGTGGGCTCAATGATGGTGTACGGCTCTTACCTGCAAAAAGAGGTCAATATTCCCAAAACCGCTGGCCAAGTCGCGGCAATTGATACTGGCGTGGCGTTAGCGGCGGGCTTGCTGATTCTTCCGGCGATGTTTGTTGCTAAAAACAACGGCGTGCAAATTTTTAACGATGCAGGCCAGTTGATGAGCTCTGGTGACTTGGTGTTCGCGGTGCTGCCTGCAATGTTTGATACCATGGGCGGGATCGGCGTGATTCTGGGCATCGGTTTCTTTGTGCTGATGGTGATTGCTGCGTTAACGTCTTCGATCTCTTTGCTGGAGGTGCCTGTCTCCTGTGCGCAAGATGAGCTGAAAATGGAGCGCAACACCGCGACTTGGCTTATTGGTGGCGCGATCCTCATTGTCAGTATTGTCATTTCGCTGAACTTTGGCGCTCTGTTTGGTCTAGTTGCTGATATTTCAACCGTTTACATGCAGCCTCTGCTCGGTGTGGTATGGGCTATCGTGGTGGGTTGGATCTGGAATCGCAACAACCTGCTCAACGAGCTGAAAGAAGGCAACCCAGACATCGCTCAGGGCCTGTTCTGGAAAATCTGGCCTTGGTATGTGCGCATCGTCTGCCCGGTAGCGATCATGACTGTGTTCCTCTTCTCGATTTTATAACCTTTTAAGCCCCGCAAGGGGCTTTGCTTCTTGCGGCTCGTCTTGCTGGTATTCAGAGTGAGAAAAGGTATACTTCGCCCCTCATAATGAAACCAGCCATGGTGATGGCTGCCACCCGAAAGCTACTTGACTACCATGTTTGACATTCTGTTTACTCACCCTGATTTTCTCATTATCAACAAGCATCCTAATGTCTCCGTACACAAAGATGATGGTGAGACCATGTTATTGCATGAAGTGGCAAAGCGAAGTGGTGATACACAGCTCTATCTTATCCACCGTCTCGATAAAATGACCTCAGGTATTTTATTGCTTGGTCGACACGCCGCTGCGGCCAGTGCGCTTTCACGCGCTTTTGCCGAGCGTAAGGTAGCCAAATTTTATCTAGCGCTTGGAGCTAAAAAACCGAAGAAAAAGCAAGGGCTGGTGATTGGCGATATGGAACGCTCGCGCCGCGCCGCGTGGAAGTTACTCAGCAGCAAGCATAATCCTGCGATTACCCAATTTTTCTCTCTGGCGGGGGAGCCTGGAGAGCGACTGTTTTTATGTAAGCCGCACACGGGGAAAACCCACCAGATCCGCGTCGCGCTCAAATCGGTTGGTTCCGCGATCATCGGCGATGCTATCTACAATGCGGGTAGTGAAGCAGATAGAGGCTATTTACACGCATTTTGCCTCTGCTTTTCCTACCAAGATGAAGCGTTCCACTTTGTCTGCGACCCGCGACACCAGCCTGCGTTAGGTGAAAAATGGAATAGCGATGTGGTTTCACAAGGCATTGAAAGCTGGCTGACGCCTTGGCAGCTGTCGTGGCCGACCATCAAATAATCAAACAACCCATCAAAAAGAGAATTCAATGCAAGTTTCCCAACTGACGCAGTTTTTTCAACATATCGAAGTGCAATTGGCGAGTGTACCTGATGAAATACGACGTCTGTTTCACGGCCGTGGTCGCCGTTTTATTGGCTTAGAACAAATCACTTGTGATTGGCTGCAAGGTCAGATGATCGTCAATCTGTTTCATCAAGTTGACCAAGACTTTTTGACTGAGCTAAGAGCGGGTTTACTGCGCTTTGCACAGTCGGACATCTGGCGGGAGAAGCAAGGCCGCTGCATGCTGATCCAACATCGCTACGCAGAGGGTGCGCCGTCAGAAGTGCTGCTGGGCGATCTGGATGCACGTCCTGTGGTAGTTGAAAGTGGCCTTAAATATCAATTGGATATTGGACGCAATCAAAACTTTGGCCTGTTTTTGGACATGCGCTTTGGTCGTGATTGGGTACGTGAGCACGCTAAACAGAAGAATGTGCTCAATCTGTTCGCCTATACCTGTGGCTTTTCACTGGCGGCGATCGCCGGAGGGGCGGACAAAGTGGTCAACGTCGACATGGCGAAAGCCTCGCTGTCCAAAGGGCGTGAAAACCATAAACTCAATGGACACAACCTCAATCAGGTGTTCTTCCTTGGCCATGATATTTTTAAATCTTGGGGCAAAATCAAAAAGGCAGGCCAATACGATTTGATCATTATTGACCCACCGTCGTTCCAAAAGGGCAGCTTTGCGCTGACATCCGATTACAAGAAGATTTTACGCCGTTTACCCGACTTACTCGCCACGGGTGGAGAGGTGCTGGCCTGCGTTAACTCGCCTTCCGTGAGCAGCGACTTTTTGATTGAAAGTATGCAAGAGGAAGCGCCATCACTGACTTTTCGCGAACGTTTGCTCAATCCGCCGGAGTTCATGGACATCGACAGCGAAGCGGCGCTGAAAGTGCTGCGCTTTAGCTAACGTCACATCGCCAAAACTGCCACATCGCAAAGACAAAAGCGCCACCTCGGCGCTTTTGCCCTTTAGCCTAAAGTCACTTCAAGATCCGATTCTATTTGTGACGAACACGCTAACACAAAGCCTTGTTCTATCTCTTGTGCACTTAAGGTTTCCTGACTGCTGGAGATGACCGAACCGTGGCGAACTTGACATTTACACGATCCACAGAGACCACTTCGACAGGCGACAATCAGGGGCAGTCCTGCGCCCTCTAATACGTCGGCCAACACTTGGCCTCGCTTGGCATCAATGGTTTGTGCAAAGTTTGGTACGCTTACCTGTACCTCTTGTTCGCTTTGCACAGGCGATGGGTTTTCGGCAGGGGTAAAGCTCTCATGATGAAACTGCTGCATATCAAAACCAAGTTGTTGCAAGTAAGCTTGCGTATCTTGCATAAACTGGTTCGGCCCACACAAATAGACGGTCCGCTGGTGCAAATCAGGCACCAGTTTTTGCAGCCACTGTGCATCCAATCGGCCTTGAGGGTGGGAGGTGCCTTGGGCATTTTTCAGCAGCAAGTGCAGATGGAAATCGTCGTAGACACTTTGATAGGTGTGCAAATCGTCAAAATAGATGGTCTCATCGGCAGAGCGGGCTACGTGTAGAAAGGCAATATCGACCTTTGCATCGTTACACAACCAGTATTTCGCCATGGCGAAAACCGGAGTCACACCACAACCCGCGCTGATCAGCAGTGCTTTTTGTTGCCCATGGCTCCATTTGGGCGGGGAATCGATGCAGTTAAATTCGCCAGCTGGGGGAAGTGCTTGTACTGTGTCGCCCAGCAGCAGTGACTCAAAAATGTAGTTGGAGACCAAACCACCTTCCACACGTTTAATGGTGAGCTGCAGGTAATCTTCGCCAGAAAGTGAACTTAACGAATAAGCGCGAAAAACCCACTTCCCCTCAATTTCGACGCCCAATGTGATGAATTGTCCGGCTTTGAACTGGAATAGCTGCGATTCTGACAATTCTGCCAAACAGATACTGACGGTGTCATCGGTTTCAAAATATTTGTCGATGCAGCGCAGTGTCACTGGCGTATTGCCTTGCCATTGAAAAAACATAGAACTCTCTTTGTGCAAATCTGTGGTGCCCCTTTTTCTGGGGCACCAAGGTGGAGGGAATTACGCGGCAAGGATCGCGTTGAGGTCGTCTTGGACATTACCGATGCTGCGCATATCGAACTTCTCTTGAATGATGGCGATAAGATTCGGGGTGAGAAACGCGGGCGCGCTGGGGCCGGTGTAGATGCCTTTGACGCCGAGAGCGAACAGAGTCAGCAGAATCACAATCGCTTTTTGTTCAAACCAAGAGAGCACTAAAGTCAGCGGTAGATCATTGATGCCACAATCGAACTCTTGCGCTAAGGCCAAAGCGAGCTGGATAGCGGAGTAGGCGTCATTACACTGACCAACATCGAGTAAACGTGGAATACCGTTGATCTCACCAAACTGATTTTTGTTGAAACGGAACTTACCGCAGGCCAGCGTGAGGATCAGAGTGTCTTCAGGCGCGGCGGCAGTGAAATCGGTGTAGTAGCTGCGTTCTGCTTTGTCGCCATCGCAGCCGCCCACTAAGAAGAAATGTTTGATATTGCCTTGTTTGACCTGATCAATCACGGCCGGAGCGGCGTTCATCAGTGCGTTGCGACCAAACCCGACGGTGATAATTTGCTCGATTTCATCATGTTGGAAGCCCGGCTGCGCGAGTGCACACTCGATGACGGCGCTAAAATCATCACCTTCGACGTGAGCCACGCCCGGCCAGCCAACGATGCTACGGGTAAACAGGCGCTCAGCGTACTGACCGACATTTGGGTTCAGCAGGCAGTTGGACGTCATGACAATTGCCCCTGGAAAATTGGCGAACTCCTTCTGCTGGTTTTGCCACGCACTGCCGTAGTTACCGACCAGATGCGGGTACTTATGCAGTTCAGGATAGCCATGGGCAGGCAGCATTTCACCGTTGGTATAGACGTTGATGCCCGTCCCTTGCGTTTGTTGCAATATTTTCTCCAAGTCATGCAAATCATGGCCAGAAACCAGAATACATTTGCCTTTGACCGGTTTAACATTCACCGCCGTCGGCTGCGGATGACCGAAAGTGGCCGTCTCTCCATGGTCGAGCATCGCCATCACCTGGTAGTTCATCAAACCGATCCGCATGGAGCAATCGAGCAGTGCGCTGAGATCGTCGGGATCGCTGCCTAACCAGGCCATGATCTCATGGTACTCGGCGTAGATCTCTGCACTGGTTTGCTCCAGCACTCGGGCATGTTCCATGTACGCTGCCGCACCTTTTAATCCGTAAAGGCAAAGTAGACGTAAGCCGATGACATCTTCATGCACACTCCCTTTACCACGGTTGACGGCGACTTGAGGCGCTATAGCGAGGATCTCAGCGGCAGCGCTGGGGAGTGCAAAATCGGCTACCTTGGGGAGTTCACCCAATGCTTGGGAGGAGAGTGCGCTCGCTGAAAGTACCGCGTTTTTCAACTGGGTTTTGTACTGTTCTGCAGTCGAGGTCAGCGCTAGGATGCGTTCGGGATCGAAGTTGACGTTAGTCAGAGTGGCAAAAAATGCTTTTGGAGCCCACTGATCGATTTCATCGTTGATGATATTGAAACGACGCGCTTGGGTTGCCCAAAAAGAGACGCCTTGCAAGCAATAAACCAATACATCTTGCAGGTCTGAGACTTCAGCGGTTTTACCGCACATACCTTGGGCGAATGAACAGCCTTTTACTACAGGGGTTTGAATTGTCTGTTCACATTGAATACAGAACATTTTGCTTCTCCGGTCATGATTATGTTGATCAAGTTTCCCCCAGAGAGCAGATAGCGTGCCATAATTTAACTTATTGATATATATAAATTAAATTGTTTTTTCTTGAGTGTTGTGATGTCTAAATAACAACGTGTTTGTTGTCATTTAGACATCGGACTCTGTTTTTCACGCTGTTTGAATGCCTAATTTTTTACCTAGGCGATAGAGATTGCCGCGATCCATCTGCAAAAATGTGGCGGCTTGTGACCAAATTTGGTTCGATTGGCTCAAAGCATGCTCAATCAAATCCTTTTGATATTGCTCTACTAACTCGCGCATTGGCTGGCTGCTTTTGGGTAAATAGTGTGATGTGTTTTTTACATCATCAAAGGCGAGTGAGGCATCAAAGTGGCTGAGCAGAATGGTCTGTGCCCCTTGCTGAAAAGCATGCAAGGCTGCGCGGGTTAAGCTGTGTTCTAGCTCACGTACATTGCCGTGCCAAGGGAGCGACTCAAGCTTGGTTAACACCTTCGGATGCACGTGCAGGTTAGGTGCATTGAACTGATGGCGCACTTTTTCTAACAGATATCCTGCCAGAACGGGCACATCGCCTTGCCGCGTTCGCAAAGGAGGGACGTGAATAGGGAACACGTTGAGGCGATGAAACAGATCGGCGCGGAACGTGCCCTTTGCAACTTCGCTGTCTAACTGGCGGTTGGTTGCGGCGATGATGCGCACATTGACCAACAAGTGTTGATCGCTGCCGACACGTTGTAGCTCCCCTTGTTGGATGACTCGCAAAAGTTTTGCTTGCAGGATGAGTGGCAGTTCACCCACTTCATCAAGGAAAATGGTGCCGCCATCGGCCAGTTCAAATTTGCCAGCACGGTGAGAGTTAGCGCCAGTAAATGCCCCTTTCACGTGGCCAAACAGTTCGCTTTCTGCCAGTCCTTCCGGGAGCGCCGCACAGTTGACATAAATCATCGGTTTATCACTGCGGTGAGATTGTGCATGGACTTCATGGGCGACCAACTCTTTGCCTGTCCCGGTTTCTCCCGTGATGAGAACCGCGTAGTCTGATTGTGCCACCGTGGCGATGCTGCGGCGTAATTGTTTAATTTGCGGGCTCAACCCAACCAGTTCGCCGTGCTGCGAGCGTGCTTGCTGGATCAGGGTTTGCGTGATGTGCTTGTGCTGACGATTTTGTGCTTTTAGAGCGGTCAGCTGAGCGATGTTACGTAGTGTGGCGGCGGTGAGCGCGGTAAAGGTGTCGATAGCGACCGGATCGATGCGATCAAACGCGCCAACAGTGAGTGCGTCCATGGTGAGCACGCCGACTAATTGCCCTTCAACGTAGAGGCTGCAGCCCAAACAATCATGCACATCAATACCTCCATCGTCACTGAGCAACGCACCGTCAAAGGGATCTGGCAGCGAGCAATTGGCATCGAATCTGATTGGGGTGCGACTTTGTACAATTTCATTCAGGCGAGGGTGCGTTTTGGGGAAATAGCGTCGTCCGAGTACCGCGGTAGTTAGCCCTTTCACCGCAACTGGGGTAAGGAAACCTTCGGCATCGAAAATGAACAGACAGCTTGCATCGCAGGGGAAGACTTGTGTCACCCCGTCAATCAGGTTTTGATACTGCTGTTGATCGGAAAGCGTGGAGCTAAGGTTAAGGGCAATATTGAGCAGCACTTGGTCAAAATGGGCAGACATAACTCGTTCCTGAGAGAAAATATGCCCGCCATGCTAACAACTTGATGTGCTTTTAACATCGAGAAATGAGGCTAAGTGATGTGGGATTGACGACGATCAATTTTGCCTACTTCGCTTGGTTTTATCCGCGCAAGGTTGCTCCCTAAAGACGCACCGAAAACCGGCTTTGTCGTCCCATTAGCTTTTCAATGTGTGAAAACCGGAATAAATCCGAGTAAAGGTTGTGAACCAGCAAGCCGCGCCAAACAGGTAAGCAATCAGGGCAAAATGGTGCGGGAAGAGGCAAAAGGCGATAAAACAGGCGATGGTTTCTGTCCCTTCGGTCAGACCGCTCATGTAATACAGCGATTTATGTTGATAGACAGGGTTATCAATGCCGCGTTTACTGGCGAGCACCGTGAAAGCGAGAAAACTACTGCCAGTCCCGACAAAGGAGAAAATGAGAAATGTCCCCGCTATGGCATTTTGCTCCGGATTGGCCAGTACAAAACCAAATGGGATCAGTGAGTAAAAAAGAAAATCCAAACTGATATCGAGAAATCCACCCGCATCGCTGATACCTTGCATGCGCGCCAGTGCGCCATCTAATCCGTCACAAATGCGGTTGAGCACAATAAAAGCCAGTGCCCAGTGATACTGTTGCCAAACTAGGGCGGGAAGCGCCAAACAACCGATGGCAAAACCGACCACTGTGGTTTGGTTGGCGCTGATCCCCAACTGATTAGCCAGTTTTGCGCTGTGGGTTAACGGCCAGCGAATGGCTTTGATTGTGAAACGGTCAAGCATTTTCCTTCTCCCAAGGCCAAGTCAGACAGCGGCTTCCTGCCGGGGTGTCATCCTCGTCGTGAGTCACCATCAAAGTTGGGATGTTCGCCTGTTGCAGTTGTTCGACCACCCACTGGCGAAATTGAGCACGCAAATCTTTATCCAGCTTGCTATAGGGTTCATCCAGCAGCGCCACCTTGGGTTGGGCCAACAGCATACGCGTCAGGCTAATGCGCGCGCGCTGTCCGCCGGAAATTTGGTCGGGAAAGGAGTTGGCGAGCATAGTGAGCGAAATGGACTTCAGCGCTTCCATCGCGTGAGTTTTGCGCTCGGCGCCCTTGATATTATCAGGCAGGGCAAAAGCTAAATTTTCCCAAACCGTTAGGTGAGGAAACAGTAGGTCGTCTTGAAACAAGATGCCGACTTGGCGTCGATGAGCGGCGAGGGTATCAAGCTTCTCACCATCGAGCCAAATTTGCCCACTATAGCGAAAACCGCTAGCAAGGTGGCCCGCGATTGCATCCAACAAGGTCGACTTACCACAACCGCTTGGCCCCATTAGTGTGACGATCTCGCCTTTTTGCACGGTGAGATCCAACGCGGAAAACAGTGGCTCGCCGCTGGTTTTATGGATGGCGAGGTTTTCGAGACAAAGACTCATGGATGAGTAACCCTTTTATGGAAATACGACGATATTTTGCCTGCCAACGGCTAACGACGATCGCGATGGAAAAAAACAGCAATGGCAGCAATGCTTGCCAGAGAGCATAAATGGCGGTCACTCGCCGATCAAAACCGCTCGACAGAGCAACCGCTTCGGTCGTAATGGTGATGATACGGCCTGCACCCAGCATTAAGGTTGGTAGATACTGTGCCAAGCTGACGCTGACACCGACCGCCCAAGCAAAGGCGACAGCTGGCAGCAAAATAGGTAATTTAACTTTAAGCCAAACTTGCAGTGGTGATTTACCTAAACTTAACGCGACGCGAGTCAATCCTTGATCAAAGCTTCGCCATGGGCCACCCAACGATAGATACACGAACGGAAACGCAAAAAAGATATGCGCCCAGCAGACCCAAAAAAAGTAGCCGTCGCCGCTTAGATAAAGTGTCACGACTTGCATGCCAAATAGGATTGAGAGTTGAGGGATCAACATAGGAATTGCGATCACGTAGCCAGGAACTTGCCAGCGATAGCGCAGCCGATATTCATGAGCAATCAGTGCTAGCAACAACGCAATTGATGCACAGATAACGGCGATAAGCATACTTTGTTGCAATACGCCCAGTGTTCCCTGCCACTCGTGTTGCCAGAAACGCAAGCTAAACTGACTGGGTATCAGATCAGGAAAACGCCAACGCTGGGCAATGCTCCACAGCAGTAAAAGGGGTGCCATCAATACGGTAAGCAGGGCGATAGACAGAAAGAGTGCTCGTCCTGGTAAAGCAAAACCAAACCGACCAGCGTATTGCCATCGTCGATATTTCTGTGTCACAAGCCATTCAACCACTCTGGCAAAGGCTATCAGCAAGCTGGCGACGGCAAACAGCACCACAGCGCCAGCGGCAGCGCGTGGTAACAGCGATAGATCGGGATCGTTGAACCACTGCCATACCAATACGGCAAACGTGGGAGGATTGGTCGGGCCGATGATGAGTGCCACATCGACCACCGACAAGCTGTAGGCGATGACGGCGAGCATCGGGAAACGCAGTTTGCTGAACCATTGAGGAAAAATGCATTTCCACCAAGTTTGTGCCGAGTCATACCCCAACGAGTGACAAACTTTCTCAACTTGTTCGACTTTCAACTGGCGCAAAATAGGAATGCTCATTAACAGCAAAAAGGGCACTTCTTTTAGTGCGAGCATTACAATTAAGCCCAGCGCGTAAGGGTCTTTAACCAATAGCGCCAGATCGTTAACGGTCTGATCGCTGGGATCGTAACCAAAGCACTGCTGTAAAACGCGCATGCCTAGTCCTGTCGGGGCAAACAAAAAAGCAAAACCAATCGCAAATGCGACGTGCGGCATGGCGAGTAACGGCGAAAGGCTTAGTTCCACTTTGCGCCAAAATGTGCGATTCCAAGTTGCCTGTAAGATGGTAAATGTTATCAAACAGGCAAGATAGCTGCTTAGGATGGCGGAATAAAGTGTCAGACCAATCGACTGCCAAACGCCATGCCAGGCAAAAACGGCGGAAAAACCAGTCAGTGAAAACTGATTGAGGCCGATAGGCGGTACATAGCCAAGCGCGGAAACCATCACCCCAATCAGACCCGGTAGGGTCGGGAGAATACACACCGCGATCATGGCGAGATAAAGCGCTCTTAGCATCGGTTTATCTTAGTTGCCGTAACGCTTGAGCCACTCTTTCTCCAACGCCGATTGCCAGCTTGGATGAGGCTCGGCAATGGATTTAAACTGCTGAGTGTTTTTCGCACTGCCTGAGAGATATTGGCTGTTCAACACCGAAGGATCTCCCCAAATGTTCAGATCGCCTTTGCGCGATTGAGCTTCTGGGCTGAGCAAGAAGTTGATCGCAACGCGTGCTCCAGCGCTGGCGTTGGCATTCCATGGAATCGCGAGAAAATGAATGTTCGAGAGTGCCCCCGCGTCCATCGCGTATGCTTTGGTGGTTGGGGCTAAATTGCCGCTTGCTTGAGCTGAAAAGACCGCATTGGGATTGAACGTAATCGCGAGATCCGTTTGTCCATCATCCAGCAACTGGAGTGATTCTGCGGTGCCAGCCGGAAACTGTTTACCGCCACGCCAAGCCACTTTGTGAAACTGGTCTAAGTAAGCCCAAAGAGGCTGGGTGATTTTTGCAAAGTCGGCATCAGAGACTGGTTTTTGCAACGCAGGGTCGTTTTGAGTCAACTCAATCAACATCGCCTTAAGAAAACTGGTGCCATGAAACTCCGGTGGGCGAGGGTAGGTTAAGCGATTGGGAAAAGCTTTCGCGTAGCTGAGCATTTCCGCAAACGAGCGAGGGGGGTTATTCAGGTTTTGCGCATCATGAATAAAGACCAACTGGCCAACACCCCATGGCGCTTCCAAACCATCGGTGGCGACCGAAAAGTCGACTGTGACGGGCAGTGATTTATCCACGTATTGCCAGCTCGGTAGCTGCTCGACAAAAGGACCGAACAGCAGTTGGTTGTCTTTCATCGATTTGAAGTTTTCACCGTTGATCCAAACCATATCAACACTACCGCCGCTATTTTTGCCCGCCGCCTTTTCTGCAATCAAACGCGCGGTGGTTTGTGCAATGTCGCTTACTTTGACGTGGTTTAGAGTGACATTGTAGCGCGCTTTTAACTCACTCCCTGCCCACTGCAGATAGCGATTGATCTCTTGGCTGCCGCCCCAAGCGTGAAAATAAACTGTTTGCCCATCGGCTTGCTGTTCAACTTCTTGCCAAGTTTCTGCGTAGCCAGAAGCAGTCAATGTGGTGGCTAAAATACCAAGGGTGCTCAAAAGCTTTTTCATACGTAATCCGTGTTTTTCGTTGGTTAGCTTGCAACGGTAAAGCCACTGGCGAGCAGCCAATGGCTTTGTTTCCTCTAGTGGATACTAATCTATCCCCTTTGATTATCAACGCAAAGTTAATAAAAATCGCCCTCAAGGAGATTGATCTGAGTGGTGAAAAGTCAAGAGTCATTGTTTGTTAGAAAAGAGAGACCAGATTAAGGTTGAAATTCTTTCAATAGGGAAGGAGATTTTCATTGATTGCGCAATGTGTTGGCTAATCGATGAAGATGGCCGCGTTTTAAGAGCGGTTCAATCTCTTTGGTGCTTGGACAACACAGAAGAAAAAAGCAGCGTGACGCTGCTTTGTAAAAGGCGTTGTTGAGGATATTGGAACGTTAGTTCACCCAATCACGCAGAGTAAAAACTAACTCGTGCTGCGCATTTTTTAAGGTCAAGGTTTGGTTTGTCAAAGTCACCTCACTCCAATTAGTGAGAGTGCTGGAGACTAGCTGTTCAACTTGCATCTGTTCTTCGTGACACATTTTCATCGTCATCGCCATTTTCTCGATACGCAGCTGCGCCCCTTTGAGTTCGGCTTGGCCAAAAAATTGGTTACAACCCGCAAAACCGTTGGCGGTAAGATTTTCTCCAATTTCTAAGCGTGGAATGAGAGTGGCTTCATTTTCTGTCAGCGCTTTTCCATCAATATGGCTTAACTGCCAGTGATGGTGCTGCAGATCTTGCGCGCTTATTGAGGTCATAGAGTTTCCGTTGCTAACACAGGCGCTCAGTAGCAAAGGGAGAGAAATTGCTGCGAGCAAGGTTTTTGAACTAAGCTTCATAATATTGATTCCTAATGAGCAAAACAGAGCAAGTATAGTTAAGCGCACGGCGTATTTGTCAGTTTAAGGTCATCATTCTATGGGCTTTTTTGACTGGCTTATGCGAAGGTCAAACTTTGTGGAAAATCGGCTTCCACGATGTTGAGTGACCAGATTAGAGTAGAACGAGAAATTCAGTAAACAGGACGGATATGGAACAGCTCGAATTTTTCAACGTACCCAGTCCTTGTGTGGGCGTCTGTACGGTCGATGACAAAGGCTATTGCAAAGGGTGTATGCGCAATCGTGACGAGCGCTTTAACTGGCTGACGTTTACCTCTGCGCAGAAACTGCACATCATCAAGCTCTGTCGTCAGCGTTATCAGCGCAAACGCGTGGCGGGTAAAGCCAACAAACCATCTCAGCAGGACGACACTGGATTTTCACCACAACAGGAACTGTTTTAAGCTCCCCTTTCTCTCGACGGAAAATGACCAAATCAACTCTCGATTCCCGGCCTAGATTGACAAAGCACTCTGTTAAGCCGGGAATTTGTCACCATTGCTCCCTATCATCCACGGCTATTTCATCGCCCAACGATCGCTTATCCAACCGCCAGCATGTTCGTCGAAATGGCAACCAGAGAAACGATGGTTTGTCTCGGCATCCGATTTGCTGTTAGGATTTTCCGTTAATAGTTGATGAATGTAGTTGGCCATGGGGTCATTACACGCTTGCTGTTCTCTGCGAGTGACCACTTCTTTAATAAGTTGCAGTCTGTAGCTATTGCTGATTCGTTTCATTTTTGACCTCCCGAACTCGATGCAGCAGTCCAAACACACTGGCGTTTACGCACTGCTCACTGAGGCACACATCGCGGTGTCCCCATGGTTCGGGGTCTTTAAACAGACACAAATTGTATGAGAGCAGTATTTTTAACGCCAAACTCTTCTTTCTACAGCAATCATCATGCTCTGCGCGCGAATAGAACGGCGCAGAGTCAATCAATTCAGCTGACTGAAAGACAATATCAAACATAGAAGTCGCTTAAACGGCCGTCAATCGTACTTTAAACGGTTTTTTATCAGCTAACGAAAAGCCACAGCAAATTCATAAGATTACCCGCACAAAAAAAACCGGAGCACTGGGCTCCGGTCTGAGGGAAAGGTTGAAAGCTTATGCGCCCGGCTGAGCAGGTGCAGGACACCCTTTCACCGCTTGGCCGTTGCTGAAGTACTGAACGTTGTTCAAGTTCTTCTCGTAGTCAGATGCAGAAATCGATGGGTTTTTAACGAAAAACTCACGCAGCACCGACGCATCGGTCATTTGAGTTGATTGAACATTGATGACAGGGTAGTTGTCTCCGCCAGCGGCACTGAAGCTGATCACAGCGAAGCTATAACTCGCGTTGAGATCAAAGCCTTTGTTGTTGATGTCTGTAATGGTGACTTGTTTGGCATCACAATCTACCGACATGGTAATGTTGTCGAGCTGCGCGTAACCGCCAGAACCGGCCGTTAAAGTGGCCACCACATTCAAGTAATCTTTGACCTCTTGGCCGGTCATGGTTGCTTTGGTAACAAAGTTGCCAAATGGCTGAACCGTCAGTACGTCGCGGTAGGTAATATCACCCGCCTCGATAGACGCGCGCACACCACCAGAGTTCATCACAGCAAAATCCGCGTCGACTAAGTTGTACGTGCGATAAGCTTCACCCAGCAAGTGACCTAAGTTGGTTTGCTGTGAACGGACGATAGCGCGATCGCCAATCAGGTTGCCATCGGTCTCTGAAACTTTCTCATCCAGTAGCGCTTGGCCTTGTTTCTGATAAGGGTAAAGGAGCGATTTTACCGTTGGGTCAGCTTTGATCTCGTCGGTAATAAATTGATATTTTCCGTCCGTGTCTTTCTTCTTCAGGTTGACCGGAATCAGGGCGTAATTGGCTAAATGCAGCTTGCCATCATAGTACTCGAAGTCAGCACGACCAACGTATTTGCCCCACTCATGTGCTTGCATGATGTAAGTGCCGTTCTGTTGATCTGGAGCACAGGCATCGCCTGGCTTAAAGTTGGCATATTGATTGGTGCCCGGTTCCATACAGACGGGGTTTTGTGAGTGGCCACCAATAATCGCATCCAACTGGCCGGATTCCAACGAGCGCGCGAGCATTACGTCGCCAGGTGCTTCAGTACCATGTGTTCCGTTGGCATAGTGGCCCATGTGCGTTGTAGCAAAGACAAGATCCACTTTCTCGTTAGCTTCGATTTCTGCCAGAACTTTCTTGATTTCCGTTTGCGGATCGGCAAAGTGGATGCTCGCCACGTTGTCTGGGGTGACCAGCTTCGCGGTATCTTTCGTGGTTAGGCCAACCACAGCAACTTTTACGCCATTGAGATCAAATACTTTATACGGCTGGAAGTAACGCTCATTCGTGACTTTACCATCGGCGTCTTTTTTGTAGATGTTGGCCGCCAACATTGGGAAGTCAGCCAGTTTTGCTTGCTTGTCCAACACGCTAAGTTCGTTATCAAACTCGTGGTTGCCGACCGCCATGGCATCATAGCCGAGCAGATTCATGCCGATAAAATCAGGTTCGGCGTCTTGCATGTCGGACTCTGGAACACCCGTGTTGATGTCACCACCAGAGAGCAGAATTGAGGTGCCACCATTGCTCGATACTTCTGCGCGGATCGAATCAATCAGCGTCTTACGCGCTGCCATACCATATTCACCGTTGCTGTTTTCCCAGAAACGGCCGTGATGGTCATTGGTGTGCAGCACCGTAAATTTGGTGCAAGAAGCTGCGGTGGCACAGGTGACTGAGTTATCGCTATCTGAACCACATCCCGCCAGAGCAATACCGACGGACAACACCAACAGGGATTTGGAGAACTTCATAAGGGATCCTTTCTTTGTGATTTCTATATCGCTACGGCGTGCAATATACGTAATTAATATTAAATTTTAGTGATCCTAATCTTATTAGTACTTTTGTTAGCAGGGGAAATTTATGAGCTTGTAATCTTTATCGGAAAATACACAAATTTAGTGTTTTGGCTGAGGTGTTTTATTAAATTCAAATAAATCTGTGATTTGGGTCGTTGAAACTGAGCTGATTAAGATATGAAAAACAAGAAGTGCGTAATTGGTGAACAATATTAGCTGGTTTTTTGACGCACTGTAGAAATTAGTGACTGAATAAGAAATATTTGATTAAGATTTGGTCTGTTAAAAGAATGGGATGAGAAAGGTACCTCCGTTTAACGTCACCGCAGTGTGATTATATGTGCCCTAAATTATTTAGGAAGTGCTAATTAATCATCTTGCTCTTTATGATCTTTGTTCATTTTCAAAATAGATCAGTGAACAAACAATATGTTCGAGAAGACCAATTTAAAATAGAAAAGAAAATCAGTATTGATAAAAAGTGAAACCCCAGAGGTGGTAAGTCTCTGGGGTCTCGAATTTTTAGATTGTCCGGTTGGTAAGGCCGTAAATCTTATTTATGCAAAAGGCTGGAAGTTATCCATTTAATTCCTTGGTAGGGAATTAGATACGGATGAAGTCCATGTGCTCAACTTTTGGCTTGAACGCGTGACGTTGAACGTCTTGTGGCTTAACCTTAACTTCTTCGCCAGCGATCACTAGAGTGATTGCTTCGTAGAATGCTGGTTTGTCCATTTGGTTCACGATGTCATCGTGGTTCAGAGCGATTGCAACTGGTGCTGCTTCTCCGCCGTATACAACAGCAGGAAAATTACCAGTGTTACGTAGGCGGCGGCTCGCACCTTTACCTAGTTCAGTACGTACGACTGCTTCGAATTTCATAGTTTTACTCTCAAATTAGTAAACATTTTTAACTTCATATTCTGTAATGCGACCTTACAGATATATGGGAAAGCTTCAAGCGGAATCAAGATTCCTGTTAAAGCGAGCGCGGATACTAGCACTCAATTGCGCTCTGAGCAACTGAAATTGCTGTGAATACCCCCATGCCTCAGCTTTTTCTATCAGAAACGGCAGACTTATGCCGATTTGAGTGACAAAATGGCTTTCAGGCCACCCAGCTGACTTTTTTCTAGCGTTAGCTGACCTCGATAACTGTGCGCCATTTCGGAGACGATGTTCAGCCCAAGACCAGTGCCTGCGGTGGTTTCATCGAGCCTGACACCGCGATGGGTCACCCGTTCAAGATGTTTTTCGTCGATGCCAGGTCCGTCGTCTTCAATCACAATGTCGATAGTGTTTTTTTGGCGGATTGCATAGATACGAATGAAACTTTTGCCCCACTTGTAGCTGTTTTCCAGCAAGTTACCAAGCATCTCATCCAAATCACTTTGCTCGACGGCTACGTCAAGTTCATCATCCAGCTCATTGACCAGTACGATTTCTCGTTCGGCGTAGACTTTATCAAACGCCATAGCGATGGCGTCGACACGTTGGCTTGGGTTGGATTTGACCGAGAGAATGTTCATCGCTCCTGCCATTCTTGCCCGGCTCAAGTGGTAATCAATGTGGTTTTGGATCTGTTGCAACGACGGTAAGAGGCGCTGTCTTTCTGACTCGTTAAGCTGCGATATTTCATTTTTCAGCACCGAAAGCGGCGTTTTTAGGGAGTGGGACAGATTGCCTGCGTGGTGACGTGCGCGCTGTAGCAGTTCCTGATAGTGAAACAAGAGAGCGTTGAGGTCTTTAATTAGCGGTGCTACTTCCGCGGGATAGCTTTCTTGCAACTGATCTTGCTGGCCTGATTTCAGTGCCTTGAGTTCTTGTTGCAGTTTATTGAGCGGACGAAATGACCACGCGATCTGCATGCCAATCACGCTCATTACCCCAAACAGCAGCAGCCCGAGAATCATCCACAGCTGTTTAGTGAGCTGGCGTAGGGTCTCTTTGACGGGGGTTTCATCGATGCCAATCACAATGGTTATCGGGGTCGAAAACTCGGGCAGATATAGGCGCTGTTCTATCGCGATCAAGTTCTCTTCCTTGGCTCCAATGAGACGCTGACCAAGTGGAGTTGCTTTGGTTTGGATGTTTCTGTCCCACAGTGAACGGGATCGTAGAGTTTGCTCACCCAATGTCGCGTTCCAATAGAGCCCACTGTAGGGCTGACTGAAACGGGGGTCAGAAAGACGCGCAGGGAGCAATAAATTACCTTGAGCATTCGCTTCTAAGTTGGCGGCGATTTCGTCCATGGCAAGCTGCAATTGGCCTTTGATATCACTGACTAAGTACTCTTTGACGAGCGTGGGAATACCAACTCCCGCAGCGAGGAGCATTGAACTAACCCAAAGAAATGAAGCGAAAAAGAGACGCCGCTTAAGGCTAAGGCTCTTGAGTAAGTCCAGTTTAGCTGGCATCAAGTTGGTACCCTAATCCGCGTACGGTTTTGATGATGTTTGGCGCGATTTTTTTGCGGATACGACCGATAAACACTTCAATCGTATTGGAATCGCGGTCAAAGTCTTGCTTGTAAATGTGTTCAACCAATTCCGTACGGGAGATCACTTTGTCGGCGTTGTGCATGAAATAGGCGACTACCTTGTACTCAAGTGCGGTTAAGCTGACGGGTTGGCCTTGCCACATCACCTTGGAAGAGCGGGTGTCGAGGCTCAAATCGCCAACTTGCAGTACGGGCGAAGCGTTGCCAGAGGCTCGGCGCAGTTGCGCTCGAATACGGGCGATCAGCTCGACCATTTCAAACGGCTTGGTCAGATAATCGTCTGCACCCGCATTTAACCCTTCTACGCGCTGGGTTAAGGTGTCGCGTGCGCTTAAAATGACGACGGGCGTATTGATGTTTTCGTCGCGTATGCCTTTAAGGACAGTAAGCCCATCTAATTTGGGCAGCCCCAAATCAAGCACGATGGCATCCCACTCTTCTGACGTGGCCCGATACAGGGCGTCAATGCCATCTTGCGATAACTCTGGTACCCATCCCGTTTGCTCGAGAGATTGAACAATTTGCTCGCCTAAACGCGGCTCGTCTTCAACAACTAAAATTTTCATCGGTAAGAAACTCTATTTTTTGATCACGTCTTGTAGATTACGCCCTTTGATTTCCATCAGTTCTAAAGTGGTCGCGTTATACTCGACTTTAATGACGTTGTTCTCATGCACCAATTTAAGCTCATATACCCACTCGTTGTCGTCTTCTTCAAGTTCTACTTTAATTAAACGTCCATTGAGCTGCTTGTCCACGGTGGCATAGAGTTCAGAGAAGGGCTTAATCAACCCTTTTTTAACCGCGTCGTACACTTCATCCTGATCCTCATCAAATTCGATGCGCGCGCCTTCTTTGTGAGCATCTTGAATGAGTTCATGCCCATTTTGTGTGTCGTTGCTGGCGAATGCTGGCATGGTCAGCATACAAGGGAGTATCAGCGCAAGCGCCAGTGTTCGGTTTCGCATATCCGGCCCCTACATTACAAAGTTGCCCGAGTATAAAACTGGCAAGATGAATAGAAAGTGAACTTGCCCACGGGATGGGGTTTAAGGACGGTTTTGTAACTCATCTTCAAAAATCTTGTCGCGCATTTTCCAAAAACGACCGCTTTTGCGGGCGATAACAAATTGTGGTGGGCGAAAACGGTGTTGATTAGCGACCACTCTGCTTGGCGTGGCATCGTCAAAGGGCCGATGTTTGTCCGCTAAATGGGGGCGAACAAACTGACTCTTGAACATGGCCTTCTGCTTGTGGGTGGTGAGGGACCAAAACTCATGCACCTGAGCTTGGTTTTCGCCCAAATAGCTGACTTTCAACTGGGATTTTCCTTGCGCCGTTTTATGAACGCTGAGCACCATCTCGAGGCATTCAAACACCAAAGCGTCTTTCAGACTCAGGGCTTCTTTGAGCTTTTTGTCGGGGTCCACCAAGGTAGCATCGCACTCGTGACAAATTCGCGCTGCGATGTCGTTATCTGCACCACATTGGTTGCAATACTTGGCGCGGAAACGGTAGCCGCAATGTTCGCGTTCGCCGCTCTCTTCATCGGTGAAATAGCCTTGGCAGCGCCGGCCAAAGTGCTCAAGCAAAAAACCGTTGCTGTCTAACTTTCCCCAAAAATTATTGTTAAAGCCGCAGGCGGGGCAGGGAATGGTAATGATTTCACTGTCAGAATCGGGCTTAGGATCACCCACTTCGGGTTGATACAGATCGTAATTATTACCTGCGTAGTCCAGCACCAAACACTCTTCTTTACCCGGTGCTAGCCGCAGACCGCGACCGACAATTTGTTGATAAAGACTAATCGATTCGGTTGGGCGCAAAATGGCGATGAGATCGACATGCGGCGCGTCAAAGCCGGTGGTCAGTACCGAAACATTGACGAGAAACTTTATTTCACGCGCTTTAAACTGGCGAATAATCGCGTCTCGCTCTGGCGTTGGCGTATCGCCAATCACAAGCGCAGTTTCATTTTCTGGCAACAAATGGTGAATTTCTTGCGCGTGTCTGACGGTGGCCGCGAAGATCATCACCCCTTGCCGCTGTTGGGCAAGCTGGATAATTTGCTGAACAATCTGCGGCGTGGCGCGTTTGGCGTTATCGATCACCATATCCAGCTCAGCTTCTTTATAGCGCCCGGTATTGGCGGGTTTTAGCTGGGAGAAATCATACGAGAGCACAGGCGCATCCATCATTCGCGCTGGGGTGAGAAAACCTTCGTCGAGCAAATAACGTATCGGTAATTCGAAAATGCAATCACGAAAAAAGCATGGCTCTTCACTACGCACTTGTCCGCGGCTGTGGTATTGATAAATCCAACCGACACCGAGGCGATAAGGCGTGGCGGTCAGGCCGAGTATTTTCATCCCCGGATTAAGATCTTTTAGGTGCGAGATCACTTTCTGATAACTGCTCTCTTTGTCTTCCGGAACACGATGGCACTCATCGATCACCAGCAGAGAGAATTGATTGCGAAAAGATTCCAAGTTGCGTACCACCGACTGCACCGAGGCAAAAACCACTTGATGCTGCGTCTCTTTGCGACCTAGCCCCGCGGAGAATACCGAGCCTTTGAGCCCGTATCCTTCGTACTTGGCGTGGTTTTGTTCCACCAGCTCTTTGACATGTGCCAGCACCAAAACTCGGCCGCGCGCTAGCCTTGCCAGTTCGGCAATCACTAAACTTTTGCCTGCCCCTGTTGGCAGCACGATCACCGCCGGTGTGGAGTGCTGACGAAAGTAGTGGATAACGGCCTTTACCGAGTCGGCTTGATAGGGTCTGAGGGTGTACATGAAAACGGTGAAATCACTCAACTATTCTTTGCAGGGTCGCTATAATACCCGACCTTAACCAGTTGAGGTATTCATGCGTTTAGATAAATTTCTTTGTGATGCGCTGGGCGCGACACGAAAAGAGGCGACAAAAATCCTGAAAAGCGGGGAAGTCACCGTCGATGAACAGGTACAAAAAAGCGGTGCGTTCAAAGTCTCTGAGCAAAGCGTGGTTGAATGGCAAGGTCGCGAGCTGGCCGTGCAGGGGCCGCGTTACATCATGCTGTATAAACCAGAAGGGTTTGTGTGTTCTCACGAAGATGGTTTCAACCATACGGCTTTTGTTCTGCTGGACGAAATCAAAATGGACGAGCTTCACTTTGCTGGTCGATTGGACGTGGATACCACTGGCTTGGTGTTAATCACCGATGATGGCAAGTGGTCCCATCGCATCACGTCTCCAAAGCATAAGTGCGACAAAACCTATCGCGTTTGGCTCGCCGACCCGATTGGCAGCGACTATCAGGAAAAGCTGGCGGCAGGTATTCAACTGCGCAATGAAAAGGAGCTCACCTTACCTGCGCAGATGACGGTCGTGAATGAAGCAGAGAATGAGCTGCTGCTGACGATTCACGAGGGCAAATATCATCAAGTAAAACGTATGTTTGCCGCGCTGGGCAACAAAGTCGAGCAGCTGCACCGTGAGCGAGTGGGGGAGATCGTGCTGGATGAAAATCTCGAACCGGGTGAGTACCGTTATCTGACTCAGGAAGAAATAGATTCAGTTTGGAAATGATTTAGTTCCTAAATGGAACTAGTGTTTAGGCTTGATCTGTATCACAATATGGGCAGTTTTTCCGCTCTTTCATGGGGCGGATTTTTCAGAATCAAGCCTTTTCTGGCTGCAATGCGACATTCCTAGCGTTCCTCGATTACCAATCTGTGTCAGCTCTGTTCTGACGACGATAGAGAGTCAACCTAATCGGTGGCGTTGCAGCGTCAAGCTTATTCCTAACCCATTTCTCGGGAGAATAAATGACGGATAAATCACAACCGACTGCACAATCACACATCAGTTTTTTCCTTTTTGTCGTTCTGGGCGCGATTGGTGCGCTTACGCCATTGGCGATTGATATGTATTTGCCATCCATGCCGACAATTGCCAAAGATCTTGGTGTGGATGCTGGTGCGGTGCAGTTGACTCTGACGGCCTATACCGCAGGCTTCGCATTGGGGCAATTGATTCACGGCCCACTTTCGGACAGTTTCGGTCGTCGTCCGGTGCTGATCCTTGGTGTGCTGTTTTTCGGCCTAGCGGCGGTTGTCAGTGCAACCACTAACGGCATTGATTCGCTGACCTACGTGCGTGCCGCGCAAGGTTTTGCTGGAGCAGCGGCCGCGGTGATCATTCAGGCCGTGGTGCGCGACATGTTTGACAGAGAAGACTTTGCTCGGGCGATGTCGTTTGTCACCTTGGTTATCACCATCGCGCCTTTAGTAGCACCGATGATCGGTGGACACCTTGCGGTTTGGTTTGGCTGGCGCTCTATTTTCTGGGTGCTGGCAGGATTTGCTGTCTTGGTGATTGCGCTGGTGTGGTGGCAAATTCCTGAAACGCTGAAAGCGGAAAATCGTCAACCACTGCGCTTTAAAACCACGTTACGCAATTATGCCAAGTTGTGCAGCAACAGCACCGCATTAGGTTTGATGCTGGCTGGGGCTTTCTCTTTTTCTGGTATGTTCGCCTTTTTGACCGCAGGTTCGTTTGTTTACATCGATATTTATGGCGTATCGCCAGACCAATTTGGCTATCTGTTCGGGCTTAATATTGTCGCGATGATCATCATGACCAGCTTAAATGGCCGCATGGTGAAGAAAGTCGGGTCACATTTTATGCTGCGTTTGGGGCTTAGCGTACAATTAGTCGCCGGATTCGGTTTATTTATTAGCTGGCTACTAGACCTTGGTTTGTGGGGCACGGTACCATTCGTGGTTCTTTACATCGGTACACTCTCTACCATCGGCAGTAACTCAATGGCACTGCTGCTTTCTGGGTATCCGCAGATGGCGGGAACCGCTTCTTCTTTAGCGGGTACTCTGCGCTTTGGCACCGGTTCGCTGGTTGGTGCGCTGGTGGCTGCGTTGCCATCCGCCGTTGCGTGGCCGATGATTTTGGTGATGTCAGCCTGTTCGTTGCTGTCAGCCCTCTTTTACTGGATATTCGGAAGAAAAGCATAATGTCGAACTACACAACGGAAATTCAACGACTGGTTAATACCGCGCTGCAAGAGCTAGAGGCGGAGCATCGCGCAGGTAAACTGGCTGACGCGCCTGTCGCGAACAACCACTTTCTCGTGCGTTGGGTGACCAAGACGCTGAAAGCACAGCGTTTTCACCGCTGCGTCGTCGATGATCTGACTCGCTGGCAAAAGGCTGGTCGCTCGAAAGGCAACGATGCCGCACTATTGCCGACTTTTAAGCGTATCGCCGCATTTTATGCCTCTTTTTTCTGTGCAGACAAAGAGCCTGCGGTGATTACCGATAAGCAGATAGAAGCGTTTTTAGATCAGATGGAGCAAGCCGACTGGGAAGTTTCCACGGCCGAGCCGTTAGTGGGCTGTGGCAAAGTGCAGATTTTTACCGAAGGCCAACACTCATTGGCGCTTTGCGCCCAGCAGTGTGAAAGCTGCTTCGATGGCGACACCTTGGTGAAACCGATGAGTTGGTTTGTACGGGGCAATCACGCTGAGTTTGTCGCAAAGGCCACTGAGGCGGGATTTATGGTACACAAGGTGACAGATTACAAGTCGAACGTGAAATACCATGGTGAGTACCTGATTTTTCCGGCCAATTTAGGCAATCAGCTGGCAGAAATTCCGCTTAGTTTTCAATATTAACTGTTATTTTTAAGGCGCTGTGATTAAGCGCCTTTTTTGTCGCGGTTAAACGAGAGTGCTTTTTTGGCGATGGCTTTGACCATACCGTTAAAAACAAACAAGTGGGCGGGCATCATGGCAAACCAATAGAGCAGTCCGCGAAAACCTTGCGGATGCCACCAAGCGGTGACCGTGAGTTGGCGGTAGTGTCCGTGATCGTCGATAGTGAACTCCAGCCGCCCGAGCCCGGGGCCTTTCATACCAAAGAACAGAGAAAGAAAATGCGGTTTCTCGCAGCGGATCACTTTCCAAGAGTCGATGTAATCACCGACTTTAAGCTCTGGCCCAGATGGGGCGCGGCGAACCGGTTTTTTGCCGCCGAATAGCACATCAAGCCACTCACGTGTTCGCCACAGCAACGTAGCAAAATAGTAGCCTTGTTCCCGACTGCCTATTTTTTCCACCCATTTCCAAAGTGCCTCGGCAGAGGCTTGGGTTTGAATGCTGGCGCCTGCTTTTTTCGCGTAATAGCCGTAACCCGGCTGCCAGCGCTGTAATGCCTCGGGTTCAAAACCCCAGACATTGCTTCTAACAAAGGTGCCTTCTTGCTCAATTGCTTGTTCAACCGCCTGCTGGTATGAGAGCAAGGCTTGTGGGTACTTTTGCCGCAATTCTGCGCTGTTTGCTACATAGTCATGTTCCAGCCCAGCTAAAAGGGCACTACCAATGCTCGAAGGGACCGAAGTAATTAGCCCAAGCCAGTATGAGGCCATCTTTGGAGTCAGGAGCGCCGTCGAAAAAAGGTGAAAAGGGCGCTTTGTCGCTTGGCAGATGAGGTGAAATTGTTCGCGGTAGCTCAGTGTGTCTGGCCCACCCGCTTCGTAAATTGCATGAGTGGCGTGGCTTTCTTCGGCTAATCGCAACAGATAGTAGTTAAGGTTTTCCAGTGCGATCGGGTTGGCTTTCGATTCAACCCATTTTGGGGTGATCAACAGAGGCAAGTGATAGACAAAATCACGCATGATTTCAAAGGCGGCGGATCCCGGGCCGATAATCACCCCAGCACGCAGTTCAATAATCGGAATCCCTGCTTTGCGCAGCACATCGCCGGTCATTTTTCGCGCTTGAAGATGAGCGGAGCTGCCACTTTGCGGCTGAAGTGCGCTTAGATAAATCACCTGTTTGACGCGGCTTCCTTGCAGGGCTTGATAAAAATGGTCAGCGAGAGAGAGTTCATAATCAATAAAGTCGTGCCCTTGGGCCATGCCATGAACCAGAAAATAGATCAGGTCAAAGTGTGGGATGAGCGCGTGAGCCGCGCTTTGATCTGCAAGATCAAGGTAAGCAAAGTTGAGATGCGGATGAGGTTTAACCCGCGCTTTAAGATAGTCGATTTGTCTCGCGGCGGCCGTCACTTGATAACCTTGCGCCAAAAGAAGTGGCACTAATTGTGACCCAACGTAACCTGATGCGCCCAACACTAATACTTTTTGCACTGCGCTCTCCCTTAACTAACGGATAAATAGTTGGTGGTTTATTCACCCAATTGGTTATAATCATCGGCTATTTTCTCCGCTTCTTCAATAAGTTGTATCTGAGGTGCCTATGTCCTTTCTTGCTCAGGTGGCAAAGCATGCCGATGCGGCGTTTTTGCGTCGTCTGCTGCTGATCGCATTGCCAATCGCTCTGCAAAGTATGATGTTTTCCAGCCGAGGTTTGGTGGACGTTTTGATGCTAGGACAACTGGGTGAGGCGGAGATCGCCGCGGTTGGCGTTGCGGCCAGAGCGACCTTTGTGACTACCATTATGCTGGTCGGTGTCACCACCGGTGGCGCTCTGCTGACCGCGCAATATTGGGGAGCTGGAGATAAAGACGGTGTTAGACAGAGCACGGCGTTGACTTGGTTGGTGTCGATGGCGTTTGCCTTGCTAACCGCACTGCTTTTTCTGCTCTTTCCTCAGCAGATCATGGCGCTAACCACCGATTCATCACAAGTGAATCAACTCGGCAGCGAATACCTGGTTCTCACCTCGTTGTCCATGCTCAGTGTCGCTTGTGTGGCGAGTATGGCGGTTGGGCTCAGAGCGATGCACAAGCCTGGTATCAGCACTTTCTTTAGTGGTATCGGTATTCTCTCCAACGTATTTTTGAACTGGCTATTGATTTTTGGTCATTGGGGATTGCCAGCAATGGGGATCAAAGGCGCCGCAATCGCGACCTTGCTCAGCGGGGCGATCGAAGTGACAACGTTATATGGTTACCTCTACGCGAAACAACATTTACTGGCTTTTGGCCGTGCGGATGTACACTCCATCCTTGTTTGGAAAAAAATTGTTCGTTTTCTCAAACTCTCATTACCCACAACCTTTAACTTCTTGGCTTGGGCTGGTGGACTTTTTGCCTATCATGCCATTATGGGGCAAGCGGGCGTGCAAGGGCTTGCAGCGTTGTCAGTGATGACGCCAGTGGAGTCAATTTCGCTGGCGATGATGATTGGTCTGTCCAATGCAGCTGCCGTGCTGGTGGGTAATCAACTGGGGGCGAAAAATTTTGAGCCCGTTTATTATCAAGCGTGGGCGACGGTGCTGATGAACGTTATCATTGGGGTTGTGGTCGCAGCGCTGCTGTATCTATTTCACCAGTCGATTCTAAATGCCTTTAGCGCCTTAACCCCAGAAACCCGACAACTGGCAGAGCAGTTCATGATGGTGCTTTGCGCCGCTGTTGTACTGAGATCGCTGCCGATGATGGCGATTGTTGGCGTGTTGCGTGCGGGTGGCGATGTGAAATTCTGCCTCTATCAGGATTTGCTCGCTCAGTGGGTGATTGGTATTCCTTTGGCGGCGTTTGCAGCTATCTACCTTGAAGTGTCGCCCGTGTGGGTATATCTGTTGTTCTTGGTCGAAGAAATGGTCAAGTGGGTCGGTGTTTTGTATCGTATCGTCAGCCGCAAATGGATGCGAAATCTCATCGAAGATTAGATATGCGCTGATTTGCATTCATTTAATGTGATCCAGCAATCAAAATACTTTCGATAATCAGCTTTTTAGTGTAGATTCTGGTTCCAATTTCTGAAGCGAAGCGGCAAAGTTAATGTTACAACTGTCAGACCTATGTAAAGGCTATGTGGATGGTGGAGAATTTCATCCGGTATTGCAAGGGGCTGAACTGACGTTGCAACGTGGCGAACAAATTGCCCTAATGGGTGAGAGTGGCTCGGGTAAAAGTACGCTGCTCAATTTAATCGCAGGGCTAGACATTGCCGATTCCGGTGCGATCAATTTTCCCGGCTTCGCGATGCATGATGCGCCTGAATATCAGCGCACAACTTATCGCCGTAACAATATTGGGCATATTTTTCAGCAGTTTAATTTACTTCCCACACTCAATATCGCCGATAACATTCGTTTCTGCCGTCAACTTAAAGGCTTGCCGGAAGACAAAGGATTGTTGCGCCAAATTCTTTCTGCGCTCGATCTCATGCCGCTACTGGGCCGCTATCCCGAAGAGGCTTCCGGCGGGCAGCAGCAACGTGCTGCAATTGCACGTGCTTTGTATATGGAGCCCAAGTTGCTGCTTGCAGACGAGCCGACCGGCAGTTTAGACGAGCGTAACGCTGAAGCGGTGATGCGCTTACTGACTTCACTCACTCGCCAACTCGACTGCACCTTGCTTTTAGTCACGCACAGTGAAAAGGTCGCCCAACATATGGAAGGAAGAATTCGACTTCAAGGAGGACAGCTGCATGTTATGGCCCGTAGTTAAAGCACTACTCGGTCATTATCGGCGCTATCCGCTGCAAATCATTTTGGTCTGGCTTGGCCTAACGCTCGGCGTTTCCCTGCTCGTCGGGGTCACCGCGATCAACCATCATGCGAAACAGAGCTATCAAAACGGCGAAAAGCTCTTTTCCAATCCGCTCCCTTATCGTATTCGGCCAAAGCATAACGCCAACAAGATCCCTCAAGGATTTTACATTCAACTGCGCCGAGCGGGTTATCAGCGATGTGTTCCGATGGATATGCATCACATCGACACCGCCAACGGGATTGGCTTGACCTTAGTGGGCATCGATCCTGTTGCGATGCTCTCGTTGGAGCAGCCCAATGCGATGGGAGATCTCTCTCTGCTGGCGTTGATGAACCCGCCTTACCCGATCTTAGTCAGCAACGCGCTTGCCAAGCATATGGATTGGCAAGATGGCGATTCTATTCCGCTCGATGATGGGAGCCTGCTTGGCCCGTTGAAAATCGAGAGCGAACAGCGTCTTAACGGCACGCGGATCGTGGCTGACATCGCCACATTACGTATGCTGAAGCGCAGTTCGGGTCTCTCGGTGATTGCCTGCGGTGAAATGCCGTCAGAAAAGCTGGAAGCGTTAAAACAATCATTGCCCAATGGCTTGTCTTTGGTGCGCAATAGCCGAGATGAGCTTAATGCGTTAACCAAAGCTTTTCATCTTAATCTTACCGCCATGGGTATGCTGTCGTTTTTGGTCGGCCTGTTTATCTTCTATCAAGCGATGTCGCTCTCGTTTATCCAACGCCAACCTTTAGTGGGCATTTTGCGCCAGACGGGTGTCACCGGCATGCTACTGGCGAAAGCATTGATTCTTGAGTTGACCATACTGGTGGTCGTGGCTTGGCTTTGCGGCAATGTGCTTGGACTGTTATTGGCCAATGAGCTGATCCCGGCCGTCTCTGCCAGTTTGAGCGATCTGTATGATGCCAACGTCGGGCTTTCGATTGGCTGGAGTTGGCAATCGAGCATGTACGGTTTGCTGATGGCGGCGCTCGGCGCTCTGATTTCCTGTCTCTGGCCTTTGATTCGCTTGTTGAAATCTCAGCCGATTCGTCTGTCTGCCAAACTCTCGTTGGTGCGTTTTGCTGGACGTGAGTTTGCGTGGCAAGCACTCGCCGCGTGTGCATTCTGCGTAGCGGCCATTGCCGTTTACCAAGCCCCCAAAACTCAGGAATCGGGCTTTGCGATTATCGCTTTAATGTTGATCAGCGTTGCCTTGTTTACTCCCTTTTTGATGTGGGCGGTATTTAATAGCTTTTCCTACACGTTACGCTGGGTAAGGTTGCGTTGGTTCTTCGCCGATACGGCGGCCAGCATGAGCTATCGCGGTGTGGCGATGATGGCATTCATGTTAGCGTTGGCGGCAAATATTGGTGTCGAGACCATGGTGGGCAGTTTTAGAGACACGACCGATAAATGGTTAACCCAGCGTCTTGCCGCAGATCTTTATATCTACCCAACCAATAACTCGGCAGCAAGGATCAGCAGTTGGCTGATGGCACAGCCAGAAGTGGACCAAGTTTGGTGGCGCTGGGAAAAAGAGATTCAAACTGACGCAGGGCAGTTGCAAGTGGTCAGTACCGGTGCTTCGGAAGGGGAACTTGATGCATTGACGGTCAAACTTGGTGTACCCAATTATTGGTACTATCTCAACAGCACCCGCAGTGTGATGGTCAGCGAATCGATGGCGTTGAAAATGGGCATTCGTCCGGGAGATTTTATCAATCTGACGGCGCCTTTAGGCGATAAGTGGTTGGTGGTTGGCGTCTATTACGACTACGGCAATCCGTATAATCAGGTACTTTTATCCCATCGTAACTGGCTGTACGCCTTTGCTGGTAATGGGAATGTCGCACTGGGTGCTGTCATGCACGAAGGGGTGAATATTGAGGGGCTGAAAGGGCGTTTAGAAAAGATTTTCCGCATGACGCCTGAGCGTGTGCTCGATAATAACAACATTTATAAGCAAGCAATGCGAGTGTTCGACCATACTTTTGCCATTGCCGATACCTTAGGCAATATCACCCTCGTTATCGCGGTGTTCGGTTTGTTCTTCGCCACGTTAGCCGGAGAGGTTTCGCGTCAGCGTCATGTGTCGATTTTGCGTTGTCTCGGCGTATCGGGCAAAGAATTGATCGCGCTGGGTGGGTTGCAACTGTTTGTTTTTGGTCTTATTTCCGCCATTATCGCTGTGCCGCTTGGTATGGCACTGGCCACCTTGATTGTTGACATCGTGATTAAGCAATCTTTTGGCTGGTCGCTGGAGCTACAAATTAATCCCGCCGAATATGGTGAAACCCTTGCGTGGGCAATGCTGGCGATCATGCTGGCGGGTGCCTTGCCTGTGCTCAGAATGGTAAGAAATACGCCGATGAAGTCATTAAGGGATGCCTTGTAATGAAGCGAGTACGTGGTCGATTTATCCTAATGTCGCTGCTTTTTTCTGCCATAGTTGTTGCGAGTTTTGTGTTCGCTTGGTATCTGCTTTTTTATGGCAAAAACGTAACAACGCACAAACAGTATCAATTTAACAGCGTGTTTAATGCATCACCGCAGACGGTGTTTGAGCCTGTGCTGCCGGGGCAAAAAGTTCGCCTGCCGAACGATTTCCGTTTTCACTCACAATACCAGCACGAGTGGTGGCACTACTTTGCGAGCCTGCAAGATGCACATGGTACCCCTTACTCGGTGCAGTGGAGCTTTTTTCGTCTGGCTGGTGATGAAAGAGACGTCAATGGCTGGCAAAACCCACAGATTTACCTTGCTAATGTGGTTGTCAGTGGCAACGGCAAAGTGTGGAAAGACCAACGCATAGCCCGTGGAGGGATCGGTCAGGCGGGCTCGAGCGATAAGCCGTTTCGCATGTGGATTGACAACTGGACTTGGCGAGCCTTAGGGGTGACGCCTTTTCCGGGGAGTCTTATCGCGGCCAGTGACGAATTTTCGCTGGAGTTGGCCACGCGAACCAGCGGCCCTTTTGTCCTCAATGGCGAAAGTGGTTATCAGCTCAAACATGATTTGGAATCCGTAGCGTCGTTTAGTGTCAGCGCACCGTTTCTGCAAACGGATGGTGTTTTGCATCTTGATGGCAAAAGTATCAAAGTGAGTGGCTCTGCGTGGCTGCAAAAAGAGTGGGGCTCAGATCTGGTAGGACAAGATCAACAGGGCTGGGACTGGCTGGTGTTTAATCTCGACAACGGTATGGCGTTGAGCGTCAATCAGTACCGACATAAAAGCCGATTGCCTTATGTGTTTGGCACACTCTCTACCCCGTCGGGTAAAGTTTTCCCCCTCAAAGAGCAAGATATCAAGATCACCCCCTTAGAGGAAAGCGAGCTGGCCGATGGTACGCGTTTACCTCTGCGATGGTCTGTTGAAGTGCCAAAGTATCAAATCCGCCTCACCGCCACGGCTGTGGATCAGGAAATGTGGTTACCCTTTTTACTGCCTTACTGGGAAGGACCTATTCAGGTGGCGGGCAGCCATCAGGGTTGGGGTTTTATGCAGTTAACTGGCTACGGTAGAACCAACTAAAGCGCATTCGAAAGTAAAAAGGGTCCCGACGATGGGACCCTTACTTTTTTCTACGTATTTACAATTTGTTGCGTAGTTGTCATGCTTATGTTCACCAGTATGTCACTCATTGACTATAATCTTATCAGTCAGTTATCGGGATACTGCGGCTATTTTTTAATGAGTGACGTTGACATCAATGTAGGAAAAACCGAAGTTTAACATCTAAACAAGCGATTATTCCTACATTATTCTTCACTATACACTGCTACACATTGTTAGTTGTTCATTTATCACGATTATAAATATAAGGGCGAAATCATGAACGATGCTATCCGTGACTTTTTCAAAATGGAATCCGCAGGCGGCATCCTGCTGGTGATTGCTGCAGCCATTGCTATGGTGATTGCCAACACTTCGCTAAACGATATATACCAGTCAGTACTGCATAGCTATGTATTTGGTATGTCTGTATCGCACTGGATTAACGATGGTTTAATGGCCATCTTCTTCCTTCTGATCGGTTTGGAAGTGAAACGCGAATTATTGGAAGGCGCGTTGAAATCAAAAGAGACGGCGATTTTTCCTGCGATTGCGGCCGTTGGTGGTATGTTGGCTCCTGCGCTGGTTTATGTGCTATTTAACAGCGGCGATCCACAAGCGGTGCAAGGTTGGGCTATCCCTGCCGCCACCGACATTGCATTCGCACTGGGAATCATGGCCTTACTTGGTAAGCGTGTTCCGGTGAGTTTGAAAGTATTCTTGCTCGCTCTGGCGATTATTGATGACCTAGGCGTGGTCGTTATCATTGCCTTGTTCTACAGCGGCGATTTGTCCACATTGGCGCTGACAATCGGCTTTATCATGACGGGTGTGCTGTTCTTACTGAATGCGAAAGAAGTGACAAAGCTGACATGGTACATCGTAGTGGGCATTATCTTGTGGGCTGCGGTACTGAAATCAGGCGTACATGCAACGCTAGCTGGCGTGGTCATTGGTTTTGCTATCCCTCTCAATGGCAAAAAGGGTGAGCATTCTCCCCTAAAACATATGGAACACGCACTGCATCCTTATGTTGCGTTTGCGATTTTGCCTCTATTTGCTTTCGCGAATGCGGGTATATCTCTGGAAGGCGTTTCGGTGTCTGGTTTAACATCAATGCTTCCACTGGGTATCGCTTTGGGCTTATTGATTGGTAAGCCTCTGGGAATTTTCTCCTTCAGTTGGGTGGCGGTAAAAACGGGCGTTGCGAGATTGCCAGAGGGGATCACCTTCCGTCACATTTTTGCAGTGTCAGTACTGTGTGGTATCGGCTTCACCATGTCGATATTCATCTCTTCGCTGGCATTTGGTGGAGTGAGCCCAGAATACGATACTTATGCACGACTGGGGATCCTGATGGGGTCAACCACAGCCGCTGTGATAGGTTACTGCTTACTGCACATCTCTTTGCCAAAGAGTGCCAGCATTAGCCGCTAAGCCCACCTAGGTTCAACTAAAAACCTCCGAATTTCGGAGGTTTTTTTATTGCTTTAAAAAGGGCAAGAGAAAAGGGGAGATAAAAAAAGCCCAAATCAAGCGGATTCGGGCAGATACAAACACAGGAGTTAATGATGAAAAAGCAGCAACGTAACAAAAGTCTGAAACAAGTTTGACGGCCAGTGAAACTTAGCAATGCGCTTGTTGTTACTTCTATTCAGACCAAGTGATTAGGCGGCAGTTCCCTAAATCAACGAAAATATCTAAAAAAATTTTCTCTCGCTAACCCCTTGGCGAAAGGGCGAAATTCCATTCTGGTCCGACCAATATTAAAAAATGTGATGTTAATTGCTTGTTAATTATTGGTGTCAAAAGTATATTTCAAACAGTTGTTTGATACGAGTGATTGAAATGGCACCAAGAAGCAGTACAAAAGAAAAAATTCTCGACATCGCCGAAGGGTTGTTCGCCGAGTACGGGTTCAATGACACTTCACTTCGTACCATTACTGGCAAAGCCGGTGTGAATTTGGCTTCGGTCAACTATCACTTTGGTGATAAAAAAACTTTGGTTCGAGCGGTGTTAGATCGTTATCTCGAAGCGTTAATGCCAGCAATGAAAATTTCGTTAGTACAACTGAACAGCAAAGAGTCTTACACCATGGCCGAAGTGTTTGAATCGCTTCGCGTACCGCTTAAAGAGCTCAATGAAGTGCGCCCGAATGGCACGAGTTTGTTCATGTTGTTGATTGGCCGCGGATATACCGACGTACAAGGGCATTTAAGATGGTTTATCACTACACGTTATAACGATGTATTGAAGCTGTTTACTGAATCCGTGCTGAAAGCCAATCCGACCTTAACCGAAGAAACGCTTTTTTGGCGCTTGCATTTCACACTGGGAACCTGTGTTTTTACTATGGCATCCAGTCAGGCGCTGTCTGAAATTGCTGAAAGCAATTTCAATAAAAAAACCGACGTAAAATCAGTTGTTGACCTCTTGATCCCCTATATGGCGGCAGGAATGTCAGCAGAGTAACTAAAATAACAGATAACCAGGACCTGATCGGGTTCCACCAGTGAACAAAAGGATCTGAACTATGAGCTCTCTAAGAAGGAAGTGGGTTAGCGACCCGGCGTTTAAAGTATTCAAAAAGGTTTTGCCTCCTCTGTCTATTACAGAGAAGGAAGCGATGGAAGCCGGCAGCGTCTGGTGGGATGCAGAACTGTTTTCAGGTAAGCCTGATTTTCAGAAATTGCATCACTATCCAAAACCTGTTCTTACCGCAGAAGAACAATCTTTCATGGACAACGAGCTGGAAACGCTGCTTGAAATGCTTGATGACCATAAAATGGTTAAGGAAGATCGCGATCTGCCTGCGAAAGTTTGGGAGTATCTGCGTAAAGAGCGCTTCTTTTCGCTGATCATTTCTAAAGAGTACGGCGGTCGCCAGTTCTCGGCGCTGGCGAATTCAACCATCGTTTCGAAGATTGCGACACGTAGCATCAGTACTGCCGTGACGGTCATGGTGCCAAACTCACTCGGCCCGGGTGAGCTTTTATCGCACTATGGGACACAAGCGCAAAAAGACTACTGGCTACCACGTTTAGCGGATGGTACCGACATCCCTTGTTTTGCCTTGACTGGTCCTGAAGCTGGCTCGGATGCTGGTGGCATTCCAGACCAAGGTGTTGTCTGCTACGGTATGCACGAAGGCAAAGAAGTCCTCGGCATCCGTGTGAGCTGGAATAAACGCTATATTACCCTAGCACCGGTCGCAACCGTACTAGGGCTGGCGTTCAAACTGAGCGATCCTGATCACCTGCTTGGCGATAAAACAGACATCGGTATTACCTGCGCTCTGATCCCTGCCGATCACGAAGGGGTTGAGATTGGTGAACGCCATGATCCGCTGGGTTTGGCTTTTATGAACGGGCCAACTCGTGGACAGAATGTTTTCATTCCGATGGATTGGCTGATTGGCGGTGCGGATTATGCGGGCAAAGGCTGGCGCATGCTGGTTGAGTGTCTCTCTGCTGGACGCGGTATTTCGCTGCCTGCACTGGGCACAGCGATTGGTCACCTGACGACACGTACAACCGGCGCTTATGCCTACGTGCGTAAACAGTTTGGTATGTCGATTGGTAAATTTGAAGGTGTTGCAGAGGCGATGGGCCGCATTGGCGGTTTAACTTATCTGCTTGAAGCGACACGGACTTTGACCACCACGTCGCTGGATCTGAAAGAGAAACCAGGGATTGTGACGGCGATTGCCAAATACCATATGACCGAAATGGCGCGCACCATTCTTAATGATTCCATGGACATCCATTCAGGCCGTGCGATTCAAGATGGGCCAATGAACTATCTGGCGACGCATTACCTCGGCATTCCGGTGGCGATTACGGTGGAAGGTGCGAATATCCTGACACGTAACTTGATGATCTTTGGTCAAGGTGCAACACGTTGTCATCCTTACGTGCTTAAAGAGATGGAAGCGGCGGCAAACCCGGATGAGAGAGAGGGAGCCAAGCAATTTGATGACCTGTTGTTTAAACACATCAAACATGCCACTGGCAATACCTTCGGCGCATTCGCTGCGGCACTGACAGGTTCACGCTTTGTCAAAGCGCACATGAGCGGTCCGACTCAGCGCTACTACAAAGATATGACACGTTTGAGCCGTGCGCTCGCCGTGAGTGCCGATTTTGCGATGTTAACGCTCGGTGGTGAGCTCAAGCGCAAAGAGATGATCTCGGCGCGTCTTGGCGACGGACTTAGCTATCTGTACATGGCCTCAGCAGCGTTGAAGAAGTACGAAGATGAAGGACGCCAGCAGGGCGATCTCAACTTTGTCCACTATGCGGTTCAGCACTGTTTGCACCATGCGGCCAAATCGCTCAACGAAGCTTACGCCAATTTCCCAGTGAAATACGTAGGTGGTGTACTGAAAGCATTGCTTTTCCCACTGGGTAATCATTTCAAAAAGCCGAGTGATGATCTGTGCATCAGCCTTGCTGAAGCGATGATGACTCCGGGCGTACAGCGCGATCGCATGACAAGCCTCTGCTACATCGGCAAATCTGCAGATGATAGTGTTGGTTTGATGGAGCAGGCATTCTTAGCCATGTATGACATCAAACCGCTAGAGCGCAAACTGATGAAAGCGGTCAAAGAGGGCAAAGTGGCACGTAAAGGCTTATTGCACGACCGCTTACAGCAAGCGTTTGAGGCCGATGTATTAAGCGAGCAAGAGATCGATAAGATCCTCGCGGCGGACAAACTGCGCTATAAAGCGATTCAAGTTGACCACTTCAGCTTCGATTTTTCCGAAACTTTGACGGATGCCCCCGTTAAAGCAAAGCTGACTAGCGCTGCTTAGCTCGCAGCGCATGGCCGAAAAAGCACCTAATTTAAGGTGCTTTTTCTATTTTTAACGGAGAAAAATCTATGAGAGTGCTCCAACCACTTGCATTTTCGCCGCATTTTTACAGAAATTAGATGCGAATTGTGGTCGAAACTTTTATCCTAGCAGCGTTTTTTAAAGGAAGTTGAATATGATCATCAAACCTAAAATTCGTGGATTTATCTGTACCACAACGCATCCAGTGGGTTGTGAAGCGAACGTAAAAGAACAAATTGCTTACACTAAGGCGCAAGGCCCGATCAAAAACGCACCAAAACGCGTTCTTGTTGTTGGTTCGTCAAGTGGCTACGGTTTATCTTCTCGTATTGCAGCGGCATTCGGTGGCGGTGCAGCAACCATTGGTGTTTTCTTCGAAAAAGAAGGCACAGAGAAGAAACCAGGCACAGCGGGTTTTTACAATGCGGCGGCATTTGAGAAGCTAGCGCGTGAAGAAGGTTTGTACGCGAAAAGTCTCAATGGCGATGCTTTCTCCAATGAAGCGAAAGAGAAAGCCATCGAACTCATCAAAGCCGATCTGGGCCAAGTGGATATGGTGGTTTACTCTTTGGCATCGCCAGTCCGTAAGCTTCCAAGCACCGGTGAACTGATTCGTTCAGCGCTCAAGCCAATCGGTCAAACTTACACGTCTACGGCGGTTGATACCAACAAAGATGTGATCATCGAAGCGAGCGTAGAGCCGGCGACGGAGCAAGAAATCCAAGATACCATTACGGTTATGGGTGGCGAAGATTGGGAACTGTGGATCAATGCGTTGGCCGAAGCGGGCGTGTTGGCAGACGGCTGTAAAACGGTTGCTTACAGTTACATCGGTACCGAGCTGACTTGGCCAATCTACTGGGATGGCGCGTTAGGTAAAGCAAAGATGGACCTAGATCGCGCCGCCGCTGCACTGAACGATAAGCTAGCCGCAACTGGTGGTAGCGCGAACGTCGCAGTGTTGAAGTCAGTGGTTACTCAGGCGAGCTCTGCGATTCCAGTGATGCCTTTGTACATTGCGATGGTGTTTAAGAAAATGCGCCAAGAAGGTGTACACGAAGGGTGTATGGAGCAGATCTATCGCATGTTCAGCCAGCGTCTTTATAAAGAAGATGGTAGCGCGGCAGAAGTGGACGAGAAGAACCGTCTGCGTCTGGATGACTGGGAACTGCGTGACGACATTCAACAATACTGCCGTGATCTGTGGCCTCAAATCACCACTGAGAACCTGAAAGAACTGACAGACTATGTGCAGTACAAAGAAGAGTTCTTGAAGCTGTTTGGCTTTGGTATTGATGGTGTCGATTACGATGCAGAAGTCAATCCACAAGTCGCGACGGATTTTATCACTATCTAATCTGACACTAGACAACACATAGACAAGGCGCTCAATTGAGCGCCTTTTGTTTACTTGTGATGGCTGGTGCTAGCTAAGAATAATCAATATCGTACCCGCCAACGTCATCAAAATATTGGCGATAGCGTATGTGCCGGCATAACCAAGGGCAGGAATGGTTGACTTAGCATAGTCATTCACGATGTCCATGGCGGGTGCACAGGTACGAGCACCAATGATGGCACCAAATAGTAACGCGCGGTTCATCTTAAGGATGTAGGCACCAACAAGGTAGGCAAAAACCACAGGCACGACACTGACCAAGAAGGCGATGCCAATGATTTTCGGTCCAACGAGGGCCAGATGGTCGAACATCTTACCACCTGCGCTAAGGCCGATCCCCACCATAAAAATCATCAGCCCCAAGTCTTTGACCATGTTTAGTGCCCCTTGTGGCACGTAGCCAAAGGTAGGGTGGTTTGCCCGCAAAAAGCCCAGCGAGATCCCAGAGAGCAACAAGCCGACCGCATTGCCCAAACTGAAGGAGACTTGGCCGAATGTCATGGTGACTAAGCCGAACATAATGCCGAGAATGAAGAAACTGCAGAAAGCGAGCAGGTCGGCCATTTGACTGTGGATCGAGATAAAACCGATGCGCTCAGCTAGGCCATGAACACGGCTCTTTTCACCACTGACTTGCAATACGTCGCCTTTGGCTAGCACGATATCAAGATCCATGGGCATTTCGATCTGTGCACGTACTACGCGGTTAAGAAAACAGCCATATTCTGAAAGATTAAGATCGGACAGACGCTTGCCGGCAATCGCATCGCTTTTTACCACGATCTCTTCTTCTACGATACGCAAATCCAGCAGGTTTCGGTCGAAAACCTCTTTGCCGTTGCGAAAGCTCGGGTCAAGCCGTGCATGGCTATCGGGGAAACCGACCAAGGCAATCTCATCGCCCTCTTGCAAAATCGCATCACCATCGGGATGGGCGAGGATACCGTTGCGGCGAATACGTTCGATGTAGCAGCCCGTCTGGCGGTAGATACCCAGTTCACGCAGATTTTTACCGTCCGTCCAGTCAATAAGTTCCGCGCCGACTCGATAGGCGCGAATGATCGGCAAATAGACTTTACGCCCTGAACCACCCAAACCGCGCTCTTGCGCAATTTGCTGCGCTGAGTCAGACAGATTTTGCTTTTGTAACTTAGGCAGCAACTTGGCAAACATGATCATGCTGACCAAACCGACGAGATAGGCCATGGCGTAACCGACCGAAAGGTTTTCCAGCACCAATGAAAATTCCATGTTTCTTGGAATGGTTGCTAATCCCGAATTGAGAGCGTCCTGCGCCCCTACCAATACTGGCGTTGCAGTGAGTGCCCCCGCCATCATGCCGGCGGACAAACCAAAATCCAGCCCCATGTAATGGCTGGCAAAGTAGGCTATTGCTAACGCCGTGACTAACACTACTAGGCTCAGTGTCAAATAGTGTTTGCCATCTCGAAAGAAAATACCGAAAAAGTTGGGTCCGGCTTCGATACCAACGCAATAGATAAACAGCATAAACCCGATGGTGAGCGCCTCGGCGTTAAACGAGAAACCGAGATGGCCCATGATCAAGGAAGTGATCAGAACACCAATCGAGTTGCCAAGCTGCATGTTACCAAAGCGAATTTTGCCAAAAGAGAGGCCGATGGCCAACACCACAAAGATGAGCAGAATCGGATTTTGCTCAAGAAGAAGTACGACGTCTATATTCACGTTGTCGCTCTAAAAAGTTAGGTCAGGGAACAGGGTTAGAACGGGAATTGTAACCAAATATAGCTAAAAGATAAGAGAAATTTTTCAGTTTTGCCAAGAGTTGACTTGCACTGGCTATTTCAACAAAAACCGTTATAAAAAAACCCGCAGCATAGCGGGTTTAAAGAAAAATGAGCGGAGACTAGTCAAATAGACCTAGGTGCTCTTTTGCATAAGCTTCGAAGTCATCACAGCCACCGATGTGCTGCTGGTCGATGAAAATTTGTGGCACGGTTTCAACCGGCTTACCAACAGTTTTCTCTAGGTCTGCCTTTGAAATGCCTTCAGCGTGAATGTCTACATAACGATAGTTGAAATCGTCACGTTTGGCTTTCAGGGTTTCCGCATGCTCTTTTGCACGCACACAGTAAGGACAAGACGGACGACCAAAGATAACTACGAACATATACTTTCTCCTTTATTTTGATAGCTGCAACTATGCCCGATCCGATAGCGGAAATAAAGGGGCAAATGCCTCTCGCTCTGATAGATGAAACACATTGAACACTTGCTGGACAATTTACGTACCAGACGATGTGAGGCACAGCAAAAAGTCTTACAAAATACAAGGTTAATGGGTTCGAGTTGCACTTGATCAAACATTTTGTCGATAAATCAAGGCACAGTGAGCAACATTAACTTGCGCTGCAAAACAGTGATGACAGGAAGAGGATGTACGCTATGTTTCAGTTTATGACGGCCACGAGGATCATCTTTGGCGAGGGAGCCCTGCAAGCCTCATTGTCTGTGCTTAATCAGTTTGGTTACAGCGTGCTGTTAGTGACAGGGCAAGATATCTCCCGCGCTCAGCCTGTCATTGGTTACCTGAAGTCACAGAATATGCGCTATCAACATGTTGCCATCTCTGGTGAACCTTACATCGCAATGGTGGAAGAGACGGCCGTCCTTGGACGAAAATTCAAACCCGATATGGTGGTTGCCATTGGTGGTGGTAGTGTGATTGATATGGGTAAAGCACTTGCGGCTATTATTCCCAATCTAGGCAACGTCTATGACTACGTTGAAGTGGTAGGGCGAAACGTCCCTCTCAAGACGCATCCATTGCACTTTATCGCGATTCCGACAACAGCAAGTACAGGTTCTGAAGTGACCCGCAACGCGGTATTAAAATCAGGCCAAGATAGGGTCAAGGTGAGCTTACGCAGCCCAGACATGTTGGCGGATGTGGCGATTATTGATCCAACGCTGACTTACGGAACCGATCCTTATACTTCGGGCCGTGGTGCCATGGATGCTTTTACTCACTTGATGGAAGCATATGTGTGTGGAGAGCCGAACCCTCTGACTGACATGATATGTGAAGAAGGGTTGCGGCGATTGACGAGTTCCATTTTACCCGCTTGTTTACAAGATGATCACAAAGCGCGCTCTGACATTGCCTTTGCCGCTTTACTCGGTGGTATGGCGATCACCAATGCTAAATTGGGCGCAGCGCATGGTTTAGCTTCGGCATTAGGTGGCAAGTTAGATGCGCCGCACAGTGTAATTACAGGACGCTTGGCTCCTCATGTGATGCGGGAAAATATTATGGCCGCACGCACCGCGGGTCGCAGTGACTTGCTGTATCGCTACCGCTCTATCGCGCGCATCGTAACGGGAAGAGCAGAGGCGAATGAAGAAGAGGGAGTTGAATGGGTGTCGGAACTTTTAGATAAGCTGTCGTTGCCTCAGCTTAGCCAGTTTGGCGTCTGTGCCACTTCGTTTACTCAGGTAGCGGAAGATGCCTTGAAGTCCGTCGCGATAAAGGGAAACCCGTTACCGTTAACCAAAGATCGCCTCATCTACATTCTTAATCAGGTGTGCAGTTGCGGTTGGGGTGAAGAACAAGATGCGCAGCCAATCAATGCCGCCGTGATAGAGGTGCTGGGAGGAAATCAGCGAAGCTTACCAAGTCGCGATAACGTGGAAAACTAAACAAAACGGAGCCTGAAGGCTCCGTTGAAAGGGGATGTTTAGAAGTGAGATAGCTTGTCGTATCGACTGTCTTTAAGTGCTTCTTTTACGCGCTTGAGGTTTTCGCGAAAGCCCGAGCCGCGACGTAGTGTGAAACCAGTAGCTAAAACATCGATCACGGTCATCTGCACCACGCGGCTTGCCATCGGCATATAGACGTCAGTGTCTTCTGGAACGTCTAAAGAAATTGCCAGTGAGGCCGCTTTTTCCAACGGCGAGTCTTTTGCCGTGATAGCGATGACGGTTGCGCCATTTTCGCGTGCAAGGTTGGCAATCTCTACCAAACTTTTAGTGCGACCTGTGTGGGAGATCAGCACAAACACATCGTTATCGCTGCAATTGATACAGCTCATACGCTGCATCACCACATCTTCAAAACAAGTAATGGGGATATTGAAACGAATGAACTTGTTTTGTGCGTCTTTGGCCACCGCAGATGATGCGCCTAAGCCAAAGAAGGAGATGCGCTTAGCTTGAGTGAGCAGGTCCACCGCGCGGTTGACTTGCATCGGGTCCAAACTGTTTTTGGCGACATCAAGACACGCCATGGTGGATTCGAAAATCTTGTGCGTGTAGGCGTCTGGGCCGTCATCTTCCTCGACATTACGGTTAACATAAGGCGTTCCGTTCGCCAAACTTTGCGCTAAATGGAGTTTGAAGTCGGGGAAGCCTTTCGTATCCAATCTGCGACAGAAGCGGTTGACCGTTGGCTCACTGACGTCTGCCATTTTTGCCAGTGTTGCGATACTTGAGTGGATAGCCGTTTGCGGTGACGCCATAATCACTTCAGCGACTTTGCGTTCCGACTTGCTAAAGTTCTCAAGGTTTTTTTGAATTTTTTCTAATGTATTCATAGTGTTCACGAGGGTATAGAGAACAACTCGCCGATAATACCAGTCCAAATGATACTATTCTTGGGAAAAACGTATATTTAGGACGGCAACCTGCAATCAGCGCCATAGCGAGAGTATAAACCTAATAAGCGATACGACTAAAACAAATAGCCGTACTATTTAGTGAGAATTTGACAGGCCTCAAACAAAAGTTTGTTAAAACTACAAAACTGAATGTTGTCGCACGCTGTTTCGGCAAATTCTACGGCATATTGACTTTGTAATTACAGCAAAAGAGAAAGAAAATTTCATTTTGCTGTAATTCACTAGGAGAAGAGTTCAGTGAGACTTGCTCAGTATCTGGTCGCTTAACCGCCCAATTTCTACCATCAAGTTGGGGGCTTGCTGCTGAACAATTTGCCGCTGCTGTTGCAAAACACAAGCGAGGATATCGTTGCTAGTTAATGGGTTAGCGAGCACCACACGAAAGACGATCGTGTCCATTCGCGACCACTGAGCTGGGTTTAATCGGGTTCTCGACACGAAAGACTTACCCGTTTCGCGCTGGCGCTTTTGTACAAATTTGGTGAGTTCGTTGAGTAACTCGTTAAGCTCAACACGTTCTTCATCATTAGCCAGCGTCAAAGCCTGTTTCACTTTGGCAGGAATGTAGCGATAGGTTAGCAGGCAAAGCTCTGGTTCTGAGATCAGCTCAAAGTCTTCTTGCTGTTTAATCAACGTAGCAAAATATTTTGCTTTCTCAATGCTTTGATTGATCAGCAGTTCATAGCCTGGACGGCTAATAATGTGCATGCTGGCGTAAACCAACATCGCCATACCAGAGCGTGACCCTTCGAGCGTATGACTGCCTAGATCCTTCGAGCCTTTACGCAGGATATACTGCGCGTGGTGCTCAATCGAACTCATCGCGTTGGGATCTTTAAAGAGAACCATGCCCGCGCCCATTGGCACATAAAGCTGTTTGTGGGCATCAATAGTGACAGAATCGGCAAGCTCTGCGCCATCAAGCAGATGACGATATTTATTGGACATCAAAGTCGCACCGCCCCAAGCGGCATCAACATGGAAATGGCAAGCATGGCGTTGACACACTTGCGCGATGGCGCGCAGTGGATCGACGCTGCCCGTTTCTGTGGTACCCGCGACGCCGATGACTGCAAACGGTTTAATGCGCTGCGATTTGAGCTCTTGAATTTTCTCTTCTAACGCCTGTGGGCAGATACGGTTATTTTCATCGGTCTTGATAGCGACAAGGCCACTTTGGCCGATACCAAGTACATCGGCGGCTTTTTTCAGTGAATAGTGTCCACGCTCTGAAACAAGTACGGCTAAGCCTTCATATCCGTAGTGTTTCATCGCTTTGAATAAGCCTTCTTTTTCAACACCTTGAAAAGTACCCTCGGCTCGTAGAGCATTATTTCTTGCTACCCACAAGGCGGTGATGTTGGCGATGGTACCGCCAGAGCAAAAAGCCCCAAGTGAGTGCTCAGCGCTATGCATCCACTGTGAATAGAAAGCGTCGTCTTGTCCGTAGATCAAACGATGCAGCATACCGAGCACTTGACGCTCTAAAGGCGTAAAGGCTTTTGATGTTTCAATCTTCACTAAGTTTTGATTCAGAGCGATCATGATCTTCGATAATGGCATCAGAAAATAGGGCAATGCCGAAGTCATGTGACCGATAAAACTGGGTGACGAAGTATGCACCGAATGAGAAACCAGAGTGTCCAACAAATGTTCTGTATGGTCAGAGACAAATTCGGGTTGCTCCGGAATCCTAGCAGAAGAAAAGTCTTTCTCGATTTCACGTAAAGGCTTTTCTTCTGCCACGATGTGTTCACCGAGGAATTTATTGAGGTTTTGTGAGAGCTTTGCTTCGATTTGCGTCAAAGTGGAATCTGGACCCTCAGGGATGGTAAAGATTTTTAACAGACTTTCGAAGCTGACGTCAGCGATTTTTTGTTCCATTGCCATATAAACAAATCGACTTAATTATACTAGTAGTTCGAGCGGGACAATCTAAACCAAAATGGCCGCAAAGTCCCGTTTTTATTCAACGATCACTGAGGCGTGTTTCTCTTTTGCCACGGGGTGGGTGGCAGAAAAGAAACACGCCCTAGAAATAAAATGGTTCTGTTTGTGATTTAGTTACACTTAACCTGACTGACACCAGCGATGGCATCGTTGTAACGATTCAGCGCAGCTTCTATCTTTTTCGGATGGCTGAGGAGATCGGCAAACGCGGAGCGCAGCTCGTAATTCTTCTCATGGTTTGCCGCTTGGCGATCTTCAAAGGTTCGTTTAGCAACTTCACCTAGTTCATCACTGCGACTCGCGAGCTGTTTAATGTCGCTTTGCTCCAGTTGCAACCAGTTTTCAATCGATTTGTCGGTCGCGACTCGGCTCGCATCGTGTTTTAGGTAGTAATGCACGGCTGCCCGATTGAGCTCGAAATGGTGCTGGCGGCCTTCAAGAAACCAGCCACTCACATCTTGCAATTCTGGGTATTGCTGCGTGGTTAGTTGGGCAAGATCTGAGTACCAATTCAGAGAAGCATCGATGTAAGCGTCGTATTTTTGGGCTAAACATTGGCTGTCGGCAGCCAGTGCAACAGATGAAGTTGAAGCTAGCATAAGAGCGACAACGAAACGTTTCATAGTTCTTCCTTTTGACACATGTTTTAATTTTTAGCGCGTATTGTAACGAATGTGGGCGTGTCATCCTGCGATCTAGCTAGCAAGTGACACAAAGAATAACATTAATACGGGAACGAGTAGGCTGAGTATAAAACCGCTGACAATCGCTATTGGTACGCAGCGAACTCCGCCTGTTGTCTGAATCACAGGAAGCGTGAAATCCATTGCCGTCGCGCCAGCATAACCGATCGAGGTACAAGGGTAGCTCCTAATTAATAGCGGAATAACCACTAGTGCCACCAGCTCTCGCAGCAATTCGATCATAAATGACGTTCCACCAAAGACGGGACCAAAAGCGTCCCCCATGAGTATGCCTGCTAGCGAGTACCAACCAAATCCAGAAGCCATCGCTAAGGCTTGATAGATGGGCAAGCCTAAAAGGTGCCCGGCAAGTAGACCGCCAAGCATAGATGTGACGATAATGACCAGTGCGATCAACATACCATGTTTATTGAGCAGTATTTGTTTGAGCGTCAGGCCACTGTTACGCAGTTGAATGCCAATAAAAAACAGCAAGATAAACAATATCCACTCGCTAGCGGTATCTACCCAATGCAACTCAAAAGGCAGCAACAAACCAACTAGGAGTCCCCCGCCTACCACAAGGATCAGTTTGGCCGATTCCAACGCCATGGCGGAAAGTGGCAGTTTCTTGTGTGTATTGTCTGTGACAACGGGCAGTAGTCTGTCTATCAAGGGTAAGCCCGCCAAATTGCAGATGCCCAAGCAAAAGAAAAACGTGGCGGTATAGAGGAGAATCGTTTGTAAGTTACTGCTTAGGTTATCCAAAGCGGCTAGGCTAAGTCCCATGAGGGAAAGGATCACGTAAATCAGCTGAGACGTAACCTTGTTAATTGTCACTAAGGTTGCTTCACGCGAAATGGAAATGAAATAGCCGAAAACAAGCGGAGCAAAAATAAATAGCATCCCTGACAACATGAAAACTCCTGATTCCTTCGATAGTTTTTCGATGTAGAGCGTTGGCCTAAATTAGCTTTTTCACGCAACGTAATTAGTCTGACAAACAGTGCCTGTGTTCGAAACCATTGAACAATGGCGATCAACAAAGAGTGTGCAGTATACGATTTGTCTGAGGACGAACGCTAATGAGTAGAGCATGTGTTTGCAAACGCTCAACCTACATCGCTAGGTGAACGCTTGCATAGAATACAGAACAAACCCGTGATAAACCACCAGAAACTGGTGGCTTTTCACAGTCAGTTACTCATTTGTAGCTCGGAATTTATGGGCTTGAGCGAAGGGGCGGTAATTTTATAAACCACTAGCGTTTAGCACGTCGTTAATCTTCGATTGGAATTCATTGTCGTTGAGGTTACTTAGCTCAAACAGCACTTCAGCACCCGTTAAATTAAACTCCACTTCATGATCTTCAATGCGCTCATCTTGGCTACGGAACATGAGTAAGTGATTCGCGATTCGGGCGATATCGAGGTAGCTGACCTCAGGGCGAATTTGAGAAAAAGAGTGGTTGGATGCCACTTCAATAAAATCACGGTCAAATCCCCAGTTTTCTAATACCAGCTTACTGGTCGCTGAACATCGTGTCTGAAAAATTTGCAGAGCGATCTGGTGATCGAGATAATTACCTTTATCAAGATACAGGTGGTATTCATTAACTAGGCAAAAGAGACCAATATCCGCCAATAAACCCACCAAGAGCGCTTTTTCCGCCTCAAGGTGAGCATATTTATCTGCACCAAGCTTTCTAAAAGCATTCACCACCAGAACCATGGTTGCGCCCAACTCGCGTGAAACCGCAGCGCTGTTGACTAACACTGCATTACACTCTTTGTTGAGATTAACCGAATGTTTAAGCTGTTCGATGGCTTGAGCGGTAACTATGTCTCTGACACGCAATATCCCCAAACGAGATACCGCTGTGGTCAAATCAGTACAGGTGATGTTACGTCGGTTGAAAATGACCGAGTTTGCTACGCGTATGACAATGGCCGCTAAGCCAGGATCTTCGAGCAAGCAGTCCGCAACGTCGACAATACCTGTCGATTCTTGTGTACACAGTTGTTGAATTTTAAGGACAACATCAGGGATAGACGGCAGAGCAATTTTGCCCGTGGAGAGTGATTGCTCTACAAGTTGAGCAAACTCTGACTCCAGTGCCTGCACCAGCATATCCTTATTGTTGGGCAGCCAAAAAAATGATAGATGTTCCATAGGTAATCTGAACACGTGAGCTTTCATACAGTGTACTCCTACCAGTGCAGAAAGCGCAATCAAATGCACCTAACGCGGCAGTTTGTTTGATGTTTTTTCGACCTTACAAAAACTTGACGTCAAAAAAATAGCACGCAACTTTTCCAAGATGTGAATTTAGTCACGCAGTTGTGAGACGTGATACTTTATTTGTGACACGAATCCCGACTTATTTTTTATCGTTAAGTATGATTTAGGACATTGGCGCTTCGTTACTACAATCTAATTAAGCCAATTTATAAATTTTTATTCGCTAAAAATACAATGCTGCTATCTGGTGACATAACTAATCGGGGTTAATCTTTGAATTAGGAGTCAATGGATATGACAGAGCAAACTTTTTTTAACTATGTTAGTCAGTTTGGTGATTTCCAAAAACGTTCTATGTTTGGTGGTATCGGTTTATTTGCTGATGATGCGATGTTCGCTTTGATCAGCAACGATTGCTACTACCTTCGTGGCAGCAACGGCTTGGATGAACAACTGACAGAACTAGGATGCGAAAAGTATCGTCATATAAAAAAGCAGACGACTGCAACGGTAAACTACTACGACATTAGCGCGTTGTTAGAAGCACAGTATGCAGATCTGGATAGTCTGGTCAGAAAGTCAATTGAGTGTTCCGTTCATCATCGTAGTTTTCAGAAATCATCCGCCAGTCGTCGGCTCAGAGATTTGCCGAATATGCAGCTGACATTGGAGCGTATGGTGAAGAAAGCGGGCATAGACGATGTGGAGACGTTTATCGAACTTGGTGCCGTGGAAGTATTTAATCGAGTACGACAAGCGTATGGTAATGATGTCGATGTCAAACTGCTGTGGAAATTCGCCGGTGCGGTAGAGGGTATCCATTGGAAACTGCTGCAAGAGCCTCGTCGTCGCCAACTGCTTTCTGCTTGTCAGTAATTCATCTAACTTGAAATAAAAAACCGAGACACATGTCTCGGTTTTTTGATCTTCGTTTTAGAACTTAAAGCGAGCAGAGAACATCAACTGATCATCATAGAAGTCGTTGATGCGTGCTTCAAGACCAAGAGAGAAAAGCTCAGTAGAGTGGAAGCGTGCGTAAGCTGAACCAATCCAACTATCGTCATCATCAATCGACACATAACCCACTTTACCGCCAACTTCCAGTTGTGGGCCAAGCCATTGGCGAATACCAAGGTTTAGCTCCATACCCATGTCGGCACTGCTGGCATCTTCTGGCTCTACGACACGTAGCAGCATAGCACCGGTCAGATCGGCCCAGTTGTTAATTGGTGAGTGGAAGCCAAAACCCGCGGCGGCATCGAAATCCCCTTCAAATTCCGAATCAACGCGAGCGAGCAAATGAGCGTTTGGATGCACCGATTTGCTGAAACCAGCACCGAAGGTCATCGGGCTAGCGCCAATACGAGCTTCGAAATAGTCGTAGCTAAAATTGCTCATGGTTTCCGGACGATTAGAGTCTTCTTTTGCCAAAACCTGGCCAGATGTGATCAGCAGAGCTGCGGCTAGAATTGTTTTATGCATATTTCGGTAAACCTTTTTAGATGAATTGTTTCCTGGTGAAGCTCCTAGGAGCTTGCCCGATAATCGATTCGCGACATCTTAATCAACTTGCATGCAAGTGACCAATAAAAAAATGCCATAGTTTCGTCGTCTAGCCAATATTTAAGCAAAAACAGTACCATTTTTAACAGAAGGCTTACATTCATGCTCGGGTTTAGTTACCTCCAAGAGAAAAATTATTCTCCGAAGCTGCTGCGTCTTTCCGCCATCGCGTTAAGAATCGCTTCCGCGTCGAGCACAGAAATCCAACTGAGTAGATTATCGTCGTTCTTAATGACAAATTGAGTGAGCTGTTTCTTGATCGCAGACCGAAGCTCCTCAACATGCCAAGGCTTTGAAATATAAAAATCTAGGCTGGCATGATTCACCGCCTCAACCGTCTCTTCTAATCCTGCTTGCCCAGTCAAGAGTACTTTTCTCGCTTGGCGTGTACGCTCATCATTGCTCAGTTCGATCAAAAAGCTGATGCCAGTTTGCTCGGGCATAATGTGGTCACACAGGATCAAAGCCAGATCGATATCGTCATCTTGGAATTCTTCAATCACTGTGCGCGCCTCAGATACTGACTCTGCACCTTCGAGGACAAAATGATCTTCAAAAGGGGTAAGATCTTGCAGCACGCTATCCAAAACTTCTCGTTCATCATCAACGCATAAGATCAGATATCTATTCATGGTGTGTTCCTTCTGCTTCGAGCGGTAACCAAATGGTCATGCAGGTGTATTGATCCACGACAGAGTCTACATCTATCCATCCCCTGTGCGCGTGAATGATTTGTAAACAGATCGACAAACCGATGCCGAGTCCAAAATTACCTTCTTTTTTTGTGGTGTAGTTCAGTTCAAAAATGGCCTCTTTTTGCTGGGCGGGAATACCACAGCCATTATCTAAAAAGGCGACCGTGACATAATTTTTCCCGTCGCGTGTTTTCAACTTGGTGGTAATGGTTAACTCACCTTGATCTGGCATCGCGTCCAATGCGTTAGAGATCATATTGGTCCAAACCTGTTGCAAAGCGATCGGTTGGCAGTAAATCGGTTCCAACTGGCAATAATCTGTGATGACTTTATGTCGTTTTAAGCGGTTTTCAAAGATCACTAAGGTGTCTTCAATGCCTTCGTGAATGTCGACTTTATGGACTCTCTCATCGTCGGCGCGGGCGTAGCCTTTAAGGCTTTTCACCATATCGGCAATGCGCGCTGCGCAGACATCAATAGAACGTAGTGCGTTACCAATTTGGAAGTAGTTTTCTAATACCTCCACCTCTTTCACACCGGTTTCTGAGCGTTTTACTCGGCCTATCAATTCGCTGTCTTGCTCTAGGCCAAGAGTGACAATTTTGCGCGCGAGATTACGGTTGTCTAAATTAAGCTGATTGGCTTTTTCTCTTAAGGTTGCGGTGGAGAGCGGCTTACTCAGCTTGGCGTTATCGAGCACTTTGATCCCTTTCGATTGTAGTGCTTCACAATGGCGGCTTTGTAGCACCAACTCCAGACTCTGAGTGAGGTTTTCGATGCCGCGCAAAATGGCAGCGATGGGGTTATTCAATTCGTGAGCCACTCCGGCCACAAGTTGACCCAACATCGCCATTTTCTCTTTTTCGATCAGTTGCTGGTGAGCAGATTCCAATGACTCAAGCGTTTTTTGCAGTTGCAGTTTGGTGTTGATGCTGCGCTGCAAACGACGGTTGAAGTGACGCAGTAACAGATTAGTAAATAGGGGCAGCAGGTTGGAATCGGATTGCATCACTTGCGAGAAAACACTGCGGTCCAGCTTGATCACTTCGGTTTTGCACAAGGTCAGCGCAGTTGAGAAGGATTTCTCTCCGGTCACGAAGGACATACCGCCGACGAGATTTCCTTTGCCGTGACGGACCACTTCCCGCTGCATGCCCATATCGTCACGTTTATAGAGCGCCACCTCGCCCGAGGTGATAAACCAGAGGAACTTGTTGGCTTCGCCTTCGATGGTCAGTAAATGATCCGCCGAATAAGTACGACAGGCGCGAGTCTCGTCTTTTTCGCGAAAGAAGGCTTGCAGCGCGCCAATAAAACGTTCAGTGAGTTCGACGTCTGACAGGGTATGGTAATCATGAATGAATCCGGCTTGATAGCTACGCATCTGATTATCAATGTGCGCACGCAGCAAGCGATTTTGATCCAAAACGCCGCTGTAACTGAGTAATTCTTCTTTATCAAATTTGAGAATAAATTGCGTCAGCTCCTTTTGAACAGTGTTCTGCAAGACTTTGTCTGGGAGTGGTTTGGTCAGGCAATGGTCGAGCCTACCTTCGTTTACCGCGGTCAAAATCGCCTCGATATCGCTTGAACCGCTGATCAAAATTTTCCGCGCACTTTCGGTACGTGGATTCTTATCGAGACCAATCAAGAAATCGACGCCATTGAGCTCGGCGTGGTGGCTGGCGATAACCAGCGCCATTTCCTGCTGGCTTTGTTCCAAATATTCAATGGCGTTGTGTGCTTCTTCGAGCGAATCGGTGGTGAACACGTCAAACTTATGAGAAAACGTCGCCAATTCCTGACGAAACTGCTCAGTACTAATCGGATTGTTATCTAAACAGAGTATGGCGTAACGGTTCACCTTGACCTCGTCGATTGGCGCAAATCACACCACATTACGTTAACAGGAAGTGAACAAGCGGTTTGAGAGCTGAGTTTGAGTTTTATCAGCCTTAAGCTGGCAACTGGTAATAGCCTGATATATCTCAATGTTTTATCCCATACTCAGATAGGTTAGACTGTGGCAAATTTCTCACTGAAAGTGACTTTATGAACACGTTAAAAAAATGGGCTGCGCTTGGTGGCGCGGTCTCTCTGGCGGTGTGCTGGCCTCTAGCGGTTGGTCAAATTGGTCAATCGATCATTGAAGATGGCATTGCCAAGCTCGACAGCCAAACGCTGAAAGCGCAAATTATCAGCTATGAACGTGGTTATCTCTCATCTGTGGTCACCACTCGCTATACCATCATCGATCCAGTGATTGCGGAGCAGTTTGAAGCTGACGGCTTACCGGTGGAGTTTGAGATGCGCTCTGACCTTACTCATGGTTTGACTTCGCTTGATGCGCAATCATCGCTACTGGGTGTAGAAACGCTACCGCTGACGATTTCCTCCACGACTCAGCTTAACGGCAATACCGATTTTACTATCGCGATGGACAGTTGGAACTTGCAAAGCGAGGTGGAGGGTGTTTCCGTCTCCACCGCGCCGATGAGTGTCAATGGCAGAGCAACAGTGCTTGGCGATCTCAGTTTCGAGCTTGATGTACCGTCGATTCAGGTGGATTTTGAATCGGGTGAAGAGTTGCATTTATCTCATCTCAAGGGGACAGGGCAAGGAAAACAACAAAACGGCTACTGGCTGGGTAAACAAGATATTCAAGTGGGTGAGTTACAACTCAGTGATGTGGATGCTCAACCGGTATTTGGCCTGTATCAAAGTCGCTACCTCGGCAACACTCAGTTAGATGCCAAAGGCGAGCGATTGGAAAGCCAACTCAGCTTCAAAACCAACAAATTGCTGATGTCTGACGGTAATGAAGCGCACAATCTGAATCTCGAGTTTTCTTTGAAAAACCTTGATCGTCAGGCGTTTGACCAAGTGATGGCGATTTATCACGGTTCTCCAGTGTTGATGGAAGAAGATATCGCGAAAATCTTGCCGCACATCGACACCTTGTTTGATAAAGGCTTCGCGATTGCGATCGATAATCTCTCTATGACGTTGGGAGAGGGCAAGTTTGAAAATCAATGGCATCTGCAGATTCCTCAAGGAACAGATAAAATCACTCAAGATCCGATGAAAATCATTACGGCAATGCAAGGGGATTTGTACACCTATTTTTCCAATGAACTCATTACACAATACCCGTTCATCCAAGAAGGCGTTGACGAGTTATTGGTGATGGATCTCCTAGAACAAATTGAAGGTGGTTATCAATTAAAGGCCGATATTAATGAGGGCAAACTGGTGTTTGAAAATGGCCAGGCGTTCCCGCTGTTCTCTTTGTTGATGCCCGCGATGATGCAGTAATTGCCAATTAATCTGCTTTAAAGAAAAAAAGAGGTCGTAAGACCTCTTTTGTTGTTTTTCGTCAAAGAAAAACATGCTATTACTTGAGCAGTTTTTTATATCATCGAGCAGGAGCAAAGAGCGTCATGGAAAAAAATACGGACATCGTATTTAATTTTAGTGCTGGTCCAGCAGCACTACCAAAACCGGTTATGCAGCAAGCGCAACAGGAACTACTTGATTGGCAAGGGCTAGGCACGTCGGTGATGGAAATCAGCCATCGCAGTAAAGAATTTGTCGCGGTGGCGGAACAGTCCGAGCGAGATCTTCGCGATTTGCTCAACATCCCAGACAACTACAAAGTGCTTTTCTGTCAGGGTGGCGCGCGAGCACAATTTGCTGCGGTGCCGCTCAATTTGCTGGGTGACGCACAAACCGCCACTTATATCGACGCTGGCTACTGGGCGCAGAGTGCCGTAGAAGAAGCGAAGAAATATTGTGAGCCGGATGTGTTCGATGCCAAAACCAGCATTGATGGCAAAGTCGCGGTATTGCCTGCTTCGCAGTGGAAAATTCATCCAGATGCTGCTTATGTGCATTTTTGCCCGAATGAAACCATCGATGGCATTGAAATCAATGATCTGCCTGTTACCGATAAACCGATTGTGGCGGACATGTCTTCCACCATTTTGTCTCGTGAAATCGATGTTTCCCAATATGGGGTGATTTACGCTGGTGCGCAGAAAAATATCGGCCCATCTGGTATCGCGATTGCCATTGTCCGTGATGATTTACTCGGTCTGGCGAAACAGGTCTTGCCAAGCATTTTGGATTACAAAACGCTGGCAGAGCAGGATTCGATGTTCAATACACCACCGACCTTTGCATGGTACTTGTCTGGTTTGGTGTTTAAGTGGCTTAAAGCGCAAGGCGGCGTGAAAGCGATTGAGCAGATCAACCGTGAGAAAGCGGCACTGCTGTATGACTACATCGATCAATCGGACTTCTACATCAACAACATTCATCCGCAAAACCGCTCGTTGATGAACGTGCCGTTCCAGATGGTGAAGCCAGAGCTAGACGCATTGTTCCTCAAGCAAGCCGATGCCGTTGGCCTTAAATCGCTTAAAGGTCACCGTGTTGCGGGTGGTATGCGCGCTTCCATTTACAACGCCATGCCACTTGAAGGCGTGCAAGCGCTGGTGGATTTTATGCGCACATTCGAACAAGAAAACGCTTAACCGGTTTTCTCTATTGCTTGATTTTTAAAGAAAAAGCGCCGAAAGGCGCTTTTTTATGCTCGGTATTTAAAACACGACGCGTGGTTTAAAAACGGCGTAGACGCTATTTCTCGCCGAGGAATCCACCCGTTTGGTGCGCCCAGAGCTGGGCATAAATACCTTGTTTGGCGAGCAGCTCGTGATGGGAGCCTTGTTCGACTATCTCGCCTTTGTCCATCACGATCAGGCGGTCCATGGCGGCAATCGTCGACAGTCGATGGGCAATCGCAATCACGGTTTTGCCTTGCATCAGCACTTCTAAGTTATCCTGAATAGCAGATTCCACCTCTGAGTCCAATGCCGAGGTCGCTTCATCCATAATCAGGATCGGGGCATTTTTCAGCAGCACACGCGCAATGGCGATGCGCTGACGTTGGCCACCAGACAATTTCACCCCGCGTTCACCCACTTCCACATCGTAACCTGCTCGGCCTTGCTCATCTCGCAAGCTAACAATGAAGTCATGAGCGTGCGCTTGTTTTGCCGCTTCAATCATCGCTTCTTCACTGGAATCAGGTGCGCCGTACAAGATGTTTTCTCGGATGGTACGATGTAGCAAGGAGGTGTCTTGCGTGATCATGCCGATTTGATGGCGCAATGACTCTTGAGTAACCAAGGCGATATCTTGATCATCGATGGTGATGTTCCCTGCATTAACATCGTAAAAACGCAGCAGCAAATTGACCAAGCTCGATTTCCCTGCGCCAGAACGACCCACGATGCCGACCTTTTCTCCGGGCTTAAGTTGCAAGTTGAGCTGATTAAATACGCGAACTTCGTCGCTATAGCGAAAGTCGACGGCGTTAAACGCGATGGCACCGCGACTCACTTGCAGTGGCGTGGCGCGAGGAGCGTCTTTAATTTCCACTTCGTTTGAGATGGTATTCATGCCGTCGACCACCGTACCTATGTTTTCAAACAAGGCGCTGAGTTCCCACATGATCCATTTCGACATTCCCTGCACACGCAGCGCGATGCTGATGGCTATCGCAATCACCCCGACCGTGACCGCCTCGTCAAGCCAGAGGTTAATCGACAGAGCGGTAATCGAAAACAGCAGCAAGTAGTTGATCGCATCGACGCTAAACAGTAGGCAAGTCACCATTCGCATTTGACGATACACGGTTTGCAAAAACTGCTGCATGCTGTTTTCTGCATACGCAAGCTCACGCTCGGAGTGGGAGAACAGTTTGACGGTGGTAATGTTGGTGTAGCTGTCGACAATACGTCCCGTCATTTGCGAACGGGCATCGGCTTGATCGGTCGCCACTTGTTTCATGCGTGGAATGTAATAAAACTGAATCGCAATGTAGACCAAAAGCCAAATCAGGATGGGTAGCATTAGAACCTGATCGGACTCACCCATCATCCAGACCATGGAGGCAAAATAGACGCTGATGTAAACCATCACGTCCACCAACTTCATCACGGTTTCTCGCACCGCCAGAGAGCTTTGCATCACTTTGGTCGCAACGCGGCCAGCGAAATCACGCTGAAAAAAGCCCACGCTCTGCTTGAGTAAGTAGCGGTGAACCAGCCAGCGAATGGACATCGGATAGTTCCCCAGTAGCGTCTGGTGCATGATCATCGAATGGAAAAAGGCGAGGCAAGGCATCACCACACAAACCAGTAACGCCATGGTCCACAGCGTTTCAGTTTGATCTGTCCAGAAGGTTTCTCTGGACTGGTTGCCGAGGATATCGACCAACTGCCCCATGTAACGGATCAAAGTGACTTCAGCGATGGCCACGCAAGCGCTAAGTAACGACATAATAACTAAAGGTTTTTCAAATCCTTTGGTGTAGTGTCGGCAAAAAGCGAACAGACTTTTGGGCGGTTGGGTGGGTTCCTGCATAGGGAACGGAGTAGTGAGTTTTTCAAACCAGCGAAACATGAATTACTTGACCTAAAACAAATTAAAACGAGAAAAGTTCGCATTCGTACTATTAATTATGAAATTTATCATTAGAATGCGAAAACATAATAAAGCCAATGCTAATACTTCTCAATTGTTATTCTGTTAAGGTTTCCCCATGGAAAAAAATTGCTTAACCCCGCTTGCCCGCGTCATTGGTCGCATTTTGTCTTATGCGACCATCCCAGCACTGTTTACCTGTAGTGCGGTTGCCCAAGATGTACAGCAGATGGAGACCATCGTGGTCACTGCTCAGGCGCTTAAGATAGAAACGCCAGCACAAGAGACGCCTAAAGCGGTTTCGATCATCGACGAAGACGCGCTGAAAGCCCGCGCGCCGCAAAAGCTGGATGAAGTCTTGCGCTACACCGCGGGTGTCACCGCGCAGCCGTACGGCTCTGATAATGATACCGACTGGTTTAAAGTGCGTGGTTTTGATGCCGCGAGCTACCTTGATGGTAGCCGACTGTTTCGCGATGGTTACTACACTTGGTTGCTTGAACCATACGGCTTGCAACAAGTGGAAGTGGTGAAAGGGCCTTCGGCCATCTTGTTTGGTGATGCGCCTCCGGGCGGCGTGGTTAACGCGATACAGAAGAAGCCAACTTACTCGCCTCAAGGTGAAGTGCGTCTAGAAGTGGGGAACAACCGCCATCATTCGATTGCTTTTGATCTTTCCGATGTCGCCAATCAACAAGGCAACATGCGTTACCGTTTGGTCGGCTTGTTCAAAAACAGCGATGGTGAACTGAACGGCAGTGAGAATGAGCGTTTCTATTTGGCGCCGAGTTTGGAAATTGATCTTTCTGACAGCACTATGCTGACTCTGATGGCGACCTATCTGCATGACGACGGTGTGCCAACCAATGGTTTCTTTCCCGTTGCAGGAACGTTAAAAAACGCCGATCTGGGTAGCATTGATCCATCAACCAATCTTGGCGAGCCTGATTACGATCAATACCAACGCACGCAAATTTCCGTTGGTTATTTGCTTGAGCATGAGCTGAATGATCTCTGGACGTTGTCGCAGAACTTTAACTACGGCTACAACGAACTGTTTTTGCGTAGCACCTATGCATTCCCCAATGCCGATCCGAGTGCAACCGAGCTTGGTCGTGGTGTGGTGTTTCGCGATGGCGACAACCAAAGCTTCTTTCTCGACAACAAAGCGCTGGCCAATTGGTTTGGTGCACGTAGCGAGCAAACCTTACTCGCTGGTGTTGAATTGCAATACCACAAAAACAGAGGTGAAGAGCAAGAGTACTACAGCTTTAGTCGCATCAATCCATGGAACCCAGTCTACGGCAATTACACGCCACTGGACGCGACCAAGAATATTGACCGTCGCATCGAGAAATCACAGCTAAGCCTCTACTCCCAGTATCAGATGAAATGGGAGCAGCGTTGGATAGGCCTGCTTGGTGCTCGTCAGGATTGGGTTTCAACTGAGAACCAAAGCAAAAAAGGCAAGGAAGAGGATGCTCGTAACGACAGTCAATTGTCGCTTAATGCCGGAGTAATGTACCTGTCGGATTTGGGTTTGTCGCCTTATGCCAGCTACTCGCAATCGTTTGAAGTGCTCAGCACCATTGATAAAGCGACCTTACAGCTTTACAAACCTTTGGAAGGCGAGCAAGCCGAGTTGGGGGTAAAGTACACGCCAAGCTTTGTTGATGGTTATCTCAATGTAGCGTGGTTTGATATTGAGCAGAAAAACGCGCTCGTGACCAATCCAGCCGCTTCGGGGAAAACTCAAACTGGGAAAATTACCTCTGAAGGGGTTGAAGTTGAGCTGGTGGCGCAGGTAAGTGGCAGCACTAAAGTCTCAGCAGCGTATACCTATACCGAAGCGAAGACAGACGAAACCGGCGGCAAAGGACACCAGCAAGTGGCGCTCATCCCTAAACATTCGGCATCGCTGTGGGTGGATTACAACGCGGCTTTTGTCGGTATTAATGGACTGAACATCGGTAGCGGCGTTCGCTATATCGGTGAAAGTAAAGATAACCCTGTTAGTAGTAACTTAACCGTGCCGAGTGCGACCTTGATAGATTTGGCGGCTAGCTATGAGCTCTCGGCCAATTGGCAAGCGCAATTGAATATCAACAACCTGCTGGATAAAGAGTACATCTCAGGTTGTGACTACTACTGCTACTTTGGCCAGTCACGCTCTGTGGTTCTCAGCGCCAACTACCGCTGGTAAGGCCTAGCTCACCCTCTGCATGGAGGGTGAGCTATTAACAAAGATGAGTTTGTATGTACGCTCTTTCAGATATATCTATGGTTCGCGGTGGGCGAACCATTCTTGCTTTCGATTCCTTAAATATTCCCAGCCAAGCTTTGACCGTGGTGTTGGGGCATAACGGCTCAGGTAAGTCCACCTTAGTAAGCCTGCTGGCTGGCCAACAAAAGCCAGACACTGGTTCGGTGCAATTGCACCAACAAGAAGTGAGCCGTTTTAGTGCGAAGGACTTCGCCAAACAGGTGGCGTTTTTGCCACAAAAGTTGCCTGTTTCGGCTGGCTTGACGGTGAAAGAGCTGGTCAAGCTAGGGCGATTTCCATGGCGTGGCGCGCTTGGCCGTTGGCAAGCGCAAGACGAAATGGTGGTTAACCAAGCGATGGAAAAAACCGGGGTGATACCGTTCGCTGATACGTTGGCTGACGATCTCTCGGGCGGCGAGCGTCAACGCGCTTGGGTGGCGATGTTACTGGCTCAGCAATCGCCACTGCTGATCCTCGATGAACCGACCTCGGCGCTGGATATCCATCATCAATACCAACTGATGTCTCTGCTGGCTGAGTTAAATCACACTCAGGGTGTGGGCGTGATTGTCATCTTGCACGATCTCAACCTCGCCTTGCGCTATGCCACTCACATTGTGGCGCTGAAAAAAGGACAGATTGCCTTTGAAGGCCCAGCAAATTTGTTGCTCGACGAGCAGCGATTGTCCGATCTATATCAAACTCGTATTCGTTTGATCGACCATCCTGATGAAACGCAAACGGGCTCTGCGCGTAAGGTGGCGGTGGTATGCGCTTGAACCCTCGCTCTGCTTATTTTGTTTCGATAGCGCTGTTGGCATGGCTGCTTTTTTCAACCACGAGCCAAGCGGCAATCCAAATTCGTGATGGGCAAGGAGACAAACAGTTTGCCCGGGTGCCAGAGCGAGTGGTGGTACTGGATTGGGATCTGCTGGAACAAGTGTTGGCACTTGACGTGCTGCCACTGGCCGCGCCAAACCTTGCCAGCTATCAGCAGTGGGTCGCGAACCCGCCAGCACCAGACTCGATGCAAGATCTCGGTACGCGCGCCGAGCCCAATCTGGAAACAATCGCAGCGCTTAAACCGGATGTGATCCTTGCCAGTGCGCAGCAGCGCGATCTCTTGCCCGTGTTGGCCTCCATCGCACCTGTGGTCTATCTGCCCAATTTCGCTAAACAGGACAGTGCCGCTGAGGTCGTCATCGAACAGTTAAAAACCTTAGGCACATTGTTTGGTAAAAGTGAGCGGGCACAGCAGAGACTCGACGCGTTAGACGTGCGTTTTGCACAGCTCTCCGCACAACTGCGCAATACGTTTACTGAGCCCCCAGAAGTGGTGGTGATACGCTTTTCCAACCTCAATACGCTACTGCTTTCGAGCGAAAACTCGATCAATCAATATGTGTTACAGCGATTGGGGCTGATTAACCCGCTCGTGCTCCCTGCGCAGCCTTGGGGAGTGAGCCAAAAGCGTATCAATGTTTTACAACAGCTGACTTCGGCTTACGTGCTTTACATTCGCCCATTTCCGCAAGAGAAAAATCTGCGGGATGCTGTACTGTGGAATGCCTTACCAGCGGCTCAGCAGGGGCGAGTCAACGGGGTGCGCTCGGTGTGGAGTTATGGCGGCGTGCTGTCGCTGCAATCGACCGCCGAGGCGATCACTGAGAGTCTACTTGAGCTAGCGAAGGAGCCCAAATGAGCAAAATACCCGCATGGTCGCTACTTTGCTTTTTGCTGCTGTTAAGCGCCCTAATGAGTGTGCAAATCGATACGTCGCTTTCGCTCAGCAGCCAATGGCAACTCTTGTGGCAACCACAAAAGGCGCAAGCCTTTGCCGATGTGTTTTTTGTCTATGCACAATTGCCCCGCTTGGTAATAACGTTATTGGTGGGTGCCTCACTTGGGTTGGTAGGCAGCTTAATGCAGCAACTCACGCAAAACCCTCTGACGTCACCGCTGACCATGGGCACTTCATCCGGCGCATGGCTGGCGCTGGTGGTGATCAACATTTGGTTTGTCGATTGGGTGGCGGATTACAGCGCTTTAGCCGCTATGGTCGGTGCTCTGGTCGCCTTCGCCTTGATTATCATCATTGCTGGAATGCGTAACTTAACCGGACTGCCGCTGGTCATCTCTGGCATGGTGATCAACATATTGCTTGGTTCGCTAGCGACCGCGTTGATTATTCTTAACGCCCAGTTTGCGCAAAATGTGTTTATGTGGGGCGCGGGCGATTTAGTGCAATATGGTTGGGATTGGGTGCAATGGCTGTGGCCGAGATTGCTACCCGCGCTGTTACTGCTGTTGTTGGCGCCGCGGATACTGACTCTGATGCGACTTGGCCATGAAGGCGCAGCTGCGCGAGGTTTGTCTGTGCTACCGAGTTTCTTCTTGCTGCTTGTTGTCGGGATCTGGCTGGTGTCAGCGTCGATCACCGCTGTCGGGGTGATCAGTTTTATTGGTTTGCTTACGCCCAACATTGCCCGTTACCTCGGAGCACGCACCGCGAAGCAAGAGCTTTATTGCAGCCTACTGCTTGGAGCAATACTGCTTCTTTTGACCGACTCACTGTCGATGTTGCTGGCGATGTGGAGCGAGCAAGTGATTCCAAGCGGGGTGACCGCCGCGGCGATCGGTGCACCGGCTCTGCTGTGGTTTAGCCGGCGCAAACTGAGCGCGCAAGATCAAATGCCGCTCTCTTTTGCCAGTCAACGCCGCCAGCTCACTCCCGCGACCATGCTGCTCAGTGCCATACTCTTGCTATTGGCGATTGCGGTTTACAGCTTGCTCTCATATCAACAAGGTTCGCTAAGTTGGGGATTACCTGGGGAGTATCAGTGGCAACTGCGCTGGCCAAGAATGGCGACGGCGCTGTGTGTCGGCGTCGCTTTGGCGATAGCAGGGACGTTACTGCAACGAGTGATTCATAACCCGCTCGCTAGCCCGGATATTTTAGGGGTTTCCGCCGGGGCAACTTTTGCGCTGGTGGTGTTATCGCTGTTTTTTGGCTCGACGCTGCTGATCGCCGATTGGCAAGTCGCGTTTGCCGGCAGCGCAGCTGTGCTGCTTATTTTGTTGCTACTCGGTAAACGCCACCAGTTCTCCCCCCCAAGCATCATTTTGATTGGCATCGCTTTGACGGCACTTTTGCAAGCGCTGGTGCAATTTGCGCTGGCAAAGGGCAGTGGTGACAGCTACAAGATTTTATTGTGGCTTGCTGGGTCGACTTATCGCGTCAGTGCGGCGCAGGCAAGCGCACTAATCTTGGATGTGGCGCTGTTGTCGTCACTGGCCTTAACCCTTTCTCGCTGGCTCACCTTAATGTCGATTGGCCGAGATTTCGCAGCAGCGCGCGGCCTGAAACCGATGCACGCGCAGGTTATCTTACTCAGCTTAGTGGCGCTATTGTGTGCGCTCAGCACCGCAACCATGGGACCGGTGGCGTTTGTCGGTTTGATTGCGCCGCATATGGCAATGATGCTGGGGGCGAGAGGGAGCAAGCAGCAAATGGCGCTGGGCGGTGTGATTGGCGCGGCGCTAATGATCTGGGCCGATTGGCTGGGGCAGATCGCGCTCTATCCCAACCAGATTGCCGCAGGCACGTTAGTCGCGATTCTGGGTGGCAGTTATTTCTTGTTGCTGATGAGCATTAATCGTCTGCGCTAATAGAGATAGAGAATTGCGTATAGAAATAACCCGGGCGAGCCCGGGTTATTTGTTGACCTTTAAAGAGATTGTGCCAGTTGATAGTAGCGGCCTTGCTTGGCCAGTAACTCACTATGGCTGCCGTGTTCGACCACTTCACCCTGTTCAATCAAACAGATGCTGTCCATCTGGTCTAAGTTGACCAAACGGTGCGTAATGAAAACGACGGTCTTGCCAGCAAAGTGGCTGGCGAACAACTGCATGATCTGCTGTTCGGTTTGCTTATCCAAGCCTTCCGTCGGTTCGTCGAGCAGTAAGATCGGCGCATCGTGCAGCAAGGCGCGAGCGATGCCAATACGGCGCTTCTCACCACCGGAAAGCTGGCGGCCACCATCACCGAGCCACGCATTTAAGCCGTCGTGGTCGAGGAGGGTACCAAGTCCCACTTCGTTTAGTACTTGGCTGATGGTCTCGTCACTGGCCTGCGGAGAGGCCATCAAAAGGTTATCACGCAAGCTGCCATTTAAAATGTCAACCCGCTGACTCACCACGCTCAAGGTTTGACGAAGCTGGCTTTCATTCCATTGCGTTAACGGTTGACCGGCGATTTCAATCGAACCGCTCTGCACATCCCAATAGCGATTGAGAAGCTGAAGGAGCGTCGACTTGCCCGAACCCGTTTGCCCAACAATCGCGATTCTTGAACCTGCTGGGATAGACAGATTGACGTTTTGCAGCGCCATTTTTTCACTGTCTGGATAGCGGAATGATACATTGTTGTAGGCAATCGAGAACTCGCCGCTGTGCGCCACTGGCTTGGCAGGGAAGCGTACTTCCGGTTCCGACAAGATCACTTCGTTGAGCCTGCGCGCGGATGAAAGCGTCTGACCAAGGTGTTGAAACGCGCCCGCAATCGGCATTAGCAGTTCCACGCTCGCCATGGTGGCAAACGCCACTAGGGCGATCATCGGATCAGGTGGATTGCCACCAACCCCATCGGCGGCTAACCAAAGCATCAGAACCAGCGTCCAGCCATTGGCCAGCATCAAAAGTGCTTGAGCTAAGCCTGAAAAATGGGCGTTGAAGTACTGATTGCGCATCAAGCGTTGCTGCGCCTCGCCAATGGCGGTGCGATAACGTGTTTCTGCGCCAAACAGTGTCAGCTCGCTGTAACCTTGTAACCAGTCGAGCGCGGCGATACGTAATTGCGCGCGATGTTGGGTAAGTTCTGCGCCGTTGCGTTTACCCAGCTTGTAAAACAGCACTGGCCAGCAAAGCAGTAGCGCCAGCAAAATGGCCCCTAGCGTGAGGCCGAGTGTCATATCAAACCAGCACAGCACTGCAGTGAGGCCAGCAATGCCCAGCGTACCCACTACCATAGGGCTGATAAGGCGCAGATAGACATGATCCATCGAATCGATATCGGCCACTAAGCGGTTGAGCAGATCAGCATCACGCAGGTTAGATATGCGGCCGGGGATAAGCGGTGCCAGCTTGGAGAAAAAGAAAATTCTCAAGTCAGTCAAAAGCTTAAAGGTTGCATTGTGGCTAACAACGCGCTCGCCCCAGCGCCCAGCAGTACGTCCCATGGCAAAGCCGCGTACAAACGCACCGGGCAACATGTAGTTGAAGGTTTCCCGTGCGATGGTCAAGCCGGCAATGCCAGCAGCGGAGAGAAACCAACCAGAAAGCGTCAACAGGCCGATGGAGGCACACAGGGTCAAAAAGGCCAGCAACATCCCGAGTGAGAGGCCGAACCAATGTTTCTTATACAGTTTCAGGTAGGGAACTAAATCACGCATCAAGATTCCCCTTGTTGGTTTGATGAAGTGCTTGATTGGCGTTAAGCATCTGTTGGAATAAGCCCGCTTGCTCTGCGAGCTCCTGATAACCACCGGACTGAACCACTTGGCCGTTTTGCATCACTAGGATCTGTTCAACGTGCTGTAACGGCGTCAACTGGTGTGTCACCATCAAGGTGGTTTTCCCTTGAGTTTGGCTGGCAAGGCCTTGCATCACTAGCCGTTCACTGCGTGCATCTAAGCTGGCGGTTGGTTCGTCTAAAAGCCAGAAAGCGCCGTTTTGCACCATCGCTCGAGCCAGTGCCAATCGTTGTGCTTGCCCGACAGAAAGACCACCGGAGCGGTCGGTGATGAGGTAATCCAACCCGTGCTGATCAACAAACTCGGCTGAGAACGATTGTTCCAGCGCGGAGCGCAGCTGGGTTTCGCTTACTTGCTCTTTGCCGAGCGTGATGTTGTCGCGAATCGAGCCGTGCAGCAGCAGCGGGTTTTGTCCGACCCAACTGATCTGTTTGCGCCAGCTTGCTAAATCAAGCTCGCTACGCTCAATACCGTTGATAGTCAGTGAGCCTTGATAAGGCAAAAAGCCCAGAATCGCATTGATTAAACTGGTTTTGCCTGCGCCGCTTGGGCCCACCAATGCCGTGGTTTGATTGGCGTAGAGGGAAAAGCTAATTGGACCAACTAAGCGCTCTCCTTGTGGTGAAAACACCTCTAGATCGTGAGCGACGATCTCAATTGCTTGGCGATGGTCAAAGCTTTTGTCCCCTGAGCGTACACTGCTCGCTTCTGTTTCGAGAAAGTCAACGATGCTTTCAGCTGCGCCAACTGCTTGCTGCTTGGCGTGATAGAAGGTACCGAGATCGCGCAGTGGCTGATAGAACTCCGGCGCGAGGATAAGGATAAACAACCCCGCGAACAGCGTGACGCCAGCGCCGTAATCACCAAAGTTGAGTTCGCCAATAAAGGCAAAACCAAAGTAGACCGCAGTTAACGCGATAGAGATGGAGGTGAAAAACTCCAGCACTGCCGAAGAGAGAAATGCGATACGCAGCACGTCCATGGTGCGGCTGCGAAACACTTCTGACGCACCGCGCATGATTTCCGTTTCCGCTTGGGTACGGTCAAAAAGGCGTATTGTGGTCATTGCTTGCAAACGATCATAAAAATGGCCCGAGAGACGTTGCAGCGCTTTGAAGTTTTTGCGACTGGCGTCGGCGGCTTTCATTCCCACCATGGCCATAAAGAGCGGCACCAATGGCGCTGTGATCAAAAAGATCAGCCCTGCGGCCCAGTTGACTGGAAAGACCACCGCCAAAATGACGAAAGGCACCAGCACCGCCAGTGACATTTGCGGCAAATAGCGAGCGAAGAAGTCCTGCATGTTTTCGACTTGCTCAAGCACTAAGGTTGCCCACGCGCCAGCAGGTTTACCTTTGATGTAGGCGGGGCCAAGTTCGCGCAGTTTATCGAGGATCAGTTGGCGAATGTAAATACGGATCTGCTCACCACAACGGTAACCTGCGATCTCGCGTCCCCACGAACACAGGGCTCGCAGTGCGATGAGTGCCACTAGGCCGAGAAACTGCGGCAGCAGTTGCGACTTATCGACTTGCTCTATGATGAGCTGATGAAGAATGGTGGCGAGCAAAGCGGCTTGGGCCAACAAAAACACGCTCGACAATACGCCTAGGCCAACAGCAATCATCAACCAGCGCTTGGCCAGTTTACTCTGCTGCTTGAGCCACTTGTTCAAGCTGCGTTGTTTCTTTTTATCCATCGTGAAGGCTTAATGAGAATTGTTTTATTTCGAGGAGGCCAAGTATACAAAAGAAAGCCCGGCAGGAACACTGCCGGGCTCTAAGGTTATGACACAAATGTGAAAAGTTATTTATCGTTCAGCGAATCAAGGTAGCGCTCTGCATCCAGCGCCGCCATACATCCAGTGCCTGCTGAGGTGATGGCTTGACGATAGTTGTGATCCATCACATCGCCAGCGGCAAACACACCTTCGATGCTGGTTTGGGTCGCGTTACCTTCTAACCCTGATTTCACCACGATATAACCATCTTTCATCTCAAGCTGATCTTGGAAAATCTGCGTGTTTGGCTGGTGGCCGATAGCGATAAACGTGCCCATGACGTCAATTTCTTCGAACTCGTCAGAGTGAACGTTTTTGATGCGCACGCCCGTGACACCCATCTCATCGCCGAGCACTTCATCCAACACGCGGTCAGTATGCAACACGATATTGCCATTTTGCACTTTGTCCATCAGACGATTGATGAGGATTTTCTCTGCGCGGAAGGAATCACGACGGTGGATAAGATGCACTTCGGCCGCGATGTTTGACAGATAAAGTGCTTCTTCAACCGCGGTATTGCCGCCGCCAACCACCGCAACTTTTTGATTACGGTAGAAGAAACCGTCACAGGTGGCACAAGCTGAAACGCCGCGACCTTTAAACGCTTCTTCTGAGTCTATACCTAGGTATTTGGCTGATGCGCCCGTTGAGATGATCAGTGCATCACAAGTGTACTCGCCAGAGTCGCCTTTAAGGCGAAATGGACGAGAAGTCAGTTCAACTTGGTTAATGTGATCAAAGATGATTTCAGTTTCAAAGCGTTCTGCATGCTCTTTCATGCGATCCATCAGAGCAGGGCCAGTTAGGCCTTCCGCATCGCCCGGCCAGTTTTCCACTTCAGTGGTGGTAGTGAGCTGACCACCTTGTTGCATCCCAGTAATCAGCACTGGGTTTAAGTTGGCTCGAGCTGCGTAAACCGCGGCGGTGTACCCCGCAGGACCAGACCCAAGAATTAATAATTTACAGTGTTTTACGTCGCTCATTTCGACTCCCTATCGGGCAGATAAATTTGCCTGATTGTATGGAAAATATTGGCCTATTAAAAGATGCAAGCCACACACTGTGACGAATTTCTGGTTATAGGTTATAGCTAAGTTTGTGCTTTAGCGCGGGCGTTCTATTTTTTCGATGAGCTAACGTGATAAAAGACCCCTTATTGTGAAGAATTGAGCTTAATATCATGAAAATATTAGCTTTATTTTCAATGTTAGTGAACTTCACTGCTTTTGGAATCGGCCAAGTGCTCAGCTTGGGTTATTAAACTGGCATTTGAAATTATCATGGAATCATATGTGGAATATACAAATATATTGAAATTATTTGTGGTCAAACGTTGCTTTGGCGATATTTGTTCGTATCCTAGATGTGAATTTATTGTTAACAAACATAACAACAAATGTATCTATCAAAGGAGTGAATGATGCTACATTCGCACGAGAACACTTTACATTTAACCCAACTGAGCCGCCAAGCGATCGAACAACTCTCTCCTTCGTTCGCGACCTTGCCACATACGGAACATGCTGATGGGAAGTACCGTCTGCGTCGCTATTCCGTGGTGCAGATGAAGCAAGGAAAGTTGATCGATCTGCAGAAAAATAACTTTGTGCAGAGTTCGGATATCAACCGTTTTCAAGGCGATGTGACAAGGCAGTTCGAACCGATCGAATCACATACGTTGCACAGTGAAGGTTTCCGCGAAATGTGTCAGCTCTTTGCCCATAAAAATAATCTGCGTGATGGGCAAGAAATTGAGATCCATCAGATCCGTATCACCGCCATTTACGACCAAACCGAAGTGGCGCCGGAAGGGGTGCATCAAGATGGTTTTGATCACATCGCTATTGTCGGCATCGGCCGTAATAACATCGAAGGCGGTGATATTCTGCTGTATAGCGACTTCCACTCCGAGCCTTTCTTTAGAAAAGTGCTAGAAAATGGCGAAGTAGCCATGCTGGCAGACAGCAAGTTGTGGCACAACGCCAAACCGATCCGCGCTCTGGAAAATGCTCAGGAAGGGTATATGGACGTGTTTGTGTTGACTGCCAAAGGGGCTCTGCATGAACTTCAATCTTGAACAAGTGCGCGGACAGTTTTCCGCGTTGCATCAGTACCATAATGATAAACCGGTGACCTTCTTTGATGGTCCAGGCGGCTCTCAAGTGCCGCAATCGGTGCTGGATGCGATGATCGGCTATCTGGGTCATTACAACTCCAACTTAGGCGGGCACTATTTTTCTAGCCAGATCACGGTGGATGTCATGGCGCAGGCGCGCCGTTCCGCGCAAGCGTTGCTCAATGCCCCCAGTTCCGACAACATTGTGTTTGGTGCGAACATGACTTCGCTGACTTTCCAATTGAGCCGTGCCATCAGCCGTGACTGGCAGGCGGGCGACGAAGTGATTGTCACCGCATTGGATCACTACTCCAATGTCTCGAGCTGGCAGCAAGCGGCGCAAGATAAAGGGGCCATTGTGCATCAAGTGCGAGTCAACGAGTCAGACTGCACGCTGGATATGGCGCATCTTGAGCAATTGATCAATGCGAAAACGCGGTTGGTGGCAGTTACTTATGCCTCAAATACCACGGGTTCGATTGTGGATGTCAAGCGGGTGGTAGAGTTGGCACATGCGGTGGGCGCGCAGGTTTACGTGGATGCGGTGCATTATCTGCCGCACCACTTGGTCGATGTGCAGGCACTTGGCTGTGATTTCCTTGCTTGCTCGGCGTACAAGTTCTTCGGCCCGCACGTTGGCATCGCGTTTGTCGCAGAACCTTGGCTGCAATCACTACAACCTTATAAAGTGGAACCTGCCACCAATGTTGGCCCTGGCCGTTTTGAAACGGGCACCCAGAGTTTTGAAGGCTTGGCGGGTGTGACGGCGGCGGCGGAGTATCTGGCGCAGTTTGGCGAAGCGCATCTGCCGCTGCGCCAGCGTTTAGTGCAGAGCTACGCACAATACAATCTGCATGAAGAGCGCCTCAGCCAGCACTTTTTACAGCGTTTAAGTGCGTTAGATGGCGCGACCTTATACGGCATCAACGACAGTGCCAGTGACAAACGTACTCCGACGTTTGCAGTGCGTTTTGCGCAATATCCACCGGGTTTTATCGCCAAGACCTTGGGTGAGCACAACATTTGTGTGTGGAATGGCCACTTCTACGCCTTGGGTTTGGTTCGTCAGCTTGGTCTAGAGGAGAGCGGTGGCGTGATCCGCATTGGTTGTATGCACTACAACACCGTTGAAGAGATCGATCTGCTGTTTAACGTGTTGGAAAGTATTCTCGATCAGTAGTCACTCTAGGGTCTGTTGACCTTTTGCGGTTAAATTTTGTTCGAGATAAAAGCGTTTTAATCGCGGCGAGAGGTTTGTAGCCTAGTCATTCTAAGCAAAACACCTCTCAACAAAGAGTAAAACGCTTTTTGCGGGGGCGCCTAGCTCGAACCCTTCGGGCAGCGTTTGTGGCTCCTTTTTGCTGCGTTATCGGCTTATCATGTAGGCCCCTACAATTCAAAGCCTCTGCCTTGCACAAAGAACCCACAAACTGCTGCAAAAATCATCTCAAAAGGTCAACAGACCCTAGTTACATGAGAACTCAGAGCCCGCCAAGTGCGGGCTCTTTCTGTCATTGCGGCGATTATCATTTAGGCAATGTCTAGCCTTCGAATTCCACTTCGTAAGATGTGAACTTGCGAATATTGATAACGCCAGTATCTAAAATCAGGTATTGCCCTTTAATTCCCTGCAAAACGCCGCTCACTTGTGGCTCTTTATCAAAGTTGTGCGACGTGATCTTGGTTGGGTAGTGCTCAACCGGGTACGCCAGTGAGGTCAAGCTGTCATGCACGACTTCAACGCTCTCTTCACCAAACTCGGCTTTTACTTGAGCGATTTTCTCTTCCAGCAGTGGCAACAATACGTTGGCTTGCTCTACGAGATCGAGCGGTTGGCCATCACCTTTAAGAAGGGCCCGCCAGTTGGTTTTATCGGCGATGTGTTTCGCCAGTTCCACTTCAAGCAAACCGGAAATATGACGAGTTTTTACCTTCAATATTGGCAAGCCTTGTGTCGCCCCTTGATCAATCCAACGGGTCGGAATTTGCGTATGACGTGTGATGCCCACTTTGAGGCTGGAGGTGTTAGAAAGATAAACGAAGTGATCCACCATGCAGTGGCTCTGTGCCCACTCAGGCTCGCGACAAGTGCCCGCCGCGTAATGGCAGGTTTCGGGCTTCATAATACACATATCGCAGCTGGCCAGTTTGCTCATACAGACGTAGCAGTGGCCTTGTGCGTAGCTTTTCTTGGTCTTTTTGCCGCATGAACTACAAAAAATATTGCCCGTATAAGTAAGGCGGATGGGCTGGCCAATCAGGCGGTTGAGTTCAACTTCCTCTTCTCCGACCGGGAGGCGATACGACACAACGCCGTCGAGCGAAGCACGCAGTTTATCCAGCGTGCCAGTGATTTGTATTGACATGACATTACTCATTGTTTTGCTTTTTTCGCAGTATATCAGGGCTGATAGCGGCTGTGGGCAGCTTTTGCCGTATTCGGTTTGCAAACGCCTTGTCTTTGACCGATAGGTAAGTGGGAGCCCACTGGTGTGCTATGTGATTGCATGCTTATTTTGCGACGTGAACTATGTCGCAATTGTGCGCTTTTATGCAGACTTGGCCATTTCTGAACTAATATCACATTAGCGATTGAGATAAGATGTAACGAAATTAAGAATAACAATAAAAACCTAAAAAAAGGTTTGCATTTAAAACTTCTGTTGTTCCAGCACTTTTGTCTGGGACTGTGTGGAGAGCAATGATGAAATCGATCCCTAAACTGGTATTCGCTTTGGCAATCTGTACCATCGCGCTGTTTTTGCTCTATCGGGCGCTAGGCGATACACGCGTGTTACTCGTCACGCCAGAACAATTCGCTTTTTATTCCAATGATGATCGCCTCGATGGGGGAGTCAGTCAGTCGGAAATGCACACCCAAAACCAAGCCCTCGATCTGCAATGTCAACTCAAACTGGAAAACTACCTGTGGCCTTACTGTGGTATTTCCATTCACACCGATACGGTGACAAAAACGCAGGGTCTTGATCTTTCCAACTATCATACAGTCAGACTGCGCCTTCGCTATGAAGCACCTGAGAGTAGCGAGCCTCGACTGCGTTTTTATTTGCGCAACTTCAATCCGAGTTATTCGGTAGCAGAAAAAGAGTACAGCTATAAATACAACGGAGTGGAGTTTAGCGTCGCGCAAGGCGCCCAGACGATTGAAATTCCTCTGGCTAACTTGCAAGTGATGAGCTGGTGGCTGTCCGACAACAAAATTCCGATTGCCGAGTCGGGGCCAGAGTTCAGCAACATTGTACGCATCGACTTAGCGACGGGCTCGGGGGCACCTTTGGGCAATCACCATCTGCAAGTCGAAAGCATCGAATTTGAAGGCGCTTATCTTGCTAAAGAGACACTGCTTACCACGTTGCTTTTTTCTTGGGTGTTGCTCGGCTTGGCGTTTTCACTCAATGAACTGCATAAAAGCAAACGAGCCTTTCGTGAGGTGCGCGCGCGTCAATTGCACTTGAAAAAGCTCAACGCCGATTTACGTGCGCAAAACTATGAGTTTGCTGAGCTGGCGCATCGTGATGCTTTGACCGGAGCGATGAACCGTCATGCGGTGCGTGATTGGCTCAATCAAACCGCTCGGCAAGTGCGTTGGGGGCAAGAGTCTTTGTCGCTGCTCTATCTCGATCTCGATAAATTCAAGCACATCAACGACCGCTATGGCCATCAGATGGGGGATGACATTCTCCGTGAGTTTGTCATGGTGGTCGCCAGTTTGCTTGAAGGGGATGAACGGTTAGTCCGCTGGGGCGGGGAAGAGTTTGTCGTGTTTTGCCCAGGGACCCATTTGCATCAAGCGAGTGAAAAGGCGGAGCGCCTACGTCGTCACATTGCTCAGCATATTTGGTTACATGGTGGACTGCTGACGTGCAGTATTGGTGTGGCGGAAATGGGCGCAGAGCGGGTAACTGAGGTAATGGCGCGTGCGGATGAAGCTTTATATCAGGCCAAGCACCGCGGGCGTAATCGGGTTGAAGTGAACTACGGCAATACCGCCGCCTCTGCATAAATGCTGCGTTGAAAATAAATTAAAAAAAGGTGGCACTTGGTGGCCACCTAACAGGGTCTGCAGATTGCCCCGGGGGAAAGGGCTAGCTCTAAATACGTCATCCTAGACGGATTTGCGTCTCTGCAGTGTGGAATCGATTACCAAAAAATCGCGGCGAAGAGAGTGAGCGCGGCAATACAGGCGATGTTGAGCACCATACCAATACGCATCATTTCACTCTGCTTGATGTGCCCGGTGGCAAACACAATCGCATTAGGTGGCGTCGCCACTGGTAGCATAAATGCACAGGAAGCTGAAATCGCAATCAACGCGGAAAGGATCACTGGCGAAATTCCTAGCGCTTCCGCGATGGTGGCAAACACAGGAACAAGCAGCGCCGCACTGGCGGTGTTACTGGCAAATTCGGTTAAGAATACCACAAAAGTCACCACCGCTAAGATAGTCAGCAGCATGCCCGCTTGGTCAAGGAAAGCACTGAGCCCTTGAGCGAGGAAGACGCTGGTGCCAGTTGTTTTCAGCACATTACTCAAGCAGATACCGCCGCCAAATAGGATCAGAACGCCCCAATCGGTGGTTTTTTCGATATCTTTCCACTCAACCGCGCGAGAAACGCCGAGCGCTAAGATGGCGCCGATGGCAACCAGTGTATCGAAGCTTTTAAAGCCACCGAGCATACCGTTAATCGGTTTAGAGAAGATCCACAGAGTGACCGTGACTAAGAAGATCGCTAGGGTGATCAACTTGCCATTGGTCCACTCAACGGGTTTGTGGTCTAGCTCAAATGAGTGCTTGAGGTTCGGCTTGGTCATGCTGTAGAGAACGATTAGCGCGATTGGCAGTAGCAAGAAGGTGATCGGCATGCCGAGCTTCATCCAGCCAGTGAAATCGAGGCCAACTTCTGCTGCCGCGATGGCGTTTGGTGGGCTACCGACGATGGTGGCGATCCCGCCAATTGATGCGCAGTAGGCGATACCCAGCAGCACAAACAGGTAAGTGTTATGGCTTTTTTCGCGGTCAAGTTTGCTCATCACGCCCAAAACCAGAGGCAGCATCATTGCGGTGGTGGCGGTGTTCGAAATCCACATCGACAAACCAGCGCTGACACCAAACAGCATGAATACCGCCGTTGACATTTTGCCGCCTGCAATCAGCAACACCTTATCCGCAATCGTTTGGTCAAGTTTCTGCTTGTGTAGTGCCGCTGCGAGAGCAAAACCGCCTAAGAACAAGAAAATGATCGAGTTAGAAAAGTTGTTTAGCGCAGCTTGCGTGTCGAAAATGCCGGAGAAAATCGCCAGCAGCGGCACCAACAAAGCGGTGATACTGACGTGGATTGCTTCAGTCAGCCACAATACCGCGACGAAAGTGAGAATGCTTAAACCGATCACCACTTTGGGGTCAAACGGTAGCGTCTCCAGCAGAGTGATGAACAACAAAATATTGGCGATGAATATCATGCTGTTTCTGGTAAAAAACCAGTTTCTTAGAGTAACGACGAGTGCAGTCATAGAGTGCTCCTTTTGCTCTGCCTCTGTAGCGTGTTGTTGTTTTGTCAACCGCTCTTGAGCCCAGCACAATGCTGGGCATGGTGAGAACGGTTGTTGCAGAGGCGAATATCTGACTTGTGTTACTCGGATGTTACGAGAGTTGTGCGATCTATGTTGGTGACTTTTAACTTAATAGCAACAAAGTGTGAGGTGTTGGAATAAAAAGGTGTAGATTTCTACCCATTGGCCGCAGGGATGGTGTCGGACAGGGGCGCATCTCCATTGTCTGTTTCGCGCAGAATGGGCTGCTGAGGCCCAAGAAAACGAGGTTGAGTATCAATAATGTAAAGATCCAGCAACGCTTTGCTGCGCGCAAAAATCTCTCGAATACGCACCGACCACGTTTGCGCTGGATTGTCAGGCCCAGCAACCGCTAGGCACTGCGCGTTAATGTGGTATGCATTGGCGATAAGAAGTGCGCGCTCACAGTGAAAGCGTTGCGTGATGATGAGAAAGTTTTCGGAAACAAAAATCTTTTTTGCCCGCACAATCGAGTCGAGCGTGCGAAAACCGGCATAGTCGAGATGAATGACGCTTTCAGGTACGCCCGCTTTGAGCAGATCGCGTTTCATTGTCCAAGGTTCGTTGTAGGAACGATGGGCGTTGTCACCGCTGAGCAAAAAGTACTGCACCTTGTCTAAGCGATAGAGTTCAATCGCAGCTTCAATTCGGTGGGTGTAATAGCTGTTGAGTGTCTTGCCGATGTATTTGCTGGTGCCAAGCACCACAGCAACATCGAATGGCTGAACTTGGTCGTAAGAGGTGATGATGCGTTCACTCGCTTGATAGCTGACCCAGCGGTCAACCGCGATAACCGCGACGGCAAAAAGGATCAGCAACACAAACACCAGCAGCGCCAGTTTTTTCCAGCGACGTTTTGCGTGTGTTTGGCAAAGCGGATGATCCAATGCTCTTCACTCCAAGTTATTGAGAACTCACATCATAACGGAAAGTAAAGCCGACAATGAAGCCCTATCCTCGTAAAAATCGACAAATTGGCAAAGAAAAAGCCCTCGCATGCGAGGGCTGAAAGGGAGAGGCTTAGAACGCGGTACGCTTGTAACGACGATAGACCGGTTGCCAGAAATGCTGTTCAATGGCCACTTGCAGGGCATCGTCGGCGATCTCCAACGCGACGCCTTGTTCAATGGCTTTCTTCGCTACCGCATAGGCGATGCGTTTAGATACCGTATGGATCTCTTCCAGTGGTGGCAGCAGGGCGCCACGACCATGAATCGCCAACGGCGAACAGGTCGCCAGCGCGCGGCTCGATTCCATCAGCATTTCGTCAGTGACGCGTCGCGCGTTAACCGCCAACACGCCAAGGCCAATACCCGGGAAAATGTAGCTGTTGTTGCACTGGGCGATCGGGTAGGTTTTGCCTTCATGAATCACAGGATCAAACGGGCTGCCAGTTGCCACCAGCGCTTCACCTTTGGTCCAGCGAATAATATCAGCTGGAATTGCTTCCACACGGCTGGTCGGGTTTGACAGCGGGAAGATAATTGGACGCGGGCAGTGCTTATGCATCTCTTCGATGATCTCTTGGGTAAACAGACCGGGGGCACCAGAGACACCGATCAGCACCGTCGGTTTGGCGTTCATCACCACATCAAACAGAGAGAATCCGTTTCCTTCCGATTGCCACTCGCCAGTGACGGCGTGCTTTTGCACCAAACGCTGTTGGAAGTCGAGTAGATTTGGCATGCCTTCTTGCAAGAGGCCCCAACGGTCGACCATGAATACTTGCGAGCGCGCTTGCTCATCCGAAATGCCTTCCGATACCATCTGCGCAATGATGGCTTCTGCAATGCCGCAGCCTGCAGATCCAGCACCCAAGAAAGTAATACGCTGCTCTGACAACTTGCTACCTGCCGCTTTACACGCCGCCAGTAGTGAACCGACTGTAACGGCAGCGGTTCCTTGGATGTCATCGTTGAAACAGCAGACGCGATTTTTGTAACGCTCAAGCAGCGGCATGGCGTTTTTCTGCGCAAAATCTTCAAACTGGATCAGCGCATCCGGCCAGCGGCGATGTACTGCCTGCATGAATTCATCAATAAACGCATCGTAATCTGGGCCAGTAATGCGTGGATGACGCCAGCCCATGTACATTGGGTCTGCCAAACGTTGTGGGTTATTGGTACCGACATCAAGCACGATAGGTAGTGTATAAGCCGGGCTGATGCCGCCACAGGCGGTGTAGAGGGAAAGTTTTCCGATAGGAATGCCCATCCCGCCGATCCCTTGGTCACCCAAGCCAAGAATACGCTCACCGTCGGTAACAACAATCACCTTGGCGTTATGGTTAGACGCATTGTTGAGCAGGTCATCGATGCGATCGCGGTTGGCGTAAGAGACAAACAGCCCTCGGCCACGGCGATAGATATTGGAGAAGTTTTCACACGCCGCGCCAACCGTTGGCGTATAAATGATCGGCATCATTTCGGTGATGTGATTTTGTACCAAACGGTAGAACAGCGTTTCGTTGGTATCTTGAATGTTACGCAAGTAGATGTGCTTATCCATGTCGCTTTCGAACGCTTTGTACTGCATATAAGCACGTTCAACTTGCTCCTGAATGGTCTCTGTGGTTTCGGGAAGCAGACCTTCAAGGTTAAAAGAAACGCGTTCTTCACTGGAAAATGCGCTTCCTTTGTTGAGTAATGGCGTGCTGAGAAGCGCAGGGCCCGCGAAAGGGATGTAAAGTGGGCGTTTATCGTTATTCATTGGGTGCCTTAACGTAGGGTTTTGAGGAAACGGCGAAAATGATAACGGCTTCACTGTTTAGTTGTAAATAGGACTTGATATACATCAAAACATTCGTTGGCAAAATTGTTTACACGCTAGCCAAAACGCCTTTTAAAACAATTGATACCAATTGGAATACGCAATTGTTAGCCGTTAAGCCTGTTGTTACCTGCCTGTTTGACTATAATGCGAGTCCAAATTAAACACGGCGAATTTGTTATGACTGCTCTGCCCATCGATAGTGTTAAATCACAATTTGAAACAAAAATTTTACATTCTCATTTGGTGGTAGAGGCAGAAACCGGCTCAGGAAAGTCAACGCGTTTGCCATTGTGGGCGTCAGAACATGGCCGGGTGTTGGTGATAGAACCGCGCCGCATCGCCTGCACGTCATTGGCGCAATACCTAGCGCAGCAGTCGGGTTCAGCGCTCGGTGTACAGGTCGGCTACGCGATAAAACTCAAAGCGGTTTTTGAAAAGAATACACCGATTGTGTTTGTCACACCGGGCGTGGCGCTGCGCTGGTTTGCCGAGGACGGTCTAAAATCGTTTGATATTGTTTTGATTGACGAATTTCATGAACGCCGCTGGGATATGGACTTACTCACCGCGATGCTGAAAGTGCGCGGCGAGCATCGTTTGATCGTTACGTCAGCGACCATGGCGGGAGACCGCTTGGTCAGCTATCTTGCGGCTCAGCGCATCGTCTCTCACGGGCGCTGCTTTCCGGTCGAAGTGCAGCATCTGGCGCAAGAGAGCAGGCAGTTGCCGCAGAAGAAATTTCTAGAACGCTCCGTGGTTGAGACCATCGGCAATGAACTGACGCGAGGCGGGGAAGATATTTTAGTGTTTTTGCCCGGGCGAAAAGAGATAGCGCAAGTGGCGCAGGCGCTAAAAGCCTTCACTGACATCATGGTGGTAACGCTGCATGCCAGTGTGAGTGACGAAGAAAGACAGCGAGCATTAACCGTCCAGCCGCTGCGAAAAGTGGTTCTTGCCACCAATGTGGCTGAAACCTCGCTGACCATTCCTAACATCACCTGCGTGATCGATTCTGGTTTAGAGCGGCGTAACGTGCAACGCAACGGAAGAACCGCGCTGGTATTAAGTACCATTTCCAAAGCGAGTGCGGCGCAGCGAGCGGGGCGCGCAGGTCGAGTGATGGCTGGTCGCTGCGTCAGACTGTTTGGCGAACATGCGCCGATGGAACTGGCTACGCCGCCTGAGCTGCAACGTGAGGAGCTCACCGAGCCGATGCTCGCTGCAGCCTGTTGTGGCTATCAATTGGCTGAGTTGCCGTTTCTCGACCCGTTGCCGGAAAAATCGCTTGGTCAGGCCAGCGAAGTACTGCGTACCATGCAAGCCATCGATCAACTCGGGCGTGTGACAGAGCACGGCAAGATACTCAACCCACTGCCAATTGACACACTGTACGCCGACCTTGTTACACGTATGCCCAGCAAAGCGCTTAAAGAGGCGATGATTGACCTTGCCGCCGCGCTCTCGGTGCCCGCTAACTTGTATCAGCTCGCTGGTGGCGAACAAGCGCAAGAGCTTGATGTTGTAGAACCGAACTTGTGTGATGTCACGTTATTGATTGGCCTAGTACGTGGCAAACGCTATCCCGGCGTCAACATCGATGAGCAAGCTCTGACAGAGGCGATGGGGCTGGCAGAGCAAATGCGCGCGCTGTTTGAGTTACCAGAACTGGAGGTTGCGTCGCGCTATCAACGGGAAGCGCTGGCAAAAGCAATCGCCACGTTACACCCAGAGCTGCTGTTTGTTCGCCGCGCCAAAAGGCAGGAGGCGCTTGGTAACGGCCAGATGGAGATGCTGGTGGGCAAACAGAGCCGCTTTGGGGACAAGGCGCAAGCGGCAGTGGTGCTGGATAGCCACTCTTTGCCCGGTCGCGGCGTTAAGCAGACGCTCAATCTCGCTTCGGTAATGATGCCCGTGGCGCTAACCTTGATTGATGAGCTCGATCTGGGGGAGTGGCGTCAGGCTGAAAGCCGCTTACAGACTGAGCAAGGGAAAGTTTTGATGGAGCGAATATTCGCTGGACGGGTTGTCGCTAGCAAGCTCGTTCAGCCGCAAGGTGAAAGTGCGATCCAAGCGATTGTCGCGCAGGTGAAGTCGGGTCAACTGCTGGACGGATTTTACACCCAGCGCAGCCAAGAGATTGAACATTGGAAACTTTTTTGTGCATTAGGTCTGAATGAGGATAATTCAGTTCACCGTAAAGAAGTCAATTTTGATGTTTGGTTTGCCGAGCAGTTAGAAGCACTGGGGGTGAATACGCAAGAAGAGATGGCGCTGTTTGAAGCCGCCGACTTTCCTTTTACGGGCATTCCAGACTGGCAGTACGACGATTTCACACAGCAGTATCCATTATCGTTGACCTTATCTGATCTGCAATTGCAGGTGGAATATTTCCCGGGGCGTAAGTTGGTGCAGGTGATCCACTGTGGCGGCAATCGCAAAGACGATCCGAAACGTTGGGAGTTGCCGCGCTTTTCAGGTTGGAAAATCCAGTATCGTAAAGCGAGCCGTATAGTCGATGTGCGCTAGTAACCGATAAATAGGAATAGTATTGGCTTTCTCAAACGATGAGTGCTTACATTTCGGTTTTCTAGTTTTCTAGTTTTCTAGTTTTCTAGTTTTCTAGTTTTCTAGTTTTCTAGTTCGCAATTTGTTTCTAGCTTGAAATATTAATCAATCAGATGCGCATAGTTATAGAATGTGTGCTGTTATTGTTACGAATTTGCTTTTGATATTTCCTTTTTCCTTAAAAGAAGGGCATAAAAGACGATTGTTTTATATCCTATTGCTATATCAAAGTAATTGTCTAATAGTGGATAGGCTGTATTGACAGTCTGTCGGGGGACAAAATGGAAAAGAATGAAAAAACGCATGTTGAGTTTGATTACACCAGTTTTCTCGGGGCTTCTTGCAACAAAAAATGGACATTCTTAGAAGCGATGACCACCTTTGCGCCAGTGTTTAGTACGGTGTGGAAAGATAGCATTGCTGAACTCGCCAAGCCAGAAGATCGTCTTTGGGATGCGGCACTAAAAGCGATGTCTTCTCGTCGTAGCGATGAATCCAATCTGGTGACTCTACTTCGCCTCGCGAAACTGGAAGGTATTGATGAGCTTACCGTGGTGATGCCTTATGCATTGGAGTCTAAACAAATCGATTTTATTCAAAGCCGTAGTGACAGTGTGATTAACTGCTACGAGCAGGATGTTTTTACCATTCATCTCAAAGATTTTAGCTAGAACCCTGCAGTTAACCGCTTTAAATGCAGCAATGGGATAAAAAACAGCCCGCTTGGTGGCGGGCTGTTGGCGCTGACGTTGTTATATTGAATTCATTTAATCGATAAGGTCGTAATCACGCGCAAGAATATCAATAATCTCTTGTTTTGGATTCTCGCTTAAAGTGATCGATTGACCAGTAATTTTCTCTGCGATGCCGATGTAGGTGCGAGATACTGCCAGTAAAGCCTCTTCTGGCAAGGTGTTGTCACGCGCTAGCGCTTCGCGCTCAGGCATACGATCTTTGTTGAGCAGAATATCAGGGTCTGGAAAGTAGTTAAGCAGGAACTGTCTGAAACCTTCTTTCGAGTTTTCGACAATTTTACCGGCTTTATACGCTTCGCTATCCCAAATACGCGATGAATCAGGTGTGCCCACTTCGTCCATGTAAATCAGCTTTTCGTTGCCTTGCGCATCTTGCACATAACCAAACTCGAATTTGGTATCGACAAAAATTTGTCCTACTTGTGCTAGAGCATCACTGATCACAGCAAAACCTTCTTTCAGCAGCTTTTCGTAAGTGGCAATGTCGTCAGCGCTGGAAAAGTTAAATGCGGCAAAGTTGTCGGCAATATTTTGTCTGGTAATGTTCACATCATCGGCTTCAGGCACGCCAGGAATTCCTTTTAAAATCCCTTTGGTTGATGGTGTCATCAGTAGTTCGTCCAGAGGTTTGTCTTTGCCTAACCCTTCTGGTAGTTGAATACCACAAAACTCACGCTCGCCTTTTTCGTATGCGCGCCACATGGAACCTGTGATGTATTTGCGACAAATGGCTTCAATACGCACAGGCTTGGCTTTCTGCACAATCCAAACAAACGGGTGTGGAATATCAAGAATGTGGCTATCTGCCAATCCGTTGTCTTTAAACAGTCTAAACCAATGATTAGAAATGGCGTTCAATGCAGCCCCTTTACCCGGTACACCGTTGAGCCCGTATTCACCGTGCCAAATACAATCGAAAGCGGAGATGCGATCGCTGATCACCATGATGGCAAGAGGCGCATCAGGGGCAACGTTGTAGCCTTTTTCTTTTATTAGGCGGGCACTATCTTGCTCAGTGAGCCAGTAGACAGAGCGAACTTTTCCACTGTGAACGGGTTTATCGGTGCGGATGGGCAGATCGTCATTGACGGCAAGTACTTGATCAGCGAGGCTCATTTTGACATTCCTATTATAATTTCAAACGTCATGCGGAGACGAATTGGATAACAAAATCCATCAGATTCGTCGATTACCGGGGCATGATACCAGAACTATTTGAACTCGCCAGAAGAAAAGCAAACGTTTGCCTCGCTTTGGCGAAATTTAAAAAGCCTTCACAGAGAAGGCGAAATGCATAATGGATAACGTTGAATTTATTAATGATACTGTGTTGCTCTGCCTTCAACGAAAAAGACTTCACAGCCAAACTCTTTTGCCATCTCCTGCAGCAGAGATTGGTTGACTAAGTCAATCTGACTAGACGCGACAACCGCAGAAGCATTGCCAGAGCGTATCGCTTTCATCACAATTTCAGTCTCAGTGAGAGAGTGGGACGGTTTCATCTGGATGACATTTTTACAGCAAATATTAGACGCAGAGAGTTGGCTAAGATCCGGGCGTGGGCACTCGGAGGTAAATAAGATCCATTGATTGAGATGAGACAGAGCAGCTAATTGTTGCAACAACTGCGCCGAGGCATTGATTGGCTGAGTCGGTTGTGCCAGAACATTGAAATGTGAATATGTACGAGTTTGACCTTGAATCTGCATTTTACTGTTCCTATATACATACTGTATGTGTATACAGTATTTTTTCCCGCGCTGTTCGTCAACTTATTTGCTCTCTTTTTCGCCATGCATGAGTCTCTTTTGTTAGAGTGAATTTAATTAAGTTATTGTTTTATATTTGATATTTTTGGATTTCTGGTGTTTGGGAGAGTGTGATGTTTTGTGATGCATCTCTCACGGGAGACTGGCGATTTATACAGGGGTATACAGTGTTGCTCAGTAAGGTTGGCAGGGGATTCGTGTGGAGCAATAACCATAGGTAAAAGAAAAGCACCCCGTAGGGTGCTTAAGGAATCCGTTCTTGTGCGTGACTTCGTGTCTTAGCAGGCTCGCGCCTGACGGTCACGCATTTGCTGCTCACCAAGGTTAAACAGACGGACGTCAATCTTGGCGATGTCGTGACACTCTTCACAAGAATGGTTGGATTTGCCATCCAGATAATCGTGGCGTGTCAACAATCTTGGTCTCTTGCACCAATCGCAGGTGCCTTCAATATTAAACATGCTGCTTCTCCTCACCAGGCTTCTTGTTATGCTGGTGTCATTTTCGAGGCACATTATGCCATAAATATCGTTACTGCGTTAAATATCTGTTAATAAAAAATGAGAGAGAGATCGATTGCGATCCTTTATTAATAAGGTGAAACAGTCGAATTGAGCGAAGAAATACGAATTATGTTTACGACTCTGCAACATTTTTCAGCAGAACTTTTAATGCGCCATTCAGACGTTTCATTTCTTCTTCACTGCCACGGGCGTCAGGATGATAGAGACGAGACAATTGGCGAAAGCGAATCTTGATGGATTTTTCATCGGGAATGGCACTCGGCGAATAACCAAACATTGCACACGCCAGAGAGAGTTTCTGCTTTCCAGCTTGGCTTTGCACCTTTTTGTATTCGCTAAAGACTTTTTCCAGCTGCCGCTTGAGCTGTTTGTTACTATAGCGTTGCCTTTTGAGCTCACTTTCCAGTTCAAGCAGTTGCGTCGTTTCCCGCGACACTTTTTTACGGCGACCGTAGAACATGACGCTACTAAAAGAGAGCGCGAGTAACAAAATGACGCTGATGGAGAACCAGTCGGTGTAAATAGGCGAGGGCGGAGCGGTGGTTGCAGCAGAAGTTTCTAGTCCTGTTTCTAGTGGTTGCGTTTGAGCCTTCAATGCCGAATCCAACTGTGAAATGGCAGAAACCTGCTTGGCGCGCATGGCATTAAATTTGATTTCTAGAATGCGATTGTAAGCGTCTTCCGCTTCGGCAGAATGCTTGGATGCAATTCCAAACCAGAACTGGGCGATATCAAGTTGTGAAAAGAGAGAGCCTTGCTCTTCAAACAGTGTCCCTAATTTGATTTGCGCGTCCAGATTACCTTGTACAGCCACTTGCCAATACCAATTGGCAGCAAGTTTAAGATCGACTTGTGTGCCGATACCGCTTTCGTAGGCTTGAGCTAACTTGATTTGTGCGGGCTCATAGCCCAGTTGTGCCGATTGTTGCAACCAATAAAAAGCATCGGCTTTGGCCGCCTCGCCGTCTTCCTTGGCCAACTCAAGTGACAACTGGTATTGCGCGTTAGGATCTCTTTGATTGGCTTGTTCGGTTAACTGTTGCACTGATTGGCCGAATGCCGAAGTGGACAAGAGAAGTCCGATAAGAATCAAAAGATTATTGCGCAAAGTTGAGTCTCTTAAATTCAGGTTCAGTGCCAAGTATAGACGGAACCTGAATTGAAATCAGCAGTAAACACGGCCGTTCATATTGGCCAGTTCGCGCTATTTTAAGGGCAGGATCTGAATTTCTACTCGGCGGTTACAGGCCCGGCCTTCCGCAGTGCTATTGGTGCAAAGTGGATAACGTTCGCCGTTTCCGCGTGCAATCGCTCGGCCAGCAGCCACGTTTTGCGAAACTAAGAAAGCACGCACAGATTCAGCGCGGCGTTCAGACAAAATTTGGTTGGATGAATCGCTGCCCGTGCTGTCGGTATAGCCATCTATTACTAAACTGGTGTCCGGATACTCAACCAAAACGCGTGCGACGCCTTGCAGTGTGTTGTGGATGGAAGCGTCCAGGTTGTACGACCCTGAGCTAAAGCCGATGCCATTTTCCAAACGCAGCAGCAGTTGATTTTCGCCAACGCGCTCGACCTGAACCCCTGAGTTGAGCAAGGCTTGACGAAGTGCTTTCTCTTGTTGATCAAAATAGTAGCCGACACCACCGCCGATAGCTGCACCGCCTGCCGCGCCAATCAGTGCCCGTTTTCCACGGTCATCTTTATCGCCACTGGCTGCGCCTGCAACGGCGCCAGCGAGAGCCCCAAGTAGTGCGCCTTTGGTCGCGGAATTGGTTTCGGCTTCGCCAGTGGTGGCATTCTGTCGTTGAGTCGCTTGGCAGCCGCTAAGGGTCAGTAGAATCGCTAAGGCAAGTGAAAGGTTTTTCAAGGTTATCTCTCCATGTGAATCGGAGGCGAACTTCTGCCTCCAAGAGAGAATTATTCACTGCATTAATGTTTTCTTTGTCAGTGTAAAGTTATCTTTTTTCTATTTTTCTGGTGGCTTGTTGACTACCAACCGGGCGGTTAACTGACACTTTTCGGCCTTTCTTCAAACCCACTTCATAATCGGCCGTGAGATTTTTCATCGCTTCACGCAACTGCTTCTTGAATGTTTCGCGATCAATGTTTTGAAACTCTTTGTCGATGTAGCTGTTGATTTTGTTCGCCGACTCTTCATCGGGCGTGATTACTGGCAGTTTTTCCAAAGCGCCTTCTACCCAACCGGAAACGTAGGAGTTGACTCGTCGGGTCACCTCAAGACTGGACGTGCCAGAACCTGCGAAGCTATTGCGAAACTGTCCGGTACTTTCGTTCATCTCACGGTAAATGATGTCAAAGGCAAAGGCGGCAAAGATAGCGCGGTCGGCTTCGCCAATAAACTCCAACCTCTTTAAGCCTTTATGGTTAAGCAGCACCGCTTCGACGCCGAATTTGGTATTGATTCCACGGATCACACGGAGCAAAACGGAGCTGACGTTGGCTGGCAACAGATGACTCGACTGTGTCTTGCCCATTTTAATGAACTCGATATCGTCTTTGTCTAGCCCGTATTTCATCATCAGGCGATGGGCCATTTTAATCGCATTGGCCGCTTCGTTAACGTTCGCAGAGTTACCTAGTTCAAGGCACTTGGCGATCTTCTTCAGTGCTTTTTGTTTATCCATGGAAAGTGACAACAAATCCTGGTGGCTCAGAAAAGTCGCATATTTTACCTGTTTTCGTTAGAAAACTAAATCCTGCATCTTTAACCAGTGTCGTGCGATAAAAAGAAAAGCCGCCTCACTAGGGGGCGGCTTGAAGTTCGCTTAGCAAAACGAGTTAGATGCCCAACTCGTCCAAAAGGTCAGAGGCAATATCCAAATCATCACTGGAGGATTGGCTTTGCTGCTTGCTGCGCATGTTAGCTTGCGTCATTTCTAAGATGTCATCTGGGTTTTCATCTTCACTCACTTCAAAATCTTCTAACTGGATGAATTCCGTTTTATCCATGGCTAGCTCAAGATAGAAAATGTTGTTGTTCTCTGTGGAGAAAGTCACGCGACGTGCTTGAGGACGGTCGAGGTTAGTATCCACCGACAGCAAAACCTGCTTATTCAAAGAAAGCATTTTAGGTTGGTTTTGTGTGATGTTGGTTTGCAACTCTTTGCGGATTTTGTTGGTAAAATCGCCTACCAGTTGGTTCATCAGTTCACCAAGCACATCGCCCACTTCGTCGGAAGTATGTAACACGGCAAGTTCTTCCTCTGGCATGCCCATGTTACGCATGTAGTTGGTGTAGATTTCTAAGGCCGCTTTTGCAGTGAAATTGATGACGACTAATCCAGTAAAACCGCCATCAAACAGCACGAAACAGCCAAAATCGGGTTTTAAGCTGGTTTTGTTGATTTTCTGCACCATGGCAGAGTAGTTGATTTGTGATGAGGTGGCGGAAGTTAATACGCCAGAAACGGATTGGCACAATTTTAACAGGATGTCTTCAGTCGTAACGACTTTATTTTTTTTCATTATCAATGCTCTGTGTGTGTTCTTTACAATATCTCTTGTAATGAATTTAGGTTTTAATCTGCAGAAAAGAAAGCAACTCTTCCATTTTTGCATTGAGATTCTGATTTGATCACCTTTTTAAATGTTGTAAAGTGACGAAATTCAAAGATTATTTTCAAACTCAAAAATATTAACCCGCAACTGATTGGATCAGTGTTGTAGGGGCAGGAAGCAAATGTTACCAAAACTTAACTCGCAATCGGATGTCGATCCTGTTGTGCTGAGCTTTCTCAAAGAGCTCAAGCAGGCTGGTTTTAGCGGCGACATCGAATCCCAATACTCTAGCCGTCTCGCGGTCGCCACAGATAACAGTGTTTATCAGCAGCTTCCTCAGGCGGTTGTTCATCCTAGAACTACCCAAGATGTGGCTTTGATTGGCAAACTAATTCAAAAGCCTATTTATGAACGGGTTACCTTCTCTCCGCGCGGTGGTGGTACCGGAACCAATGGCCAGTCGCTGACCAAAGGCATTGTGGTGGACTTGTCGCGGCACATGAACAAAGTTCTGGAGATCAATGAGAAGGAAGGATGGGTTCGCGTTCAGGCTGGGGTGATCAAAGATCAACTCAATGATGCAGTGAAACCCTACGGCTATTTTTTCTCTCCTGACCTCTCGACCAGCAACCGCGCGACGCTGGGCGGAATGATCAACACTGACGCTTCTGGCCAAGGCTCGTTGAAATACGGCAAAACCTCCGACCATGTGATCTCATTGCAAGCGGTATTTGCCGATGGTTCCATTCTTGAAACCGATCTCTCACATGGTTTGCCGCAAGAAGGTGAATACGCGCACAAAGCGCTGCAAGTGACGGAAGCCGTTTGCCGGGAAAAACGTCAGCAAATTGTGGATAAATTTCCGCCGCTTAACCGTTTTCTTACCGGTTACGATCTGAAAAACGCCATTGACGATGAGAGTGGCGAGTTTAATTTTACTCGTGTCTTGTGTGGCGCCGAAGGGTCGTTGGCCTTTATCACAGAAGCGACGCTCAACCTCACGCCAATTCCCAAAGCGCGTACTTTAGTCAACGTGAAGTACAACAGTTTTGATGCTGCGCTGCGTAATGCCCCATTTATGGTGGAAGCTAAAGCGCTCTCGGTAGAAACGGTCGACTCCAAAGTGTTGAACCTTGCCAAGCAGGACATCGTTTGGCATACCGTGAGCGACTTAATCACCGATGTGCCGGGACAAGAGATGTTGGGCATCAACATGGTTGAGTATGCCGGGCAAAATCCGCAAGAGGTCAGCGAGCAGGTGAACGCGTTGGTCGCTCGCTTAGATGAGATGTTGGCAAATGGCGAAGCGGGCATTATTGGCTACCAAGTGTGTGATGATCTGGCCAGCATTGGTCGAATTTACAACATGCGCAAAAAAGCGGTGGGCTTGCTAGGGGCTGCGAAAGGGCGCGCTAAACCTGTTGCTTTTACGGAAGACACTTGTGTGCCACCGGAAAACCTCGCCGACTTTATTGCTGAGTTTCGTCAATTGCTTGATAGTAAACAGCTAGACTATGGCATGTTTGGTCACGTTGATGCCGGAGTGCTGCACGTACGCCCAGCGCTGGATTTGTGTGATCCTCAGCAAGAGCTGCTGATGAAGCAGATATCCGATGAAGTGGTCAAGCTGGTGTCTAAGTACGGCGGTTTGATGTGGGGTGAACACGGCAAAGGTTTCCGTTCCGAATACGGCCCGGAATTTTTTGGTGAGGAGCTGTTTACCGAGCTCAGACGCATCAAGTCGGCGTTTGACCCGCATAACAAAATGAATCCGGGTAAAATCTGTACGCCGCTCGAGAGTGACGAACCTCTGGTGAAAGTGTCCGATACCAAACGGGGTTATTACGATCGGCAAATTGACGTCAAGGTGCGAGACAGCTTTAAACAGGCAATGGAATGTAACGGCAACGGTTTGTGCTTTAACTACGACACCAGCTCGCCGATGTGCCCCTCCATGAAGGTCACCGCCGATCGTCGCCACTCGCCTAAAGGGCGTGCGGGCTTAGTGCGTGAATGGCTACGCCAGTTGACGGAACAAGGCATTGATATTCTTGATTTGGAACAGCAGCTTGTCGCTGGCTCGCCCACGGTGAAAAGTTTATTGGATAGAGTGAGAAACTCGATCAATAAGCGTCATGAGTATGATTTTTCGCACGAAGTGTACGAAGCGATGAACGGCTGTTTAGCTTGTAAAGCGTGTGCCAGCCAATGTCCGATCAAAGTGGATGTGCCGAGTTTCCGCTCGCGATTCCTCAATATTTACCACAGTCGTTATCAGCGCCCAGCGAAAGATTACTTAGTTGCCAACATAGAGAGTTTATTGCCGCTGATGGGCAAAGCGCCCAAGTTGGTCAACGGTGTTATTTCTCAGTCTTGGGTGCAAAGCCTGACGGAAAAAACGGTTGGTTACGTCGATACGCCGCTGCTATCTGTGCCGACGCTGAAACAGAGACTCACCACGTTGAAGAGCTTTGATCTGCAGGCGCTCAATGCGTTGTCTTCTGAGGAAAAAGGCAATCATGTGCTGATTGTGCAAGATCCCTTTACCAGCTATTACGATGCACAAGTGGTGGAAGATTTTGCCAGCTTGGCCATCAAGCTGGGTAAAACGCCAGTGTTGTTGCCCTTTAAGCCCAATGGCAAAGCGCAGCACATCAAAGGATTCTTGAAACGTTTTGCCGCGACGGCGGCAGATACCGCAAAATTCCTTACTATGGTGGCCGATCTTGGTATCCCTATGGTTGGCGTCGATCCGGCCCTGGTGCTCTGTTACCGTGATGAGTACAACGAAATCCTGGCCGATAAACGCGGCGAGTTCCAAGTGCTTACCGCGCACGAGTGGTTGTTGCCACGCCTAAAAGAGTTTTCTCTCACCGCCGAAGATAGCCAGCCTTGGTATCTCTTTGCCCACTGCACGGAGAAAACCAAGCTGCCAAATGCGGAAAAAGAGTGGGGCGCTATCTTTAGCCACTTTGGCGCTGTGCTGCAGACGGTTCCGGTAGGCTGCTGCGGTATGGCGGGAACCTTCGGCCATGAAAGTGACAAACTGCAGATGTCGAAAGATATCTATGCGCTGAGCTGGAAGCCAAGCTTAGAGGGGCTGCCTAAGGAACGTTGCTTGATTACTGGCTATTCATGCCGTAGCCAAGTAAAACGTTTTGAAGGCACGAAGCAGATGCACCCGATTCAAGCGCTGCTCAGCATTCTGTAATACCACAACCCGGCGCTTAGCCGGGTTATTTTTTGGAGAAGTTATGCGTAAGTTAGAGCTCAAAATTCCCCCGGTAGCGGTTTTCTTGCTGATGTGCACAGGCATGTTCGCCGTTGACCTATGGCTGGCTGAGCCTTTGCTGCGCTTGACGTTTCCCCGTGTGAGCGCCTTGCTGCCGTTCGGACTTTCCGGTGTCATTGGTATTGCGGGTGTGAGAGAGTTTCGTAAGGCAAAAACAACAGTCAATCCAGTCAAACCAGAGACGGCCTCAACTGTGGTAGCGAGTGGCATTTTTGCTTACAGCCGCAACCCGATGTATTTGGCGCTGTTGCTACTGTTACTCTCGTATGCTTGCTGGTTGCAAAATGCTATCACTTTTGCGTTTGCTCCTTTGTTTGTGTTGTATATGAATCGCTTTCAGATCGAGCCCGAAGAACGTGCGTTAGAAAAGCGGTTTGGTTCGGCTTATTTGCAATATAAACAAAAAGTTAGACGCTGGATTTGATGGTCGGCGGTTGGAAGCTGTCGCTATATCGTCATGGTAGTCATATTTGTATTTTGGGCGTTGATAGAGTATCCCTTTATATATTGAACGTGAAGTCACTTACATCTGCGTGTTAATTGTTACCTGTCAGGCGATTAGAATACAAGGAAGTCACATGCTTAAGAAAAGCGTCGTCAGCAATGTTTTGATTCTATCTGGCCTTTTTACCTCAAGCACTCTTGTGATTGCCAAACCTGTAACTCACGTTGAAGAGCGTATTATCGGTGGAGAAGTGGCACAAGCGGGGACTTGGCCGACGATGGCTGTCCTCTACCGTGCTGACGCAGAAAGCGTTTATAAAGGGCGATTTTGTGGCGGAAACTATATCGGTAATGGCTATGTGGTGACCGCTGCGCACTGTGTCCATCATTCTCAAGCTAATTCGTTGAAAGTCGCGATTGGTCTCACCGAGCTCTCTCAAGCGGGTACGCAGGGTGCTACCGCCGATGTTGAGCGTATTTACGTTCATGAAGCGTATAATGCGGTGACTTCTGGCTTTGATATTGCCATTTTACAGCTTAAAACCAAGCCAAACATTAGCGGGGCAACACTTGCCAACCAGTCCTATTTTGATTCCCTTGGGCCGGGTGAAGAGCTGACAGTGATTGGCTGGGGGAACCGTGATGCAACGGGTAACCCAGATTATCCCGATGCGCTGCACCAAGTCAATGTGCCGCTGGTAGACAGTGATGTTTGTCGCGCGCTCGGTAATGGCTACCAGAATGTTGGCGATGATGCGTTCTGTGCAGGCTACGCTCAAGGTGGCAAGGATTCTTGTCAGGGTGACAGCGGCGGCCCTATCTGGGCGCTCGGGAACAGCTCTAAGATTCAAGTCGGGGTGGTGAGTTGGGGGAACGGATGCGCTCAAGCCAATGCGTACGGTGTGTATGCCAACGTAGGCAACTTGCTCTCTTGGGTCAAGTCTCGAACGGCTGGGGTCGATTTTACCCAATACCATGACTTGGGCTATGTGGAATTTTCGGACATTGCCCACGAATTTGTGGTGAGCAACAATTCAACTCAAACAATGACGTTTAATCTCAAGAGCAACTCCGGTGTTACCATTTTAGACGACCAGTGTAGCGCAGTGCCCTTAAACAATGGCGAGCGCTGCATTATCAAAGGCACAATCGGCGTGAATTCTGCTAAGTCGACGAGCGCGCAACTGACAATGCAATCAGATTCGAATCTGGTGCCGGAGATTAAGATGGAATTGGCCTATACAGGGATTGCTCTTGCCGCAAATGATGTCGCCTCGCTCTTTTCGATGGCCAACAGTGGCGTGTTTAGTAGTGAGAAGCCTTGGTCTGCTAATAATGGCACACTTCAATCTGCGGCAATTACCCATGGTGAAGAATCTACGCTGGTGGTCAAGGGGCTGGAAAAAGGTTACTTGAGTTTCAGCTATTCGGTTGATTCTGAAGCGGAATATGACGGTTTGAAAGTTTACGTTAATGGTAAGCAAAAAGCGTTCTTTAGCGGCAATAATGTAAGAGGGACGCAAACCTTAACTCTCGACCAAGCTTCGAACGAAGTCAGTTTTGTCAGCATGAAGGATGAAGAAGTCACAGAGGGTAGTGACATTGCCACATTAAGTAATCTCAAGTTCTCCACCAGCAACAATGCTTCATCAGGCTCATCTTCAGGCGGTTCACTCGGCTTTATCGGCCTTGCGCTGTTAGCTGGTTTGCTACGTCGTCGTGGATAAAGGGTCAACTCAGTAAATAGTTAGCCAAAAAGAGCAAGGGGCCAAATGGCCCCTTTTATCATTTCGCTTGGTTAAGCCGCCGCGGCAAAACGTTGCAAGAACTCTTCTTTACGCAAATGAAAGCGATTGACTAAATCGTCCACTGCTTCTTGGTCGTAAGGCTTCAAGCCGCTGGCGACCATTCGTTTGATGCCATGGCCAACCACTTCACCTTCTTCTTTAAACGCAAAGTTCATGGTGACTACACCACGTTTGCCATCGACGTCAAATGTTGCGCCAGTAAATTCCACTTCAGGGTGGGTCAGGTCGAGACGGCTAAATTCCACTTCCATGCTCTCGTAAATGACCAAAGGGCGCTGGCAGTTGATCATCATCTGCTGCTCTTCCATCAACGGCACCATAATGTGCGGGAAGTTCATTCCAGAGAATTGAACGTAGTTGGTGACCACATGCTTGATAAATTCGGGATTGTGATTCACTTGGCCTTCACGCTGCATATGCAAATACTCTTTGCCTGCGGCATCGACCACTGCGCTCTCTTTCTCACACTTATTTTCAATGTGCAGTGCAACGCCATCGCTGACCATCCCAGAGAAGTCGAAACGCATTTTCTGGCTCACGCCCTCTTTACGCAATAGCACAGCAAAAAGCAGATCGCCGGGTACGCAAAAGCGTTTGCTGTCTTCATCATGGATAGGGTTGAAATCACCGGCGACCTTTTTGGCAAAGTGGCTTGCCTGTTCGCGGGTAAACTGGAATTGTCGTTGGTTGCTTGAAAAATAAGGTGCTAGAAACATACTTCATCTGACATAACTTAAACTGCCGTGGATTATATGCCAACTTTGAGAGGTCAATGGTCCATCCAGTGTCAAGATTGCGATGTGCTCACGGATTTATATGCAAAAGATGAATCAAGCAGGTGAAAAGCCGAGAGAATCGCAACTCTCTCGGCTTTCTTCGCTTAGATAACGCTGGGCAATAGCGCTTCAGGCATCAGTGGGTTGTGTACCGCCAGTGCGAGTAACGCATTGGCTTTTTCGATATCTGGCGCAAAGTAGCGGTCTTTATCGTAGAAAGCGACTTTTTCACGCAACATCTGTTTTGCTTGCTCAATACGTGGTGAGGATTTGTGCGGTGCACGGAAATCCAACCCTTGCGCAGCGGAGAGATACTCAACCGCAAGAATGCCGCGCGTATTTTCGCCCATTTCACGCAGTCTGCGCCCCGCAAAGGTTGCCATCGACACGTGGTCTTCCTGATTTGCCGAAGTCGGTAAACTGTCGACAGATGCAGGGTGAGCCAAGGTTTTGTTCTCGCTGGCCAGAGCGGCTGCAGTGACCTGAGCGATCATAAAGCCTGAGTTCACGCCGCCGTTGTCTACCAAGAAAGGAGGAAGCTTCGACAGCGCGCTGTCGATCAGCAGCGCCATACGTCGCTCTGACAAACTGCCGATTTCAGCAATCGCTAAGGCGAGGTTATCCGCTGCCATTGCCACCGGTTCTGCGTGGAAGTTACCACCAGAGATGATGTCGTTGTCTTCGGCAAACACCAACGGGTTATCCGACACAGAGTTCGCTTCAACCAGCAATATCTCGGCTGAGTTGCGGATCTGTTGCAAACACGCTCCCATCACCTGTGGTTGACAACGTAGTGAGTATGGATCTTGCACTTTTTCGCAGTTGCTGTGGGAATCGCCAATTTCGCTGTTGTTTTCCAGTAAGTGACGATACGCCGCTGCGGCATCCATTTGGCTGCGGTGACCGCGTACGCGGTGAATGCGCGGGTCAAACGGACGACGACTGCCGAGCGCTGCTTCCACCGACATTGCGCCGCACACGGTGGCTGAGGCAAACAGATCTTCTGCAATAAACAGACCTTCCAGTGCAAAGGCAGTAGACGCCTGTGTGCCGTTCAAAAGTGCTAAGCCCTCTTTGGGTGCCAACGTAATTGGCTCGAGTCCGGCGATTTTCAGTGCTTCCAAGCCTGAAATGACTTCGCCGTTATGACGCGCTTGGCCTTCACCGAGCAAAACTGTGCTCATATGAGCCAGCGGCGCGAGATCGCCCGAAGCGCCGACCGAGCCTTTTTGTGGTACGCAAGGGTAGACTTCGGCATTCACCAGTTCGATCAGCATGTTGATCACTTTCAAACGAATGCCGGAGAAGCCGCGAGCCAAGCTGTTGATTTTCAAAACCATCATTAAACGGACGGTTTCATCTGCCATAAACTGACCGATTCCCGCAGCATGCGAAAGCACAATACTGCGTTGCAGTGTTTCGAGATCTTCTGGGGCGATACGCGTATTGGCCAGTAAACCGAAGCCAGTGTTGATGCCGTACACGGTGCGATTTTCCGCGATAACGCGATCCACGACTTGAGTGCTCTCCTCAATCGCTGGAATCGCTGATGCATCCAAGGACAATTTGAGCGGGGAGCGGCTTACTTTGCGCAGTTCATTTAGGCTCAAGTGGCCTGGGTTCAGCGTGAGATTAAACATGTCGATTTTCCTTACTTCAACTTGCGCAATTCTTCGTTAAGCATTGGCAGATCAAGCCCTTGCTCGGCAGCACATTTTTTGGCGATGTCGTAACCGGCATCGGCATGGCGCATCACACCAGTCGCTGGGTCGTTGTGCAGCACGCGAGCAATACGCGCAGAGGCATCATCGCTACCATCACAGCAGATCACCATACCGGAGTGTTGTGAGAAGCCCATTCCCACGCCGCCACCGTGATGCAGCGAAACCCAAGTTGCGCCGCCCGCAGTGTTCAGCAGAGCATTGAGCAGTGGCCAATCTGAAACTGCGTCTGAGCCATCCATCATGCCTTCTGTTTCACGGTTCGGACTGGCGACAGAACCCGAGTCGAGATGGTCGCGACCAATCACTATCGGCGCTTTTAACTCACCATTTTTAACCATTTCGTTAAACGCTTGGCCCAAACGTTCGCGATCTTTCAAGCCGACCCAGCAGATCCGTGCAGGCAAGCCTTGGAACTGAATGCGCTCACGTGCCATGTCGAGCCAGTTGTGCAGATGAGGGTTATCTGGGATCAGTTCTTTGACCTTCTGATCGGTTTTGTAAATATCTTCCGGATCACCAGAAAGGGCTGCCCAGCGGAATGGGCCAATTCCTTCACAGAAGAGCGGGCGAATATACGCGGGTACAAAACCCGGGAAATCAAAGGCGTTTTCCACCCCTTCTTCCAGCGCCATTTGACGAATGTTATTGCCGTAGTCGAGCGTCGCAGCGCCGCGAGCTTGCAGATCGAGCATGGCACGGACTTGAACCGCCATCGACCGTTTTGCTGCTTTGACAACCGCAGCTTCATCTTGCAGACGCATTTCGGCGGCGTGTGCCATGCTCCAACCTTGCGGAAGATAACCGTTAAGCGGATCGTGCGCCGAAGTTTGGTCGGTGACCACATCCGGGGTGATGTTGCGCTCAACCAGCTCAGCGAAGATGTCGGCGGCGTTACCCAGCAAGCCAACCGAAATCGGTTTATCGGTTTCTTTGATCATCGCCAAGGCTTCGTCAAGCGACGTGGCTTTTTTGTCCACGTAACCAGTGCGCAGGCGGTAGTCAATGCGTGATTCGTCACACTCAACCGCAATCATAGAAAAGCCAGCCATTGTCGCTGCCAGCGGCTGCGCGCCGCCCATGCCACCAAGGCCACCCGTCAAAACCCAGCGTCCTTTGGCATCACCTGCAAAATGCTTCTTCGCCACGGCAACAAAGGTTTCGTAGGTGCCTTGCACTATGCCTTGTGAGCCGATGTAAATCCAACTGCCAGCCGTCATTTGGCCGTACATCATCAAACCTTTTTTATCGAGCTCGTTGAAGTGCTCCCAGTTGGCCCAATGCGGCACCAAGTTTGAGTTGGCAATCAGAACGCGTGGTGCGTTTTTGTGGGTGGGAAAAACGCCCACAGGTTTACCCGATTGCACCACCAGCGTCTGGTCTTCTTCCAAGCGCTCCAGCACTTCAACAATTTTATCAAAACATTCCCAGTTACGAGCGGCACGGCCAATGCCACCGTAGACCACCAGTGCGTGCGGGTGCTCTGCCACATCAGGGTCGAGGTTATTCATCAGCATGCGAAGTGGCGCTTCAGTGAGCCAGGATTTGGCACGCAGAGTTGTACCGTGCGGGGCGCGAATGGTTCTGCTGGTGTCAAGGCGAGGATCGTGTCCTTGTGTCATGTGGAGACTCCTTTAATTTCACGAATTGGCAGGCTCATTGGCCGACCTGATAGTTGTTTTAAGTCGCCTGAACGCTGGCGCTGTTCAGGCCGAGTTCGGTCTAAAACTTGTTATTCATCGCGTTGGCGATATCCCAGCACAATCTGGCGGCCAAACGGGCGGTTTGGCTGTCAACATCATAGGTTGGGTTGTATTCGGCGATGTCTGCCAGCATCAGCTTGGAATGATGGCTGAGAATGCGTTCAAGAAACGGAGCCAAGTAGTCATAGCTCACGCCTCTGGCTGCTGGCGCACTGACGCCCGGTGCGGCTGCTGCCGGGAAAACATCGAGGTCGATGGTTAAGTAGAGGTAATCACAACCATCGATGAAGTGCTGCAGTTGTGTCAGGAGATAGTCGAGATTGAGTACCCCGAGATCTTTATCTTCCACATACCAAACATGGAGTTGCTCCGCGCGTTCAAAGAGCGCTCTGGTATTGCTCGCTCGGCTTACTCCAAGGCACGCGTAATGGAAATCCCAGCCCGCCTGCTGGCAAAAGTGCTGGATCTGATTAAATGGTGTACCTGAGCTTGGCTTAACTTCGGCGTGTTGGCTGTGAAACGTGCGCAGGTCGAAATGTGCGTCGAAGTTGATGATGCCAATTTTGGGCTTACTCTGTGGCTGATGATTTTGCAGATAAGCCGCTAAGCCTTGGAATGAAGCCCACGCGACTTCATGTCCGCCGCCGAGGGTAATGACCGGGCAGTGGGCGAGGGCTTGACTGATAACCTCTGCACATTGCTGCTGACTGCTCTCGAGTTGGTCATCCTCACACACCACAGTGCCGAGATCGTAGAACGGCGCATCGCTGTGCCAAGCCAGATTGGCTAGTGCACGGCGGATCAAATCGGGAGATTTCTTTGCCCCGATACGCCCCTTGTTACGCGCCACACCCGCATCGCAGGCGAAACCCAGCAGGGCAACGGCGCGTGAAAGTTGCTCGATGTCAGCATAGTCGACATGACGAATGACATGATGGACGCGTTTACCCAGCGCACCATCTTCGGCATCGTGTCGGCCTTGCCAATGAAACTCGTTGGTGAGATTAAGTGGACTTTTCATCACAACACTCCTTTGTGCTGTTGGTAATCGCCATCGACCACGCGAGCATGCAGGCGTTTTACACCGACTTGATAACTTAAATCAGCGGGGTGTTCGATATCCCAAATCGCCAGATCGGCTTCCAAGCCAAGACCGATTTGCCCACGTTTTCCTTGATAGCCAAGCGCTTGCGCCGCATGTTGGGTGACGCCGCGCAGCGCCTCTTGTGGCGTGAGTCTGAACAGTGTGCACGCCATATTCATCATTAAGGTCAAATCGGCAAAAGGCGAAGTGCCTGGATTGACGTCGGAGGCAATCGCCATGGGCACTTGATGCTGGCGCAAGAGATCAATCGGCGGCTGTTGCTGTTCACGTAAGAAATAGAAAGCGCCGGGCAGCAGTGTCGCTACCGTGGACGAATTGGCTAAGGCGAGAACACCAGCCTCATCTAGGTATTCAATATGATCGGCCGACAGCCCATGGTACTTGGCGGTTAATGCACTACCACCAAGGTTGGATAACTGTTCGGTGTGGCCTTTGATGTGCAAGCCATGCTCAAGAGCGCAGCGAAACACCTTCTCCGTTTGCGCGAGGTTAAAGCCTATCGACTCGCAAAACACATCCACACTCGAAGCCAGTTGCTCTTGTGCAACCGTTGGAATGATCTCTTGGCAAATGAACTCGATATAGTCATCTGCTCTACCAGCGTATTCGGGAGGAAGGGCGTGGGCGGCCAAGAGAGTCGTCGTGACCTTAACTTTACGATGACGTTGTAACTCCTTGGCCGCTCGCAGCATTTTGATCTCGTCAGCCAAGGTCAGCCCATAGCCAGATTTCACTTCCACGGATGTGACACCGCTGGCAAGCAGCCCATCCAATCTCGGCAGACTTTGCTCAATCAAGGTGTCGATGCTTGCCAGACGTGTGGCTTGTACCGTAGAAAGGATCCCGCCACCTTGCTGGGCAATCTGTTGATATGGCGCCCCGTTTAGGCGCATCTCAAATTCATTCGCGCGATTTCCGGCGTACACAAGATGGGTGTGGCAGTCAATCAGACCGGGTGTGACCAGACGGTTTTCCAGGTTGATGCGTTGGTTTGCATGGTGCTCAGTGTCCACACCCACATACGTGATCAACCCATCTTGAATACCAATGGTGAGCGGATCAGTCGGGTGGTAACCCATGTCTCCGTCAAGCATGGTAACGAGGCGAGCATTGGTGAGCAGCAGATCCATGATGTCATCCTGATTAATTGTATGCATTAAATGTATATACAAATAAATAGATCAAAAAAGTGTTTATGACAAGTTGGATGTTGCAAAAATGTGATCGAATCGAAGTGGCAAGGTGGCGATCAAAGCAGAATTTTGGAACTTAGCTTGTAGCGGTTACCAGGGTGATAGAGCAGGGCAGTACTGACGAGTCGGTCGTCGCTCCATGTGCGTCGGTTGAGCAGCAAACAAGGTTCGCTCACTTTCATATTGAGTTCTTGGCGCACGCGCGCATCGGGAATGATCGCCTCTACCGTGTGTTCCATCGCGCTCAGTGGGCAGCTTTCCGATAAATACTGGTTCGGCGTTATCTGGGTGAAATCCTGCTGCAAGTAATTGGGCGCATAGCTGCTATTGACCCAGCGCAGCTCGAGTTGGATTGGTTCTTTGTCCTCGTAGTGGATGATCTCACTGTAAAACACTTGCGTGCCTAGCATCACGCCCAACTTAGTTGCAATTGTATCGTCCGCTTTCAAAGCTTGTTGGCGAAGCACTTTGCTGCGGTACGCTTTGCCACGATTACTCACTTCCTCGGCAATATTGCGAATATCCAGCAACGGCGATTCGGCTTTTTCCGTCGGTTCACAGACAAAAGTGCCTAAACGTGGCCGACGCTGCAGTCGCCCTTCATTGACCAAATCGCGGATTGCTTTGTTAACCGTCATGCGGCTGACGCCAAATTGCTCTGTCAGTGCCAGCTCCGTGGGGATTTTGAAGCCGATATGCCACACACCGCTGTCGATTTTCTGCACAATAAACTGTTTGATTTGCATATAAATTGGCGATGACATAAAGGTTCCTTTTAATTGACTATACAAATAGTGCGGAAAAGAGGCATAAAAAGCAACTCAAGATGACCATTTTGTGCTGTGACACATTCCTACCATTCATTTGCGCCATTTTACTTGCGACACGTTATGCGGTTGTGTAAACAGGGGCAAAGTACAAATAAATCAGCATAAAAAGGGATCTCATGTTTAAAAAACTTAAGGCGTCATTGGGAATTGGTTCAGCCAAGGTGGATACGATTCTCGACCAAATGAGTGTGTATCAAGGTGAAACACTCAAAGGCTACGTTCACATTAAGGGCGGCGATGTGGAACAGCAGATCGACGCCATCATCATCAAGCTCAATACCGAAGTCAAAGTTGAGAGCGAAGAGAGTGTCAGTTACCAAACGTTCACACTGGACAAATTGGCTGCCGTTCAGCCATTCGTAATTCAAGCGAATGAAGAAAAACAAGTGCCGTTTGAGATGAAATTGCATGACGAAACCCCGATCACCGCGGTCAATGCATTGAAAAACCAGTGCCATGTTTGGCTGGAAACGACATTAGATATTGACTTTGCCATCGATCCGCGTGACCGAGATTTCATCGAAGTCAAACCACTGCCCGTAGTGAGCAAGGTCATCGACGCTATTGTTCAGGCGGGGTTCACTATGGTGAAAGCGGACGTCGAAAAGGGGCAGTTGCGTGGACAGAGTTTTTCTTCCCGTTCCGGTTGCTATCAAGAGCTTGAGTTTCGCAGTAACGGCTTTATCGGCAGTAAAGAGATCGAACTGTCGTTTATTTTGGGCGGCCAGCGAGTCCATTGCTTGGCGGAAATTGATCGCTCATTGAGCTTTTCTGGCGATCAATATCGTTCCTTTACCCTGCCGTTATATGCGTCCGCCGCGCAAATTACTCAAGCGCTTGCTCCGACGCTCAATCTGTAATAGATAAGGTCAGCGCCCATCTTGGGCAAACAGGTACCGATATCCAAATGTAAATGCGATATCGGTACTGTTATCCATATTTCTCGCGTTTTCGATCATCATTATCTCGAACGCCGAATTGTCGAGTAAGTATCGATAACCAAGAAGCACTTCGTTAGAAGGATCGGTAAAATCGTCGGGGCCTTCTGTTGCACCTTGATAGAGGTGGTACTCCAGCAATAAGTGATGACGCTTGCTGATCGCATAGCGATAGCCAGCAGCGAATGCGAAGGTTTCACTTCGATAGAGAATGTCGGCAAGAGAAAGATCCTTATCGCTCAAGGTGATGCCGAACATGGTGTAGAGAGCGTGGTCTTGGCGATAGAAACTGTAGTTAAGCTGAATACCTTGTTCAAAACTATGTCCCTTAAATGGCCCTTGATTAACACCGTTGTAATAGAGACTGCCACCTAACGAGAGTGCATGCTGCTCGTCTTCATAGAGTTGATATTGTAAATAGGTGGAAATACCGCTCGACAGGGTTTCGCCTGTAAAGTCTTCGACTTCAATGCCATATTCGGGCATTGAAATGTAGAAGCGATGTTTATCAACCGTATCACGTCCATTTTGCTCAATACCGAACAGATCGTGAAATGCCTGAGTCAAACTGTCTAGGTGATTATCGGCGGCAAATGTCCAACGGTAGTTGATCTCCCACTGCCACAACTCATCAACTTGCCATTTAGCACCAAATTCCAGTTGGTTGTGGTAATAATCGAGCATGTAGTCGTCTGTTTCTGCCCAAACACTGGCTGCAGTGAGCGAGGTGTATGCCTCTATTGAACCTTCAGGCATGCTTGCGCCAGAACGTAGCACATTGCTCAATGCGTTCGATTGCATCGGAGATTGAGCATAACTGCGCAGCGGGCCATAGGCGTCACTAGCGTAAGTTGGCGCAGAAAAGCCGCAAACGATGGGAATAATGGATGCTAACTTCAGGTCAATATTCATATTATCTATTTGATCTTTCTAATTATTGTCATCAAGGTAACTATAGACTAAGGAAAAGCTAAGGGTAAGCAATCGTGAAAATTCATCTGTAGTAGCGTAGTGATGAATTAATGTGAGAAGTGACTGCAAGCCTACAATGCTGCAATGTAAGGTGGTATTTTCATGAAACCTTCTCAAATGAGAAACTCATTGCGATCTCAGCTTCATTGGTTAGAATGCGAGGTCAGTACTTAAGCTGGTGCATCCGTAATTGCACCAAAATTCGTACCAAATCAATTACACTCGCAATGCGTTTTTCATACCAATATGAATCTAAAGCGTATTTCTTAAAACATGTGTTGCTTGGTGTGCAACACCACTGTAAAGGAAAAAACATGCCAATTATTACTCTTCCTGACGGCAGTCAGCGTCATTTTGATAACCCAGTTTCTACTATGGAAGTTGCGCAATCGATCGGTCCTGGTCTTGCGAAAGCGACCATTGCAGGTCGTGTCAACGGTCAACGTGTGGATGCGTGCGATCTGATCGAAAGCGATACCAGTCTTGAAATCATCACCACAAAAGATGAAGTGGATGGTCTTGAGATTGTGCGCCACTCTTGTGCGCACCTTTTGGGGCACGCGCTTAAGCAGCTTTATCCAAATGCGAAAATGGCGATCGGTCCGACCATCGACAGTGGCTTTTACTACGATATTGATCTTGAAGAGTCGTTAACACAAGATGATCTAGAAAAGATCGAAGCTCGCATGAAAGATCTGGCGAAAACCAAATATCAGGTTATCAAGAAGAAAGTCAGTTGGCAGGAAGCGCGTGATACGTTTGAAGCGCGCGGCGAAACCTACAAGATGGAAATCTTGGACGAGAATGTCTCTCGTGACGATCGTCCGGGTCTGTATCATCACGAAGAATACATCGACATGTGTCGTGGTCCGCACGTCCCTAATATGGGCTTTTGCCAACACTTCACTTTGTTGAATGTGGCTGGTGCGTACTGGCGTGGTAACAGCGACAACAAGATGCTGCAACGCATTTACGGTACGGCTTTCCACGATAAGAAAGCGCTGAAAGACCACCTGACTCGCCTTGAAGAAGCGGCAAAACGCGACCACCGTAAGATCGGTAAGCAACTTGATCTATTCCACATGCAGCAAGAAGCACCGGGCATGGTGTTCTGGCATCACAACGGCTGGTCAATTTTCCGCGACTTGGAAGTGTTCATTCGCGCTAAGCTAAATGAATATGGCTATCAAGAAGTGAAAGGCCCATTGATGATGGACCGTGTATTGTGGGAGCGTTCTGGTCACTGGGACAAATACGCTGACGCGATGTTCACGACTTCTTCTGAAAACCGTGAGTATGCGATTAAGCCGATGAACTGTCCGGGTCATGTGCAGATCTTCAACCAAGGTTTGAAATCATACCGCGATCTACCACTGCGTATGGCGGAGTTTGGCTCTTGTCATCGTAACGAGCCTTCTGGCGCATTGCATGGTATCATGCGTGTTCGCGGATTTACTCAAGACGATGCGCACATTTTCTGTACAGAAGGTCAAATTCAAGAAGAAGTGACCAGTTGTATCAAGATGGTGTATGACACTTACCAAACTTTCGGTTTCGACAACATTGTTGTTAAGCTTTCTACTCGCCCGGAACAACGTGTTGGTAGCGATGAAATTTGGGATCAGTCAGAAGAAGCATTGAAACTGGCACTGGCGTCGATGGAAATTCCATACGAAATCCAAGAAGGCGAAGGGGCATTTTACGGTCCAAAAATCGAATTCACGCTGTATGACTGCCTAGATCGTGCTTGGCAATGTGGTACTGTACAACTCGACTTCAACCTGCCGTCTCGTCTTGGTGCAACTTACGTTGGTGAAAACAACGAACGCCTTATCCCGGTTATGATTCACCGTGCGATTTTGGGTTCACTTGAGCGTTTCATCGGCATTTTGATCGAAGAATACGCGGGTTTCTTCCCAACTTGGCTGGCGCCAGAGCAAGCAGTGATTATGAACATCACTGACAAACAGGCTGATTATGTTCAGGAAGTTGCTCAAAAACTACAAAAATGTGGAATTAGAGCAAAAGCGGACTTGAGAAATGAAAAGATTGGCTTTAAAATCCGCGAACACACTTTGAAGCGCGTACCATTTATGTTGGTTTGCGGCGACCAAGAAATGGAAGCTGGCGAAATCGCAGTGCGTACTCGTAAAGGTAATGATTTAGGTAAATTTAAGGTGGATGACTTCATTTCTTACATCCAAGACCAAATCAGTAGCCGTAAGCTCAATCTGGAGGAATAAACTATTAAAGGCGGAAGACGTGGCCAAGTTCCGGTCAAACAAAACCAGCACCGTTTAAACGGTGAAATTCGTGGCGTTCGTGAAGTTCGTTTAACAGGCGCTGACGGTGAATCTGTCGGCATCGTATCGATCCAAGAAGCATTAGCAGCAGCCGATGAAGCTGGTATGGATCTCGTAGAGATCAGCCCTAACGCCGAGCCACCAGTCTGTCGAGTGATGGACTATGGCAAGTTCCTCTTTGAGAAGAGCAAAGCTACTAAAGAGCAAAAGAAGAAGCAAAAACAGATTCAGATCAAGGAACTTAAATTCCGTCCTGGAACTGATATCGGAGACTACCAGGTAAAACTACGCAACCTGGTGCGTTTCCTTGAGGAAGGCAACAAAGTGAAAGTAACTATTCGCTTTCGTGGCCGCGAGATGGCTCACCAAGAGATCGGTGTTGACGTTCTGAATCGCCTGAAAGAAGACACAGTGGATTTTGCTGTTGTGGAATCTTTCCCGACGAAGATTGAAGGTCGCCAGATGATCATGGTGTTGGCCCCTAAAAAGAAGTAATTAACGGCTTTTGCAAGTAATAAATACCCGCCGTTTAACGCGGCGGTTTTTTATTCGCCCTAATTACGTTGTTTATTAAACTACTACAATGCGGAGTTATTCATCATGCCTAAGATGAAAACCAACAAAGGTGCTGCTAAGCGTTTCAAGAAAACTGCTGGTGGTTTTAAGTTCAAACACGCTACCAAACGTCACATCCTGACTAAGCGTACTACTAAGAACAAACGTCAACTACGTCCAAACTCAATTCTTCCTAAATGTGAAGTTGCGGGTATCGTTCGTTGTCTGCCATACGCTTAATTTGTTTTTAGTTTTTAATTCGTTTAGTTTAGGAGAAGCATAATGCCTCGCGTAAAACGTGGTGTACAAGCTCGTGCACGTCATAAGAAAGTTCTGAAACAAGCTAAAGGTTACTACGGTGCACGTTCTCGTGTTTACCGCGTAGCTTTCCAAGCAGTTACTAAAGCTGGTCAATACGCTTACCGTGACCGTCGCGCTAAGAAACGTCAATTCCGTCAACTATGGATTGCGCGTATCAACGCAGCATCTCGCCAAAATGGTCTATCTTACAGCCGTTTCATCAACGGTCTTAAGAAAGCTTCTATCGAGATCGATCGTAAGATCCTAGCCGACATCGCAGTATTCGACAAAGCAGCATTTGCTGTTCTAGTTGAAAAAGCGAAAGCTGCTCTTTAATTAGCAGTTTGGGTTTAAGAAAAGGAGAGCATTTGCTCTCCTTTTTTCTTATCCTTTTTGCTCATTTACAAACGAGATAACGGGCTGAGTACGCCTGATGCGCCTCTGTCGAGCACGTGAGTATAGATTTGCGTTGTTTTGACATCTGAGTGTCCTAACTGTTCTTGCACGGTACGAATGTCAGCGCCTGATTCAAGTAAGTGAGTTGCAAAACTGTGCCGCAAGGTGTGGCAAGTGATGCTCTTTGTGATCCCAGCGTCGGCTGCAGTTCTTCGCACCGCACGTTGCAAAGCGGCTTCGTTGATATGTTGCCGGCGTTGTAGGCCAGTTTCAGGATCGATGGAAAGCTTGGTTGATGGAAACAGGTAATGCCAGTTGAACTCAAACTCAGCGCCTGGGTGTTTTTTCTGTAGCGCGTTCATCATCCATACGCCCGCATAACCGGGTGTGATCATATCTTTGTGATAATATCGTCGTGCCAGTGCTTCTTGCTCTTTGAGCAGCGGGTGGAGTTCTTTAGCCAATGTCACCGTTCGATTCTTCCCGCCTTTACCTTGCCAAATACGGATCGCGCCGTAATCATAATCAATATCTTGAACTCTGAGCCTTACGCACTCCATGACCCTCAATCCTGAGCCATAGAGGAGCATTACGTGCAGTTTGTATTTGGGGTCTATGAACTGCATGAAGCGGCGCATTTCATCTTTGGTCAGTACTACAGGCAGTTTTTTATCGACCAAGGATCGCTTAAATTTCAAATCCTGATTTAGAGGTGTGCGAAAGTAATCACGGTATAAAAATTGAATCGCATTGAGAGCAAGTGCTTGTGTTTTGGCCGCGACTTTTTCTTTGACTGCCAAGTGAGTTAAAAATTGCTCTACCTGTTCGTCATTCAAGCGAGAAGGATGTTGCATCTGGTGAAAGACGATATAACGTTTGATCCAGAACAGATAGCTTTTTATGGTTTTATTGGCGTAGTACTTGGCATGCATAAACTCTTGCAGGCTAAGAAAGAACTGAGATTTCATTCGTGAAGTGTCCAGTTGACTGTTTATATAAACAGTATTGCTACCTATCCTAACCAGCAAGATGTTTTCTGAACAATTGATGAAGTTGCAAGCGATGCTGTGAAAAGTAAACTTTATCAGACAATCTTGTTGCAGCAGAAACAGCTGCATGTCGACACGTTCCAGTAAGGTATTTAGCAAGGAGCGAGCTGATGTCCTTAAACTCTCAGGAAGGCTAAGGACACCTTGATGTACTCAGCTATTTAGCTCATTCTCTGTAATCTGTTTGACCACGCGACACGGATTGCCCACAGCGACCACATTATCGGGAATGTCTTTTGTGACCACGCTACCCGCGCCAATAACACTATTGTTACCAATGTTGACTCCGGGGCAGACGATAACGCCGCCACCCAGCCAAACGTTGTTGCCTATGTGAATCGGTAAGCCAAACTCAACACCGTCCTCAACGCGGCCTTTGACGTCGATAGGATGGCCTGCGGTATAGATTTGCACATTAGGGGCAAACAAAACGTTATCCCCGATTGAGACCTCAGCTACGTCGAGAATGACACAGTTGAAGTTCGCATAGAAATTCTTACCCAATTTAATGTTTGTGCCGTAGTCGCAGCGAAAGGGCGGTTCAATATAAGCCTGATAACTGTCAGGCAATAGTTCGTCAATCGCCGCTCTCCACTCTCCGCTTAGAGGGAGGCTGTTGTTTAAGCTGTGCAAAGTTTTACGACAGGATAACCGTGCTTGTAAAAGTTCTTGATCCCCTGCATCGTATGGTTCTCCAGTGAGCATTTTTTGTTTTTCAGTTTTCATTACTTTATCCCGTTTAAAAAAGTGAATAGAACCATAGAGGAATAACACAAAATGTGACCTTAGTTGGATATGAAAAACTTGCTGAAGGCGCGTCTTCCGCCTTTGGCGATATTCTGCTCTGATACACGTTTCGCGTTATACAAAAAATGACAAGCGTGTCTTACAGGGTTCAACCGTAAGAGTGAAAGGTAGAGAGTTCGCAGATGAGCGTAAGGTTTAAGGGATTTCAAGTGGAAGTAGATATTTATCAGGTTGATGCGTTTACCAATGAACTGTTTAAGGGCAATCCACTCTAGGTGGGCGCATGGTGGTGAAGTTATCGCCTGAGGATGAATAGAAACACTCGCATAGGTCATATTTGTCATCCTCTGAAGGAGAGCGAGTTATTCTTCAGAGGATGACAATTTACAAGTTTGTTTATCCGAGATAGCGAGAAACTAAGTGACGCTTAAAGTGCTCGGAATTTAATGTCTCGCCCGTTGCCGCTTTGACCAGTTCGTCGGTGGTTAAAAGGCTACCTTTGCTCCAGATATTGCTCGACAACCAGTGGAAGATTGGCGTCAAGTCGCCAGAACGAACCACGCTGTCCACATCTACCGTCTTTCTCATTGCTGCCATAAATTGCGCCGCATACATCGCGCCCAATGTGTAACTTGGGAAATAGCCAAAGCTACCATCGGTCCAGTGAATGTCTTGCATACAGCCATTGGTGAAATTGCCAGCAGTAGAAAGTCCAAGGTAAGCTTGCATTTTTTCATGCCACAGCTCAGGGACGTCGGTGTGTTTGATGGCACCGTTCATCAGATCGCGCTCGATTTCGTAGCGTAAAATGACGTGAGCGGGGTAGGTGAGCTCATCCGCATCAACCCGAATAAAGCCTTTTTCAACGTGGGTGTAGATTTTTGACAGGTTGTCCTTGGCAAATTCCGCACCTTGGAAATGATTTGAGGCGAGACGCGATAAGTGTTCCACAAACGCTTCACTGCGGCCAAGCTGCATTTCGAAAAACAGGGACTGAGACTCGTGGATGCCCATAGAGCGAGCTTCACCAGCAGGTGTTCCTGCGAAGGCTTGAGGTAAGCCTTGCTCATAACGTGCATGACCTGTTTCGTGAACAATACCCATTAAGGACTGCACAAATTCGCTTTCGTTATAACGGGTAGTAATGCGCACATCGCTCGGTACTCCACCACAAAATGGGTGGGTGCTCTCATCCAAACGGCCATGTTCGAAGTCAAATTGCAGCAGCTTCATCACTTCTAAACCGAGTGCTTTTTGTTTTTCAGCCGGATAGTGACTATTGGGCAAAAGTATTGAACGTGATTTCTGCTTTTCGATAGCGTTATCGATGAGTGATGGAAGCCAAGTTTTTACCTCGGCAAAAAGCGCATCGAGTGACGCAGAGCTCGTGCCGGGTTCATAGAGTTCGAGCATAGCATCGTAGGGCGATGTGCCATTGGCGTCAGCACGAATTTGCGCCTCTTCTTGGGAAAGCTTAACCACTTCAGCCCAGTTTTTCTCAAAGCCAGCCCAATCGTTGTTTTTACGTTGACTGCGCCAAGCGTGCTCGCATTTTGAACCGGCAAGTGATTGAGCTTTAACTAGCGCTTCCGGGAGCAGGTTGTCTTGCTGCCAAGTACGTTTCATCTCGCGCAGCACGGCTTGTTCTTCTGTTGAGAGCGGAAGCTCTTGTGCTTGGTCAAACAAATCAGCGAGGTGTGGCTGTGTCATCAGTGAGTGGATATGAACATCGAGTTCTGCCATGGCATTGGAGCGTGCTTCAGCGCCGCCTGATGGCATCACCGCGGCTTGATCCCAGCCAATGATGGAGGAGAGATGTTGAAAATTGGACACTTTCTTTGAATGTTCGACCAGTTGTTGAAATGCGTTCATGTGACTACTCATTAATTATTGTTCTTTCCGTAAACACCTGTTTTTAAGTGCAGGGTTCCTCTTTACTTTATTCGTTTTGTTAACCAAGGGTAAACAAAACCAAGCCTATTATTCTCCACAAATGAGAACGATTGTATACAAGCGGTTGCGATTGTTCTCGCCAATGTGAAAGCGGCTTGCGTAAATCAAGAAATCAGAGTATTGATCAACGCCTGTTTCACATTTTTATTCAACAATATGGACATTCTAAACTTCGAAGCGTTTCTGCTCGCCATCACCATACTGACATTGACTCCCGGGTTAGATACCGCATTGGTGATCCGTAATACCAGTCGCGCAGGGCTTAAAGATGGCTGTATGACCAGCCTGGGTATCTGCTTTGGCCTTTTTGTGCACGCTCTTTTCTCTGCGATTGGCATTTCTGCCATCCTTGCACAATCTGCCGAGCTTTTTCAGATGGTAAAAATGATTGGTGCCGCCTATCTTATTTGGCTGGGACTCAGTAGCTTAAGAGCGCTGATGAAAAGTGGTGCAGGCATGACGGTCGCGGAAATGACTCACCAGTCATACAGTGCCAAGCGTTCGCTCAGGGAAGGGTTTCTTTCCAACGTGCTCAATCCGAAAACGGCGGTGTTTTATTTGGCGTTTTTGCCTCAGTTTGTTAACCCAGAAGGCTCTCCGCTGCTGCAATCCATGACCATGGCGGCGATTCACTTTGTGATTGCGATGGTGTGGCAATGCGGACTAGCAGGGGCGTTGAACTCGGCGAAAAATTTGCTCAAAAATGCCAGCTTCATGAAATGGATGGAAGGAGCAACAGGAACGGTTTTGGTGGTTCTGGGTATCAAATTGCTGATTGAGAAACCCGTGTGAACCCAGCGGTAGGGTGAAGTGACGTTAAAAAGCCCACGTGAGATCGTGGGCTTTTTGCTGTTGGTTATGCGTTCACTGTATCCAGCTCGTCATTGCGCGATGCGGACTGAAAAAAGAGTTTGGTCTCTTCGATGACCACGTGGCGTAGCGCGATCAAGCCGATCAAATTGGGAATGGCCATCAAACCGTTCACGATGTCGGCTAAAATCCAAATCATGTCGAGTTGCATAAACGCGCCAGAGGCGACCAGCGCTAAGAAAATCACCTTGTAGGGCAATACCGCCTTGGTGCCGAGCAAAAAGACCACACAGCGCTCGCCGTAGTAATTCCAGCCCAAGATGGTGGTAAAGGCAAAAAACATCAAACCGATTGAAACCAGAATGGGCCCCAGAGTTTCCGCATTGAGCCCAACGGCAAACGCATGGGTTGTCATCGCTGCGCCAGAGAAATCACTTTGCCATGCGCCAGTAAGGATGAGTGCCAGCCCCGTCATGGTACAAATAACGATGGTGTCGAAGAAGGTGCCAGTCATGGAGATCAAGCCCTGCTTGACACAAGAATCGGTTTTGGCCGCCGCGGCCGCCATAGGCGCACTGCCTAGGCCCGATTCGTTGGAGAAGACACCGCGCGCTATACCCGATTGGATGGCCAGCATGATACTTGCGCCAAGGAAGCCACCAGTTGCCGCCGTTGAGCTAAATGCAGAAACCAGCACCAGCTCAAGCGCGCTGAGCAGTTGATCGCCATTCATGATGATGACGCTCAGACAAGCCAGAACATAAAACAGCGCCATCGCCGGAACCACTTTGCCTGCCACGCTTGCAATTGATTTGATGCCGCCTAAAGTGACGAATGCTACCAGCAGAGTGAGCACTGACGCGGCTATTTCTCGTGACACACCCAGCGAAATTTCGCTCGCATCAAGGATGGCATTCACCTGCGGGAAGGTGCCGATACCGAAACACGCAACGCCAAGAGCGAACACAGCAAACAAAATTGCCAACGCTTTTGAGCCGACACCGTATTGCAGGTAGTACATAGGACCGCCGATCATCTGTCCTTTGTCATCCACTTTGCGATATTTCACCGCCAGTAAGCATTCTGCGTATTTGGTTGCCATGCCGAATAGCGCGGCAAGCCACATCCAAAACAGCGCACCCGGGCCACCGAGTTTAATGGCCGTGGCGACACCGACGATATTACCGGTACCAATGGTGGCGGAAAGTGCAGTGCACAGTGCAGCAAAACTGGACACATCGCCCTGTTTGTCGGTGGATTTCTCTTTACTAAAGACCATCGCTAAAGCGGTCGGTAAATGTTTGAACTGGATTAAGCCAAGAGTAAAGGTGAAGTAGATGCCCGTACCAACCAGCAGGATAAGCAGTGGTGGTCCCCAGACAAAGTTATCGATAGTTTGTAGCAATGATTGCAGGTCGTTCATGATTTCCCCTTAATAAAACAACTAATAAGGAGAAGAGGGAAAGGTAAGATCAACGATCTATTAAATAGCCAAGTAGCAGCGAGATTTTGCTAGATAGAGAGAGCCGCAAAATGCTCACATTATTGGGATGTTACTTTCCACTCCTCTGTCCTTTTGCCTGAGAGTTTCACCTTGCACATGGGCAGGGCTTGCTCCTTCGGCGACCGATTTAACGGTTCTCTCCAGAGGTTCCTCCAACTACAGTCCTCGCATCATCGTTCCAATTTCTTGAAAGATGATTGCACCTGAAAGATTTACTTCTTCGGCGGGTATGACTAACCAAATGTTAATGATTGGTTAATTACCACTCTCCTGTAGTCTTCATCGGAACAATTATCTGGGCATGCCAGATAATCTGTACGCGAATCCTAACCAAATAATTTTGTGATGTCATCCCCATATTTTTCGTTCGAATATTTATTGCTCAATCGCCAGAAAAAACTACCGAACCTTGACTTAATCTGGACGCCAAATGGCATAGAATGCTACCGTTTAGTCACATAAGTTGATGACGCAAGGAGAGGTCATGATTCGGCTGATTGTGATTGCAGTGTTAATTGTGCTGGCGTATTTCTTGCTGAGATACCGCACGAACGAAAAAATCCAAAAAGGGGTGGTGGTGACCTTGCTCGGTCTTTTCGCCATTTATACCTTGGTTTTGGTGGCTACAGAGCTGTTTAGATAATCCTATTAATCGAGATTGGAGTGAGATGTTGTGACTTCGCCAAATAATCAAGCTGATGAACAAGCTGATGAACAAGATGATGTGGTCGTCATCGAGGAACGAGACAAACGTACGTTCGTGTATATTGCGATTGCTGCTGTATTAGGCATGGCGTTTGGTGGTTTGATCGGCGCTCACTTTACGGCTCAAAAATGGCAAGAGACTTATCAAGGGCTGCAGCAGCAGTATCAAAGCCTAGCAAATGACAAAACTCAGTTGGTGGCGAGCGTTAAATCACGCGAAGCGAGTTTGGACTCTGAGGTGGACAAAAAGCTCGAAGCAGAAATCGCACTGCGACAAAAAGAGCATCAGGCGGAGCTTGAAAAGCTGCAAAATCAACTCACTGAAATGGAAAAACTGAACATCACCTTGGAAGGGCAGATCAAATCGCAAAAAGCGCAGATTGAAACCACGCAAACCGAGAACGATAAGCTCAGCCGTCAGGCCGATATGCAAAGTAATATGTTTGAGCGCTCGCGAGAACTTTTCCGCCGTGAAATGGAGATTTCTCAAGAGTTGGAGGCGCTGCAAAAAGAGCGGGAAGTGTTGGTTCCGAAGTTGGAAACACTGAAGAAAGCGTGTGAAGTGTATCTTTCCGGTAAGTCTTGGGACGCGAAATCCGATGCGTGCGATAACCAAGACGAAGCCAGTTCGCGCTTAAGTCAAGTGGATCAACTGATCGAAGTGTACAAAATGGATTTGAAGCAGATTAAATCCATTACCCAAGAGATGGGATTGTAAAGAAAACAATAAGGGCTCAAAATTGAGCCCTTATTGTTTTACTTCTTAGCAATCACGGCTGTTGGCGGCGCCACAATAGCAAGCAGGCACAAAGCCAAAACAGCACCAATCCCCACAAACTGCTCCAATGAAGGCTGACTTGTTGCCAGCTAGCCCCCATTTGATTGAGAGCGAGAAAGCCTTTTATCGCGCTGGTACTCGGGCTCAATTGGGCGACCCATAGAAGCGGCGCTGGGATCATCTCGACAGGCCAGATGAAACCAGCAAGGAAAATCAGCGGCATGGAGCTGATAAGCACCACCAGTGTGACCAGTTCACGGCGCGGAAGCAAATCACCCAGCCAATAGCCAAGCAGGCAAGAGGCAAGCAGAAACGGCAACAGCAAGCTGAGCAGTGATGATATGCTGGCCAGCGTATTGATGCCATGCATAGTAAAACTGGCACCGAAATAGTAGGCGCTGAGCAGATAATAGATAGCCACCAGTACTGCGGTTCTTACGCTGAGCAACTTCCAGCGCGGTACATGTGACCAATAACCTTGGCCATGTTTTTGTGTACCGACGATAAGTCCCGCCGCCATGATCAAAGTCTGCTGCAAAATCAGCACAAACACCGCGGGCACTACATAGTCAACGTAACCCATGGTTGGGTTAAAGGTTGGCTTGAGGTTGAGCTTTACCGCGCTGTACTGATTGGCCGCGAAAGCGAGTGGTACACCATCTATCAGCAGTTTCGAGACTTTGACCTGCGCTGCCAGCGTACCACCAGTTTGTGCCAGCCCTTCCACCACGGTGCCATACACCAGAAAGTAGGAGGCATCGCCTGCATACGACAGTGTCGGACTTTTACCCAGCAATAGGTCTTTGTAGAAATGCTCTGGGATCAACAAAATGCCGCTCACCTTTCCAGCAAGAAAAGCCGCTTTTGCCTCAGCCAACGTGCCATCGCGGCGGACGATTTTCACTTGAGGAGTCGCGTCGACCATGCGTTCGAGCCTCAAGCTGGTGGGGCTCATATCAAGGTTGACGACTGAAATCGCCTGCTCTCGTGGCGTTTGCTGCGCGTAGGGTAGTGGATAGAGAAACGAATAGAACAACACACCACCGAATACAGTCAGGGTTACCACCGGATTGGTTAGCAGCGCTTTCAACTCTGCTTTGAGTAGTTCAAGCCAGCTCATGATTTTCCCTCCGCTTTGTTAAGGTGCTTTTTCATCAGAAGGAGAGTGAGCAGGGCAGGCAGCAGATAACCCACCATCGGCGCAAGAGGTTGCAATGCGTGATAGAACTCAGCCCCATAGCTGGCTTGAGACACTTGTACTTCGATGTAATGACTCACCGGTAATAATCCACGCCAAAACTGCGCGGGCGCGCTCATGTCGGTAACCGGGAAGGTAATGCCCATAAAGGCAAAACTGGGCGCGGTAAATGCGCCGGCAAAACTCATCGCTCGGGCGGCATCAAGCGTCATAGAAAAAAAGAAAGCGCCCATGATCATGCATGCTAATACGGTGAAAAGCTGCGCAATCACAATGGGCAAAAAGTGGCCGTGAAAAGGCCAGTCAAGGATGAAGTAGAACCAGCACAGAAAAGCCAAACCATGCAGCATAAAGATAGGCAGATAGCAGCTCAGAGTGCGGAAAAGGGTGAGTAGAATGTTATCACCAAGCCAGATCTCCAGTTTTTCAGGGGATCGCGCATAGACTCGTAAATTTGCCGCCAGAATTAAAATCGTGCACACCACCATCATAATTTGCCAGATAGCGGGTACCACCGCTGAAACCAAAAACTGCGCGTAGTTGGTATTTTGGTTAAACAGCGGAGAGATTTGCGTGGTAATGGTCACGGCGCTCCCCATGGCGCTCGCAGTGGTTTGGTTACCATGACTGAGGCTTTTGACCGTTTCTAATGCGGCGTTAAAGTGCCCTTGCGCTTGCACAATGGCAGAGTTGACTAAGCGGCCAGTCAGTATGTATTGACTGTTGTAAAACGCCGAAATCTGCGGAGGCTGCTTGAGATAAATATCGCGATCAAAATGGTCGGGGATGATCACGTAAGCGTATATCTCACCACGAATCAGGGCGTCTTTGGCGGCGGTAACGTCTGAGTATGCTCTCTCTGTGCTGAGTGTGGGCGAAGCATCCAGCATTTGCACCAGCTTGCGTGATAATGTGCTGTGTGACTGATCAACAATGCCAATTGGCAAATCACGAGCGATCCCAGCGGAAAATACGCCCCAAATCATTAAGGCAATTAGCAGTGGGATCCAAGTCAAGCACGACAAAAGCCATTTGTCGTGCCGCAGCACATGCAGTTGCGCGTAGATAGCGTTCATCATAAGGCCAATTACAGCTCAACCACCAAACTCATGCCCATGCGCAGAGCAGAAATGGGCTCCACAGGACGAGCTTCGACTTCGAAAGTACGTAAGTCGAAACCTTGTGAGGCATCGGTCGCCCGCCAAGTGGCAAAATCGCCCATCACCGCAATATGAGTGACGCGAAACTGCACGTTTTTATCCAGAGCAGGTAAATAAGCGCTGAAGGTCTCACCTTTTTGAAAGTGTTTTAACAAATCTTCTCTCACGTTAAGCACGGCCCAAGCATCATGGGTATCAATCACGGTCACGACAGGGAAGCCTTGAGGCGCTAACTCGCCACTTTGTAGCAAAACCTGAGACACTTCACCGTCAAACCAACTCTCAATACGGGTATCACTCGCGTAAGCTTCCACTTCCGCAACGGCTCCTGCCGCCATGCGCGCCTTTTCTGCCGCCGCGAGTTTGGTCTCATCGCGCGCGCCTTCTTTGGCGAGCTCATACATTTGGAATGCCGCGCTTTCGGTGTATTTGGCGGCTTGCCATTGGGTCATCGCTTCGTCACGCTTTTGTTCTGCGACCACGCCATCCTTGTACAGATTGTTGACGCGCTGGTAAGTCTTCTCCATTAAATCGGCGGCCGCTTTCGCTTTAAGCCACTGATCTTTGGCTACTTGAATTTGCTGCGCGCGAGCGCCTTTTTCCGCTTCTTGCGCCAGTGCTCCGGCGGCTTTTTCTCCCGCTTTGGCTTGCTCTAGCTTTGCCTCGATCTCTGGGCTATGCAAGGTAAACACCAATTGCCCTTTGCTCACCGTATCGCCTTTGCGGACCAAAACTTGGTCAATGCGTCCCGGCACTTTGGAGGAGATACTGTATTGCTGCGCTTCAATCATTCCCTGTAAACGTACCGGCTTTGGCTGATATGCTTGGTAAAACTGGTATCCGATCCAGCTCACCGCACCCACAGCGCAGAGAGAAAGCAGAATAGGTTTGAGCGATTTCATAGTGATTCCTTTTGAGTGGGTGCGTAGGCGCTAGCTTGATATTGAGCAAAGCTATTCATTTCACTGCTCAGAGCCAGCAGCTTATTGAGTGAGATGAGATAGCGAAAGCGGGCGGCGGATTGCTGCGTTTCAATACTGGCCAAGTACAATTGTGCATCGACCACTTCCAGTGAGTTCGAAAGCCCTTGATTAAAGGCTTTTTCCCGCAAATCGAGGTTCTCTTTGGCAAGGCGAATACTCGACTCCAAACCGATCACTTCATCCACCGCTTGCTGCGCTTCAAGATAGGTTTTTTGTACCAGCACCGACAGATCTTCTCGCGCTTGCGCCTTGAGTGAATGTACTTGCGAGACCATGCTGCTGGCGGCTTTGACTTTTTCGCTGCGCCCAGATGTGTCAATCAATGGGACATTTACCCCAACACCGACCAACCAGTCCGGTTTCATTTCGCTGGCGAGTGAATCATCTTCATACAGACTGTAGTCGCCATAGAGATAGACTTGTGGATAGTATTTGCCCTTTTCTGCTTTGATCAGAGCGCTGGCTTGCTGCTCTTTGGCGTCCAACAATGAAAGGCCCGGATAAGTGGCGAGAGTCTGCTCAGTGAACGCAGAGAGAGGCGGCAAGTTATGGTTGATAAACAACCCTTCGGCAGGTTCGACCAAGCTTGACTGAGCCAAAATTTTGCTCAGCGCTGACTGCGCGATCTCAAGATTACTTTGCGCTTTGCGCGTTTCTACTTTGGCTTTATCCAACGAGGCTTCGGCTTGTAAACGCTCGACATGGGCGATCTGCCCTTGTTTTTCCAGTTTGATGGCGAAATCGCGGTGCTGAGTCAGCCCTTTTTCGACCGCTTGGCGCGTTTGCAACACCTCTTTGGCGAGTACCACGGAGAAGTAGTACTTGCTGAGATCTTCGTAGCGTGCTTGCGTTTCCATTTTAAGCTGGCTGCGCGCTTCCTCGGTTTTGCCTTGTGCCGCCGCTTGTGCAGCGCTAATGCGCCCGCCGGTGAAAATGGGCCAAATAGCGCGGATAGATGAGCTAAAGAGATCTTTTTCTGCGATGGTGGTTTCTATCCCGCTCAATACTGGCATAAGCGCTTGCAGTATTAGCCCTGTTGACGCAGGCATCGTGGTATTGGACATTAACTGCTCGCCACTGAGCGTGACATCAGTATCAAGGCGGGTGTAATTCGCGCCGACGCTCACCGAAGGCCAGTCCAAACTGCGAGTAGCACTTTGCAGGTGCTCTTGGCTGGCAACGTTAGCTCGCTGCGCTGCAAGCGAGTGGTTGTTATCTTGTAGCAACTGCCAAGCTTGCTGAAAGGTAATCGGCGCGGCCTGACAAGTGTATGAGAGAGAGCTGGAGAGTAGCCCAATCATTAGTAACTGATGAGTTCTTTTCATGATAGCGTTATCAAAATAGAGCAATGACTCTAATATATAGGAATTGTCTTTTTCTGTTAAGTGTAACGTTGATTAAGTCGGCGGAAATAAAAAGCACAGCGCATCGGCTGTGCTTCCTCATAAAAGGTGAGCTGGTTATTTTAATGAAGGGCAAAAGAACTCGGCTCGCCATTCAAGCTGCTTGGAGTCTTGCATGGTTTGCAGCAGATCGCGCCCGCTCATTTGCGGGAAAGCAAGCAAAACTTTGAGCTCGCTCGAACCGTATCCCTCTTTTTCGTAAGCCCTGACGTGTGTAAAAGTTGAATGCATATTTCTCGACAGCATCGCCTTGTTAAGGCAAATTCCAAAGGTATCTCTTTCCATCTTGATCGTTCCTTATCAATTGATACCACCTTGTGCTTATTATTGTCGTTATGTTAGGTAGATTGTCACTCTAGACTTTATGAAGTATACGTTTGGCTGGTTAAAAAATCCTCAAAAATTCCTAAAATTGAGATGATCTAGATCAACTAAAATCAAACTTCATATGTAACATGTTGATTATTTATTTTTATGTGGTTTTAGTTTGAGTGAAACAGACCTAAAAGCATGCTAAAAAATCTGTCGACATTTTCCATTCCCGTCTCACACTTCCAAGCGCTACTCTGCACTTAAGTGTTAGATAAGTGTTAACTTATCGCAAATGAGATAGCGATTGGAGAGCGGGATGAAGTGGCAGAGTGTCAGTTTTCGGCAACGAATGTTGGTGATTATGACGTTGTCAGGGCTGATTGAACTGCTGATTCTGGTCGCCGCTGGTTTTGCCTATCTTAAACACGCTCAAGAAGAGGAAATGGGACAAAAAGCGTTAGGCGTTGCGCGATTTTTGGCCAGCTCTCCCATTGTGATTGAGCTGATAGAACAGCGCGATAACGTGACCCATCAAGCCCGCTTTCGTGAACTTACCGATGCGCTTGGTGCTGCTTTTATTGTCGTTGGCGATGAGCAAGGTTTGCGTCTCATCCATCCGCTTGATTCTCGCCTAGGTTTGCCAATGAGTGGTGGCGACAACGAGCGAGCGCTCAAAGAGGGTGAAGCTTATATCTCTACAGCAAAAGGCTCGCTTGGCTATTCGGTGCGCGGCAAAGCCGCTGTGTTCAATGCACAAGGAAAAGTGATTGGCGTCGTTTCCGTTGGCTATCTGCTTGAGAGATTGCAAGATCGCATTGAGCCATTTATCTGGTTTTTGATCGCGATGACGGTTTTAGTGGTTGCCGCTAACGCACTGGTGTCCAATTACGCTGCGCGCAAGTTCCAAAAAGCGATCTTAGGTTTTGAGCCAGAAGAGATTGGCCGATTGTACAGCGAGTTGGATGTGACTATGAGCACCATCAAAGAGGGGATCCTCAGTATTGACGCCAACGGTGTGCTGCGTTCGATTAACCGCAGTGCAGCGCAGATCCTTGGGCTTGATCCAGCCTTGGCACTCAATCGCCCTCTGGCCGATTCTTTGCCAAGCAGCGATCTCTATCGCGTGCTGGAGACCGGACAAGAAGATCACGATATTGAGCTCTATCTTAATCACAAACATTTGATCGCTAACCGCACGCCCGTTTTGGTTGATGGAAAGGTTGTTGGCGCGGTATCGAGTTTTCGTCTGCGCGATGAGATCAGTGAACTGACTGAGCAGCTATCGCAAACTAAGGAGTACGCGGATCTGCTGCGCTCTCAGACGCATGAACATCGCAATAAACTCAATACCATAAGCGGTTTGGTGCAAATGGGGGAGCTGGACGCGGTGCAACAACTGATTGGTCAGGAAACGGAACATTATCAAGGTCTCATTGAATTTCTGCGTGACACGATTAAAGATCCGTTGGTCGCGGGGATGCTGCTTGGTAAAACGGAACGCGCAAGAGAACTTGGCCTCGAACTCAGTGTAGAAGAGGGCACTCGCTTGGAACCACTACCGGACGGGGTCAACGCGGAAGACATTACCACCATATTAGGCAATTTGATTGATAATGCCTTTGACGCCACCATGAGTGGTATTGCTCATCAACAACCGTTTGCCAAATCGAGAAGGAATATTGAAGTCTCAGTGAGCGATTACGGCACTGAAATCATCTTGGAAGTGACCGATCAAGGTTGCGGGCTACCCGAAGGTTATTTACCACAGCAACTGGTTGAAAAAGGGGTGTCAAGCAAAGCCAAAGCCAACCGTGGTGTCGGGCTTTATTTAGTCAGCCAATTAGCCCAGCGTTATGGTGGCCACATCGAAATGAGTCCAAATAAGCAATACGGAACACGAATGACCGTTTACATACCCAAGGAAGAGCAGCAATGAGTGCCAATAGCCGAGTGATGATAATCGAAGATGACCTAGCGATTGCGCAATTACATCATAACTATTTGCAGCAGTTGAATGGTTTTGAGGTGATAGCCATCGCCACGACATCGGCAGAAGCACAACTGCAGTTGACACTGTTGGAACCCGACTTGGTTTTGCTCGATGTCTATCTGCCCGATGGCAGTGGTCTGGACATTTTAAACCAAATCCGTGGCAGTAACCGCCATTGTGATGTGATTCTGATCACCGCCGCGCGCGATGTAGAGACGCTGCAAACGGCGATGCGTGGTGGCGTGGTCGATTATTTGCTCAAACCGGTGATGTTTGTGCGCCTTGAAGCCGCGCTCAACAAGTATCGCGCGCAGCGAGAGCAACTTGGCCACGTGTCTGCGGATCTCAATCAGGGGCTGGTGGACAAGATGTTACAGTCAGGCAGTGTCCAGGAAAAAGCAGGCCATTTGCCCAAAGGAATTGATGGTGTCACGCTCGACAAAATACGCGCACTCTTTCAGCAAGAAGAGAGCTATACCGCCGATGAAGCGGGGGAGAAGATGGGTGCCAGTCGCACCACCGCAAGGCGCTACTTGGAATATTTGATTGCTGCGGGCGAGCTGCAAGCCGATCTCAGCTACGGTACAGTGGGGCGGCCAGAGCGCTGTTATAAAAGAGTGCTGAGATAAAATAACTCAATTAGTCCCATAGCGGGTACTGATAGTGGTCTATTTTGTGGCGAAAATTTGCGCAAAAACAGCGTAATGCAACCACAAAAAATAGGGCTAACTGGTCTAATCAGTAAAAAATCAAATATCACTTTTGATACAAATAGTTATCTTGAAATCGCGTCATTATTTAAACGATTGCACTTTCAACTATTGATGTATGTCAAAGAGTCGTAGACAATACGCCCCCGTGTCGGGCAAATCATTCTTATTACCAACCCACACACTCTAGGTTTTGCCTATCGCTGATATAGGCAAGATCAACTATCAATTTTTTAGTGTCATTGATAGGGTTGGCTCATCCTTTAAGCCGTATCCAGGCACAAATAAGTACCTCGTTTTTAAGGGAAAGATGATGGTAATACCAGAAAACAGCAGCATCGTGATTTTTGGTGCTTCGGGTGACTTGACCTACCGCAAGTTGATTCCTGCCTTATACCACCTCTATGCAAGTAAGCAGCTTCCAGAAAACTTCGCCATTCTGGGTGTCAGCCGAACAGAGTACAGTGATGAGTCCTACCGCGAAAAGCTCAAGAATTCGCTTCAGGAAATGGAAAAAACAGAGCCAGCAACGCTGGATGCCTTCATTAACCATTTGCATTATCAAGCAATCAATACCTCAGATACTGCAGATTATGCCAATTTAGTGACTCGCTTGAACGAGTTGGCGCTACAGTATCAGTTTGAACAGCGCAATACGTTGTTCTACATGGCGACGCCACCAAGCCTTTACAGTGTGATTCCAGCGAGCCTAGCTCACCATGGCTTGAACAACGAAGACGATGGTTGGAAGCGACTGATCATCGAAAAACCTTTTGGTTACGATCTGGCCTCTGCCAAACAACTGGATAAAGACATTCACGAGTGTTTCCAAGAGCATCAAATCTACCGTATCGACCATTATCTGGGCAAAGAAACGGTGCAGAATTTGTTGGTGTTTCGTTTCTCCAACGCGATGTTTGAACCGCTATGGAATCGCAATTTCATCGATTACGTAGAAATCACTGGCGCAGAATTCCTCGGTGTTGAAGAGCGTGGCGGTTACTACGACGGTTCTGGTGCGGTGCGCGATATGTTCCAAAACCATCTTCTGCAAGTGTTGGCGATGGTGGGCATGGAACCACCGGCGCAGATCAACGCGGACTCTATGCGTGATGAAGTGGTAAAAGTGCTGCAATGCCTCAAACCGTTGGATGAGCACGATCTGCGTAACAACCTTGTGCTAGGGCAATACACCGCCTCTGATGTGCGTGGACAACACCTTCCCGGTTACCGCGAAGAGCATGGTGTTGCCGAAGATTCGCGTACCGAAACTTATGTTGGCCTTAAAGCTTACATTAACAACTGGCGTTGGAATGGTGTGCCTTTTTATGTGCGTACCGGTAAACGTCTACCAACACGCGTCACAGAAGTGGTCATCCACTTTAAACGCACGCCGCATCCTGTATTTGGGCAAAATGCGCCTGAAAACAAGCTCATCATTCGTATTCAGCCCGATGAAGGCATCCAGATGAGTTTTGGCTTGAAGCAGCCAGGTGCCGGTTTCCATGCCAAAGAAGTGAAAATGAATTTCCATTACACCTCACTTCAAGAAACACAAATGCTGACCGCGTATGAACGTCTACTATTAGATGCGCTCAATGGCGACGCGACACTGTTTGCACGTAGTGATGCAGTGGAAGCGTGTTGGAAATATGTCCAGCCGATCCTTGATTTCAAACAAGATCCGCAAGCTTTGTTTGGCTACGCCTGTGGCACTTGGGGACCAAAAGAATCGGACGATCTGCTCCAGCGCGATGATCGCGCATGGCGCTTCCCATGCAAAAACCTAACTGACACGGATTACTGCGAACTATGATCAATCATAAGATTTTTAATACCGCAGAGCAGGTAGTTGAAAGCCTCGCGAACGATATGAAAGCGTTTAGCGAAATGGGCCGCCCTGTTCATATTTCTCTTTCTGGTGGCAGTACGCCCAAAATGTTGTTCAAGCTACTAGCGTCCGATGCATACGCAACGGCGATTCAATGGCAGAATCTACACTTTTGGTGGGGGGATGAACGATGTGTGGCGCCGGATGATGCAGAAAGTAACTACGGCGAAGCCAATGCGCTTTTGTTTAGCCAAGTTGCCTTGCCTACCGAGAACATCCACCGTATTCGTGGTGAAGATGAGCCTCAAATGGAAGCGGAACGTTTCGCGAAAGAAATGCTGGCGTTGATCCCGACCGAAAATGGTACACCCGTGTTTGATTGGATCTTGCTCGGTGTTGGCGCCGATGGTCACACCGCTTCGCTCTTTCCTGGTCAAACAAACTACGACGAAGAAAAACTCGCCATTTTAGCAAGCCATCCTGAATCTGGTCAGATTCGTGTATCTAAAAGTGCACGCGTGCTTGAGGCAGCGAAACGTATCAGTTACCTCGTTTTGGGCGCTGGTAAAGCAGATATCGTGGATGAGATTAACCGCTCACCCGCAGAAATTCTTCCATATCCGGCAGCCAAGATTCAGTCTCATCAGGGGCTGACGGAATGGTATTTAGATTTAGACGCAGCGGCGAAAATCGTGTGATCGCGATAGCCAAGTAAAATTTATTGGAGAGAAAAAATGAAAGGTGATATCGGTGTAATTGGCCTAGCAGTTATGGGTCAAAACCTTATCCTCAACATGAATGACCACGGTTTTAAAGTGGTGGCGCACAACCGTACTGCGGCCAAAGTAGACGAGTTCCTAGAAGGCCCGGCCAAAGGTACCAACATCGTTGGTGCTTACACGCTGCAAGAGCTGGTGGACAAACTGGAAGCACCACGTAAAGTCATGCTGATGGTTCGTGCTGGTGCGGTGGTTGATGCGTTCATCGACCAACTAGTTCCTCTACTGGATAAAGGCGACATCATCATCGACGGTGGTAACACTAACTACCCAGACACTAACCGCCGCGTTGCAGCACTGCGTGAAAAAGGCATCCACTTCATCGGTACTGGCGTATCAGGCGGTGAAGAAGGCGCTCGTTTCGGACCATCTATCATGCCAGGTGGCGCACCAGAGGCTTGGGCAGCAGTGAAACCTATCTTCCAAGCGATCTCGGCAAAAACGGATGCTGGCGAGCCTTGCTGTGACTGGGTTGGCAACGATGGTGCTGGCCACTTCGTGAAAATGGTTCACAACGGTATCGAATACGGCGACATGCAGCTGATCACTGAAGCTTACCAGTTCATGAAAGATGGCCTGGGCATGACTGCTGACGAAATGCAGGCAGTGTTCGCTGACTGGAACGAAACTGAGCTGAATAGCTACCTAGTAGAAATCACGGCTGACATCCTTGGCTACAAAGATGAAGACGGTGAAGCACTGGTTGAGAAGATCCTGGATACTGCAGGCCAGAAAGGTACCGGTAAATGGACAGGTATCAACGCTCTGGACCTAGGCATTCCGCTGACGCTGATCTCTGAATCTGTCTTTGCGCGCTGTTTGTCTGCACTGAAAGACCAACGTGTTGAAGCGGAAAAACTGTTTGGCAAAACCATCACTCCGGTTGAAGGTGACAAACAAGAGTGGGTTGATGCACTGCGTCAAGCGCTGCTGGCATCAAAAATCATCTCTTACGCACAAGGCTTTATGCTGATGCGTGAAGCGTCAAACGAAAACGGCTGGGATCTGAACTACGGTAACGTAGCGCTGATGTGGCGCGGTGGTTGTATCATCCGTTCTGCATTCCTGGGCAACATCCGTGACGCGTTCGAAGCGAACCCAGACCTAGCATTCCTGGGTTCTGACGATTACTTCAAAAACATCCTAACGGGTAGCCTAGCAGCATGGCGTAAAGTGGCAGCGAAATCTCTGGAAGCCGGTATTCCAATGCCATGTACCACATCTGCCCTGACCTTCCTGGACGGTTACACCACTGCTCGTCTGCCAGCGAACCTGCTGCAGGCACAACGTGACTACTTCGGCGCGCACACGTATGAGCGTACTGATCGTGCACGTGGTGAGTTCTTCCACACCAACTGGACAGGTACAGGTGGTGATACTGCGTCAACCACTTACGACGTATAATCCAGATCTGTAATACGCTAAAAGAGATGCCCAAGTGGCATCTCTTTGTTTTCGTGTCTAAGCAGAGTCGAACAAAAATTCTACGCCTTTCACCTCATCCTATAAATTTTATTCCATGGAGGATGACGCTGTTTTAGGCATCCACTATTTTTATGCTGCCACAGGGATCAATGGTTTTTCATGTGGTATCAACAATTAGCTACCGGGAAGGTGAATTTAACTAGTTCGAGGTTCTTAAGATGACTATTAATAAATACTTTGTTTTCGTTCCACAAGATGTAGAACAAGAAATAGAAAATCAATTGGTATCAGATCAGGAAGCTCAACGTCAGGCATTAGTAAAACAAGCCCAGCAGGAAGGCGGCTTGTAACGCTAGGTTTCATGGCAAAGAATGCATAGATGCATTCACTCTGCTGACAAAGGTCTAGCATCCAAGCTAGGCCTTTGATAAAGCCACAATCTTGTTATTCTTCACAGCCTAAAGATTATACGCATTGTTTGGCGACAGGTCTCCTCAAGCTAATATCGAGAGAACCACCAACTAGACAACGTTTCGCAGTCTAATTTTCGATGTGAGCAATCCTCCAACACTAACAGATTGTTCTAGATAGTTTTATTTTTTTTCTATACGATTGTTTTCATACAAACACGACACTTCAATGGTAGATTGTGAGATATTTTGTAGTTTAGAAAGCGTTAGCTTAAAACAAATAAAATCAACTGGTTGTGGTCTTTTCTTTCTGCCCTTGACCATTCGTTCAGGTTTTTCGGCAAATCAGCATTGTTTGCCAATGCGAGTTTTGAGCGCTTGCCTCAATTGAGTTTTGGGGTTGCGCGAGGTTAGCCAGTTTGGCGCAAAGTCGCTTTGGAAGTTTTGTGTTCGCACTGAGTTTTCCGAAAATGATTTATTAAAATTTTCGGGTTTTCAAATTGCATGAAATTCCACATAGTTTGAGCCAATTTGGGTTTTAAAACCTAAGTGGTTTGCCGGTTTCCTAAATCGAGTAAATCTCAGGCTTGGTAAATCTAAGGTGTAAGCGCATCATAAACCCCGCATTCTAATCGTCTAGCCCGAATAATAAGATCAAACCTCCAACCCAAAGGAGATTTGAAATGGCCAAACGACGCACTAACCAAGAATGGCGAACCCTGTTCGAACACTATGAATCCAGCCAGTTATCACAACGATTATTCTGTGAACGTAACGGACTGAGTCTCTCCACTTTTTACGCTAAGCGCCAACAGTTAAAGCACTGCGAAAAACCGAACACGGTTGGCTTTGTTAAAACAGAAGTCGTTGAAAAGACCACAAAGTATCAAGCCACTCACGTTGCCGTTGCCAATATGATCCTGCTCGTCAATGATGTTGAACTGAGCATCCCACAAGGCACGCCAGCGACCTATCTCGCAGAGCTTATCGGTGCGCTGTCATGAAACGTATGCTCAGTGCTCCCGAAATCTATCTCTATCGCGAAAGCGTCGATTTTAGAAAGTCCATCAACGGCCTCGCGGCGATTATCGAAAGTGACACCGACTTACCCTTGGGCAGTGGTGCGCTGTTCCTATTCACCAACAAACAGCGCGATAAAGTCAAAGTGTTGTACTGGGATAAAACAGGCTTCGCTCTTTGGTACAAGCGCCTCGAAAAAGCCAAGTACAAGTGGCCTTCCAAAGAGCAAAATGAGGTGTTTACCCTAACTCAATTCGAGCTTGATAGACTGCTTTCTGGCTTCACGATTATCGGCCATAAACCCATTGAAATAAACGATTTTACAATGACTTAAGCGATAATAAAGTCTTATCCACCAAGCGTTAACGTCATGATTTTAGTATAATCAACGCCATGAAAAAGACGCTAAATATCAACCCAGAAAGCCAAGATGTTGCCGAGCTACAAGCGATGGTGAAAGTGCTGATGTCGGAGAAAAATGAGTGGCAACAAGAGCGTCAATCCCTACTTGAACAGCTCAAGCTTGCCTTCGACCGTCAGTTCGCTAAACGCTCAGAGGCGTTAAAGCCTTACAATGAATCCCAAGGTGACCTCTTCAACGAAGCGGAGTGTGAAGCTGCTAAGGAAGAAGAGGTTGATGTTGTCACAACGACCACCACAATGAAGAAACGCGGCAAACGTCAGCCCCTGCCAAAGAGCTTGCCTCGTGAGGTTATCGAACTTGATTTAGACGACGATGAAAAGCAGTGCACTTGCTGCCAACATCACCTGCATAAAATCGGTGAAGACCGTAGCGAGAAACTTGAGTTCACGCCAGCGGTACTCAAAGTGTTGGAATATGTTCGTCCTAAATATGCTTGCCGCCAATGCGAGCAAACTCAGGACAACAGCCGCATCGTTCAAAAGCCAGCGCCGCAAAGTATTATCCCTAAAAGCTTCGCTACAGAAAGCTTGTTGGCCAATATCATCCTCGGCAAATACCAATACGCGATGCCACTTTATCGACAAGAGTCGTTGTTTACCCAGTCGGGTATCGAACTCTCGCGCACCACCATGGCAAGGTGGATTATCCAAGTCAGTGAGAAGTTCGCTCCACTTTATGCGGCCTTGAAAGCGCACCTACTTGAGCAAATGGTGATTCAGGCGGATGAAACGCCGCTCAATGTCCTCAAAGAAGATAAACAGTGTTACATGTGGCTCTACTGCTCGGGCGCGGACTCGCCAGATGCCGCACTGCCCAATGTAAAAAATATCGTCTTGTATGACTATCAAAACAGTCGCGCGAGGTCGTGCCCTGTTGCCTTCTTGGGCGACTATGATGGGTATCTGCAAACCGATGGCTATGGTGTTTATGATGGGCTTCATCGAGTCACCAATGTCGGTTGCTTTGCGCATGCTCGGCGCAAGTTCATGGACGCGAAAAAGCTTCAAGGCAAAGGTAAGTCAGGCAAAGCGGATAAAGCGCTGGCCAAAATCCAGAAACTCTATGGGATAGAATCCCGCTTAAAAGGTGCCAGTGCCGAAAAACGGAAAGCAGAGCGCCAAGAGCATGCTAAGCCGATACTGGATGAGCTTTATGAATGGATGACAACTCAGAAAGTGCTTGAGTCTAGCCCGCTGGGTAAAGCGATAAAATACACGCTCGGTCAGTGGCCGAAGCTCATTCGCTATATCGATGACGGTCACTTATCGATAGACAATAACCGTGCTGAACGCGCAATAAAACCGCTGGTTATTGGGAGAAAGAACTGGCTCTTCTCGACCAATCCCAATGGAGCGGAAGCGAGCGCGATGCTTTACAGTATCGTCGAGACAGCGAAAGCCAACGGCCTTATCCTTTACGACTACATAGTCAAGTGCATGCAGGAGTTAGCGAAAGCAGAACCAGATATCGATGCACTCCTGCCTTGGAACTTCAAACACTAACAATATCGCCCCGTGGGTTCATGGGGCGGATACAGTTGTCATGCGGTAACTTTTGTATTGCGTGCCTGCGCCCCTTAACGCGGCGTTAGCTTAAAACATTAAAAATCAGTTGTTTGTGGTTTTTTCTTTCTTCCTTTGACAATTCGTTCAGGTTTTCGGCAAATCAGCATTGTTTGCCAACGCAAGTCTTGAGAAGTTGCCTCAATTGAATTTTGGGATTGCGCGAGGTCAGTAGGTTTGCCGCAAAGTCGCTTTGGAAGTTTTGCTTTCGCTTTGAGTTTCCCGAAAGTGATTTATCAAAATTTTCGGGTTTTTAAATCGCATGAAATGCCACAAAGTTTGAGTCATTTCGGGTATTAAAACTCTGGTTGTTTGTTAGGAACCCAAATCAGGTTAATCTCAGGCTTGGTAAATCTAAGGTGCTGAAATTTAAGCTAACAAACTGCTTAAGCGGGATTCGCAATGCGTGGCATTTTCAGCATGCGGTGAGTTTTGTGATTAAGGCGGTGTGCGGTAGCTTTCGTAGTGCATTGCTCACCCCTTAGCAGGGCGTTAGCTTAAAACAATTAAAATCAATTGTTTGCTGCTTGTTCTTTCTTCCATTGGCAGTTCGTTTTGGTTTCTCGGCAAATTAGCATTGTTTGCCAACGCGAGTTTTGAGCTGTTGCCTCAATTGAGCTTTGGGATTGCGCGAGGTTAGCAAATTTGGTGCAAAGTCGCTTTGGAAGTTTTGCTTTCGCTTTGAGGAGTTTTCCGAAAATGAGTTCTCAAAATTTACTGGTTTTCAATGCGCATTAAAGGCCACAAAGTTTGAGCCTATTCGGGTTTTAAAACTCAGGTGGTTTGCCAGTTTTCCAAATCGGGTTAGTCTCAGTTTTGGTAAACCTAAGGTGCTGAAATTTAAGCTAACAAACTGCTTAAGAGGGATTCGCAATGCGTGGCATTTTCAGCATGCATTGGGTTTTCGTGATTAAGGCGGTGTGCGGTAGCTTTCGTAGTGCATTGCTCACCCCTTAGCAGGGCGTTATGTTTATAGAAATTCTTAGTTCCCATGGAGTAATTATGAGAGTGTATATTTTGTTTTTTTATTTGGTGATTATGTTTGGGTGTAAATCTACCAACTCGGAAATTTATGAAACTATACCTAACAGTGGGATTTCATCACATGAAAAGTTTAGTTTTGACCATTTGCTGAATGACTATTTGGCTATGAATGCAATCACAGATGAAAGAGTTCATTGGTATATAAATTCTTATTCAGTTTTAAGGAAGGAGTTTGAGTCTAGAAAAGAATCAGGCTTTGAATTTGATGACTTTATTAATAAAGTAAAAGATGATATTAAACATAAGGTTAAAGTAAATAGTTATAGCACGTTTTATGATGTTAAATTATATGAGTACGATAAGGAAGAAAAGTACTTCAATTTGGTTGCGCAGGATGGAATTGGTACTATTGAAACATATTGGAATAATTATTCAGGCTCATCTAATCCTAATACTCCTGGTTGGTTTAAAATTATAGTTCGTGCTGATATGCGTGGATGGGTTTTTGATGCTACACCAGAACAAGCAATGGAAATTATAGAAAATAATAAAAATAGAGTTTTAAATGGATTTGTTACGTATCAAGTAGACAAATGTATATCGACTCAAGATTCAGGAGAAGCTAAAAAGATGAAAGTTCCTCTTGGTCATGAATATGCACATGCTATTTTTTGTGATGTAACAGTGACGGGTGTTAAATTTTTTAACACGAATAAAATTTATGATCATAGTGTGCCATATGCAGAAGCAAAATTTGTAAGTAAGTATGCTGGCAAATAAACATAACAAACGGTTCAAGAGGGACAACCAACGCGTGGCATTTTTATTATGCGTTGGTTTTTGTGATTACGGTGTTATGCGGAAAGTTGGTAGTAGCGTTGGTTGCCCCTTAACCGGGCGTTATACCTTGCCGAAAAAAGAGGCATTAATTGGTACATTAATCAGTCATCTAATCGTTTCATTGCGCTACGGTAAACATCACTTCGCTCTCGTTTTCCAACTGCTAAGACTGTTACCACGATAACGTCATCTTTTACTTGGTAAACAAGACGATAGCCAGACTGACGTAGTTTTATTTTATACATATTATCAGCGCCAGAGAGTTTTGATGCTGGTACATGTGGGTTTTCTAAGCGCTCAATGAGTTTCTTTTTAAATTGCTGTTGTAGTGTAGAGCCAAGTTTTTTCCATTCTTTTAAGGCGCTCTTTTTGAAATCAAGTTTATAGGTCATCGATGTTTACCGAAATGCTTTCTTCAGACTCTCGTTCTCTTGCAATAGCTAATAGTTCGAGATCATCGAGTCGATCCATCATCATTTCGTATGCTTTTGCTGGAACACAGTAAAAGGCTGGTTCGTTTCGGTTAAGTACAGCGACAGGCTCACCATATGCACTTGTTGCAACTTTCATAGGATTAGCTTTTAATTCAGTAATACTTGCAGCTACATCGGCTAAGATTCTAGCGGTCATTTATTGAGTCCTTTAAGTGGTCTTTATAAAGGTCATTCTAGCGCTATAAGAACGGTATAACAAGGCGTTCAAGAGGGACAGCCAACGCGTGGCATTTTTACTATGCGTTGGTTTTGGTGATTACGGCGTTATGCGGAAGCTTGGTAGTAGCGTTGGCTGCCCCTTAACGCGGCGTTAGCTATTATTTTATTCAGCAGTAAGGAAATTCAAGATGCCAAAATATCAATTTTTCTGTAAACCAAATTCAAATCGTGGTGAGTTTACTTATCTGAATATGGACTCAGAAACTTATCTTTTTGAAAAGAAAGAACTCTTGAGTTCGGGGCTTGAAGTAGACGGTGATACGATACAAGCTCCCACTCCAGAAGAAGCGATTGAGAAGTTCAAATTAAATTTCTGTCAGCCTTTAGAAGATTATGCAAATTCAAGTGCTTCAGGTGGGTTGGCGACATTCATTTTTGAATCATTCAAATCAATTACTGAGAAAAAATAGCTAACAAACTGCTTAAGAGGGATTCGCAATGCGTGGCATTTTCAGCATGCGGTGGGTTTTGTGATTAAGTTGGTGTGCGGTAGCTTTCGCAGTGCATTGCTCACCCCTTAGCAGGGCGTTAGCTTAAAACAAATAAAATCAATTGGTTGTGGTCTTTTCTTTCTTCCCTTGGCAATTCGCTCAGATTCTTCGGCAAATCAGCATTGTTTGCCAACGCAAGTTTTGAGTAGTTGCCTCAATGGAGTTTTGGAATTGCGCGAGGTTAGTCTCTTTGGCGCAAAGTCGCTTTGGCAGTTCAGTTTTCGCTTTGAGTTTTCCGAAAGTTATTTCTCAAAATTTACTGGTTTCAAAGCAAGTGAACGGTTACAAAGCAAGTGAACGGTTACAAAGCTTGAGTCATTCCGGGTTTTAAAGCTCAAGTGGTTTACCAGTTTTCTAAATCAAGTTAATCTCAGGTTTGATCAATCTAAGGTGCTGAAATTTAAGCTAACAAACTGCTTAAGCGGGATTCGCAATGCTTGGCATTTTCAGCATGCGGTGAGTTTTGTGATTAAGGCGGTGTGCGGTAGTGTTTGTAGTGCATTGCTCACCCCTTAGCAGGGCGTTAGCTTAAAACATTAAAAATCAGTTGTTTGTGGTTTTTTCTTTCTTCCTTTGGCAATTCGTTCAGGTTTATCGGCAAATCAGTATTGTTTGCCAACGCGATTTTCGAGTTGTTGCCTCAATTGAATTTTGGGACTGCGCGAGGTTAGCCAGTTTGCCGCAAAGTCGCTTTGGAAGTTTTGCTTTCGCTTTGAGTTTCCCGAAAGTGATCTATCAAAATTTTCGGGTTTTCAAATCGCATGAAAGGCAACAAAGTTTGAGTCAATGCAGGTTTCAAAACTCAAGTGGTTTTCCGGCTTTTCAAATCAGGTTAATCTTAGGCTTGGTAAATCTAAGATGCTGAAATTTAAGCTAACAAACTGCTTAAGCGGGATTCGCAGTGCGTGGCATTTTCAGCATGCGGTGGGTTTTGTGATTAAGGCGGCGTGCGGTAGCTTTAGCAGTGCATTGCTCACCCCTTAGCAGGGCGTTATGTGCAAGGAGGCAAAATGAACATTGGGATTTATATTTACGATGAAGCCGAGGTTCTCGACTTCTCAGGGCCTTTCGAAGTTTTCAGCACAGCTAGACGGTTAGGTGTTGAAAACTGGAATGTATTTTTAGTTTCAGAAAAGTTGGAGCCAGTGAAAGCCAGAGGTGGTTTTACTGTTTTACCCGATTATTCGTTTCAGAATCATCCTCAAATTGACCTTTTAATCGTTGTTGGCGGTGTCCATACGAACGAAATGAATAAGACAAATGTGCTGCACTGGATTGTGTCAGTGGACAAGCACGCTAAGCATATTGCATCAGTTTGTACCGGCGCATTCCTATTAGCTAATGCGGGCTTGCTGAAAGGACTTTCTGTTATCACCCATTGGGAGGACACTCAAGAGTTGAGACAACGGTTTTCTGATTTAGTCGTTGTGGAAGAGCAGCGTTGGGTAACAACCGGCAAGTACACGACGTCGGGCGGCATATCAGCGGGCATTGATATGAGCTTATTCTTAGTATCGAAGTTTCATAGTCAAAGTCATGCGGAGTTGGTTGCTCGTCAAATGGAGTACAACTGGCAAAAATGCACATAACAAAGCGTTTAAGAGGGATTCGTGCCGCGTGGCATTTTTGGTATGCGGTGGTTTTTGGTAGTGAAAGTGGTTTGCGGTAAGTTGGTTTATGCGGCACTCACCCCTTAACGCGGCGTTATACCGCAATCAATCATCTAACCTTTTCATAGCTTTACGGTAAACGTCGCTACGTTCGCGTTTTCCGACTGCTAAGACGGTTACAATGATGACATCGTCTTCAACTTTGTAGACAAGACGGTAGCCCGATTGACGCAGCTTAATTTTATACATATTGTCAGCTCCAGAGAGCTTTGAAGCCGGAACATGCGGGTTATCTAAGCGCTCGATTAACTTTTTCTTAAATTGTTGTTGCAGCGTTGAGCCAAGCTTTTTCCACTCTTTGAGTGCGCTCTTTTTAAAGTCGAGTTTATAGGTCATCAATGTTTACCGAAATGCTCTCTTCAAATTCACGCTCTTTTGCAATAGCTAGTAGTTCAAGATCTTCGAGTCTGTCCATCATCATTTCGTACGCTTCGGCAGGTACGCAATAAAATGCTGGCTCATTTCGGTTCAATACAGCAACAGGTTCACCGTAAGCACTAGTTGCAACTTTCATAGGATTAGCTTTCAACTCAGTAATGCTTGCAGCAACATCAGCTAAAATTCTAGTGGTCATATAATCGGTCTCTTAAGTGGTCTTTATGTTGGTTATTTTAACTTCAACCAAGCGGTATAACAAGGCGTTTAAGAGGGATTCATGCCGCGTGGCATTTTTGGTATGCGGTGAGTTTTGTGGTGAAAGTGGTCTGCGGAACGTTGGTTTAGGCGGCACTCACCCCTTAACGCGGCGTTAGCTTAAAACACATAAAATCAATTGTTTGCTGCTTCTTCTTTTTTCCATCGGCAACTCGCTCAGGTTTTTCGGCAAATCAGCATTGTTTATCAATGTGAGTTTTGAGCTATTGCCTCAATGGAGTTTTAGGATTGCGCGAGGTTAGTCAGTTTGGCGCAAAGTCGCTTTGGCAGTTTTGCTTTCGCTTTGAGTATTCCGAAAATGAGTTCTCAAAATTTACTGATTTTCAAAGCACATGAGCGACCACAAAGTTTGAGTCATTTCGGGTTTTAAAGCCCAGGTGGTTTGTCGGTTTCTTAAATCGGGTTAGCCTCAGGCTTGGTAAATCTGAGGTGCTGAAATTTAAGCTAACAAACTGCTTAAGCGGGATTCGCAATGCGTGGCATTTTTGGCATGCGTTGGGTTTTCGTGATTAAGGTGGTGTGCGGTAGCTTTTGCAGTGCATTGCTCACCCCTTAGCAGGGCGTTAGCTTAAAACATTGAAAATCAATTGGTTGTGGTCTTTTCTTTCTTCCCTTGGCCATTCGTTCAGATTTTTCGGCAAATCAACATTGTTTGTCAACGTGAGTTTCGAGCAGTTGCCTCAGTTGAGTTTTGGGATTGCGCGAGGTTAGCAAATTTGGCTCAAAGTCGCTTTGGCAATTTTGCTTTCGCTTTGAGTTCTCCGAAGATGAATTTTCAAAATTTGCTGGTTTCAAAGCAAATGAACGGTTACAAAGTTTGAGTCATTCCGGGTTTTAAAGCTCAAGTGGTTTGCCAGTTTTCTAAATCAAGTTAATCTCAGGTTTGATCAATCTAAGATGCTGAAATTTAAGCTAACAAACTGCTTAAGAGGGATTCGCAATGCGTGGCATTTTCAGCATGCGGTGGGTTTCGTGATTAAGTCGGTGTGCGGTAGCTTTAGCAGTGCATTGCTCACCCCTTAGCAGGGCGTTAGCTTAAAACAAATAAAATCAACTGGTTGTGGTCTATTCTTTTTTCCTTTGGTCATTCGTTCAGTTTTCTCGGCAAATCGGCATTGTTTTCCAACGCGAGTTTTGAGCAGTTGCCTCAATTGAGTTTTGGGATTGCTCGAGGTTAGCCAGATTGTCGCAAAGTCGCTTTGGAAGTTTTGCTTTCGCTTTGAGTTTTCTGAAAGTGTGTGCTCAAAATTTACAGGTTTCAAAGCGAACGAACGGCCACAAAGTTCGAATCGATTCGGGTTTTAAAACTCAAGTGGTTTGCCGGTTTCCTAAATCGAGTTAATCTCAGGTTTGGTAAATCTAAGGCGTTGAAATTTAAGCTAACAAACTGCTTAAGCGGGATTCGCAATGCGTGGCATTTTTGGCATGCGGTGAGTTTTGTGATTAAGGCGGTGTGCGGTAGCTTTTGCAGTGCATTGCTCACCCCTTAGCAGGGCGTTAGCTTAAAACAATTAAAATCAATTGGTTGTGGTCTTTTCTTTCTTCCTTTGGCCATTCGTTCAGGTTTCTCGGCAAATCAGCATTGGTTGTCAAAGCGAGTTTTGGGTTGTTGCCTCAATTGAATTTTGGGATTGCACGAGGTTAGCCAATTTGATGCAAAGTTGCTTTGGCAGGTTTAGCTTTCGCTTTGAGTTTTGCGAAAACGTGTTTTCAAAACTTACTGGTTTTTAAAGCAAATGAACGGCCACAAAGTTTGAGCCATTTCGGGTTTTAAAACTCAGGTGGTTTGTTGCTTTTCCAAATTGGGTTAGTCCCGGGTTTGGTCAATCTAAGGTGCTGAAATTTAAGCTAACAAACTGCTTAAGCGGGATTCGCAATGCGTGGCATTTTTAGCATGCGGTGGGTTTTGTGATTAGGTTGGTGTGCTGTAACTTTTGTAGTGCATTGCTCACCCCTTAGCAGGGCGTTAGCTTAAAGCAATAAAAATCAATTGGTTGTGGCTTTTTCTTTCTTCCTTTAGCTATTCGTTCAGGTTTTTCGGCAAATCAGCATTGTATATGAACGTGAGTTTTGAGCTGTTGCCTCAATTGAGTTTTTAGGTTGCACGAGGTCAGTCAGTTTGGCGCAAAGTCGCTTTGGAAGTTTTGCTTTCGCTTTGAGTTTTGCAAACATGTGTTATCAAAATTGATTGGTTTTCAAAGCAAATGAACAGTCACAAAGTTTGAATTAATTCGGGTTTTAAAACTCAGTTAGTTTGCCAGTTTTCCAAATCGGTTTAATCTCAGGTTTGGTTAATCTAAGGTGCTGAAATTTAAGCTAACAAACTGCTTAAGAGGGATTCGCAATGCGTGGCATTTTCAGCATGCATTGGGTTTTCGTGATTAAGGCGGTGTGCGGTAGCTTTCGTAGTGCATTGCTCACCCCTTAGCAGGGCGTTATGTTTAATCACCAAAAATCAGTGGGTTATGGTTTTTCTTTGTTCCCTCGGCTGATTGGTTTTGTATTTGTCGGCAAGTTGGCTTCAGCGGGCGCTGTTTTCCGGACACTTGTTCTTTGGTGCTGGAAATTCAGTGAATTGCCTCAATCAATTTTTTGCCAAGCGCGAGGTTAGTGCTGCTGGCTCAATCAGTATTTTGATCACAGGTTTTTGTGCTTGAATTGCCAAAATTCGAAGTCTGTTTTTCAAATATATGAGTCGTTTCAGTTTTTCAGGTCTTGGCTTTTGTTTGTGAATCAAAGCTGAGTTAATCTTGGTTTGGGTTAAACGTAAGTCATTGAAGCTTAAACATAACAAACGGTTCAAGAGGGACAGCCAACGCGTGGCATTTTTACTGTGCGTTGGTTTTTGTGGTTACGGTGTTATGCGGAAGCTTGGGAATGGCGTTGGCTGCCCCTTAACCGGGCGTTAGCTTAAAATAATGAAAATCAATTGTTTGCAGCCTGTTTTTCTTCCCTTGGCAGTTCGTTCAGGTTATTTCGGCAAATCAGCATTGTTTGCCAACGTGAATTTTGAGTTGTTGTCTCAATTGGGTTTTGGGGCTACACGAGGTTAGCCAGTTTGGCGCAAAGTCGCTTTGGAAGTTTTGCGTTCGCTCTGAGTTTTCCGAAAATGATTTATCAAAAATTTCGGGTTTTCAAACTTAAGTGGTTTGCCAGTTTCCTAAATCAGGTTAATCTCAGGTTTGGTAAATCTAAGACGTTGAAATTTAAGCTAACAAACTGCTTAAGAGGGATTCGCAATGCGTGGCATTTTCAGTATGCGGTGGGTTTTGTGATTAAGGCGGTGTGCGGTAGCATTCGTAGCGCATTGCTCACCCCTTAGCAGGGCGTTAGCTTAAAACAAATAAAATCAATTGGTTGTGGTTTTGCATTTCTTCCTTTGGCCATTCGTTCAGGTTTTTCGGCAAATCAGTATTGTTTGCCCAATTCGAGTTTTAAGCAGTTGCCTCAATTGAGCTTTGATGTTGCGCGAGGTTAGCCGGTTTGCTGCAAAGTTGCTTTGGCAATTTTGCTTTCGCTTTGAGTTTTCCGAAAGTGATTTATCAAAATTTACAGGTTTCAAAGTAAACGAATGGCCACAAAGTTTGAGTCAATGCGGGTTTCAAAACTCAAGTGGTTTTCCGGCTTTTCAAATCAGGTTAATCTTAGGTTTGGTAAATCTAAGGTGTTGAAATTTAAGCTAACAAACTGCTTAAGTGGGATTCGCAATGCGTGGCATTTTCAGCATGCGGTGAGTTTCGTGATTAAGTCGGTTTGCGGTAGCTTTTGCAGTGCATTGCTCACCCCTTAGCAGGGCGTTATGTTTAATTATTTAAAGTCAGTGGTTTATGTTTTTTTGCTCCCTCGGTTTGTTAGTTTCGAGTTTGTCGGCAAGTTAGCTCCACTGGGCGCTGTTTTCTGGACATCCATTCTTGGGCGCTAAAAATTCTGAGAGTTGCCTCAATCAAATTTCGGGTAAGCACGAGGTTAGGGCGGCTGGCTCAATCGGAAATTTGGTCTTAGGCTTTTGAGTTTGACTGCTAAGTTCAAAGTCTGATTTTCAAAATTATGAGTCGTTCCGGTTTTTTAGGTTTTGGCTTTTGTTTGTGAGTCAGAGCCGAGTTAATCTTGGTTTTGGTAAAACGTAAGCCCTTGAACCTTAAACATAACAAAGCGTTCAAGAGGGATTCATGCCGCGTGGCATTTTCGGTTTGCAGTGAGTTTTGGTGGTGAAAGTGGTCTGCGGAAAGTTGGTTTATGCGGCATTCACCCCTTAACGCGGCGTTATGCAAATATTCAAATCTGCCCATTTCTCAGTGCTTATGTCTTAGGCTGTGGATGTAAATAAATTGGCTAACTGGTTTCAGAATTCTGGTAAACTGCGTCCAAACTAAGCGGTATTATTAGGACCAAAATAATGAGCCAAGAGCAGCAAAATAATCCTTTACATGGTTTAACCTTAGAGAAAATTCTCGTTCGTTTACAAGAGCACTACGGTTGGGAAGGGTTAGACAGAGAAATTAAAATTAACTGTTTTTACAGCAATCCATCAATCAAATCTTCTCTTAAGTTTTTGCGTCGTACGCAGTGGGCGAGAGACAAGGTTGAGGCTTTGTATATAGATACATTTTGCCGTTAAGAACATTTGCATAACAAGGCGTTCAAGAGGGACTTGGCACGCGTGGCATTTTTGGTTTGCGTTGGTTTTAGTGGTTAAGTTGTCATGCGGTTACTTTTGTATTGCGTGCCTGCGCCCCTTAACGCGGCGTTAACTGGCAATAAAATTACCCATCTTTTTTCGTTGGATTTTAAGTTATTGATTTATATTAATAATAAATCGAGTGAAAAATAAAAGGTTATTTTGAGAAATTTGATGTAATTACTTTTATTAACAATAGGTTACTGATAAAGTTTCATAGTTCACTGCCGCACAGGCAGCTTAGAAAAAGAAGTTAAAACGGTCCAGACCGGACAACTGGTTCACTGCCGCACAGGCAGCTTAGAAATTGGGTGATCAGCACTGAATGATCATCATGCCGTTCACTGCCGCACAGGCAGCTTAGAAATTGGTTCTTGCTCGATACAAGCCGTCCGCTTAGTTCACTGCCGCACAGGCAGCTTAGAAAATCGATGGCGACCCGTACAAGATGATTTCTCTGTTCACTGCCGCACAGGCAGCTTAGAAAATCAGGAATGCAAGAAATCATGGGCGCGTTGTGTTCACTGCCGCACAGGCAGCTTAGAAAAGTATGACGGCACCGCTGAACGTTACGTGAAAGTTCACTGCCGCACAGGCAGCTTAGAAATGAATAACCGTTAGCTGGCGCGCAAGCGTATAGTTCACTGCCGCACAGGCAGCTTAGAAATGAATAACCGTTAGCTGGCGCGCAAGCGTATAGTTCACTGCCGCACAGGCAGCTTAGAAATGCTACGGAAACGTAGCGGGAATGTGCGAACGTTCACTGCCGCACAGGCAGCTTAGAAATGACTTATCATCAGCGAGTTTGCATTAAGCTCGTTCACTGCCGCACAGGCAGCTTAGAAAAACCACAACGAGAGCCCCACTGCAAAGCATTAGTTCACTGCCGCACAGGCAGCTTAGAAAGTTTCTGTCATCCGGCACGCGGCCATCGGTTCGTTCACTGCCGCACAGGCAGCTTAGAAATTTTTCTGCCAATCTCTCAGCGGAAACCTTGATGTTCACTGCCGCACAGGCAGCTTAGAAAGTTACAGCGTTTCGCGCTGCGACCAATCAAATGTTCACTGCCGCACAGGCAGCTTAGAAAATCAAGCCTACCCGCCTCATCCTGCCTAACTTGTTCACTGCCGCACAGGCAGCTTAGAAATAATAAGAAATAAAAACGCTAAGGTTTTTTGGGTTCACTGCCGCACAGGCAGCTTAGAAATGAAAAGCCTTGTGCCAATGAACGCTTGCATTGTTCACTGCCGCACAGGCAGCTTAGAAATCTTGCCGCTATTCGTGATTTTTATTTTTAACGTTCACTGCCGCACAGGCAGCTTAGAAAACTTCGCGCATCTTTTCGTCAGTGTCGCACATGTTCACTGCCGCACAGGCAGCTTAGAAATATCAGCCATGCGCCTTGGCATGGATGCAAAAGTTCACTGCCGCACAGGCAGCTTAGAAATCATCAGCAATCGCACGAGCTTTTTTACCGCCGTTCACTGCCGCACAGGCAGCTTAGAAACTAACCCGTGCTATTGAAGCCGCCAAGTTGTAGTTCACTGCCGCACAGGCAGCTTAGAAATGGGGGTGTGTGAAAGGACATAGCACACGCCAGTTCACTGCCGCACAGGCAGCTTAGAAAGATTTAAGCGTGTGTTTGATGTAGGTCCAGTTGTTCACTGCCGCACAGGCAGCTTAGAAATGAATATTTCAAGACTAAGCATGAAATGTACTGTTCACTGCCGCACAGGCAGCTTAGAAAACTCTTTATCAGGCGCTTCGGGAGTGTCTGCCGTTCACTGCCGCACAGGCAGCTTAGAAAAAAGGTGGTCGCGGCGCTTTAGCTGGCGCTATGTTCACTGCCGCACAGGCAGCTTAGAAATTAACCCGCAGCGGCTCATTTACCGCTTGTCTGTTCACTGCCGCACAGGCAGCTTAGAAAAAGTCCCATTTTGACACCAGCGGTATAAGCTCGTTCACTGCCGCACAGGCAGCTTAGAAAAATACTTCCAGCTCTAAACTTTGTCATGAATGGTTCACTGCCGCACAGGCAGCTTAAAAATATTGGTACTTTTGGCATTTGGGATCGGCCAGTTAACAAAGCGTTTAAGAGGGATTCGCAACGCGCGGCATTTTCGTTATGCATTGATTTTATTAGTTTTTAGTGCAATGCGGTAAGTTAGTCGTTGCGTTGCTCACCCCTTAACGCGGCGTTATGCTTTATTGAGCCTCAGCAAAATCAATATATAAATTTTAATGGGAAAACTTAGTCTGATTTAGAAGTTTTCCTATTCTAATTTATTGATATTATGAGTTTATTGTTCTTTTTTGTGGCGATTGAAAGTTGAACGATGCTTATGCGTTTTTGTCCGGCTCAGCTCTGATAGATTGTGTTCGTAAAAGGTTCAATTATCGCTGAAAGGTCTCTTCCTTTGGTGTTGTTGACCCATTGATTCCGCAGGCTAATTCGCTTCAATTTATTTGGGATCTTATTTGCACCAATGATTGCTGAAAGTAGGCAAGTTTATCATTTTGAGTTAAAGTGGCTGCAAGCGATAGTCATTGTAAAAATTCAATGTAATCAATGAGTAATAAAGCATAACAAACACTTCAAGAGGGACTTCCAACGCGCAGCATTTTCATTATGCGTTGATTTTGGTGGTTTCAGTGTTGTGCAGAAACTTGGTAGTCGCGTTGTCAGCCCCTTAAGTGGGCGTTAGCTTAAAACAAATAAAATCAACTGGTTGTGGTCTTTTCTTTCTGCCCTTGACCATTCGTTCAGGTTTTTCGGCAAATCAGCATTGTTTGCCAATGCGAGTTTTGAGCGCTTGCCTCAATTGAGTTTTGGGGTTGCGCGAGGTTAGCCAGTTTGGCGCAAAGTCGCTTTGGAAGTTTTGTGTTCGCACTGAGTTTTCCGAAAATGATTTATTAAAATTTTCGGGTTTTCAAATTGCATGAAATTCCACATAGTTTGAGCCAATTTGGGTTTTAAAACCTAAGTGGTTTGCCGGTTTCCTAAATCGAGTAAATCTCAGGCTTGGTAAATCTAAGGTGCTGAAATTTAAGCTAACAAACTGCTTAAGAGGGATTCGCAATGCGTGGCATTTTTAGCATGCGGTGAGTTTCGTGATTGAGGCGGTGTGCGGTAGCTTTGGCAGTGCATTGCTCACCCCTTAGCAGGGCGTTAGCTTAAAACACGTAAAATCAAATGGTTGTGGTTTTTTCTTTCTTCCCTTGGCCATTCGTTCAGGTTTTTCGGTAAATCAGCATTGTTTATCAATGCGAGTTTTGAGTAGTTGCCTCAATTGAGTTTTGGGACTGCACGAGGTTAGCAAGTTTGCCGCAAAGTCGCTTTGGAAGTTTTGCTTTCGCTTTGAGTTTTCCGAAAGTGATTTATCAAAATTTACTGGTTTCCAAGCAAATGAACGGTCACAAAGTTTGAGTTGTTTCGGGTTTCAAAGTTTAGGCGGTTTGCTAGTTTTCCAAATCGAGTTAATCTCAGGTTTGGTCAATCTAACGTGCTGAAATTTAAGCTAACAAACTGCTTAAGAGGGATTCGCAATGCGTGGCATTTTCAGCATGCGATGAGTTTTGTGATTAAGTTGGTGTGCGGTCGCTTTTGCAGTGCATTGCTCACCCCTTAGCAGGGCGTTAGCTTAAAACAATGAAAATCAATTGATTACAGCCTGTTTTTTCTTCCCTTGGCAGCTCGTTCCGGTTTCTCGGCAAATCAGCATTGTTTGCCAACGCGAGTTTTGAGCAGTTGCCTCAATTGAATTTTGGGATTGCGCGAGGTCAGTAGGTTTGCCGTAAAGTCGCTTTGGAAGTTTTGCTTTCGCTTTGAGTTTCCCGAAAGTGATTTATCAAAATTTTCGGGTTTTTAAATCGCATGAAATGCCACAAAGTTTGAGTCATTTCGGGTATTAAAACTCTGGCTGTTTGTTAGGAACCCAAATCAGGTTAATCTCAGGCTTGGTAAATCTAAGGTGCTGAAATTTAAGCTAACAAACTGCTTAAGCGGGATTCGCAATGCGTGGCATTTTCAGCATGCGTTGGGTTTTGTGATTAAGGCGGTGTGCGGTAGCTTTCGTAGTGCATTGCTCACCCCTTAGCAGGGCGTTAGCTTAAAACATTAAAAATCAGTTGTTTGTGTTTTTTTCTTTCTTCCCTTGGTAATTCGTTCAGGTTTACTCGGCAAATCAGCATTGTTTTCCAACGCGAGTTTTAAGCTGTTGCCTCAATTGAATTTTGGGATTGCGCGAGGTCAGTAAGCTTGGTGCAAAGTCGCGTTGGAAGTTTAGTTTTCGCTTTGATTTATCCGAACATGTACCATGAAAAATCGTTGGTTTCACCAAAAACGACTAGCTACAAAGTTTGAGTCATTCCGGGTTTTAAAGCTCAAGTGGTTTGCCAGTTTTCTAAATCAAGTTAATCTCAGGTTTGATCAATCTAAGGTGCTGAAATTTAAGCTAACAAACTGCTTAAGAGGGATTCGCAATGCGTGGCATTTTCAGCATGCGGTGGGTTTTGTGATTAAGTCGGCGTGCGGTAGCTTTTGCAGTGCATTGCTCACCCCTTAGCAGGGCGTTAGCTTAAAACAAATAAAATCAATTGGTTGTGGTCTTTTTTCTTCCTTTGGCCACTCGTTCAGGTTTCTCGGCAAATCAGCATTGTTTGCCAATGCAAGTTTTGAGCTGTTGCCTCAATTGAGTTTTGGGGTTGCGCGAGGTTAGCCAGTTTGGCGCAAAGTCGCTTTGGAAGTTTTGCGTTCGCTCTGAGTTTTCCGAAAGGTGACATATCAAAATTTCGGGTTTTCAAATCGCATGAAATGCCACAAAGTTTGAGTCAATTCGGATTTCAAAACTCAAGGCGGTTTGTTGGTTTCTCAAATCGGGTTAATCTCAGGTTTGGCAAATCTAAGATGCTGAAATTTAAGCTAACAAACTGCTTAAGAGGGATTCGCAATGCGTGGCATTTTTAGCATGCGTTGGGTTTTCGTGATTAAGGCGGTGTGCGGTAGCCTTTGCAGTGCATTGCTCACCCCTTAGCAGGGCGTTATGTGCCTAATCCTGTATACGTGACTTAGGCTGTGAAATTCCAAATATCTTATGAAATTGGTTGTCTTTAGTAATAGTCTCAAGGTAATCAATTTTCAAGGATATAAAATCATGTTGGAACGCATAGAAAAAATACTGGATCTCAATGACATTGCTTATGAAAGCGGTGAAAGCACGATGTATGTAAAACTTGGCGGTCTGAGTTCAAAGGTAAAAATTAGGTATGATTATGCGGACAACACCTACAAATTTAGTTGTGGTGAGTTGAGAATGTTCATATCCAGTATCATCTTCTTTTGTCTGGCATTCAACACACTCATTCAAGCTAATCTCGGGTTATGGAATGGATATGCAGCAGGCTTAATGTTTGCTATAGCTATTGGAAATCTGTTTTCCGTGATAGTTACAAATATACAAATGTTAGATTTACGAACTCAACTCCGTCAGGAAGGCGTGTACTTGAAACCAGGCACATAACAAGGCGTTAAAGAGGGATTCATGCCGCGTGGCATTTTTGGTATGCGGTGATTTTTGGTGGTGAAAGTGGTCTGCTGAAGGTTGGTTTGTGCGGCATTCACCCCTTAACGCAGCGTTAGCTTAAAACAAATCAAATCAATTGGTTGTGGTCTGTTTTTTCTTCCTTTGGCCATTCGTTCAGGTTTTTCGGTAAATCTGTATTGTTTGCCCAATTCGAGTTTTAAGCAGTTGCCTCAATTGAGCTTTGAGATTGCGCGAGGTTAGCCAGTTTGCTGCAAAGTCGCTTTGGAAGTTTTGTGTTCGCTTTGAGTTTTTCGAAAGTGAGTTTTCAAAAATTTCGGGTTTTCAAATCGCATGAAAGACCACAAAGTTTGAGCCTATTCGGGTTTTAAAACTCAGGTGGTTTGCCAGTTTTCCAAATCGGGTTAATCTCAGGTTTGGTTAATCTAAGGTGCTGAAATTTAAGCTAACAAACTGCTTAAGAGGGATTCGCAATGCGTGGCATTTTTAGCATGCGGTGGGTTTTGTGATTAGGTTGGTGTGCTGTAACTTTTGTAGTGCATTGCTCACCCCTTAGCAGGGCGTTAGCTTAAAATATTAAAAATCAGTTGTTTGTGGCTTTTTCTTTCTTCCTCTGGCAATTCGTTCAGGTTTATCGGCAAATCAGTATTGTTTGCCAACGCGATTTTCGAGTTGTTGCCTCAATTGAATTTTGGGATTGCTCGAGGTGAGTAAGTTCGGCGCAAAGTCGCTTTGAAAGTTTTGCTTTCGCTATGAGTTTTCCGAAATTGATTTATAAAAATTTTCGGGTTTTCAAATCGCATGAAATGCCACAAAGTTTGAGTCAATTCGGGTTTTCAAACTCAAGCGTTTTGTTGGTTTCCCAAATCAGGTTAATCTCAACTTTAGCAAATCTAAGGTGCTGAAATTTAAGCTAACAAACTGCTTAAGAGGGATTCGCAATGCGTGGCATTTTCAGCATGCGGTGAGTTTTGTGATTAAGGCGGTGTGCGGTGGCTTTGGCAGTGTATTGCTCACCCCTTAGCAGGGCGTTATGTTTAATCACGCAAAATCAGTTGGTTGTATCTTTTCTTTGTTCCCTCGGATGATTGGTTTTGTGTTTGTCGGCAAGTTGACTTCAGCGGGCGCTGTTTTCTGGACACTTATTCTTTGGCGCTGGAAATTCAGAGAATTGCCTCATTCAATTTTCGAGTAAGCGCGAGGTTAGGGCGGCTGGCGCAATCAGTATTTTGAACACAGGTTTTGGGGCTTGAATTGCCGAAATACAAAGTCTGTTTTTCAAATCTATGAGTCGTTTCCGTTTTTTAGGTCTTGGCTTTTGTTTGTGAATCAAAGCTGAGTTAATCTTGGTTTTGGTAAAACGTAAGTCATTGAAGCTTAAACATAACAAACGGTTCAAGAGGGACAGCCAACGCGTGGCATTTTTATTATGCGTTGTTTTTTGTGGTTACGGTGTTATGCGGAAGCTTGGTTGTGGCGTTGGCTGCCCCTTAACCGGGCGTTATGCCTAAGGTGAAATTGATGATCAAGCAGCTTGATGTAAATGAAAAATTAGTGGTTGAACTGTCAGAGCGTTGCTTCGACGAACTTCGTCAAGTTTACAGGCCAACCGAGCTCGCAGTTAGCAATAAAAACAGTGCTAAAAGTGAGTGGAGTTGTTTTGGTTTCCATGTTGATCAGGCTTTAGTTGGAGTAGTTAAAGCTAAACAGGTTGGCTCAGAATTACAGCTTAGCTCGTTAGCAGTTACACCAAGTTTTCGCCAAAAAGGTGTAGCCAGAAAGCTCGTTGATTTCGTTGTTACACAGTTTAAGCGTATTAACTCAGTCTCGGTTTGGTGTGTTGAGCAAACAGGTAATGTCGCTGTTTTTAAGGCACTAGGCTTTAATGTGGTTCAACGTTTTGATTCAGACTTTTTCATACTTTCCGATGGTTCAAAAGCGGTAGAGGTTCACTTAAAACAAAAAGTAACGGCATAACAAAGCGTTTAAGAGGGACTTGGCACGCGTGGCATTTTCAATTTGCGTTGGGTTTAGTGGTTAAGGTGTTATGCGGTCACTTTTGTATTGCGTGCCTGCGCCCCTTAACGCGGCGTTAGCTTAAAACAATGAAAATCAATTGGTTGTGGCTTTTTCTTTCTTCCTTTAGCAATTCGTTCAGGTTTTTCGGCAAATCAGCATTGTATATGAACGTGAGTTTTGAGCTGTTGCCTCAATTGAGTTTTTAGGTTGCACGAGGTCAGTCAGTTTGGCGCAAAGTCGCTTTGGAAGTTTTGCTTTCGCTTTGAGTTTTCCGAAAATGAGTTCTCAAAATTTACTGGTTTTGTAAAGCAAATGAACGGCCACAAAGTTTGAGTCATTTCGGGTTTTAAAGCTCAGGTAGTTTGCCGGTTTCCTAAATCGGGTTAGTCTCAGGTTTGGTAAATCTAAGGCGTTGAAATTTAAGCTAACAAACTGCTTAAGAGGGATTCGCAATGCGTGGCATTTTCAGCATGCGTTGGGTTTTGTGATTAAGGCGGCGTGCGGCCGCTTTGGCAGTGCATTGCTCACCCCTTAGCAGGGCGTTAGGCGTCATTTGAGATCGAGGTAACATGTTAATTATTGAGAAATATAATAAAACTCGTGATGCTGAAGTTGAAAAATTACGAGTAAAACCCGAACAAGTTCAGTTCACAGTCGATAAGCTTGGTGAATTCATCTTATCTTTAAAAGAAGATGAACATCCTCATTTGATCATCGAAAATGATCAAGTTGTTGGTTTTTTCGTCTTAGATCTATCTTATTCTGACGCTTATAGTTTTAGTGATCCAAAAGCGCTAGGCGTTCGAGCTTTGCTGATTGATCATAATCATCAAGGTTTAGGTGTTGCGAGTAGAGCAATGAATTTGTTACCAAGCTATGTTGCTTCAACCTATCCCGAGTTTGAACGGTTACAATTGACGGTAAATTGCCGTAATAAAGCCGCGTACAATTGTTATCTTAAATGTGGTTTTGAAGACACCGGGAATTTGTATTTAGGTGGTCCAGCTGGTCCTCAACATATAATGCAGAGAACCGCCGCCTAACAAAGCATTTAAGAGGGACAGCCAACGCGTGGCATTTTTATTATGCGTTAGTTTTTGTGATTACGGTGTTATGCGGTGAGTTGGTAGTAGCGTTGTCTGCCCCTTAATGCGGCGTTAACTGATGCGAATATATTTAAGTGCGGGGATTTACTCTTGAATAAAATTGGTGTTCTAATCTACTGGTTATCTTGTATTTATATTTTTAGTCATCTATTTCTAATGAATAGTTGGCTTCAATTTTTTGATGCTTTTTCAATTATATGTACGTTTGTGCCAGCAATTTTCTCGTTACTTATCATTAAAGGGCGGACTTTAGTGATTAATTTTTCAATCTTTTTAAAAGTAATGTGGTTTAGCGCGGGATTAACAACGTTTTACGGAATAATTTTAACGCTGAGTAATTTAACTGTAGAGTATGAAGCATTGGCTGCAGGATTTAGTGTTGCGATTCTTCCAATCTTTTACGCATTTGGTGCTAGTCTGTTGCTATTGCCGTTGATTGTTCAAGATTGACAATCAGTTAACAAAGCATTTAAGAGGGACAGCCAACGCGTGGCATTTTTATTATGCGTTAGTTTTTGTGATTACGCTGTTATGCGGTGAGTTGGTAGTAGCGTTGGCTGCCCCTTAATGCGGCGTTAGCTTAAAACAATTAAAATCAATTGGTTGTGGTCTTTTCTTTCTTCCTTTGGCCATTCGCTCAGGTTTCTCGGCAAATCAGCATTGTTTGCCGGCGCAAGTTTTGAGCAGTTGCCTCAATGGAGTTTTAGGATTGCGCGAGGTTAGCAAGCTTGGCGCAAAGTCGCTTTGGAAGTTTTGCTTTCGCTTTGAGTTTGGCGAACATGTGTTGTCAAAAATTATTGGTTTTCAAATCACATGAAAGGCCACAAAGTTTGCGTCATTTCGGGTTTTAAAACTCAAGCGGTTTGTTGGTTTCCCAAATCGGGTTAATCTTAGCTTTGGTAAATCTAAGGTGCTGAAATTTAAGCTAACAAACTGCTTAAGAGGGATTCGCAATGCGTGGCATTTTCAGCATGCGGTGGGTTTTGTGATTAAGGCGGTGTGCGGTAGCATTCGTAGCGCATTGCTCACCCCTTAGCAGGGCGTTATGTTTATCGGAGAAGTTCATGGTCAATTGGCCTTGTATTCTGAAATTAGATGGTGACGATGAGCTTGTTTATTTGGGTTCTGAAGCTGATTTGAATTGCGAGTGTGTGGATTTGATTGTTGGTCCAAGCGATCGAGTCATTGACTCTGAAGGTTTTGTCTATTCAATTGTTTCAGATGGCTCAGCAGTTAACCTGATTGGAAACTCAATCCAGGTTTCAGCAGAGGAAGCGTCTAGATTGATTCAACGTCATGAGTTCTGTTTAGCGGAGGTCTGTTTGACAAAAATTCAGTTTGAAACAGTCGCTGATGGATTTAACTGTTTTAAATCTTAGGCTAAATAAACATAACAAAGCGTTCAAGAGGGACTTGGCACGCGTGGCATTTTCAATTTGCGTTGGGTTTAGTGGTTAAGTTGTCATGCGGTAACTTTTGTATTGCGTGCCTGCGCCCCTTAACGCGGCGTTATATTTTATTGAAGGACTTAGCTCTAAATGAAAAGTGTGAGTAAATATTGTATTCCGATTCTGCTAGGTTGTATGTGCTTTAGTACATTTGCTGAGACTACTAAAGAAGATTTTGAACAGTTTTTGGAACAAGAAGTTTCACTTAGTGCCCTAAAGATAGTTGGTTATAAGGCTGGAGATATGTGGGCAATGATGCTGCAAGCACATCGAGGTGAAATATCATTAAGTAAAACTGAGGCAGAGGTTCTATTGTCTAAACTGATTGGCCTACATATGTGTTTCCAAAAAATCTATGAAAAACATCCCTACGAGCCGGATGTTGAATCGGCTTATTTCCTGACGTTAGATGATTCGATTTTATTTCGGCAAGCGGGAAACAGTTTAGCGAAGATCATCGGTGAGGATGACTCTGCTGCTTTGAAACTAGTTCCTGATATTATCTGTAGTCAGTATCTGTCGCCTGATGAACTTAAAATATAACAAGGCGTTAAAGAGGGATTCATGCCGCGTGGCATTTTTAGTATGCAGTAAATTTTGGTGGTGAAAGTGGTTTGCAGAAAGTTGGTTTATGCGGCATTCACCCCTTAACGCAGCGTTAGCTTAAAACAAATAAAATCAATTGGTTGTGGTCTTTTTTCTTCCTTTGACCATTCGCTCAGGTTTTTCGGCAAATCAGCATTGTTTGCTAGTCCGAGTGTTAAGCAGTTGCCTCAATTGAGTTTTGGGCTTGCGCGATGTCTGCAAGTTTGGCGCAAAGTCGCTTTGTCAGTTTTGTTTTCGCTTTAAGTTTTGCGAACATGTGTTATCAAAATTTATTGGTTTTAAAGCAAATGAACGGTCACAAAGTTTGAGTCAATTCGGGTTTTAAAACTCAAGTGGTTTGTTGATTTCCCAAATCGGGTTAACCTCAATTTTGGTCAATCTAAGGTGTTGAAATTTAAGCTAACAAACTGCTTAAGAGGGATTCGCAATGCGTGGCATTTTCAGCATGCAGTGAGTTTTGTGATTAAAGTGGTGTGCGGTAGCTTTCGTAGTGCATTGCTCACCCCTTAGCAGGGCGTTATGTTTAATCACGCAAAATCAGTTATTTACACTCTTTTTTGTTCACTTAGCTTTCAAGTTTTCCCTTGTCGGCAAGCTAACTTCAGTGGTCGCTGTTTTCTGGACTCCTATTCGCGGGCGCGAAAAATTCAGAGAATTGCCTCATTGAAATCCAGTGTGTTGGCGAGGAGAGTGAAGTGTTCTCATTTCCAAAGTTAGAGTTCCAGTTTTCGGTTTTTCACGCTAAAACTTAATGTTAATAAAATCAAATTTATGAGTTAATTCAGTTTTTTAGCTTCTGGTTTTGGTTTTCAGCGGTAAGTCGAGTTAAGCTCTTGGTTTCGTAAACTTAACCCTTTGAGCCTTAAACATAACAAGGCGTTCAAGTGGGATTCATGCCGCGTGGCATTTTTAGTATGCGGTGAGTTTTGGTGGTGAAAGTGGTCTGCGGAAAGTTGGTTTATGCGGCATTCACCCCTTAACGCAGCGTTAGCTTAAAACAAATAAAATCAATTTGTTGTGGTCTTTTCTTTCTTCCCTTGGCAATTCGCTCAGGTTTTTCGGCAAATCAACATTGTTTGCCCATGCGAATTTTGAGCAGTTGCCTCAATTGAGCTTTGGAACTGCGCGAGGTTGGTCAGTTTGCCGCAAAGTCGCTTTGGCAGTTTTGCTTTCGCTTTGAGTTTTTCGAAAGTGAGTTGTCAAAATTTTCGGGTTCCCAAATCGCATGAAAGGCCACAAAGTTTGAGTCATTTCGGGTTTTAAAATGCAGGTGGTTTGTTGGTTTTCCAAATCGGGTTAATCTCAGTCTTGGAAAATCTAAGGTGCTGAAATTTAAGCTAACAAACTGCTTAAGAGGGATTCGCAATGCGTGGCATTTTCAGCATGCGGCGGGTTTTGTGATTAAGGTGATGTGCGGTAGCTTTAGCAGTGCATTGCTCACCCCTTAGCAGGGCGTTAGCTTAAAACAAATAAAATCAATTGGTTGCGGTCTATTCTTTCTTCCTTTGGCAATTCGTTTAGGTTTTCCGGCAAATCAGGCATTGTTTGCTCATGCGAGTTTTGAGCAGTTGCCTCAATTGAGTTTTGAGACTGCACGAGGTTAGCAAGTTTGGCGCAAAGTCGCTTTGGCAGTTTAGCTTTCGCTTTGAATTTTCCGAAAGTGATTTATCAAAATTTTCGGGTTTTTCAAATCGCATGAAAGGCCACAAAGTTTGAGCCAATTCGGGTTTCAAAGCTTAAGTGGTTTGTTGGTTTTCCAAATCGGTTTAATCTCAGGCTTGGTAAATCTAAGGTGCTGAAATTTAAGCTAACAAACTGCTTAAGCGGGATTCGCAATGCGTGGCATTTTCAGCATGCGGTGAGTTTCGTGATTAAAAGCGGTGTGCGGTAGCTTTTGCAGTGCATTGCTCACCCCTTAGCAGGGCGTTAGCTTAAAGCAATAAAAATCAATTGGTTGTGGCTTTTTCTTTCTTCCCTTGGTAATTCGTTCAGGTTTACTCGGCAAATCAGCATTGTTTTCCAACGCGAGTTTTGAGCTGTTGCCTCAACTGAATTTTGGGATTGCGCGAGGTGAGTAAATTTGGTGCAAAGTTGCTTTAGCAGTTCAGTTTTCGCTTTGAGTTTTTCGAAAATGTGTGGTCAAAATTTACTGATTTTCAAAGAGCACAAAATGCCACAAAGTTTGAGTCAATTCGGGTTTTAAAACTTAAGCAGTTTGCCGGCTTCCCAAATCGGTTTAATCTCAGGCTTGGTAAATCTAAGGTGCTGAAATTTAAGCTAACAAACTGCTTAAGCGGGATTCGCAATGCGTGGCATTTTTAGCATGCGGTGGGTTTCATGATTCAGGTGGTGTGCGGTAGCTTTTGTCGTGCATTGCTCACCCCTTAGCAGGGCGTTAGCTTAAAACAAATAAAATCAATTGTTTGCAGCCTGTTTTTTCTTCCTCTGGCCATTCGTTCAGGTTTCCTCGGCAAATCGGCATTGTTTGCCAATGCAAGTTTTGAGCAGTTGCCTCAATGAAGTTTTAGGATTGCTCAAGGTTAGCCAGCTTGGCGCAAAGTCGCTTTTGAAGTTTGGCGTTCGCTTTGAGTTTTCCGAAAATGATTTATCAAAATTTACTGGTTTTCAAAGCACATGAGCGGCCACAAAGTTTGAGTCATTTCGGGTTTTCAAAGCTTAAGTGGTTTGTTGGTTTTCCAAATCGGTTTAATCTCAATTTTGGTAAATCTAAGGTGCTGAAATTTAAGCTAACAAACTGCTTAAGCGGGATTCGCAATGCGTGGCATTTTCAGCATGCGGTGAGTTTCGTGATTAAGGGCGGTGTGCGGTAGCTTTCGTAGTGCATTGCTCACCCCTTAGCAGGGCGTTATGTTTAATCACGCAAAATCAGTTGGTTGCATCTTTTCTTTGCTCCATCGGCTTGTTGGTTTTTGTGTTTCTCGGCAATCTGGCTTCGTTTGGCGCTGTTTTCCGGACATCAATTCTTTGGCGCTGGAAATTCAGAGAATTGCCTCAATCAATTTTCGGGTAAGCGCGCGAGGTTGGTGCGCTTGGCTCAATCAGAAGTTTGGACCACCAAGTTTTTGGGGCTTGAATTGCCAAAATTCGAAGTCTGTTTTTCAAATCTATGAGTCATTTCAGTTTTGTTAGGTCTTGGCTTTTGTGTTGTGAGTCAACGCTGAGTTAATCTTGGTTTTGGTAAAACGTAAGCCCTTGAAGCTTAAACATAACAAACGGTTCAAGAGGGACAGCCAACGCGCAGGCATTTTTTATCATGCGTTGATTTTTTTGGTTACGGTGTTATGCGGAAGCTTGGTAATGGCGTTGGCTGCCCTTAACCGGGCGTTATGCTTAATCAAG